>DATIXG010000084.1:0-3499 GCA_035518815.1 Gemmatimonadales bacterium | reverse complement strand
GGCGTGGTCGTGCCGGGCCGGCCCGGGCCGCCCATCTCCTTCGGCACGGACAGATCGGCCTTCACCGAGCCGTCGCTCGCCTCCGCATGCCCGTTGCGTCCGCCTGTGACCGTGGCGGTTGCCGTGAAGAGTGGCTTGATGGTGTCCATGGCGGTGGTTCCTCCTTGGCCCTGGAGTATACGTGGCCCCGCAAGACACGACGCGCTGCGGGCCCCCGCCTTGACGCTCGGACGACTCATGGTGCATCATCTCGGCGTTCGCTCGATTCGATGCAGGAGCGCCAGCGTCGGCTATTCGCAGAGCCGAAAGGATCCCGCACATGCTGTCACGGTTGCCTCAAGGCTGGTTCGGGCAGGCGCTCGGCGTCCTCCTCGTCGCGCTGCTCGCCGCGCCGGGGGTGGCTCTCGCGCAGACGGATCAGGGCGGCGCCAGCAATCCGTTCAGCCCCGAGCAGCTCGAGCAGATCGCCGCGCCCATCGCGCTCTATCCCGATCCGCTGGTAGCCCAGATCCTCATGGCCTCGACTTACCCGCTCGAGGTCGTGCAGGCGGCGCGCTTCGCCAAGGCCAACCCGAGTCTCAAGGGCGCCCAGCTCGACGAAGCGCTGAAGAAGCAGACCTGGGACGACAGCGTGAAATCCCTCGTGGCGTTTCCGCAAGTGCTGACCATGATGAACGAGAAGCTCGACTGGATGCAGAACCTGGGGGATGCCTTCCTCGACCAGCAAAGCGAGCTGATGGCCGCGGTTCAGCGGCTGCGCGCCAAGGCCAACGCTGCGGGAAACCTCAAGAGCACGGCGGAGCAGACGGTGACAGTGGAGCCCGCTCCCGCCCAGGTGACCGTGCAGCAGGCGCCTCCGCAGATCATCACGATCCAACCCACCAATCCACAGGTCGTCTACGTGCCGACCTATAACCCTACGGTCGTCTACGGCGCGTGGCCCTATCCTGCCTACCCGCCGTATAGCTACTACCCGCCGGGATACGTGGCGGGCGCAGCGCTCCTGTCGTTCGGGGTGGGAATGGCCGTGGGCGGCGCACTCTGGGGCAACTGCAACTGGGGTCGGGGCGACGTCGACGTCAACGTGAACAACTACAACAACTACACGAAGAACGTGAACACCGGAGACATCGCGAACAAGCGCGCCGAGCAGTATCAGGGCAACCGGGGCCAGGGCGGGCGCGGCCAGAACCAGGGCCAGTGGCAGCACAACCCGGAGCATCGCAAGGGCGCGCAGTATCGGGACGCCTCGACGCAGCAGCGCTTCAACAAGGCCGGCGCGGGGAACGTGCAATCGCGTGAGGCCTTCCGGGGCCGCGCGCCTCAGGCCGGGCAGCTCGGCGGCGGTGGCGGTCAGGTCGGCGCGGGCCGCGCGCCCCAGGCCGGGCAGCTCGGAGGAGGCGGCGGCCAGTTCGGCGGCGGTGCGGGTCAAGGGGCGAGAGCGCCGGGGGCGTTCGACGGCGTCGGGCAGGGTCGTGCGACCACCCTCGACAGCGAGCGCGGGCGCGCGAGCCGCGAGAGCTTCGGCGCCTCGCAGGGCGGGCGCGGCGGCTTCCAGGCCGGCGGAGGAGGCGGAGGCCAGCGAATGGGAGCCGGCGGTGGTGGTGGCGGGCGTGCGGGCGGCGGTGGTGGCGGCGGGCGTGGCGGAGGCGGAGGCGGCGGCGGCGGCGGTGGTGGCGGTGGCGGACGCGGCGGAGGACGGCGATGAGCATCGTGCGCATGGTGGTACACGTACGCTGGATCATCGTGCTCCTGGCCGCCCTCGCGCTGGCGGGACCGGCGCCTGCGGCAACGACCGCGAAGCAGACGATGTTCGATACACCAGAGGCCGCGGTGGACGGTCTCATGGAGTCTTTGCGCAAGGGCGACTCGAAGGCGTTGACCGCTATCCTGGGTCCCTCGAGTGAGTCGCTCGTCTCGTCGGGCGACCCCGTGGAAGACAATCGCGCGCGTGGGAAGTTCGTGGCCGAGTACGACAAGGCGCACCGGCTGGCAGCGGGCGGCGGCAAGATCGTCCTCTACGTCGGTCCCGACGACTTTCCCTTTCCCATCCCCGTGGTGCCCGACGGCGACAAGTGGCGCTTCGACACCCCGGCGGGCAAGGAGGAGATCCTCAATCGGCGCGTCGGCCGGAACGAGCGCGCGGCAATCCAGGTGATGCTGGCCTACGTCGACGCGCAGCGGGAATACTACGCCCGGGATCGGAAGCAGGGCGAGCTGCACGAGTACGCGCAGCGGCTCGCCAGCACGCCGGGCAAGCGCGACGGCCTCTACTGGGAGAGCAAGCCGGGTGAGCCGCAGAGCCCCTTCGGGACTCTGGCCGCCCGGGCCCGCGCGGAAGGGTACGGCGTCTCGCATGGGCGGGCGCCGTTCCACGGCTACTACTACCGCATCCTCACGGCGCAGGGTCCGGAGGCCACCGGCGGGGCCAGCGACTACATCGCGAACGGCCACATGATCGGCGGATTCGCGATGGTCGCCTTCCCCGCGCACTACGGCGTCTCCGGCGTGATGACGTTCATCGTGAGCCACGACGGCGTCGTCTACCAAAAGGACCTGGGCCCCAACACGGCGAAGCTGGCCGAGCAGATGAAGCGCTTCGACCCGGACAAGGGCTGGCAGAAGGTCACGCCGAACTGATCCTTCGCCCTCCGTGGGAGACGGCATCGGTATGCGCGGCATCCTGCGACTCATCCAGGTCTGGGGTACGGGACCCGCCACCTCCACCCCCGCCGAGAAGAAATAGGCCATGGCCAAGATCACGCTCAAGGTGAACGGACGCCCGCGCGAGGTCGATTCCGACGACCCGGATGTGCCGCTCCTCTACGTGTTGAGGAACGACCTCGGCCTCACGGGCACGCACTTCGGCTGCGGCCTCGCCCAGTGCGGCGCGTGCACCGTGCTCGTAGGCGGCCGCGCGATTCGCTCGTGCGTGACACCCGCGCGCAGCGTGGGCACCCGCGACGTCATCACGATCGAGGGACTCGGCGCGCCCGATCAGCCCGATCCGCTCCAGGCCGCTTTCATCGAGGAGCAGGCGGCGCAGTGCGGGTACTGCACGGCCGGCCTCGTGGTGGCGGCCCGCGCCCTGCTCAGCAACACGCCCCGTCCCAGCGAGCGGCAGGTGCGGGAGGCGCTCGCGGGCAACCTCTGCCGCTGCGGTTCCCATGCCCGCGTGATTCGCGCCGTGCTCAAGGTTGCGGGCACGAAGCCGGCGGGAGGCTAGCCGATGATCACGCGCCGGGAATTCCTCGCCGCCAGCGGCGCCCTCATCATCGGCTTCGGCCTCGACGGCGTGCGGACGCTGTCCGCGCAGACCCTGCCCGACGCCGATCGTTTCCTCGGCAAGCCGGTCGCTCCCGACCTCGTCGACTCCTACCTCGCCGTCCACGCCGACGGCACCGTGACGCTCTTCACGGGCAAGGTCGACATCGGCACGGGGGGGCGCATCGCCATGCGCCAGATGGTGGGCGACGAGCTCGACGTGCCTCTCGAGCGC
>DATIXG010000083.1:0-3041 GCA_035518815.1 Gemmatimonadales bacterium | reverse complement strand
AGCTAATGTCACGTCGCGTGGCATTGTGAGGCGAACTTCTGGATTGAACACGATCGCCGAGCCACGAGGCATGAATGCCCCCCCAGCGGAAGTGCTAACAACTGGCCAGCTCCTATGTCAACCGCGATGACAATGAAGATGACCTCGAACCACGTCGCCTTCGCTCGGTCGATTAGAGCGGACTGTTGTTCCGCACAATCCAACATCGTTACGGCCAACCTAACGCTCCATAGAGAGATGCCCGCCTGCGGGTTCCGGAAATTTTGTCCGGTCTTTTCCGGAAATTCTGTCCGGTCGTGAATTAGCCGGATCAGCTTGAGAGTCAAGGTGCGGGGTACGCACCGAGGGACCGTCGAGGACGAGGAGTCGGCCGCGCTCGAGGGTGCGGTCGACGATAGCCTCGGCCAAGTCGTGATCGTGGAGAACGCCGCCCCAGGCGGCGAGCGGCGACTTGTTGGTAGTGAAGACCATGGAGCGTCGCCGCAGGTGACGATCATTGACGACGTGGAACAGGACGTTGGCCGCGTCGGGACCATAGGTGAGGTAGCCCACTTCGTCGACGACAAGGACGTGGGGGTGGATGTACTTGGCCAGGGTCTGGCGCAGGCGGCCGGCGCGGCTGGCGGCGGAGAGATCGTCGATGAGCTCGGCGGCGGTGGTAAAGAGGGCCGTGGCTCCGTTCTGGATGGCGCGGTAGGCGATAGCGATCGCCAGATGCGTTTTCCCTCGACCGGTCTTGCCCATGAGGATCAAATTGCGGCCCGCGGTGACGAACTCGGGACCGAGGTAGGAGCCGAGAAGCTGCAGACGGACGGTCGACTGGAGGGAGAAGTTGAAGTCGTCGATGGTCTTGAGGAAGGGGAAGTGGGCGTCGTGAACGGCGCGGCGGAGCCGGGTCTGCTGGCGGTGAGCGATCTCCTCGGCGACCAGTACGGCGAGGAAGTCGCGGCAGGACCACTGCTCGGTCTCGGCCCTGTCGCACAGGTCGCGCCAGACGCGCCTGGCATTGGCGAGGTGAAGGCGCTTGAGCAGCGCCTCGAGATCGACGGTGCTCGGATCGAAGGTGAGATCTCCGGGCATCAGGGCACCTCCACAGAGAAGGGGCTGGGCGAGGTCTGTGGACGACCGAGGCACTCGGCGACGAAGGCGGTGGAGATGCGGCCGACGTCGAGCGCGGCGCGGAAAGCTCGGTTCATGGGTTCGGGGCCGACCTGCTGGAGCATCTCGTGCAGCTGCTCGACCTCACGGGCCCAGGCCCCGTGAGGATGGCGATGGACGAGCTCGGTCAGGAAGCGCACGGCGGCCGCCCCAGTCTCGAAGAGGTGCTGGCGCTTGAGGTAGCGCTTGCCGCGGGCACCGGAGATGGCGGCGAGATGTGCAGCGCGATGCTCCGGCAGTCGAGACGGTGTGCCTCGCCCCCGCTGTCGCTCGTGGTGGACCTCGTGTCGTCCGGCGACGATGCGCACCGAGTCGCGGTAGAGGTAGAGAGTGCCCGGAAGACCCGCCGCCTCCGGCGGCATCGAGTAGCTGTGGGCCTCGTGCACCACCTCGGCCGTGGGACCTACGGAAACCGGGATCCGAAGAGCGATCTCGCCGGGCTGGACGCGGAGCGCACGCAGGCGGAAGCGCTCCTCCTCGATCCGTGCCGCAGGGCTGACGCCCGTCGGCCGACTCGGGCGCTCGGTGTTCGTCTCGCGGAGCCAATCGGCGAGCTGAACCGAGAGGTCCTCGTTGTCGTGGAAGCGGCGCTGCTTGAAGAAGGAGCCCTTGACCCAGCCGACCAGCGACTCGACCGCCCCCTTCTGCCTGGGCTGGTAGGGCCAGCAGACCTCGGCGGTGAAGCCAATCTCGAGGGCAGCATAGGCGAAGACGGGATTCCACTCGACCACCTCGCCATTCTTCTTCCACTGAAGGGCGACGGTCTTCGGGCGGTCGAACACCGCGCACAGCGGCACTCCGCCCATGGCGACGAAGTGATCGGCAAGCGTGCGGATCAGAGTCTCGGCCGTCTCATCGGGAACGATGGTGACCGCGGCCCATCGGGACCACTTCAGCCGGGAAGCGAAGAAGTGCACCCGCTTCTGGCTACGATCGCCGAACTCGACGTCCACCTGGCCGAAGTCGTGCTACGAGAACTCGCCGGGGAGGCCCTCGAAGCGCATCTCGACCGGCACTTCGCGCGGCCGCAGCGACGCGATGAGCTCGTAGAGTGCGCTCTTGCCGCCGGAGTAACCTTCGAGGCGCGCCCGGCGCAGGATCTCCACCGACAGCAGCCCGGGCTCGGCCGCGACCACGTCGGCGACGAACTGGCGGAAGGGCTCGGCCTTGCTCGGCCTGCCGATCCCCGACGAGGACGGTGAAACGAAGTCGATCTCGGTCACGGGCGCCTCCTTGGCGACGCGCCGCACGGTCCGTTCATCGACGCCGACGAAGCGTGCAATCTCGACGTGCTGCATGCGGCCGGCCGCCACGAGGACCTGGATGGCATGGCGCTTGAGCGCTGGAAACATCGACACCTCCACGAATGGAGATGTGATGAAGCAGCGCGGGCGCCATCGGCCACCGGCACCGGCGGGAGACCGAGTCCCCGCCCCGCCGCTCCGCTGGGCTCTCTTGGGGGCCCGCTACGCCCCCGCCCCTCCAACCGCGCACCGCTCGCGGATCGCCCCGATTCCGGACGATCCATACCCTCACCCGCGCGGCGATCGTGGCTCCTGCGCCTTCCTGGCGCGTCGATTTCCCCGTACGCCCCCCGCAATCCGCCCCTCAGGCCGAATGAGCCCGCGGCCGACCCTTCATCGATCAACCCTTGGAATCGTCTGTCCATCGCTTCGAACCTCCCTTCGAAGACCGGACAGAATTTCCGGAATCACTCCGGACAGAGTTTCCGGAACCCGCAGGCATTGCCAACGGCTGCCCGCCGGTGGATAAGCCACGAAACACGCGGGTTACCGCCCAAGGCAGCAAAACTGCCTACAAAAGGACCCGGTTGATCGGAGAGACTATCATTGGGGCACGGAGGCGCACAGTGTCACGCGAGA
>DATIXG010000082.1:0-129593 GCA_035518815.1 Gemmatimonadales bacterium | reverse complement strand
CTGCTGGTCTACCGGATGGCGATGAACTTCGCATGGGAGTTCGGGTTCTCGAGCGTGCAGTCGTTGCGGTTGGACCAGAACTGGCGCAACGGCTGGAGCTGGAACCTGCAGTGGCACTTCCTGTACTAGGAGTGTGTCCTTGCTGGTTCGTTGAGCAGTCCTGAAGTCGCATGAGACGTAGAACAGTAGGGGCACGGGGAGCATACCGTGCCCCTACTGTGCGTCTATAACCAACAAATCGGAGAGAGAGGGTCGCGTGAGCCCTGTGGGTTTCGTGTCGCCATTGCGTGCCCGGCAGGCGGGCGCGGCGCTCGTGGCCAGCGCGCTGCTCGGGCTGGGGGGTTGCCTGTGGACCGGCAAGGAAGCTGTCGAGCACCCGAGCCCCACCATCGGGGGAACCAAGTTCAAGGTCATCGCGACGATTGCCGGGGGCGCGAGTAGAAACGAGATCCGGATGTCCGCGACCGTTCGCAAAGAGCTCAGTGACAGCGGCTGGAAGGGCGTGGCGCGGGCCGGCCGCTGGGATACGCCGGCCCAGGCCGTGAAGGAGATCTGCGAGCCCGGTGATGTGGATGGAGTTCTGTTCGTCGCGTACAACCGCCTGGAGCTTATGGACTGCACGTCGCATCAGACGGCTTTCACCGTCGAAGGCGCTCCCGAGCGGGGCGCCGGCATGCAGGAGATGACCAAGCGGCTCTTTCACTACCTGCGAGGCGAGTCGGCGCCAGCCACCGACCACTAGGCCGAGCCGGTTCCGCCCGCCTTCCTCCGACTTCCGACACGCATTCCGATCGGGTCTGGTGAAATGAAGCGGGGCAGCCCTGTGGGGGCTGCCCCGCGAATGCTTCCTCGCTCTACCCGCTGCCCGGTTTGGCTAGTTGGCGCCGGGTGGCTGTTCAGGTTCGAGAAGCAGGTCCACGCCCATGAAGAGCGTCTTCCAGATCCCCATGTATACGCCCAAACCCAAGGTGCGCCTGGTAACTCCGTAGTCGGTGGCGAGCGCCTTGGCCGGGATGCCGAACTTACCGATGACCCGCAGGCCACCCGCTTCCGGGAAGGTCTTAACGTCGGTGGCCACCACCTTCGGAACGCCACGCAGGGTGAAGACACCCCATCCCTTGCCCCTGAGCGTGTCTCCCGCGCGCTTCACATCGGTCACGCTGTCCAGGACAAACGTGAGCTCCGGGAAGTTCGCGGTCGCCAGCACACCGTCGCGCGCGTACTCATCGCGCAGGTTTTCACCGCTCGTGATCTTCTTGGAGTCGATCGTGAGCCTCCCATGCCCGCCACGCCAGTGCACGGTATCCGGGAACGTGAAATCGCCCTTCACGGCCTCGGTGCAGAGGAACCGGACGCGACGCCGCGGATAGAGGGGTACGTGGACGGTATCGGAGATGGCGGCGAACCCGTGTCCCACCCGGGCCTGCATGGCCTCGTTGGTTGACCAGCCGCCGCTGCGTCCTTCCCCAGGGCGCCACGAAGGCTCTTCCGGGCAGGTGGTGGCCCACAGGTGGTTCATGTTCGGATCGATCTGCCACCACGCCAAGCTGGCCTTCGAATTGACTTTCCAGTGGACCTGCGCTCGCGCAGCCACGGGCGCGCCCAATACGCAAGCGAAGCCCATGATTGCGACCCGTCGCCAGGCCCGCAGAGAGATCATGGTATGCCTACCTCCTTCGTCATCCGAGAGGTGATTGACGGCCGTCGACATGCTACATACACCGATCGGGGTTCTCTTGGCACTCTACCGTCGGACCCTTGTCGTCCTGGTTAGACGCCGCCGAGGTGATCAGGTAGGCGAACCCGCCGAACGCGACGGTGCTTGCCACGACCAGGGCCACCGTTTTGCCGGTGGACGTCTTCTGTACGGTCACACTTTTTACCGTAGCGGCGGGGAGCTCCTGGTATACCCCATTCACGTATCCTACCAGAGTGTCGCCCATGATCTGGGGGCCCGAAATCTCCACCACGGACTTGTCACCCAGCGTGACCCACGCCCGTGAGGGCTTCATCGTGCCCAATTGGTCCAGCGTTGCGGGCGCCATGGTGTGGCAGGCGACGCTCGAAAGTGCGGTCACGACCAATGTACAACCCAGTAGTGCACGCATACGGCGACCTCCGTCGGTAGATTCCAAGCCAAGCACGAAGTAACCACCATTTTGGTGGCCTCGCAAGCTGGCAGTGTGCACGCAGCGTTGCAACTCGCAACGTGCCAAGACGTTACCTGGCCCCCCGTGTCGTTGCCGTTCCTTAGCGACGATTTGCTTCGAGGAGGCGACGCGCCGCGGCGTTGTTGGGGTCGAACTCAAGGCCGCGCTGCAGCGCATCTAAAGCTCGCTTGGTATCGCCGAGTTGGCCATAGGCGCTCGCCAGAGCGAACTGGGCTTCGGCGAGGCCGGGGTTGAGCTGTACGGCGCGCTGGAGGGCTTCAATGGCGGGCCGGATGGCTCCACGGCGCAGGGCGGCGACCCCGAGATTGGCGTAGGCCGCCGGGTCCCACGGATCGAGATCGATGGCTTGCCGGTAGGCGGTGATAGCACTATCAGCCTGCCCTTGCTGCGAGAGCGCAAACCCCAGCTCTACAAGCACTTGTGGCTGCCTGGGGCGGAGTGACAGGCTGTGTTGGAAACGCTCGATAGCGCTGGGGTAGTCGTGGAGGCGCGTGTACACGACGCCGAGGCTCCTCCAGACCGCAGGATCGTCGGGCGTCACCTCTAGGGCCTTGTTGTAGGTGACGAGCGCGCTCCGCGGGTCCCCGGCCGTGAGGAGGGCTTCCCCACGCACCCGCAGAATCCAGGCCCACCGCGAGCGAACCAAGCCGTCGCGCGGCCCCAATCGGCGCAACGCACCCGCAAGAAACCGGCGGATCTGCGGGTCGGTGCCACGTAGCTGGTGGAGCGATGCCAGCGCCAGTGCCGATACGTCCAGATCGGAGTCCTGCGACCACTGCTCTAGGCGCTTGGTGGTCTCCGCGTCGAGCGCGGCCACGTCGGGTTTCGTGTATTGCTTCAGCACCAATCCCAACCCGGCGACTTGAGCCATGGGATGGCTCCCGCCTGCGGACAGAACGGTCCTCGCTGCGACGGTGGGGTCGCTCGCGGCGTCTGCGGCGAGGACTGCGGCGACCATGGCCGCCTGCGGCTTCAAGGCCCCGTACCACTTCGCCACTTGGTCGTCGAGCTCCTGGACTGTGCGATCGCGATGACAGCCGACGCAGGCGTTCTCGATTCCGATCCGGGCATCGTAGGACGGCCGGGGGATGGGGATGGTATGATCGGACCGCGCATACCGGATCCGCGGGCCGACGCTCGGCTCCTGTAGGTAAGGCATATGGCACGACACGCAGCGGCTGCCAGCCGAGGTCGCTCCGTGATGCGTGTGCCGGCCGATCGGCTGCGTCTTGCTGGCATGACAATCGACGCATTGGCCGTCGTCGAACCTGCCCGGCAGGGCTACTCCGTTGATGTCGCGATAGTGCTGGGAGTGCGGGTCATGGCAGTCCACACATGTCATGGACCCGTTCAGGTAGCAATCGCTCGAAAGGTGCCCCTCTTGGTACGCGAACACGCGTGTGCGACCGTCGGCGAAGTAGATCGTGTCGAGCAGAATCGGAAGCTTGAGGGCGAAGTGTCGATCGCGCTCCTTCCCGGGCAGGTATCCCGGCTCGAGCGCCGCCTTCACGGCGTGGCATTGAAAGCAGACCTCGAGCGACTGATCCTTCGTGAGGGCTGCGAGGGACCGCATGCCAATGTCCTGAGCAGTCGGGAGCGTGCCTGATCGGGCGAGCTCGACGTGCCTCCGTCCGGGGCCGTGGCAGGATTCACAATTGATCGCGAGGGTCGAAAAGCGGGTGTCGTAGTGCTTGGACGCGGAATCGAACGCAACCTCGATCTGGCTGCCGTGGCACTGCTGGCAGCTCTGGAACCGCTCAGAACTGCCCAGGATGCGTGTGGGCGGCCAGGCATCGCAGTCAGCGAGTGCCAGCGCAGGTGTAATGGGTACCCACCCCCTGTTGCCTGGCCGCAGCTGGCAGAACCAAGCATGCTCCGCCGGCGAATAGTCGAAGGGGAGGAATCGCAGCGTTCCGTCGGGGAACCGTCCGAAGGCTGCCTGGGTGCCGCCACCAGCCATGAAGCCGCCGCCGACGACCGCTTCGACGCGGTATACGACCGCCGGCCGCTGCTCCTGCACCACCGTGAAAATGAACCCGCCACTCTGGCTCCGAGAGGGCGTGACCGTGGCGTCGCGGAAGTGGATGGGCCGGCCGTCGAAAGGACCCTTGACGCGCTCCGGGGTCGGCGGCCCACCGGCCTTGCCATGCGTCGAGCTGGACCACGACCTGTACTCCGATGGGTGGCACGAGGCACATGCCTCGGACCCAACAAAATCACCGTAAGCGACGGTCGTCTCAGCCGGCGCCGTCATGTCGCTGGGAGGGGGAGGGGGAAGCTTGAGATTGCGGCCGGCGCGATCGTAGAGGGCTCGGCCAGCCACGGCGGCCGCCGCGGCCATGATTACGGCGACGGCAAACAGGCTGCGCCGGCCGAAGCGCCGAGCCCCGGTGCGTCCCGCCTCGACCGCGGGTTGCGCGCGCGCTTTCTTCTTGCTCAATGGTTATCCAGCGACCACGCGGGTCCCTCACAGCCGCACAACACCCGGAGATAGTGCACGAGAGACCAGATCTGCTCACGGGCTAGCGTCTGTCCGAACGGTGGCATGCGATTGCTGCGGTTCATAACGTAGCCGCCCGCGTAGATCGCGTCGAACAGCGCGTCGTCCGACCGGCGGGACATGTAGGCCTTGTCGGCGTGAGCAGTCGGCCGTACGGGTAGGAAAGGCGCGTTGTAGCCGTCCCCCGCCCCCTTCACGCCGTGACAGGGGGAGCAATGCCGAGCGTACAGATCCTCGGTCACGTCCCGGCTCGATTCGACGGCCGGGGGTGGCACGCTGGCCGGGGCCGGGCTTGGGTCTCGTTGAACCAGATAGCTGGCGATCAGATCAAGCGTGGTTTCGCTCATGGGCACGCGGGGCATGACCCCGCCCTTGGGATCGCGGATCTGCTCGTACACGCGCTCGGGGAACGGCCGTCCTTTGAGCTGGGAGAGGCTAGGGCCAATGCGGCCCCCCTCACCGCCGAGCTCGTGGCAGCCGAGACAGGGGAGGCGATTACGGATGAGCCACTCGGCCTTCGCGACATCGAAACGGGAAAGGACGCGGGGGCTCCAGGGCGGGTTCAGCAACAGCGCTCCCAGCAGTGCGGAGATCACGCCCTAACGTTCGCCGTGCTCGCCGGGACGTGTCAACCGATGCGGAGGGTGAGAAAGACGAAACGGGCGCCGCAGATCGCGACGCCCGTGCCGGAGGCTGATGCCAATGCTGCTAGGGATCCGCCTCTATTTCCCGCTGGCGCCCGACTGCATGGGACGAAATACGACGTCGACGCCCATGAAGAAATCATGCCAGATGTTCGTGTTCACGCCGAGTCCGAGGTAATGGAGCTTCGGGGTCATGTCGAGCAGGTTGTGAGCGGGCATGCGCATCTTCGCGAGGACGCGCATACCGCCGGCGTCGTGAAACGCCTTAACCACCGCCGTCATCGGGTAAGGGATCATACGGAAGCTGAGGCTTCCGACCGCCGTGGCGGTGAGGGTATCGCCCTTGTGCCCGACGTTTGTGAGACTGTCGACGGTATAGACAATGTCGGGATATTGGGATGTTTGCATGACCTGGTGCGCCAGCACGTCACGCATCATCTCGCCCGTGATCAGCGCGTCTCCCACGACCGTGACCTTGCCATGTACACCGCGCCAATGGACGGTGTCGGGCGTCGTCACTTCTCCCTTCACTGCCTCGACGCACAGCGGGTAGACGGTCGTGCGCGGGTACATCGGCACGTGGACGGTGTCGTCGACGTTGGCATATCCGGTCTTCGGCGGCTTGAGCTTCGGGTTGATGTACCAGCCACTGCTGCGACCCTCGCCTGGGCGCCAGGACGAATCGCCAGGACACGTGGTGGCCCACAAGTGATTGAGGTGCGGGCTCACCTGCCACCAAGCGAGGCTGCTCTTCGTATCGACAGTCCAGCGGGTTTGCGCTGGCGCAGCGGCCGGGGCAGCCAGAAGCAGGCTCCCCAGCACTATCGTGGCGTGACGCCTCATGGATCAGTCACTCCCTTGTGTAGCTGGTTTCGACCCTTCGGGGCGCAGCACGAGGTCGGTTCCCATGAAGAGGTCGTGCCAGATGTTGGTACTGACGCCAAGGCCCAAATTATGGATACGCGGCGTGAGCTCGAGAAGCGACGTCGCGGGCATCCGGAACTTCGCCAGGACGCGCATGCCACCCGCATCATGGAACGCCCTCACCTGGGCGGTCGTCGGCGTCACGATGCCGCGCACAGTCAGGGAGCCGACCGCGGTCGCGCGCAGCGTGTCGCCGTCCTGCCTTGGGTTCGTAACGCTGTCGATCGTGAACACGACTTCCGGGAACGAAGACGTCTGCATGACCTGATGCATCAACACGTCGCGCATCATCTCGCCTGTGATGAGCGCGTCTCCCAGTACCGTGACCCTGCCATGTACACCGCGCCAGTGCACCGTGTCAGGCACGACGATCTCGCCGCGGAGAGCTTCGACGCAGAGCGGGTAGACGGTCGTGCGCGGATACAACGGGACGTGGATCGTGTCGTCGACGCCGGCGTACCCCGTCTTGGGGAGCTTGAGTCTCGGATTGATGTACCAGCCGGTGCTCCGGCCTTCGCCGGGGCGCCACGAGGAATCGCCAGGGCACGTGGTGGCCCAGAGGTGGTTCAGGTTTGGGCTCATCTGCCACCAGGCCAAACTGCTCTTGGAATCAACGGTCCAGCGTGTTTGGGCCCGGGCGGCCGCCGGCGCGGCCAGGACAAGGCATCCCAGCAACAGCGAATAACGACTCATGTTTCGGTGGCTCCTGCAACTGTGGTGAGTGCAACGGTGCGTTATGCAACGACGGGCGACCATGGAAATAACCGCGGCTTTTGGCTTCGCGCAAGCCCGGCGAGAGGGCAAAAACCCGGCATACCACCCGATCGGGTGGTATGGACATACGATAGGACTAGCGGCCGCGAAGTTCCCCGGGGTCCTCGACAAGCGGCCCAGCACGTGGTACTGTATTGCCTCCGAGGTGGGCCGGGATGGAGCACCAGGAGTTGGCAACACTCTCAACAAACGCCAAGGAGGACTAGGATGCGCTCGTCCGTTAAACACGCCGCGCTGGTAGGCACAGTGATGGCAGGCGCGCTCGTCGTCGGGGTTGCGTGTACGGGGCCGGATTCCCCGGATGACGTGATCACTGCTTTTCAGGCGGTCGCGGCCGGTAACAACGTGACCCCACACAAGAACCCCGCGGATACCGCGGCCCGTCATTCCTTCACGATCAACGGCTCCGGAACGACGTTCACGTTCACGTATGCCGTCACGGCCGCCGGTCACGGCACGGTCAACCTGATCCGGATTCTGCAGGGGACGGTCACGAAGGGAACGATTTGCGCGGCAGCTCCGTGCGCGGCCAGCGGCTCCGTCGCCGGTGTCACGGATACGGTGCTGTACCGCACGCTGCGTAACTACGGTGCCACGGTTAGGGTCTATAGCGACAGCGACCCGGCCGGTCTGTCGTCCGGCGCGATCGGGCCGGTCTCGCCGTAAGAATTCGGCTCGCGTACTCAGGGTTGTACGCAACCTGAAGAGGCCGGGAGCGTTGCTCCCGGCCTCTCGTGTATTCAGGAATGTCGCTGGCAGCCGACTTGTCGCGGACGGGAAACTACGGGTTGGGTGCCGGTCGCTTGATGTACTTGATCAGGTGGTCGGTCATCTGGGTGAGGCCCACGTCCGCTCCCCCCTGCATTTCGAACGCCGCCTTGCTGGTCTTGCAGTCATACAGGATCAAGTAGTCGTACTTCACCACCACGATGCCGTCGACTGGTTGCGGCGCGCTGGGGGAGCAGACCTGGCTGATCGCCTGAGGGATGGTTTCCCAGCGACCGGAAACCTTCAGGGCGTTTACCCCTGCCTTGTGCAGGGAATTACGCACCTGGACCGACATGCGGAGATCGTTACGACCATCGCCTCCGGCGATGGTCGCCACGGTCCTGAATCGCCCGGGGGGGACTGAGCTGCTCCAGTTCTCGTATGACTTCTTGCTCTGGAAGCACGTGGTGAACATGAGCGCCGCAGTCAGCGTGACGCGCGGAAGGTCGCGGGGCGTAGACATCATCGCTTGAGGCGGTAGGCGAATGTCGCGTTGAAGGCCAAGTCTCCATGCAGCCGCGCCTCGGTCTCGGTGGGCAGTCCTTTGTCGAACTGGGCGACCGACAGGTAGTTCTCGATGTTGATCCGCAACACGCTGCGACCCCCAAGGGGGGTCCGGACGCCGACATCGAACACCGCCGCCGGTGCAACCAGGCCGCTCGTGTAGGTCCAGACGTTCCCGCTGCGACTCACAACGCCGGCCCCGAGCCCCACATAGAAGGACCAGGGGGCCTCCCGCTTGCCCGGAGGGGGCTTGAAGGGCATCGGCGAGAAGGCATAGAGAGCGCGAATGCTGGCGAGTACGACCGAGCTATGATGGTCGCTGATGCCGGAGCTGTCCTGCACCGCTAGTGTGCTCGGGCAATACGTCACGGCGCCCTGGATGCCAAACCGATCCGAGGTCCAAACCACGGCATTGCCCGAGAGCATGGGGGTGATCTGGAGCCGTTGCTGGAAGAAGGTCGCCGGGTGGGATTCCGACCCTGTCTGGACGAGAGCGCCGATCGGGAAGTACACGCCTGCGGCTAGTCCAATGTCCACGGCCTGGGCGGCGCCTGAGTCCGGCGCCAACAGGCCGACGGCAATGACGCAACCCACCGCCGCGGCACTCGCGCGCGTCCGTGGTGTTGAAATGGTGCCTCCCTTCCAGACCACCGTTCGCGTGGGAATGCTGCAACACGGGTAGAATATCCTGAGCTTCAAGTACCAGCAAGCAGGACCAGAGTTCCGGAGTGCATCCGATCGTCCGTGCAGTCGCTCGTGCACGTAACAGGGCGTTACTTGTAGCGGTAGGTGATGCGGCCGCGCGTGAGATCGTAGGGCGACAGATCGACCGCAACCCGATCGCCTTGCAGTATGCGGATGTAGTTCTTGCGCATCTTGCCACTCACGTAGGCGAGTACTTCGTGACCGTTCTCGAGCTTGACGCGGAAGGTGGTGTTGGGGAGGACCTCGCTGATCGTCCCCATCATTTGTATGGCGTCGCCTGCCACGTGCCGCGCGTGCTCCTTCCCTGAGTGACAAATGAAATGCTGGGGCGGTCGGCTAACGGACCCGGGACACCTCGGGGTGCGGATCCATCGTGCTGTCACGCGGAGGCTCTGGCCCGCGCTCGATGTATGCCGCGTGGCGACCGCAGGTCTGGCACGTGAGCGTGATGCGCTCCGACTGGAGAATCACGCCGGCTCTCTCGCCGCGCCGCCGCGGCACACGCTGGATGGAGCGCGTCCCACAGGAAGGACAGACCAAGGGGGAGTGCTCTCGGTCCGCCGCGATCAACGCCAGCGCCTCAGGCGCCCGATACTCTTTAATGCCCCGTCGCCCCACGTCTTCCGTGCACCTCCGACCACCAATCTAGCCACACCTGGCAGGGCAGCAAAGCCTTGGGTGCTCCCGTGTACCTTCCCGGCAGGACGCCTATCTCTCTATGGGATAGGAGGTTGGCTGGGTGCTACCCCTGACCCGGTCAAATTCTTGACGCTGTCTAGGGCGGGGTGTAGGTTGGCGCGACCCTAAACGCCGGAGCAGCTTGTCGATGCCAGCCGAACTCGGCGGGTCGCAGATCTCTTCGCTGCTCGAGGCGTTGCCGGGCATTGCGAGCGTACTGCGCAGCCCGGTAGCGGACGCCCTGGTCAAAGCCATCCGAGCGGCTGCAGGCGAGGGTGAGTTCGCCTATGAGGATGCCGAGGAGTTGGTGCGGTACGCGGTACGCCGCGGCCTGATCGGGCCTGATGAGGGCGACCGGGTGCTGGCCGACGTGCAATCCGGGCTCAAGGGCCGGCGTAAAGTGGGCCGGGCCCCCAAGCCTAAGTCGAAACCCAAGAAGGCTGCGAAAAAGAAGACCCACCGCTGACCGGTAGAGCATCCTAAGCCCTGTATAATCAGCAGGTTCCGCAATCGAGCTCAAGGCACGCCCCGCTGTGACCTGGGTCCTATGAGCGGGGCGTAGCTTGGAGGGAGTGGTCGCGCGGCGGCCTCTCAACTTCAAGTGGATCGATAGCTTGCGTCACTTCATTTGCCTGCTGTTGGTGGCGGGCGGCGCGTGTGCGCGCGCTCCGCGGCCAGCCGACGTCACGCCGGCCGAGATTCCGAGCCTGCTCGTCACGACGCGGGAGCACCCTGAAGACCTAGGGGCGCGCTTCCGCCTTGCCGCTGCCCTTGCTGCGGGCGATCGCTGCGACACAGCGATTGTCGTTGCCCAAGCGGCGAACGCGCTGGCTCCCGACGACGCGCTCGGCCCACTCGTCATCGGGGCCTGTCAGGAGCGAGCGGGGCGCTTCGACGCGGCTGTCACGACCTACAACGAGTTCGCAGGAGCCCATCCCGACGCGCGCGGGGTCGCCGCGGTGCTCGCCAAGGCGCAGCTCGCGTTGCGCACCGGCGCAGAGCACACCGCGCAAACGGCGCTCGCTCACGAAGCCGAGCTGGCCCAGCAGGCACCAGAGCCGAGCACGTTGGCCGTGTTGCCGCTCGTCGTGTCGGGTGACTCGAGCGTGCAGCCCTTGTCACGCGGGCTCGCAGAGCTGATCACCACCGATCTCGCCGCCATTCGCAGTCTCCGGCTGCTCGAGCGGGTGCAAGTCGGTGCGTTGGTCGACGAACTGAAGCTGGCGGAGGGCTCGTCGGTCGATCCCGCGACGGCGGCGCGCGTGGGGCGCCTGCTGCGCGCAGAGAGAATGGTGCAGGGCGTGGCGTCGATCCCGCCACACGGAGTGGTGCAGCTGTCCGCGTCGGTGGTGATAGTGACCGGGGCGGTGCGTCCGGTGAGTCCGGTGACGGGGCCGTTCGCGAATCTGCTCGATCTGGAGAAGCGGCTGGTGATTGACCTCAGCGGGCAACTCGGCATCGAGCTGACGCAGGCCGAGCGCGAGCGCATACTGCGGGAGGGCCCGAAGAACCTCGCGGCATTCCTGGCCTACAGCGACGGGCTCGACGCGATGGATCGCGGGGACTACCCGGCAGCCACGCGTGCGTTCGGCGCCGCGCTGCGCGCCGACCCGACCTTCCAGTCCGCGAGACAGGCCCAGGAGGCCGCGCAGGTGGCCCCCGCGGTCGAGCAGGCTTCGGCGAGCGCCGGGGGAGGTAGTGCGCTCACAATCGCAGCGGCGGCGGCGGCCGCCACCCCCGCCATGCCGCCCCTCCACGGCGTGTTGGGCGCGACATCGCGGGACGTGGCTCCCAGCACGGGCGACATCTTCAACGCCGTGGGCGGCGAGAGTCGGACCGGGGGCGATCTGACCACCCGCCAGGTCACGCCTGAGAGCCAGGGCCCGACGGTCGTATCCGAGTCCGGCATCATCCACATCATCTTCAGGCGCCCGCGGTGAAGCAGGCAGTGGTTCTTGCCCTGCTCGCGGCGGCGCCGCTCGCGGCGCAGGTCCCAGCCGACGCCCCTGGGACCACGGCGCGCACTGGCCCGATTTTCGAAGCCTATTCGTTCGGGTCAGGGCTGGCGTTCGATCGGGTCAGCGAGCTGACTATTCCCGTGACGGCGTCGCACGACTTTGGATCCCGCCTCCGTCTGGATGTTGCGGGGGCGTATGCGACTGCCACGGTGCGCGCCTCGGACGGCGCCGAGAGCAACGTATCCGGCCCGACGGACATTGACGTCCGAGCCACGTTCGCGGCGGTAGCGGGACGCCTGCTCCTGACCTTCGTCGGCACGCTGCCGACGGGGACCAAGGCGCTGCCGGACACGACCTTGCCGCTCTTCACCATCCTCGCGACCGACCTCTTCGATTTCACGACGCCGAGTTTCGGATCGGGTGGCGGCGTCACGGGTGGCGTTGCAACGGCGACTCGGTGGGGCTCGTGGGCGGTCGGCGGTGGGGCGAGCCTGCGGTATTGCGGGAGCTACGAGCCAGTGGCCGGCGGCGGCGAGCTGAAGCCAGGCAACGAAGCCCGCGCCCGGCTTGGCGCCGAAGGGCCGCTCGGTGGCGGGCACTATCTGCGGGTCGCGCTCCTGTACACGCTGAGTCAGCACGACGAGGTGACGGGGGGTGCGCCGAGCGTCTCCGGGGACCGAGTGCTGTTCTACTCGCACCTGTCCATGCCGATGGGACGGAGCAGCCTGTCCCTCTACGGGTTCGACATGTACCGGATGCGCGCTCGCAAGTTCAACACAACCGCGACGTCAGTTGTGGAGGTCCCGCGCGGCAACGTGCTCGCGTTGGGGGCGCGGGTTGAGCACCCGCTTTCCGTCCGCGCCACGCTGGCGCCGTCGGTCGAGCTGCGCCACGAACTGACCGAGCAAGACTCATCGCTCACCCCTCTCGGGTTGATTGTCCGACCAGGGCTCGACCTGCGGTATCGCGTGAGCGGACCCGCCGCGCTCGTGTTTCAGGCACAGGTGCCCTTCGGCTATCTGAAGGACCAAGGCTCCACGATCTCCCTGGTCGGCCCGCGGCTCAGCGCCATGCTGGAATGGACCCGATAGTGCGGCGCTTCGGCATCGTGCTGTCCGTCACTGCGGCGCTTGCGTGCGCCGACGCCATGGGCCCTGGCAGGCGTTTGAGCCTCGTGATCGCGCCGGTGTTTTCCTCGCAGACGCTCGACGTCTTTACCGGTGACCTGGACGAGCTTCACGTCCGCGTCACGCGGCTGCCGTCGCCCCCCGGGACCGTCGTATTTGACGACACGGTGGCGGTGGACACCGCGGGAAATGCCGACCTAGCGGTCAAAGTGGCATTATCGGAGACGACGGAGCGCTTCGAGGTGTTGCTGGAAGGTATTCGCTCGAGTGATGGGGCCGTGCTCTACACGGGCGCGGACACCGTGACGGTCAACGCCGGCGTCTCGACTGCTGTAGCGGACGTGCCGGTGAGCTACGTCGGACCCTGTGGTCCGTCCTCGGGATGCACCCTCACCGCCGAGCCCCAGGACACGAGCGTCGATCCGGGCAGCGCCTTCGCGATGCGGATTCTCGTGGACTCGGCGCGCAAGGCTATCGCGGGTGTTCCTGTTGTCCTCACGAACCTCACGCCGCAGCTCATCGCGGTGAAGCCAGACGGGTTCATCACGGTCCTGACCGCCACGACCGGGGGCCTGGCGCAGGTAATTGCCGCGACGAGCGGCGCGGTGGATACCTTGCGCGTGAACGTGACGGCGCAGGGCTTGGTCGTCACGCCCAGCTTCGTGACGTTGACGACCCAGGCGCCGGCGAACGCTATCCAGTTCACCGCGAGCGTACCGGGCGCGAGCTGGGTGAGCGGCGACCCCAGCGTAGCCACGGTAGACCCCACCGGCCTCGTCACGGCCAAGGGGAGAGGAACAGCCGTAATCGTGGCATCCTTTGGAGCGACGCTCGACTCCGCCGTCGTGGCAGTGAGCAACCCAGCGCCATCGGGCGACGCCATAGTGGTTCCCCTCGCCGGAGGCCAGCCCTTTGCCACGGCGCACATCGGGAAGCCGTTTGCGGTCGACGTAGTGGTGGACCTGAAGTCCGTGCCGACCGAGCTTCTGCAGAGCTATCAGGCGCGACTCGTATGGAACGCGGGGATGGTCCGGTTCGACAGCAGCAGTGCGGGCCCCGGGTTCTTCACGACGCAACCGGCGGTGAGCCCGGATTCGACGGGTGGGGGAGCGCTGCAGTTCGGGGACGTGAATCCCATCGGTGCCGGCGGCGCGCCGACACTGATCCGGCTGTGGTTCACGGCCGTCGAGTTCGGGGTCACACCCTACGCGGTTCAGATGCTCGGCATGACCGCGGCTGGGACGGGAACTGATTTTGTCCGCGGAAACAGGGTGATCGCGGCACCCGGTGGCGTGACGATACTTCCGTAGCCCGACCGGCTACACCCGAAATCCCTTCACCATACCCCGCAGCTTCTCGGCCGCCTGGAGCAGGTGGGCGGCGGCGGCGGCCATCTCCTGGGTCGAGGCGCCTTGCTCCTCGGCTGCGGCCGTGACCTGTTGCGCGCTCGATGCGTGCGCCACCGCCTGAGCCGCCACCTGGCGGGACTGATGCTCCAGCCGCTCGGTGATCTCGCGGTACTGCTGCGCCGCCTGCGCGACGCGCGTGGCGGCTTCCTCGACCTGCGCGACCGCGTTGGTGATTTCGGCGAGGCCGCGCGCGGCTCCGCCCGCGACGTCCTCGATTCCGCGAACCTTGGCGGTGCCGGCAGCCATGGTTGCGGTGACATCCTCGACCTGCTCCCGAATGGTGTTGGTGGTCTGGGTGACATCCTCCGCGGCGCGCGCCGATTCATCCGCGAGCTGACGCACTTCCTCGGCCACCACCGCGAACCCCCTTCCGTGCTCGCCCGCGCGGGCCGCTTCGATCGCGGCATTCAGCGCCAGCAGGTTGGTTTGTGACGAGATACGGCGAATGAGGTCGACGAAATCGTCGATCGCCGCGGTTTGCTGGGCGAGTGCGGATACCTGCTTCGACGTCGTCCGCACCACCTCGTGCACGTCGAGCAACACGTTCGAGGCCGAGACCATTGTTCCCCGGTGCCGCTCGGCGACGCCGCGGATCTCCTCACTCAAGCGCGCTACGCGATCGGCTGCATCGGCCGTATCCGCCGTTGCCCGCCGCAAGGTCGCGAGGCCGGCCCCGATCTGGTCGACTTCCGCGCGCTGGTCGTCCGCTCCCTTCGAGACGTCCACCATCGCCGTCGTCACTTCGCCCGAGGATGCCGCGAGCTCCTGACTGATGGCGGAGAGGTCGGTCGCCGATCCGGCAATACGGTCCGCCTCGCCGATCACGCTGCCGACGATCGTGCGGAGCCGTTCTCCCATGAGTCGCATCGCGTCGGCGAGGACCTGGATGTCGCCAGGCATGTACCCGGTGGTCACCGGGCGGAGGTCACCCTCGCCGAATCGCTCGGCGGCGAGCACGACGCGGCCGAGTGGACCCTCGACCGCTTGGAGGGTCCAGTAGCCGATGAGGGCGGTGGTGATCATGACCATGAAGAGGCCGAGATACAGATAGACCTGCCAGCGCGCCGCGAGGGCCGCCACGCGCTGTTGGGCCTGACGCGCGTTCTGCGCGAGCGTGGCCGCGAACGTGCGTACCAGACGCGTCAGCTCAGCGGCAGGTTGGATCACGCCGAGGGCTGCCGCGCGCGCGGCGTCATCGCGACCCAAATCGCGTTGAGCGTGCGCGATTGCGTAGTCCGTTTCGATCGAGGTCTGCAGCTCCTTGATGCGGCTGATCGCGAGGCGCTGCTCGAGGGTGAGATCGGGCACTCGGCCGAGCTCGCGGGCGAAATCGAAGCTCTGGTCCGCCGCATCCTGAAATTGGGCCCGCAGCGCTGGCGTGGGCGTGATCAGGTACTGCTGCCCCGAGTTGATCTGCTGGAAGACGCTCGTCACGACCCCGTTTGAGAGCTCACCGGTGCGCTGTGCGGTCTCGAGCTGGGTGACTTCGGAGCGGCGGATGGTCCGGAGTGTGTAGATGCTGAACCCCGCCCCGCAAACGTTGGCGAGGCCAAGCAACGCCAGGCCACCCAATATGCGGGCACGGATCGTGTCCAACTTCACTGGGTCGCCTCCGCCACGAGGTGTCCGTCTCGCACCAGGCCGATCACCACACCGCGGGACGTCACGTTGCGGGTTTCGTCGAAGCCAATGCGGCCCGTCACTCCCTCGAACGGCGGGATGTCGCCGCCCACGCGCGCGAGATAGTCGCGGATCGCCGTGCGCCGCGGCCCCACTGTCGCGATCGCCTGCGCCAGGAGGTACACCACGTCATACGCGCCGGCGCTCCGGTAGTCGGGTCGCGCTCCAGCGTAGGCCCGTCCGAAGTCGGTGACGAACGCCGCGTTTCGTTCCCCGGGCCGGTCCGACAGATAGGCCGTGGCGATTCGCACGCCGACGGCGGGTGCCCCAAGCCCTTCGATCCCGGCAAGCTCCTCGCCTCCAAGGACGGGCCAGCGCGCGCCACGGGCATCGAGCTGCCGGAGCGCGGCCTCGCCAGCCGCCTCGTCTGCGGCCAGCACGAGAACATCGATTCCGGCGCCGCGCATCCGTGAGAGGTAAGGCTCGAGCGACGCGGTCGTCGGCAGGTAGGGGTCGGCTTCTACGATCACTCCGCCCGTCTTCGTGAAATCCGCCACGAAGGCCTTGCGTAATCCGCGCCCATAGTCGCTCGCCGCGAACAGGACACCGGCTCGTCGGGCGACCAGGGTTTGCCACGCGAACCGCGCCATCGCGGCGCCGTGGACCGAGTCGGAGGGGAAGACGGTAAAGGCGTATGGGTTGAGGCTCGTCAGGTCGGGACTCGAGGTGCCCGGCGTGATCATGGTGAGCGGGTGGGCGCCGTTGCCGTATACCTCTCCGGCGGCGATCGAGGTGCCGGATGTGAGATGTCCGATTACGGCGATGACGGCGGGATCGTCATACAGCAGCTGCGCCACGCGGGTGGCGCGGTCATCGCTTGCGCTGTCGTCGAGGGGCCGCAACTGCAAGAGTCTCCCGCGCACGCCACCCTTGGCGTTGATCTCGTCCACAGCGAGCTGGGCGCCATGTTGCATGGCGACCCCCCTGGGGTCCGACAGGGGTCCGGCCAGGCCGATCTGGATCGGCCCCCGTTGGCGGGAGCAGGCCGCGAGGAACAGGGCGGCGCCGACGAGGGCGAGGGGGCGGGTGGATCGCACGATGATGGACGCGGGCAAGGTTAAGGCCGGGTAGTCGGAATTGCAATATTGCGCATCACTTAAGCACGGTCCAGACAATAGGTTGGGCGACGATTTCCACGCGGTTTTCCAGATCGGTGTGGACAACCGCGGCGGCCCAGCCAGCCGGGCCCCCCCCTCGCCGTGTGCTCCGCGCCGCATAGTTTCCTCTGGTCATGGATGCGGTGTCGCAAGTTTGTCGGTTTGCGGGCGCGCTCGAGGGGTTGCTGTCGGCGCCCGATCCCGCGGCATTCGAGGCCGCCTGGACCGACGATGACCTGGATCGGCTGAGCTGGGACGCGCTCGATCTCGCCCGGCGAACGGACCGCGTCGCACTCGCCCCGTTCCTCGCAAGAGTGGACCGGCGGCTCCTCGCTCTCCTCGACCGAAGTCGCGGCTTCTTCGAGCCGCATCTCGTGACGTTTCGCGTCCCTGAGATCGAACGGTGGCAGCACGCGGCGGCGGCGGCGCTCGTGGGTGCACGATGGGGCGTGGCCGGGCTGCGTACGGTCGTCGCCGACATCTCGGCACCCCGCGCGCGCCGCTACTTCGCCTTTCTTGGACTCGCCGACCGCCACCCCGCCGCGGCGTGGCCGTTGTTCGAGTGCTACCTCACGACTCCCGGCGCGCATCACGCATTCGTAGGCGCGGCCGTGGACGCCGCCCGCTATTACCCACGAGGCGTCGATGTCCTGATGCGGTTGTTCGATAGGATCCGCGGCGATGAACTGCTGCGCCGCTTTCTTGGGCCCAAGATCCTCGAATCGTTATACGTCCTCCGAGATCCCCGCAGCCTGCCGTTATTCGAGGGTCTCCTCGTCGCCGGCCACACGGATCCCGATGTGGACCACTGCGAGGTGACGCGCGCGCTGGTCGCCGTCCGCGTGATGACGGGACGGGTGGCCCCGAGCGTGAAGTTCCCCGACGAGTTGGCGCCCGAGGTGTGCCGCGCGTTGGACGATGCGCAATGTCGCTTCGATGCGACGCGCGATCGCATCCCGCCTGTCACTGTCATCTGACCTAGGGACGAGGCACGGGGGACGAGGGACGGGTCACGAACGCCCATATCCTGTCCCGGTACTCGCGACCGCCTACGTCGTAGGTGTCGTTGTGTCCCGACTGGTGGATCGTCACCAGCTCGACCGGGCCCGGCGCCGCTTCGGCCACGCGACGCCCCATGGCGATCGGCACGAGGCGGTCGGCGTCGCCGTGAAAGATCAAGACGGGGCAGCGGACGTGCCGGATGGTCGCGACGTTGTCGAGACGCAGGCGCACAAGCCAGCTGGGCATCGCCGGGTAGTGAAGTCGCGCCATCTCGCGGGCGTTCGTAAACGGTGATTCGAGGATGAGGCCTGCGGCCGGGTGCGCCGCTGCAGTGCGGATCGCGACCGCAGTGCCGAGCGAGCGGCCATAGATGAAAATGCGGCCCTCCATGCCCAGTCGGTCCGCGAGCGCGCGGTACGCGGCATCTCCGGCGATGTACAGCGCGCCTTCCGTGGCCGAGCCGCCGCTCTCCCCATAGCCCGGGTAGTCCACCGCGAGGAGGGCGGTGCCAGGAGGTTGGAATTCCTGCAGGACCGGCCAGATCCGCCCGAGGTTCTCACCGTTGCCGTAGAACCACAGCAGGGCCCGCGCCGGTCCCACGCCGGCAGCGAGCGGCCGCAGATACCATCCCACGAGGGTCGTGCCGTCACCGAGCCCGAGCTCGAGGCGTTCACCGTTTGCCATCCCGAGCTGTTGGGGATTGGGGACCGGGCTGCGGGGAGCCGGGAAGGCGAGACGGTTCTGGAACAGCCATCCCAGCACGACCAGTGCGACATAAGCGAGCGCTAGACCGAGAGCGACCCGCAGAATCGGCATGGGGCCAAGATAACCCCTTCGTCACTGTTGCCCCCGGAACCTCCGAAGCGAATCTTAGTGCCGTGTCGATCCAGCTCACGTGTCCGTCTTGCAGGGCGGAGATTCCCACAGGGTCCGCCTTCTGTCCCTCCTGCGGCAAACCGTCCCCAACAGTGATTTCGAGCGAGCGAGCGACGGTGACGCCGGTCAGCGTCGCGTCGGCGATCGGGGAGGCGACGAGTACGCGACTCGCCCGGGCGCTCGGCTCCAAGTACGAGGTGCGCCGGCTGGTGGGTCAGGGCGGATTCGCCGAGGTCTACGAGGTCGGGGACCTGGATCTGGATCGACGGCTCGCTTGCAAGGTGCTCCACCCCGAAATCGCGTGGACTCCGGGGATGATCGCGCGGTTCCGCCAGGAGGCGAAAGCGCTGGCGCGACTCCAGCACCCGGCGATCCTGCCGATCCATTTTACGGGCGACGGTGAGGGCCTGGTCTACTATGTCATGCCGTTCATCGAAGGCGAGTCGCTAGCGGAGACGTTGCGGCGTCGCGGGATGTTGCCGGTCGCAGAAGCGCTGCGCGTGGCCGAGCCGATCCTGCAGGCGCTCGCGCATGCGCACACGCAGGGGCTCGTGCACCGCGACATCAAGCCCGACAACGTGATGCTCGAAGCGACCACGGGGCGCGTGCTGCTCGTCGATTTCGGCATCGCGAAATTGCTCGATCCTGGCGCCGGCGGCAGCAAGACCGCGACGGGGTTCACCGTCGGGACCGTGCAGTACATGAGTCCCGAGCAGGCGCTCGGGCAGGCGGACCTGGACGGCCGGAGCGACCTGTACGCGTTCGGCGCGATGCTGTTCCAGATGGTGACCGGCGCGCCGCCCTACGATGGCAAGTCGAGCGCCGAGATCGTCGGGAAGCACCTCGCCGATCCGGTGCCGGTCGCAAGCGAAGTGAATGCCAAGATCCCCCGCTGGCTGTCCGACGTGATCCTCAAGTGTCTGGCCAAGAAGCCGGACGAGCGCTTTCAGAGTGCGGACGCCGTGCTCGCCGCGCTCACAGCAGGCCAAGCGAGCGGCTCGGCGCGGCTTGTCGGCTCGCAGACCGTGGAGCGTGAGCTGCGGCGCTCGGCGGGCGGTGGCGGGTCCCGCCGGCTGCGCGTGTGGGCATGGTGGATTTGCGGCGTCGCGATTGGCGCCCTCGGGCTCTACGCGTGGCGGGCGGCGTTCGGAGGTCGCTCCGCCGTGTGGGTCGAGAATTCCCTTGTCGAGCCCGTGCAGATCGTGAGAAACGGGGCCCCTGCCGATACCGTCGGTCCCGGGAAGACCGTGAAGGTCTGGGTACCTCGTCGCGCGGGCGTGCCGATGACGTGGCGAGTGCTCCGTCCGGGGAATCCGCCGCTCGGCGAAGCGATGGAAGGGCCGATGCCGGCCGTTACGACGCGCCTGGGGCGGCACGTCTCGGAATTGACCCCGCTCGTCGACGGCCAGCGGTACTTCGCGCCGCTGGTGACGAACACGACGGCCTCGGACGTCACCCTCGAAGTAAACCCCGGGACCGCGGCGGCCGTCCGCTGCGGCTGCCTGGTGCCCCGCGGTGCGGTCCGGGCCCACATCGGCTATTACCGCCTCTATGCGAACTCGAGCGTGGCCGCCTACAACGTCGCGCACCCCTACACTGGCCCCCACAGCGACCGCGGTGACTTCGCGGCCCGGGTTTCACCCAACAGCGGCGCGGTCGAACTGACTTACTGACGTTGTGGGACGCGCTAAGGAGGGGATCGCTTTACGTAGCGCGAAATGCCATCCATGACGTCGTTGTCGGACAGAGTGATCGAGATCCAGCGCGCCGTTTTCCGGCCACGCCAGCTGAAGCGAACGACCTGGCGGCCGTATGCCCACTGCACGCTGCTCGCGCCGAGTGGATGGGGCTGTCCGAACTGCCGCGTCAGGTCGCGCTTGGTGCGGTCGACGAGGGCGACCCCTTTATTGTCGCCGAAGCCTGCCGAGTCGAACAGCGCCACCATGGCGATCCGCCCTTCGATCACGTACGCGCTCAGGTAGAACCGCGCGCTATCCTTCGGGTCTCGGATCTTCACCCCGCACTCCATCAGCTGCGCGGTGCTCGCGGATGTATTGCAGCGCAGCGTGTCTCGCGCGGCGAGGGTGCGAGCGCGGTCTGCGAAGGTGCGGTAGCTCATGCCCGGGGAGAAGCCGCGGTAGGTGGGTGGGGGCACCGGGCTCGCGCCGAGAGCGCCGACGGCGAGCAGCAGGACTGCGCGCGGGGCAAGCGTCATGGAGCCAATATAAGGTACGGAAAACGAAACGGGCCCGGTGACCCGGGCCCGCTTCGACGACGGACTTGGCTCAGACCTTACGAACGTTCTGGGCCTGCAAACCCTTGGGACCCTGAGCGACCTCGAACTCCACTGTGTCGCCCTCGGCGAGGCTGCGAAAGCCCTCGGCCTGGATCGCCGTGAAGTGGACGAACACGTCCGGACCCGACTCCTGTGCGATGAAGCCAAAGCCCTTCGCGTCGTTGAACCACTTCACTTTACCCTTTGCCATACCGTTTGAACCTCGGCACTGAGGGGCACTGCCCCGGGAAAGAACGGCTCAGGTCACCGCGACCAGAGACGGGCTCAAACAAAAACCGCGAGACATATGGTCCTCGCGGTGCGCAGACAAACCGGTGACGGTGCCACGTATTGCTTGAACCGGGGCAAAAGCTAGAGCCCGCTTTTCGTGCTGTCAATCACGGCCAGTAATGACAGTATGCTGACATCACGCCGACACCTGGCGGCCGGGCTCAGTGATTCGGGAGGCCGATGGCTCCTCGGAAATCACGCAGGGCGGCCTCGTAGGCGCGGAGCCCATTGAGGACGGCACTAGCAGTGCTGTCCGTCTGCCTGGCGGCGCTCGATTCGCACCGGCCAGCAACCTTCACCAGCGTGTCGATCTGCGTGGCGAGGCGACGCGCCCTGAGCTGGGTCGAGTCGGCATACGCGTTGGCCTGCATCTTGGATCGGCCGCTCGACATGAAGCCACGGGCGGCCCCGCACAGACCGCCGAGGCGCCGGCCGGCGAGCTTGAGCTTGGTCGTATCGCGCCCTGCGTTCGCGACGCTCGTCACACCAGACTTGAGCTGCGCGACCCCTCGACCCGCCGTCTTGAGCCCATCGAGATACTTCAGCTGCTCCGGACTGGGTGGTGGGGGCGCGGGAACGGATTCCGTGCGCGCCGACTCGGCGCTCACCGCCACGGGCTCTTGGGCGGCGGCGCTGCTGGCGATCAGCCACATGGCCAGCGTGAGCACACGCATCGAAGCTCCTCTGTCAGATGGTCTAGGTGTGGGTTATAATCCCGCCATGACGGTTCCCGCAACCTCACGGCAAACCCGGATCTTCGACGACCGTGCCGATGCCCTGGCGCATTTCTTCCTCCGGGCCGGGGCCGCCCCGCGGTTGCTCGCGTACGATGACGCGGTCGGATGCCCGCTGGATCAGGGACTTGCGGCGATCGAGTGGACCATGGCCGTCGGCATCCTCGTCGACGGCGATGTGATCCACGCGGCGCGCCTGAGCCCGGACTCGGCAGCCGTCGTCGTCGAGCGCCGCGAGGGGGAGGAGCGGGTCTACGTCTATTTCGGGCCCCGGATGGACGCGCCACCGGCCGATCCGTACGAGAGCACGCTCCTCTTCGACCAGCCGGGTGTGCGCGCGTACAGCTTCGCGCAGCGCGCGCACGCGATGGCCCATTTTCTCCGCGCCACGCAGGGTACCGGCGCCGTGCTGGCGCTCCTCTCGCGGCGCGCGCCGGAGCTTCGTCATATCAGCCGCTGGCTGCGGGCACTGTTCGCCGACACCGCCCAGCCGGGCGCCACACAGCTCGTTGCCGGATGGTTCGCTGCGGGAGGCGCGGGCTGCTTGTTCGGGTCGACGGATTCCCAGGACGCCTACCGCTACGACGAAGTCGGCATAGATCTGTAACATGCTGGGCCCGTTGATCGCGCTCACCGCGATCCTCCACGCCCAGATTCCGGACTCCGCCGCGCGGACGCAGCGGCTCGCGGCCCTCAAAGCATTCGACGACTCGCTGACAGCGGTTTCTGCCGCTACGACGGCGTTTCGCGCAGACCTGAATCACGCTTCTCCCGACCTGGTGCTTTCGCGGGCGGCCCGGGTCCAGCGGCACTGCGCCAGCGCTGCCGCGCAGGGTCAGCGCCTCGCTGCCGACTCGCTCGACTCTCAACTGCGCCACGAACTCACGTCCCTCCGCACCGCGCTCAATGTTTGCGCCGCCGATTTCACGACTGGGGTAGGGTACCGCAAGGTGGACTCCCTGGCCGCGTGGGCGCCGTACCGCCTCGCGCGTCTGGATGACGCCATCCGTCGATACCGAGGCGCCGCTCGCACGTTCCAGCACCGAGTCGGACAACCCTCCTAGTCGGTCCGTGGACGGATTGTGGATTGATCACTCCACATTATGTGGATGGCTCGTGCAAGGGCTGGTGAAGGCGTGGGTTAGTGTCCACATGCGATTCACAGTGAAGTGAGCTAACCCGAAGAAACATCGGCACTTGCGCGGTTTCGTGGGGCCCCTATATTGGCGTCCACGCACCTTGCAGGGAAGGGTCGAAGCCTCGCGCTTTGACAACGCCTTCAGGGTGGGTCCGAGCGGAAATTCCGGGGAGGCCGCCGACGCAAACAAGGGCTCAGGCGGCCGGCGATCCGGGAGCTAGCTCTCCGGCTTGGACAGATGGGGCCAGTCGCGTGTGCCCATCCTCGCCGACGCGGTGCCTCGGCGAGCAGTGCGGAAGGTCGGTCCGCGACCCGATCTGAGCCGTAGCACCCATACCGGTGAACCTTGCGGCCCGGCCAGGCTGCTTGGGGATCAAAGCCGGAGCTCCTGTTCGCCCTACCGAGCGACGCATCAGTCAACCGGCGGCGGCAGGATGAAGAACGAGGGAGCAATCCCCCGGCTCCGGGTAGCCGGTGTGCTGAGCCCCCGGGCGGCCTTCTGGGCCGTCCCGGGGGCTTGCCCTTTCCTACAGCTCCACCTGTGTCCCGACTTCGAATACCTGCTCCGCCGGAATGCGGAAGAACGCGGTGGCGCGGAGCGCGTTGCGTGACATGAACGCGAAGATCTTCTCCCGCCAGATCGGCATGCCCGGGCGATCCGCGGCGATGAGCGTCTCGCGGCCCAGGAAAAACGTCGTCCCCGCGATCGGGATGTTGAGTCCCTGCGGCTTGCAGGCCTCGAGAATCTCCTCGATGTGCGGGTCCTGCATGAACCCGTAGAAGGCGGTGACGCGATGGAATCCTTTGCCGAGGCGCTTGACCTCCACGCGCTCGGCGAGGGGGACATGCGGCTCTTCGCGCGTGACGACGGTCAGAAAGACCACCTTCTCGTGGACGACCTTGTTGTGCGCCAGATTGTGCACGAAGGGGGGTGGAGTGCCGTCGGTCGTGCCGTACATGAAGACTGCCGTGCCCGGCACGCGCGTCGGCGGTTCCGCCGCCAGATCGGCGAGCAGCATGGTGAGGGGTACGGTCTTCTCCTGCATCCGTCGGACGAGGATTTCGCGTCCCAACTTCCACGTCGTGAGCAGCAGGTAGATGCCCGCGCTCAGCACCAACGGGAACCAGCCGCCGTGCGGGATCTTCAACGCGTTCCCGATCAGGAACGGCAGGTCGAGGAGGAGGAACAGCCCGGCGACGAGACTCGCGCGCAACGGACTCCATCCCCACACATCCCGGCTCATGACGTAGAACATGAGCGTAGTGATGACCATCAGGGTCGAGAGCGCGACGCCGTACGCGCCTGCGATGTTGCTCGATGTGCGGAACCCGAACACGATGGCGCACGTGAGGAGCATCAGCCCCCAGTTCACCGCCGGAACGTAGATCTGGCCCATCTCGCGCGAGGAGGTGTGCTCGATCTGCACGCGGGGACAGTATCCGAGCTGCACAGCCTGCCGCGTGAGCGAGAAGGCCCCCGTGATCACGGCTTGAGCCGCAATGATCGTGGCGGCTGTGGCGAGCGCGATGAGCGGATACAGGGCCCAGTCCGGCGACAGGAGGTAGAACGGATTCACGGCCGCCTCCGGATGTCGGAGGAGCAACGCCCCCTGGCCGAAATAGTTGAGCATGAGGGCCGGGAGGGGGATTGTGAACCACGCATGTTGGATGGCGCTGTGGCCAAAATGCCCCAGGTCCGCATACAGCGCCTCGCCGCCGGTGACAACGAGAAAGACCGCGCCGAGCACGATCAGCGCGCGGTGGGGGTCCTCCGCGATGAACCGAATGGCCTCGAGCGGCGACACCGCGGCCAGCACGCCCGGCGCGCCGAGGATGCCCCGCACGCCCAGGACCGCTAGGCTCGCGAACCAGACCAGCATCACCGGCCCGAACACTGCCCCGACGCGGGCTGTGCCTCGGTGCTGGAGGAGGAACAGGCCGACCAGGATCACCGTCGTGATGGGCACTACCCACTCCGCCAGGGCCGGAGTCGCGACTTCGAGCCCCTCGACCGCGCTCAGCACCGAGATCGCCGGTGTCAGGGCGCCATCAGCGTACATGAGAGCGGCGCCGAACATTCCGAGCACCATGACGACATGGCGAGGGGACAGGCCCCGCGCCCCGCGGTTTCCCTGGATGAGCGCCATCAGGGCGAGTACGCCCCCTTCGCCCTTGTTGTCAGCGCGGATGATCACGATGTGGTATTTGATCGTCACGACCAGTACGAGTGCCCAGAAGATCAGCGAGAGCACACCCAGCACGTTACCGGGCGTGAGGGCAATGGCGTGAGGCCCGTGGAACGCCTCGCGGACCGAGTACAGCGGGCTCGTACCGATATCGCCATAGACGACCCCGAGCGCGGCGAGCGCGAGGAGCGCGGCATAGCGGGCGCTGCGCCGTTCGGCACCGGGCGTCATATCAGCCCTTGACCACGCCGATGGGCTTGAGCTGGGCGACCTTGCGGCCGATTCCCGCCGCGTGGACGACATCGACGACGCGGGTCACGTCTTTGTACGCCTCGGGCATTTCCTCGTCGACGGTGGCGCGGGTCGCCGCCCGGACGAGAATACCCTGGGCCTCGAGCTCCCTGGGAATGTTGCGCGAGCGGGCCAGCTGCTTGGCCCGGTGGCGGCTGAGGCGGCGCCCGGCGCCATGACAGCTCGAGCCGAACGTCTCGCGATACGCACCATCCGTTCCCAGCAACACGTACGAGCAGCGTCCCATGTCGCCGGGAATGAGCACCGGCTGCCCCAGGTCGCGGAACTGCGGGGCCAGGTCGGGATGCCTCGGCGGAAAGGCCCGGGTGGCGCCCTTGCGGTGAACGCACAACCGCCGCGGACGCCCGGCCACGTCATGGGTCTCGTGCTTGGCGATGTTGTGACACACGTCGTACACGAGCCGGGTGCCCTCAGCAGCCGTCTGGCCGAGCACCTGGGCCACCGCTCCCCTCGCATAGTGGGCCATCATCTGGCGATTGGCGAACGCGTAGTTCGCGGCCGCGTTCATCGCGCCCCAGTAATGCCGTCCCTCCGGGGAGTGGAGCGGCGCGCAGCAGAGTTGCTTGTCTGGCAAGGTGATGTTGTACCGGTCCGCAGCCGCCAGCATGGCCTGCAGGGAATCGTCGCACACCTGGTAGCCCAGCCCGCGGGAGCCGGAGTGAATGAAGATGGTGACGATGCCCGGCGCGAGCCCCAGCCGGTCCGCCGCCCGCTCGTCGAAGCGCTCGGCGACGTAACCGACCTCCACGAAATGATTGCCGCTCCCGACCGTGCCCAGCTGGCTCTTGCCGCGCTCCTTGGCGCGGTCGGAGACCGAGGCGGCTTCGGCGTCGGGGAGCGTGCCGTTGGCCTCGATGGCCTCGAGATCGCCGTCGCGCCCGTACCCTCGCGCCACCGCCCAGCGCGCGCCGTCGCGGAGCACCCCATCCAGGTCGGGCCGTGACAGTTTCACGTCCGACCGCGCCGCCCCCACGCCCGAGGGGATGGCGGCGAACAAGGCATCCATCAGGGCGGCGAGACGGGGTCGAACGTCGGCGATGCCGAGGGGCGTGGCGAGCAATCGGACGCCGCAGTTGATGTCGTAGCCCACGCCACCCGGCGACACCACGCCATCGCTCGCATCGAACGCGGCGACGCCTCCGATGGGAAAGCCGTATCCCCAGTGGATGTCCGGCATGGCGATGGACGGCCCCACGATGCCGGGCAGGTGCGCGACGTTGGCCACCTGCTCGATCGCCTGATCGTCCACAAGGCCGGCCATCAGCTCCTGATCCGCGAAGATGAGCCCTTCGGTCCGCATGCCGCCACGCCGCGGCACGCGCCAGCGGTAGGCATCAATGCGCTCGACGCGGCTCGAGGCGTCCACCGCGCCGCGCGGTTCACCTCCCCGGCTCATACGTCGAAGACGACGGTGACGTGCAACCCGGCCGCGTCGCGGCGCACGGCGGCCTGGTGGTAGGTGACAGCTTTGACCTCGCCCGCCGGGGTGTGCCGCGCGGGATCGAATGGCTCGCCCAGGACGCCTGCCGCGGATCCCCGCGCCGGGACGAACCCCTCCGCGTCATACAGGTAGAGCGCTTCTTCGAGGAAGCGGACCAGCTGTTCGCCGGCATCCCGTCCCTGCGGTGCGATCGGGCGTTCGACCACTTCACGGACAGGGCTCGTGCCCACGAGCAGCTCGCGAAGCGCATCGATTCCCGCGGCGCGCAGGCCCGCTTCGTCGGGTGCGACGAGCTCGACGGCCACGTCACCGGTGTGGGGAAGAAAGCGGTACGACACGGGGAACAAGGTGTTCAGGAGAGGCCGGCTGGCGCCAGGGTCACCCGATGTTCGGCACAATTATGGGCTTGCGGCGCCGCGCACGTCGTCCGTCGACCGGGTGTCACGCTTGCGCACCCTGAGCCGCGGGAGGCCGGTCTCGAGCTCGTGGGCCTTGTGAAAAGGCACTCGCGGCCCGCGGATCGGGAGCAGGTGGGCGATGGAATTCGCGTAGAACTCGAGCAGTGGTCTAGCGCGCGGCAGCACGATCAGGCTGTCACTGTCGGCGCCCGCCACGATGAGCTTCCGCAGCATGAGCATGCGCCTGGCGCGGTCCCAGATCTCCGCGATGCGCGCCCCGCCGCGGACCACCTTCGCATTCACGTCACGCAAGCGGTCGCGGAGCTCGTCCATCCGCTCGAGGACAGCGGTCCTCGACACGAGGCTGCGATCGAAGGACAGCAGGGCCGCCGCGGCGAGCGGTACGGGGGTCACGGGCACGATCCCGCCGATACGATCCATCATCGTGCGCGCGAGGCGCTCGACCTCAGGCAAGCGGCGCTCCTTGGGCCAGTCCAGCACGTCCGGAGGCTCTCCGGCAAGCCATTCCCGCACGGAGCGAGGGGTGCCGAAATTCACCGCCACCCGGCCGTACCGCTTGAGGCGGCCCGTGAGGAGCCGGCCCACGTTCCGGGACACGTAGCCGGTCACCGTGGCCAGCTGCGACAGCCGCCCCGGGCGGCCGTCCTCATCGACCAGCTCGCGGATCAGGGATCGGTCTTCCAGCACGCGGTCGTAGTTGATCCCCACGGGCACGAGCCAGATGTCGCGCGTGAAGGCGGGGTCGCGCAGGGTGCGGCAGATGTAATCGAGCAGGCCGAGCTTGGGGGGTCGCAGGCGGCCATCGCGCGTGAGGCCGCCTTCGGGAAAGACGCCCTGCGTCACGCCGTTGCGCGTGATCAGCTGCACGTAGCGCTCGAGCACCGCGTGGTACAAGGGCTCCCGGAACTGGCGGCGAATGAAGTAGGCGCCAAAGGACTTGAACATGTACTCGAGCGGCCACGCGCGGGCCCATTCGCCCACCGCATAGCTCACGTGGACGCCGTAGGCGAGCACGTAAGCCAGGACGACATAGTCGGCGTTCGAGCGATGATTCATCAGATAGATGACGACGTCCTTCTTGGGGATGCGCTCGAGGGCCTCCTCGTCCTGATAGTCCACGCTGACCTTGTACAACAGATTCACGATGATCTTGGCGAGATTGTATCCGACCTTGTAGTACGACAACACGTTGAAGTGCGGGACGATCTCCGCCACGTATTCGTCCACGCGCCGGCGCACGTCGTCCTCGGGGACGCTCAGCGCCCTCGCATGATCGGCGACGGCGGCGGCCACAACCGGGTCCTGCTGGAGGGCGTCGCGCGCCTGGCGCCGCTGCTGCAGATGGTAGCGGGCCAACCTGGTGCGGAACTCGTGGAGCGTGCGCAGGGCGCGGCGACGCAGCCAGTCAGTCACGACGCCGCCCCTCCGGCCTTCTTGAGCTGGGCGTACCCCATTCCCCTGAGGATCGCCACCCGCTTCGCCATCGGGGGATGAGTGGCCAGAATGTCGGCCACGAAGCCTTCGTGCGTCGTCAGCCGGCGGCCAAGCGGATCCGCGATGCACATGTGCGCCGTTCCCCCCTTGATCCGCGAAGTAGGCATCCCGGCCGCTTCGATCTTCTGGAGCGCGCTGGCGAGCGCGAGCGGATTGCGGGTGAATTGGGCGCTCATAGCGTCAGCGAGGTACTCGCGTTTGCGACTGACGGCGAGCGCCAGCACCTGGGTGATGATCGGCGCCAGGATCCAGGAGAGCATCCACAATACGAGCAGCACGACCACCAGCGGCCCGAGATCGCCCTTTTTCCGGCTGCCCCCCCCGCTCCCGCTGCTCCCGCTCCCCCCGGACAGGAAGAGGCGGCTCGTGCCGTCGCGCATCAGCACCACCGCCCCCACGAGCGCGGCGAGCGTGGTCATCAGTCTCACATCGAGGTTCTTCACGTGTCCGAGCTCGTGGCCGATCACGGCCTGGAGCTCGTCGCGGTTGCACATGTCGAGCAGCCCCTGGGTCACCGCGACGTGCGCGCGCGTGGGGTCGGTGCCCGTCGCGAAGGCATTGGGATCGCTGTCCGGCACGATCCAAATGCGGGGGCGAGGCACGCCAGCGGCGATCGCCATCTCCTCGACGACGTTGACGAGCTGCTTCTGCTGTTCGTCGACCGGATCGAGCACCTCCACCGCGCCGGTCGCCCACAGCACCTTGTCGGGGCCCGTGCGGTATGCGTATCCCGCGAGCACGACGCCGACGGCGAGCATGACCATCCCAAACCACCACACGTGGTGTTGCTCGGCCGGGGGCGCGTGCGCCGTGGAGAGGGCGTAGATGTAGTCGCCGCCGAAGCCCAGCCATCCCAGAAACAGCACGAACCCGCACAGCAGCCCGAATGTGCGACGTCGGTTCAGGTCCTGCTGCTGAAACAGATTGAGCGACGACTCGTCCGTCACGATTTCGGCTTCATCGACAGATCGACCTGCGGCACCGCGCGCTCCGCGCTGTCAACGATCTCCCACAGGGTCGCGGGCTCCGCGTGCGCCAGTCCCGCGACCAGCGACGTCGGAAACTGCTGCTGCTTCGTGTTGTAGAGCGTGGCCGTGTCGTTGTAGAGCTGGCGCGCGAACGCGACCTTGTTCTCGGTCGACGTCAGCTCTTCCTGCAGCTGGCCGATGTTGCCCGTGGCTTTGAGCTGCGGATACTGCTCGACCACGACCATGAGGCGGGAGAGCGCCGCCGACAACGCGTTTTCGGCCTGGCTGATCTGCTTGACCGCGTCCGGCCCGCCCGTGTTGACCTTGACCGCCTGATTGCGCGCTTGGATCACGGCCTCGAGCGTGCCTTTTTCGAACTCCATCGCTCCGCGCACCGCATTCACGAGGTTCGGCACGAGGTCGTGACGGCGCTTGAGCTGGACGTCGATCTGCTTGAACGCGTTCGCGGTCTGGTTCTTGAGGGACACCAGGCCGTTGTACGCGGCGACGACCCACAGCGCCACGGCTACGATGAGGATCAGCAGAATCCAGGACGGCATCACTCGCTCCCACGTTGATGGTCGTGCGGCGCAACCGCTCCCGATGCGTGTCGTGCTATGTCGAGCCCTGCGGGATGAGTTTGGCAACGGCCTGGCGCACCGCGTCCGCGATGGCGGCGTCGCCCGGGCCAAGCCGGGCGAGGGGAGTCCCCGACTCGACGTGCAGCTCGAGGCCGCGAGCCAGGGGAATCCGCCGCCACGTACTCGGGTCCGCCGCGTCGCGTCCCGCATCCTTGGCCATCCACGCGGTGAGCGCCCGCCCGGACCGGCCGCGCGGCGGCCCGCCGGGGCTCGCCAGCGGGAGGCGGTCGGGCAGGGGCAGGGACGCGCCCAGGGTCTGGGCCGCGCGCCGCTCGAGCACGTCCCCGGTCTGGTTCTGCATCTCCTTGGTGATTGCCGCGAGCGTGCCGCCCTCCATCTGCCGGAGCTTGATGCACAGCAATTGGAGGAAGTGGCGGTAGGAATAGGTGGCCGCCGTCCCCCGCCCTTCCGGAGGGCTCACCAGCCCCTTGGTAACGTAGAACCGGATGGTGCGCTCACTCGGCTGCGCGCGGGCGGCGGCGTTGATGGGTGTGATCGCGGAGGCGTCGAGGATGGCGCCGACGAGGGCCGCGAGGTCGCGCAAATTCCAGGGAGCGAGGTTACGGTACTCGCGCAGGACATGGAGCGGGTCGTGCTGAGGGGCTCCCGTCATCGGTCAGCCGTTACCCAGCTCCCGTTGCTGAACTCGCAGGACTGTCGCGAGCCAGGCGGAGATCTCGCCGATGTCGAATGGCTTCCGCAGCACCACGCAGCGATGATGATCCAGCCAGTTGCGCACCTCGAACGCGTCGGCGTCGCCGGTCATGATCGCGATGCGTCCTTGGAGCGCCGGCCAGCGATGCACGATGGCCAGATACAACGCAAGGCCCGACATCGTCGGAAGGTGAATGTCGAGCAGTAGGGCGTCGGCCGTCTCAGCCTCGAGCAACGCATAGGCGGCTTCCGCGCTGCCGGTACTGAGCACCCGATACCCGCCCCGGCTCAGCATGCGCTCGAGTACGCGGCGCACCGGCGCTTCGTCGTCGACGATGAGGACTGTGGGAAGGGGTTGGGGGGGCGTCACGACGCCCCCAGCGCCACGGCGACGGCACTGGGCGCGGCGAGGAAGCGCTGTGCGACCCGCTCCAGCGCGTCGCCGGGCGACAGAGACAGGCGCATCTCCCCAGCGGTCAAACCGAGGTAGGCGCGGGCATGCTGTTGCAGAGTCTTCACCTGCGCGTACCCGAGACGCTGCGCGACGTCTTCAACGGTGAACCCGGGGTCCTGGAGCAAGCGGTGGGCGTACAGCACCCGTGCCGCGGCGAGGAAGTGCCGGGGGCTCGGCAACCCGATGCGCGTGAACCAGCGCTCGCAGGTACGCCGGTCCACACGGGCACGGGCGGCAATCTGCCCCACCGTCTGCACGCGCTCCGGGGCCTGGAAGGCTTCCTCCAGCACCCAGCGCAGCTCCCGCGGCAGAGGTGCGAGGGCACCGGCGAGCTGGTCGAGGAAGAGGCGGGAAGCCGCCCGGGCTTCTTCTCGCACGAGCACGTCCCGTAGCCTCGTCGGATGATCGTCGTAGCGTGCGAACACGACGTGGCGAATGCCGCGCTGGCCAAGGGTGAGTAGCACCGCCGCCGTTTCAGGCGACAGACTGGTGTAGAGAATCAGCGGGAGCGATGGAAAGAGTACGCGGAGCCGCTCGATTTCCTGAGCGCTCGCCGTCCCGGCAAGGAGGGGGTCGACGACAGCCAGCTCGACCGGGCGGCTCCGGATCGCGGCCAGGGCTTCTCCCCAGGTGAACGCGCGAGCCAAGGCAAACCGCGTCGCGGCGGCGCGGCGCAGTTTGTGAAGCTGGACGTCCGGGACCGCTGCCAGGATCAGCATAGATGTCGCAAAAGCGCCCCTCGGTGCCGCAAAAACGCCCTAATCGAAACCCTGCCGCTCCGCCAACTTGGAGGTTCACGCCCAACTCTTCTCAACCTGACTATGGGAGGCCCTATGTCCCGCAGTCTTCGCGCCCTATTCGCTCTCGTCGCTATCTCGTTCGCGTTGTCCGCTGCCGCCTGCGCCGATGTTGCCGGCCCCCACGGCGCGCAGTGCGACACGAACGGCTCCAACGTTTGCCGCTAGCTATTCCGCGAGCAGGGCGACAGAGGCCGACACCTCTCTGACGGCTTCGCTCTGAACGACCGGCTCCCCGTCCTCGAGCGAGGTGGCAACCTGCTCCTCCTCGAGGGCGTGGAGGCCGTTCCTGATTCGCTCGATCTTGAAGACGGCTTCGTGAATGCCGGCTTGCTCCGCGATCGCGAGGGCGCGATCCATCGTATTCCGCGCGCGCGCAAACTGTCCAAAGCGCGCTTCGCCAATCCCGAGCTTCAGATAGTAGTCCGCCTGAATGTTGGGTGGCATGTCGTCGAGTTTTCGCTCGCATTGGCCGCGCCAGCGCGCGAAGGCCACCTGATCGCGCCGGTAGGACGCCGCGTACATCAGCTCGACGAGTGCGTTGGCGACCATATCGCTCGACGCGCCCCTTCGCGCTACCTGCGCCAGGGCCCGCTCCGCACCCTGGGCATCCCCCAACATCAATAGCATCAATCCGACGTCACCCAACGCGCGCAGACGCGCTTCCTCGTCGTCGTAGAGTTCGTATGCCCGCCACGCGTGGAGCAACGCTACGTCGGGCGAGCCTCGATGCTGGAGCACGGTGGCCAGCGAGTGCTCCGCCAACGCTTCCGCTGCCGGGTCGCTGGCGCGCTGCGCATCCGCGAGAATTCCGCCCAAGCGGCGTTCGGCTTCCGGCAGATTGCCGCGGCCGAGGAGTGTGTTCACGCGTCCGATGCGGCTCAGCAGCTCGCCGTGCCTGTCGCCTGCCGACAGGGCGAGGGTAGCGGCTTCCTCATACGCCTGCTCCGCTTCGTCGAACCGGTTGAGCTTCCGGTTCACTCGACCCACGCGCAGGGCGAGCGCGACGAGATCCGCGTGCGAAACGCGGTCGCCGCCGACATGCTGCAGGGTCTGCAGCACGTCGAGCGCCTCCTGAAGATGCAGGTCGTTTTCGAGATAGTGAGCGTACGCCAGCAACGCCGGCGCGAGCAGCCGCACGTCGCCCGCCTCCTGCGCCGCCGCCACACTCGACACGAGCCCCTGAAGATGCGAGCCCTCCGTGGACGTCGCGCGGAGTTCCTGACAGAACCGCTCCGTCGCCGCGCGCTGGTAGGTGAACGCGTCGGCATGCACGGGCTCGCGCGCCGGCGCCAGCAGGTCGATGAGGCGCAGCACCAAGAACGCCCCCTGGCCCAAGCGGGACTCCACGCCCTTTCCCTGCGGCGAACGCGCGGCTCGCTGCAGGAAAATGGCGTGCGGCAATGACTGCAACTCGACCGGCCCGACCGACATCGCCTTGTGGTCCTCCCCGAGGTCTCGTTGGCTCCCGCACGGTGCAAGTGCAGCGGCTGTGCCCGTGGCCCAAGCCGCTCGCGCGACACAACATAGCCTTTTCCAGGGCACGGCGTTAGCCCGCATTCCTCGGGGTTTCAGGCCTTTCGCGGCATGATTCGGATGACGGCGTGTGATGCAGGGCACGCAACCTTGTCGGCCATGCGCCGGGGGTATTCCTTCGTCGAGTTGGCCGTCGCGCTCGCGGTGGTGGGGCTTGTGACGATGATCACCCTGCCCTCGCTGGGCAGGTTACTGGATGGAATCGCGGTCGAGCGTGCCGCTGCCGAGCTCACCACCGCCCTGGCGATCACACGCAACACGGCGGTCATGGGGGCGCGCCGCGCCAGGCTCTCCGTGGCGCCCGACTCGCTCCGCCTGGATGTCTGGAATGGCGACGCGTGGGAGGCTCTCAAACGGTGGGCTGGCCCTGTTCAGCTGGGCGTGACCGCGACGGTATCGAACCCTGCGATCGCCTTCAGCCCACTCGGAGTGGGGTGGGGGGCCTCCAATACCCGGATCGTGCTCGAGCGCGGCGTGGCAGGGGCGACGATCACCGCCTCGCGTGTCGGCCGCATAAAACGTTGGTGAATATTGACTTGCGACGACCTGTAAGCGCGGTGCGACGCTCCGCCGGGGGTGTGCATCTAACAGGGTGCCATACCAGCGCAACATAAGGTCGCGGCGGAAGTGTGACGGCCACTTCCCCCGACCTCCAAACCCGGGGAGCTATCGGCCCCGGGTTTGGTTTTTTAGGGGGGGGGAACGCCAAGGAAGTGCCGCAAGCCTTCCTCGAACCCTACCGGTTGAATCTCAAAGACAGAGGTGATCGCGTTGGCGGGGGTGGTGTTGCCCTCGACCAGCATCCGGAGTTGATCGCTCGTGATCGGAGCGAGCGGGCCAAGTGGGTCTGCGAGCCGGGCCGCGAGGCGGGCGAGCGGAAGCGGGATGTGTAGCAACGGGCGGTCGTGGCCCACAGCGCGACCGACGGCCCGGACCACGTTCTCGAACGTCATCACTTCAGGGCCACCAAGCTCGTGCGCCCCCTCGATGTCCCGTCGCTCGAGCGCAAGCGCGCACGCCAGCGCTACATCCCCGATCCAAACCGGCTGCATGAGGAAGTCGCCCTTCCCGAACACCGGCACGACGGGCAGCGAGCGCTGCAAGCGCGCGAGCGTCCGGATCGGGACGCTCTCGGGGCCGTTGATGAGTGACGGGCGGAGGATCGCGGATGAGAGCCGCGAGGCTCGCACCAGCTCCTCGGCTTGCCACTTCGTGCGGTGGTAGCGCGTGGCGGCGGCGTCGGGGCGCGCTCCCACCGCGCTGACGTAAACGATGCGGGCGACGCCCGCCATGCGAGCCGCGTCGAGGAGCTGCCGGGTCCCGTCGACATGTACGCCGGTGAAGGTCGCCCGCGGGGACTCTGTGATGATCGCCACCAGATGCGCTACCGCCTCGGCGCCCTGGCAGAGCGCGGTAAGGGCCGCGGGGTGGTCCAGGGACCCGATGACGAGGTCTACCTCGCGTGGTAGTGCCAGGCTGGCGCGGCGGGGTGCACGGACGAGCGCGCGCACACGATGGCCCCGTTGGACCAGCGTGGCGACCAGGTGGCGGCCGACGAATCCGGTGGCGCCGGTGACTGCGATGACCATCAGGAGGGGGCGGGGCTACGGGTTCGCGCCGCCCTCATCGAGAAAGACGAGTGTGCTGCGCCGGGCGACCACGGCCGCGAGGGCCTCGTACACGCGTGGATCGACTACTGTACCGGCCAGGTCGCCGATACGCTCGGCGGCCTCATCGGCGGTGAGCTTGTCTTGGTACGGGCGCGCGGAGCAGAGGGCGTCGAAGACCTCGGCCGCGCCGATGATCCGGCCGCCGAGCGGGATCTGTTCGCCCCGCAAGCCATCAGGATACCCGGTGCCGTCCCAGCGCTCGTGATGGCTGCGGACCATCGGAATGATGTGCTCGAGGTGGCGCAGGGGCGCGAGGATCTGGGAGCCGATGATGACGTGCTGCTGAACGTGCTCGAATTCCTCGGGGGTGAGAGGACCCTCCTTGTTGAGCACCGCTTCGCGCGTCCCGATCTTGCCTACGTCGTGCAGCCGGCCCCCGACGCGCACGTGCTCGATCTCGTCGTCCGGCATCCCGAGCTGCGCGGCGATCGTGGCCGAGAGATCGGCGACGCGCGCCGAGTGACCCCGCATGTAGGGGTCCTTCGCTTCGAGGGCATTCACCAGGGCCTCGAGGGTCGCGACGGAGATGCGCTCGAGTTTCTGGCGCTCCCGATGCAGCTCGGCCGTGCGCGTGGTGACTTCTTCTTTGAGCCAGCGATTCAGCTCGCGGCTCTCAAGCAAGGAGTCGCGCCGCTTGAGCGCCCGTTGCACCGCCCGCCCGAGGTCGGCGAGCTCGATCGGCTTTGTGAGGTAGTCCATGGCGCCGCGCTGCATGCAGAGGGCGGCGCTGGTCGCGTCGTTCACCGCGCTGAGCATGAGAATGGCGAGATCGGGTTCGATCTCGAGCGCTTGCGGGACGAGATCCACGCCGCTCGTGCCGGGCATGCGGATGTCGCAGAGCATCAGCGCGATCTTGTGGCGTCGCAACTGATTGAGGGCTTCCTCCCCCGACCCTGCGGCGTACGACTCGAACTGCTGTTGCGCCATGAACTTCTTGAGGGCGTTGCGGATCGGCTCTTCATCGTCGACCACGAGCACGGCGATGGGAGCACTGGACTCGTCCACTCACGAACTCCTTGCGGGGCCGGCCTAAGATGGTATCCGGTCCCACCGCACGCCAGCGGGCTAGGCCCCGGCACTCACGAACGTGAGGTCCTTGGGCGGGGGCAGGATTCCCGCCCGCGCGCCGCGCTCGAGCAGTTCCCGCACAGCCTGGCGGCCCACGGCTCCGTAGTCGACGGTGAATGCGTTCACGTACATCGCGATGAAGCGATCCGTGCGCGCCGCGTCCAGGCCGCGGCTGAACCCCTGGGCGTAGGCGAGGCCCTCGGCGCGATGGGACAGCGCGTACTCGATGCTGGCTTTGAGGTCGCGCGCAATGTTTTGGGTCAGCTCGGCGCCGAGGTCGCGGCGGACCACGTTCCCGCCGAGCGGGAGCGGGAGACCGACTTCCTCGCGCCACCATTGGCCAGTATCCAGCCACAGGTGCAGCCCCCGGTCCTGATGGGTGAGCTGGCCCTCGTGAATGAGTAGCCCGGCCTCCGCCTCTCCTCGGGCGACGACGTCTTCGATCTGATCGAAGGGGACGACCACGTGTCGCACCGCTGGCTGGTAGAGGCGCAGCGCGAGGAACGCGGTGGTTAGCTCGCCGGGGACGGCTACCAGGCGGCCCGCGAGGGCGGTCCTCGGGTCCGGAGGCGGTGGTGTGCGGGCGACCACGCGAGGGCCGTAGCCGTCGCCGATACTCGCGCCGTGCGCGAGCAGCGCATAGCGGTCGGTGAGGTAGGCGTACGCATGCAACGACACCGCAGTCACCTCGAGCTCGCCCCGCAACGCGCGCCTGTTCAGACTCTCGATATCGGCCAGCTCATGGACGTAGCGGCGGTCGCCGCTATCGATGCGTCCAGCCGCAAGCGGCCAGAACATGAATGCGTCGTCCGCGTCTGGGCTGTGCGATACGTGGATCGTGCGCGTGGTAGTGGTCAGGAGTCCTCCTGTGGTGCCCGCCGGGCGTCGGCAGGCGGCGGGGAATCTAACTGGCACGATTGCCGGTGGGAGGGTAGAGTTCGCTGTCATGCACGCCCCCGTCCCCCATCGTCCGATGTGTGCCTCGCTCCCATGAGTGCCCCGTTTCCAGGGCAGGAGCGGGCGAAGCACATGGGCGAGCTGAGGCGCGGAGACCAGCGCTGGGACGTGTTCGTGGAGGTCGAGCCTGACGGCGAGCTGCAGGCGGTACGGGGCCGTCTGCACTTCGTAGGTGGGGGCAAGTCCCGGGCGACGACCTGGATCTTTCTCGAGTCGACCGAGCGGGACGTCCAGGAGCGATTCGGGGAGTTCTCCGCCGTCGAGCTGTGGCACTTCGTCGCTTCCCTCGAGGGTTGAGGGGCGATGCCGCGCCGCTGTGGGCCGCCGCGGTCACACTGCTCAGCGGGTGTCGAGGCGCGCCTCGCGAACCCGATACCCGCGCCGTCCAGACGCTGGGCCGCTGGGAGTGGCACGGCCGGCTCGTCGCCGAACCCGATTCGCATCTCACGCTGGCTCGCCTGCGGATCGACACGAGCGCCGCGGCCGCGGCGGGTGATGTCGTGCTCGCGCGCTACGAGTTCAATCCCACAGACACGGATGGCGACGAGTACGCGCTCACGGTCGGGCTGGGGCTCGGCAGGGTCCGCGAGCTCCCTCTGGGACAATCGCTCGCGCTTGGGCCGCCGCCCGCGCGGATTCCCGCTTTCGCGACCATCGCATGTCTATGCCGGCCCCTGAAGCTCGATTCCGTGCGCGGCAGGCTCCGGCTCGCGACCCGGGGGATGCGCCAGCTGACGGGGCGCTTGGACGCGGCGTTCTACTTCAGCGAATGGAACGATTCCACTCGGCACGCGCGCTACGCGGTGCACCAGCGACTTGATGCCATCAAGTAAGGCCATAGCGGCCGGCCTCGTATTCCTCGCCGCGCTGCCGCTCCGTTCGCTCCAGTCGCAGACGCGGGCCGACCCGCTCGTCATCGACACGATCATCGTCGTGGCGCGAGACATCTTCGACCCGGGCGAGATGATCGAGACTCCGTCGATGATCACGCGCGTCGCCGACGCGCTCCACGTGCGCACCCGTACTTCCGTCATCCGGCGGACGTTGACCGTGAATCAGGGCGACCCTTACGATCCGAAGCGGGTCGCGGAGAGCGCGCGGGCGCTGCGGGGCCTGGGCGTATTTCGGGAGGTCGGCGTCGACACCGTGCGTGTGCATGGGCGGCTGGCACTGCTCGTGGAGACGGCGGACGGATGGAGCACGAAGCCGCAATTCAATTTCTCGAGCTCGGGCGGCAGTATCACGTGGGCGGCGGGCATTGAGGAAGACAACCTTCTTGGCACGGCGACGTCGCTGAGAGCGCTGTACACCAAGACGCCCGACCGGAGCCTCGGGCAATTCGTGTATTCGAATCCGCACTTCCTCGGCCGGCGCCCCCGGATGTCGGTGAGCTACCTGGCGCTTTCGGACGGCAACCTCGCCTCGTGGAGCGTCGGGGTGCCATTCTACGAGACCGCGGCCCGGCGGTCATACGGCACGAACGGCGAGGTCGGCACGGTCCGCGTGCTCGAGTTCGAGAATGGCGTGTTCAGGGACAGCGTGAGGCGCGAGGTCCTGCGCTTCAACGTGAACGGCGGGGTGGCCCTGCACGCAACCAGTAGCTCGTATGTGCGGTTGTGGGGGACCGCCATCTGGCGGCGCGAGCAATTCGGGCCGAGAGAGTTAGTCGGCGACACGCCGGTTGGCCTCGAAGTGCTGCCTGATTCGATCTACGGTACGGTGGGCGCAGGGATCGAGTATGGCCACCCCGACTTCCATGTGCTGCGGCACTTCAACACCTATGCGCGCCGTGAGGACGTCAATGTCTCGCAGTTCCTGCGCGTGGGGTTGTGGGCGGCCCCTGAGTCGTTCGGGTACCCGGCGGGGAAAGCCGGGGTCGGCGCCGAGTTTGGGGGCGGAGTCAGCGGCGGCTGGTCCGGGGGGTTCGTGTCGCTGCGCGTGCGTACGAACGCACTCTTCACCGGCTCGGAAGTCGATTCCGCCCGGATCCGCGGCGGCGTGACGATCGCGAGCCAGAATATCGCCGACCAGACAATCATCGTTCACTTCGAAGCCGGCGCGCTGCGTCGTCCCCGGCCCGGTGCGGAGTACGACCCCTGGGAGGACCAGACCGGGCCGCGGCTCTTCCCCGCGCACGCCGTCACCGGCGATCGGACGGTCTGGTTCGCGTTCGAGGACCGCATCCTGGTGGAGGAGGAGGCTTGGGGCTTGGTGGGAGTCGGGCTCGCCCCCTACTTCGATTGGGGTGGAGCATGGTACCAGGGCAAGGAGACGCGGGTCGGCGGCAACGTCGGCGTCTCGGCCCGGCTTGGCCCCACGCGGGCGGTGCGCGGAGAAGTCACCGAAATCGCGATCGGATACCGCTTCGGCGTTGATATCGGAGGCACGCCCATCGACGGGTGGGCCGTCACGATCCGCCGCGGCATCGTCTTCTAAGTCCAACAGAAAACCCCGCAGTCCGGCCTCCCTCCCTGAAACCGGGAGCGGGGGCTTGACGTATTGGAGTCGTTCTAATATTGTCCCGACTCCAAATGTGACTGCAGTCATTCTTGACCCGAGTCCAGGTGATATATGACGGAAGTCGAACTCTCCCGCCGAGAGCGCAAGAAAGAAGCGACCAAGGATCGGATCTTCAAAGCCGCTTTTGCCCTGTTCAAGCGCCAGGGCGTCGAAGCGACCACGGTCGACGAGATCTGCGAGAAGGCGGACATCGCCAAGGGCACATTCTTCAACTACTTCCCGCGCAAGGAAGCCGTGTTCGGCTATCTGGCCGAGGACTGGTTCGCCCAGGCCGAGGAGGAGTCCGCGGCGATCGTCGCGAGGCCCGGGCGGGTGGGGCCCCAGCTGATCACGATGTTCTCCGAGCTGGCGGCATTCTACGAGGAAGAGCCCGCACTGGCGAAGTACGTCCTCGACGAGTGGATGCAGCGACAGCACAACGAGGATGACGAGCTGTGCAAGCAGTGGGACGACCTCGCGCTGCGGCTGATCCAGAAGCTCCAGGCGAACGGCGAGCTCCGGAAGGACGAGGCGGCGGAGCGGTTGGCCGGCGTGCTGCACTGCGTGCACCAGGGCACGATCCTCGAGTTCGTCGCTACGCCGAAACCCCCCTTTCCGCTGAGAACCGAGCTGCGCCGGCGCTTGATGCTCGCCATCGAGGGTCTCGCGCCGCGTGGAGGGAAGTGACATGCACCGCTTGACGCTCGTGTTGATCGCCGCGCTGGCCGGGACGGCCCGCTCCGCGGCCGCCCAGGCGCCCACCGACACGCTGAGCCTGACCGTCGACCAGGCCGTGCAACGGGCGCTCGACCACGGGACCGAGATGCGGATCGCGCGCGCGAACGTCGTTCAGGCCAACGGCCAGGTCCGCGAAGCGATGTCGTCCGCCCTGCCGCAGATCAACGGCACGGTCACCTACACGCGCCAGTTCGCGTCCATCTATCAGGGGCTCAGCGGGGGCGACAGCACGATCGACTTCAGCAAGACGCCGTTCGGCGCCGCCAACCAGTGGAACTTCCAGCTCCAGGCGACGCAGCTCCTCTGGTCCGGCGGCAAGGTGGGGGCGGCCCTCGGGGCGGCGAAATCGTTCCGCGAGGTCGCCAACCTCCAGTCATCAGAGACCGCGGCGGATATCACGTTCCAGGTCAAGCAGGCGTATTGGAACGCGGCGCTCGGTGCGCGGCTCGTGAGGATCGCCGTCGACAATCTCGACCAGGCGCGCCAGCATCTGCACGAGGTGCAGCTGTACCAGCAGGCGGGCACCCGCGCCGAGTTCGACCTCCTGCGCGCGCAGGTAGACGCCGCCAACCAGGAGCCCATGGTCGTGGCCGCGCAGAACAACTACGACATCGCGTTGCTCGAGCTGCGGCGGCTGGTGGACCTGCCCGCGGAGCAACCGCTCGTGCTCACCACCAAGATCGTGTCGCCCGAGGCGACCATCTCGGTGCCGGCCACGGATTCGCTCGGGGGCCCGACCCGGGCGGGCGTGGCCGCCGCGGACGCCACCGTCATCGAGCAGGAGCATCTGGTCAAAGTGGCGCGGGCCGACCGCTGGCCCACGCTGTCAGTCTCGACCATTTACAACGAGCAAGGGTTTCCCACGCAGGCGCTGCCGTGGGACGCGCAGTACCTGCGTGGCTGGAACGCCGAGGTGAAGCTGTCGATTCCGATCTTCCAGGGTTTCCGCACGAGTGGAACGATCCAGCAAGCCAAGGCCAACCTCCTGCGCGCGGAGGCCCAGCGGGATCAAGTGCGCAGGCAGGTGGATATCGAGGTCGCCCAGGCACGCGCGGAAGTCGCGCGGGCGCAGGCACTGCTCGCGGCGCGGCGGGTGACCGTCCGCCAGGCCCAGCGGGCTCAGTATCTGGTCGGCGTGCGCTACACGAACGGCATGTCGACGCAGCTCGACGTGTCGGACGCGCGCGTCGCGGCATCGCAGGCCGAAGTGAACGAAGTGCAGGCATTCCGTGACTACGTCGTGGCAATCGCTCAGCTCGAGCGCGCGCTCGGACGGCCGGTGCCGGTCGTCGAGCGGCCGATCGATCAAGTGGCGCAGGCCCCCAACGGGAAGGGAACACAGCCATGAAGCGGCGATACGTGATCGTGGGAGCCGTCGTCGGCGTCGTCCTCATCGGCCTCCTGGTCGTGCGGCGCGGAGAGCGGGCGCGGGCAGCCACCCAACCGGCGGCGGACGCCGGCCATACGGCGGTGCTCGGCGCGAGCGACGTGGCTCGGGCGACCACCGCTGACCTGATTGCCGGAGTTCCCGTCTCCGGGACGCTCGAGCCGTCAGTCAGCGTGCGTATCGCCTCGCCGATCCCGGAAGTCGTAGAGGAAGTGCTGGTGCGGGAGGGAGACGCGGTGCGCCGGGGCCAGGCGCTGGCGCGGTTCCGGACGAGCGCCGTGGAACCGGCCGCGCTTTCGGCCGACGCTCAGCGGCGGCTTGCGGCATCGGACTACGAGCGCATGCAGAACCTTTACAAAGAGGGAGCCGTTTCTCAGCGGGACGTTGAGAACGCCGAGGTGAGTCTGCGCGCGGCCGAGGCCAACGCCGCCCTGGCCAGGAAAAAACTTCTTGAGTCCACGGTGCGCGCGCCGACCGACGGCGTGATCAGCCAGCGCGCGGTCGATTCCGGGGACCGGGTGAAGGACGGCGATCTGCTGTTCCAGCTCGTCAACACGTCGGAGCTCGAGTTCGAAGCGACTGTGCCGAGCGAGTACGCCTCCCAGGTGCACGTGGACGCGCCGGTCGTCCTGGCAGTGACGGGTGCCGGGAACGGCACCTTGTCCGGCCGGGTGTCGCGCGTGAACGCGACGGTCGATCCCGCGACGCGACAGGTGAAGGTGTATGTCGCGCTGTCGAACCCGGGTGGGACGCTCGTCGGCGGTTTGTACGCGTCGGGGCGGATCGTCCTCAATGAGATCAAGGGGGCGATCGCGGTGCCGGCGACGGCCCTGCATAAGGAAGGGACCCAGGCCTACGTGCTCGTCATTGATGGCGGTCGGATTGCCCGCCGCGACGTGACGACGGGGGCGACGGACGAGCAGGCGTCGCTGGTGCAGGTCACGGGGCTCCAAGGTGGGGAAACGGTCGTGCTCGGCGCCGCCAACGGGCTCGAGCCCGGACAGGCAGTCACCATTGCGGGCGGGGAGGGCTGAGCCGTGTTCCTGAGCGATCTCTCCATCAAGCGGCCGGTGCTCGCCACGATGATGATCATGACGCTCGTGGTGCTGGGGTTGTTCTCGTACCGGCGGCTGAATATCGACCAGTTCCCGGACGTCGAGTTTCCCTTCATCGTGATCCAGACGCGCTACACGGGGGCGAGCCCCGAGTCGGTCGAGCGCGACGTCACGAAGAAGATCGAAGAGACCGTGAACACCGTCGAGGGCGTGAAGCAGATCCAAAGCACGTCCACCGAGGGGTTCTCGACGATCTTCGTGCAATTCAACCTGGGCACGAAGGTGATGGACGCGCAGGCCGACGTGCGCGCCAAGATCGACGCGATCCGCCAAGACCTGCCGCGGGACATCGACCCGCCCGTGATCTCGCGGGCCAACCCGTCCGACCAGCCGATCTTCGTGCTCTCCGTGCGGGGGCAGGGCTGGGAGCTGCGCGACCTCACCCGTCTGGCCGACGAGGTCGTCAGCCGGCGCCTCGAGAACATCTCGGGCGTCGGCAGCGTCACGCTCGTGGGCGGACTGAAGCGCGAGATCCACGTGTTGCTGCTCCCCGACCGCATGAACGGGCTCGGCGTCTCGCCCGACATGGTGGCCCGCGCCGTGGAGCGCGAGAACGGCGACGTGCCCGCGGGGCGGCTGGAGCAGGGGAGCGGCGAGAACCTGGTGCGCGTAGCCGGCAAGATCCGCGAGCCAGAGGACTTCACGAAGCTGATCGTCCTGTCGCGCGGGGGCATCCCCGTGCGACTGGGTCAGGTGGCCCGGATCGAGGACGCGCAGGAGGAGGAGCGCGACGCGGCATTCGTCAACGGTGTACGCGCCGTCGCGCTCGAGGTCCGCAAGACGTCGGGCGCGAACACCGTCGCCGTGTCGGACGGGATCAAGCGCGCCATGGACGAGCTGCCGCAGGTGCTGCCGCACGGGGTGAGTCTCGTGACCATTCAGGACAACTCCACCTGGATCCGCAACTCCGTGGACGACGTGCAGAAGACGCTCCTCGAGGGCGCCTGCCTCACCGTGCTCATCGTGTTCCTGTTCCTGAATTCGTGGCGCTCGACGGTCATCACCGGTCTCACGCTTCCGGTCTCCGTGATCGCGGCGTTTCTCGCGATTTACGCATTCGGGTTCACGATCAACGTCATGACGCTGATGGCGCTGTCGCTCGCCATCGGCATCCTGATCGATGACGCCATCGTGGTGCGAGAAAACATCGTGCGCCACGTGGAGCGCGGGGAGGATCACTACAGCGCGGCGCGGCACGGAACGGCGGAGATCGGCTTCGCCGTGCTCGCGACCACGGCGTCGGTGGTGGCCGTGTTCGTGCCCGTGGCGTTCATGAAGGGGATCGTGGGACGGTTCTTCTTCCCGTTCGGCATCACGGTGGCGTTCGCGGTGCTCGTTTCCCTGTTCGTGTCGTTCACGCTCGACCCGATGCTCTCGTCCCTATGGTACGACCCGCAGGCGGAAGGCGGGGCGCCGCGCGGGCCGATCGGGCGCGCGCTCGAGCGGTTCAACAATTCGTTCCACGGCCTGGGCAAGCGGTACCGCGGCGTGATCGCGTGGGCGCTCGACCACCGGATGGCGACGATGGGGCTCGCCACCCTCGCGTTCGTGGCGGCGATGAGCCTCTTCGGACTGGGCCTGGTCGGCGGGCAGTTCATGCCCAACTCGGACAACGAGCAGACGGGGATGACGATCGAAACGCCGGTCGGCTCGTCGGTGAGCTACACGTCAGCCAAGGCTCTCGAGATCGTCCGGTACCTCGATTCATTGCCCGAAGTAGAGGTCACGTACGCGACGATCGGAGGCGCGCAGCAGAACGAGGCTGTCAACAAGGGACAGATTTACATCAAGCTCACGCCCAAGAGCGCGCGGCACCGTTCGCAGCAGGAGCTCGAGGCAGACCTCCGTACCGTGCTCCCCCGCTTCCAGGGCATTTCCGCGCGCATCATGCAGCTCGGCGCGGCCGGTGGGAGCCAGGCGCCGATCCAGCTGCACCTCGAGGGTCCGGAGCTGGTCCGCCTGCAGGAGATCTCCGATCGGGCGCTCGCGTCAGTGCGCGACGTGCCGGGGCTCGTGGATCTGCGCTCGAGCCTCGAAGGCAGGAAGCCCGAGTTCTCGGTCAACGTGAATCGCGATCTGGCCGCCGACGTCGGATTGTCGATCGGCGCCATCGGCGACGCGCTGCGCCCCATCCTGGCGGGCCGCAAGGCCGGCTCGTGGGAAGATGAGACCGGATTGGCCCACGACGTTATCGTGCGGCTTGCGCCCGAGTATCGCCGCTCGGGCGTGGACCTCGCGGGCATCCCCCTCGCCTCGAGCCAGATAGACCGCCGCACCGGCGCACCGGTCATGGTACCGCTGGGCCAGGTGGCGAGCCTGTCGCTCTCGGGCGCGCCGAACGAGATCAAGCGGCTGAACCTGGAGCGCGTGGCGACCATCGAGGGAAACTATCAGGAGCGCCCGTTGACCGACGTCGTCAAGGACGTCCAGCTCCGGCTCGCCAAGCTGCAGCTCCCGCCCGGGTACCGGTTTGATTTCGGCGGAGAGCAGAAGGACTTCATGGAGACGGTGGGTTACATGATCGAATCGCTGACGCTCGCGATCGTATTCGTCTATCTCATTCTCGCGTCACAGTTCGGCAGCTTCCTGCAGCCGCTCGCGATCATGCTGTCGCTGCCGCTCTCGCTCGTGGGCGTGATGCTGGCGCTCATGTTCACGCGCGGGACGTTCAACATCATGAGCATGATCGGCGTGATCATGTTGATGGGACTCGTGACGAAGAACGCGATCCTGCTCGTGGACTTCGCGAACAAGGCGCGGGACAAGGGGGCCGAGCGGCGGCAGGCGCTGATCGACGCCGGAGAGCTGAGACTCCGGCCGATCGTGATGACGACCCTCGCCATGATCTTCGGCATGCTCCCCACGGCGCTCGCGTTGGGCGCGGGCGCGGAGTTCCGGGCGCCGATGGCGCACGCGGTGATCGGCGGGTTGATCACGTCCACCTTGCTCACGCTGGTCGTCGTGCCGGTGGTCTACACGTACCTCGACGACTTCGGGACCTGGGTGGGCGCGATCGTCAAGCGGTGGACCGGCGCGCCGGAGGGCGCGCACGCGAACGCACCTGCATCCGTCCCGCATCCGGCCGACTGACATGCGCAAGCGCCTGGCCGTGGTGATGAGCGTGTGGATACTGCTGCACATCTATGTGGGTGTGCGGCTGCTCAGCGGCGCGGGTTTGGGCGGAGTCGGGCTGGCTCTTGCCTGGCTCGGCGTCGTGGCGCTGGGGCTCGCGCCCCTCGCCGCGTTCGCGGCGCTGTCCGCGGAGCGGAAGCTCGCGGGGACCGTGCTGTACTGGGGCGGCTTCACGGCCATGGGCCTGTCGTCCATCCTGATCGTGCTGGTGCTCGCGGCCGACCTCCTGTGGGTCCGGGGCTGGGTGGCGGCGCGCGTGGTCTCGATGGCACTCGTGGTCAGCGCGGTGGCGCTCACGGCGCTGGGGACATGGCGGGCGCGGCGGCCGCGCATCGTCCGCGTGGTGGTACCGATCGTCGGGTTGCCGCCAGCGCTCGCCGGATTCCGTATCGCGCAGATCTCCGACCTCCACGTCGGCGCCACCATCAAGCGGCCTTTCGTGGACGCGGTCGTCGACGCGGTGAACGCGCTCGATCCCGACCTCATCGCGTTCACGGGCGACGTGGCGGACGGTCGGGTCGCGGCGCTTGCCATGGAAGTGGCGCCACTGGCCAGGCTCCGCGCGCCCGAGGGGAAGTTCTTCGTGAGCGGCAATCACGAGTATTACTGGGACGCGCCGGGGTGGCTGCGGGAGCTCGAGCGGCTGGGTTTCACGGTGCTCACGAACGCGCACCGGGTCATCGCGCGGGGGTCGGCACGGCTTCTCGTCGCGGGAGTAACGGACAGGAGCACGGGCCACCTGGTGAGAGGACATGCATCCAATCCCGCGACTGCGGTCGCGGGTGCTCCGCCGAGCGACGTGAAGGTGTTGCTCGCGCACCAGCCGCGGAGCGCGTTCGCGGCCCGCGAAGTGGGATTCGATCTGCAGCTGTCGGGCCACACGCACGGCGGCCAGTACTTTCCCTTCAACGTGCTCGTACGCCTGTTCCAGCCGTTTGCGCACGGGTTGCATCGAGTGGGAGCGATGTGGCTGTACGTGAGTCGCGGCACGGGGTACTGGGGTCCGCCACTGCGCCTCGGGGCGCCGGCTGAGATCACCGTGATCGAGCTACAGCCGGCGGCGGACGCCGAAGCGGCGAGCAGCCCGCAGGTCTTGAACGAAGTTACGGCGCCGGCGTAAGTTCACCGTCCGGGCGCCGTAGCCAAGTGGTAAGGCAGAGGTCTGCAAAACCTCGATTCGTCGGTTCGATTCCGACCGGCGCCTCTTTCGACAGTAACAGCGCCCACGCGACGGCGGGGGCCGCGAGTCGTTGACCCGACCGGGGCCTCTTGTTGCACGACCGTTACTGTCTGCGAGTAAATGGAAATGACGGAATGCGCGGGCCGTGCCCCTTGCGAACGATCCGGGCGGGGGCGATGCTAGACCGTGACCGGCACGGAGAGAGCAGTGGCCCGACACGTCCCACGACGGCTGATCGCGATGGTCCTGGTCGGTGCACTCGTGCCCAGCGCCACGGTCGCGGCCCAGGTCTGGGACACACTCGGGAACGTGCGGCTGAAGCCGGGGGGATGGGAAAACACGGTTGAAGTGCTGCGCTCGCCCATGGTGAACGAGATTCGGATCGACGTGGACACGGGCGATCTGGACGTGCAGGATCTCCGCCTCGCCTTCGACAACGGGACCGTCTGGTCGTCCTCCACGAAGCTGCGGTTCCGCAAGGGATCGCGCAGCTCGCTTATCAAGCTCCCGGATGCTTCGCACGCCATTCGCCGCGTGGGATTCACGTACAAGAGTCTCACGCCGGGGATCGCTCCGCTGTTCGAGGTCTACGGGCGGCTGGCTCTCCAACCCACGCCTGAGGTCAACTGGGTTCACCTCGGTGGCCGGGTGGTCGATTTTGCCCACGATCAGGGTGTCATCGAGTCGGCGAGCGACGACACGGTCCGCGCCCTTCGCTTCTGGGCCGACTCCAATGAGGTCGACCTGTCCAAGATCAAGGTTACCTACAGCAACGGCGAGACGGTCCAGCTGCCTGCATCAGTCCCCCTGGCGCTACGAAAGGGGCGGGAGGTGGACCTGCCCGGCGCCGGCGGTGTGGTGCGTCGGATCGAGTTCTCCTACCGAAGCCCGTTCAAGGAGACCCCCGCTCAGAGCCGGTCGCTGATTCACGTGTACGGGCGGCCCTAAGACGAGAGTCGAAGCCTTTCTGTGAACACTACCGCCTGGGTGATTCTCGGATATCACATCGCGAGCCGGCTCGCCTACGTGCTGTACGTGGGGCGGGCGCTGTCAGCGCAGGAGCGGCACGGCTACTTCACGGAGCGCTGGGGCGTGGAAGGCGGGTTCCGGCGCTTCCGGCGGGTCGCGGCGCTCGTGATGAACAACGACGCCGTGAGCTTCGTGGTGCTGTGCTTCGCGAGCGCCCACACCCTCTCCCTCGATCTGCCCGGCTCCTGGCTGCTCGGCACGGGTGCGGTGTTGATCGTCGTGGGTGGGGCGACCAAGCTCTGGGCGGCGGCGACGCTGGGAGGCCGCGCCTACTACTGGTACAATTTCTTCGCAGTCCCCGCCTCACCTCCTCCCCCGGCCGGCGGGCCCTATCGCGTGCTCAGGAACCCGATGTATACGGTGGGCTATCTGCCCACCTACGGCCTCGCCCTGGCGGTGGCCTCCCTGCCGGGCCTGATCGCGGCGGCCTTCGATCATGCGGCCATCCTGGCCTTCTACTACACGGTCGAGCAACCCCACTTTGCCGAGTTGACGCGCTGTCGCACCGAGCCGTACGATTAGCCCCGCTGCAGGACCACGCTGCAACGCGTTCTCACAAGGAGGGTCAATGACGATCACTACCGACTGGCTCTTGCCCTTGACCTTGTTTTGGTTCGCGGTGGCGATCTACTTCGGCGGGATCGATATGGAGGTGTCGGGTGGATCGGGGCTTCGGCAGTTCATTGGGTTGTTGCTCAGCTACGTGTTGTTCGTCGTCGTCTGGCGAGTGGTGTATCAGCTGACGGGACCGGACACAGCGATGGGCCATGTGAAGGCGAGCGTGGCCTCGCTCCTGCTCCTGCCGGTGGCGGTGATGATCGGATTCCGCATCATGGGCGGCAAGGTGCATCGCGCGGCAGGGCACTGACGCTGCAGAAGCGAAGCGAGGGGCCCGGAACACCGGACCCCTCGCGCTCACCTCAGGCAGCGACGCCGCTCAGGCCACAGCCGCTTTTTTCCCGTGCTCGCCGCCGGCGCTCGACACAATGACGCCCGCGCCAAGCGCCGTTCCAGCACTCGCCGTCCCGCCCACATCCGCTCCGAAGTAGGCCTCCTCCCCGTGCTCGCTCAGGTCGAGCCCGGTGAGCTCATCACGCACGGCCGCCTTGGCGCCCAGCGTCGCGTTGACGAGCACCATCAGAATCACCGTCCCCACGACCGAGATGCCGATGGCCGCGAGGATCGCAATAACCTGCGTACCCATTTGAGCGAAGTTGCCGGCAAACCAGCCGTCGTTGCCGGCCGGGTTGATGGCCTTCTGGGCGAACACGCCCGTGAGCAGCGCCCCGGCCACGCCGGCGAGCCCGTGGCAGGAGAACACGTCGAGCGAGTCGTCGAGCGAGGTCTTGGCGCGGATCTGAATCGCCGTGTAGCTGACGAGCACGCCCAGGATGCCGACGGCGAGAGACGCCGGCGCGCTGATGTAGCCGGCGGCCGGCGTGATCGCGACGAGCCCGACCACGAGACCGGTGGCCGCACCGACGGCGGTGGCCTTACCCGTCCGCATCCAGTCGAGGATCACCCACGTGACCATCGCCATCGCGGCCGCCGTGTTCGTGTTCGTGAACGCCAGCGCGGCAAGGCCGTTCGCGGCCAGCGCGGAGCCGGCATTGAAGCCGAACCACCCGAACCACAAGAGGCCGGCGCCAAGCAGCACGAGGGGCACGTTGTGCGGGACGATCGGGACGCGCTTGAAGTCCTTGCGCGGCCCGAGCATCCGCGCCGCCACCAGGGCCGAGAAGCCCGCGCTGATGTGCACGACGGTGCCGCCGGCGAAGTCCAGGGCGCCGCGTGACAGGAGCCAGCCGCCCGTGCCCCACACCCAGTGCGCCAGCGGGTCATACACGAACGTGGCCCAGAGGAAGATGAAGGCGACGTACGCGCGGAACCGCATCCGCTCGGCGATCGCGCCCGAAATCAGGGCGGGCGTGATAATGGCGAACATCAGCTGGAACATCGCGTGGGCATGGAGCGGGATGGTGGCCGCATAGGCCGGGTCGGGATCGACCCCCACGCCTTTGAACAAGAACCACCCCAGGCCGCCCCACAGCGGCGTCCCATGGCCGAACGCGATCGAGTAGCCGAACAGCACCCACTGCACGCTGATGATGCCGAGGGCGACGATGCTCATCATCATCGTGTTGAGGGCATTCTTGGGCCGGACGAGTCCGCCGTAGAAGAATCCGAGGCCAACGGTCATGACCATGACGAGTGCGGATGCCGTGAGCACCCACGCCGTGTCGCCGCTCGAGACCACAGGCGTATCCACCAGGGCGGGCAGCGTCATGACGCCCCTCCCTTGGCCTGCTGCGCGTGCTCGAGCGCATGGCGCTGCACCTCGTCCGCGTTGACGGCCGTCAGGGCGGCGTTGTCCACTTCGCCGGTGCGGATCCGGATCACGCGCTCGATCGGCTGGATGAAGATCTTGCCGTCTCCCACCTCGCCGGTGCGCGCGGAGGAGAGAATCGCCTTGATGGTCGCCTCGACGAACGGCTCGGAGCAGACCATCTCGATCTTCACCTTCTCGTGGAACTCCATGACCACCGTCGTGCCGCGGTACTGTCCCACGACTTCCTGCTCACCGCCGTGGCCACTCACACGGGTGAGGGTGATGCCCGTGACGCCGGCCCGGAACAGCGCTTCCTTGACTTCGGGAAGGCGTTCGGGGCGGACGATAGTAGTGATGAGTTTCATGGGGCGAGAACGTATCCCGCGCCGGCCGAGGGGTCAAGCAGTTCTCGCAATCTTGACACGTTCTTAGTGACATTCTGAAGGCAAAGGGACGTCTTTCGTGCCTTGTGCGCCTCCATGGGCTCACTTCCTGCAGCCGATGCTCGCCGAGGCGGCTCTTCATGGAATTTTCATCGCTGCCAGCTATCTTGCTCCGCCGTCATGCTCTTTTCCGGGTTGCACAGGACGTTGCGGGCCTGTCCACGAGAGCGGTCGCTCCGCCCCGGCTCGACACGGCCGATCCACACCTCCGTGCCCACACGATGACAGCCGTTCGAACATGCAGCTGACGGTGCGCGAGGCGGCCTCCTACCTGGGGGTGGACGAGGCGACGGTGCGGCGCTGGATTCAGCGCCGCGGTCTCCCCGTCCATCGCGTGAATGAACGACTGCATCTGAACGCCATCGAGCTTTGGGAGTGGGCCACCGAGAACGGGATCCCGGTATCGCGAACGCTGCTGGAGCAGGCGCAGCGGCAGCCGGAACGGGTCCCCCCGCTGTCCGAGCTCTTGTCCGCAGGCGGGATTCATCACGAGGTGGGGGGCAGGGACAAGGCGAGTGTGCTGCGCGAGATCGTTCAGCGCCTCCCGTTGCCGGCCGAGATCGACCGGGAGTTCCTGGTGACGACACTCGAGGCGCGGGAGGCCATGGGCTCCACCGGGATCGGTGACGGAATCGCGATCCCACACGTGCGCAATCCGATCCTGCTGCACGTCACCGCCCCGTTCGTGAGCCTGTGTCTGCTGCGCGACCCGGTGGACTTCGATGCGGTGGACGCCAAGCCGGTGCACGCCCTGTTCACGGTGGTGAGCCCAAACGTCCCGGCGCACCTCCGGATTCTCGGGCAGCTCGGTTTCGCGCTCCACGATGAGAGTCTGCGGAAGCTGCTCGTTCGACGGTCCCCCGCGGCGGACATTCTGACACGGGTGCGCACGCTCGAGCGAGCGAGCGGCCCGCGGCCTGCGAGCGACGAGCCCTAGTGGGCGGGCTCGGGATCGCGTTCCTGTGCTGGAGCATGGGTGCCTGCGGTGGGCTGCTGCTGCGGCGACACCGGGCGGGCGCACTGTTCGGCGGCGGGGGAGCTGTCGCCGGTGCGATCGCGTTGGGAGTCGCCGCCACTCACGCGCTCACGGGCGGCGTGTCGCAGTCCTGGCGCGCGCCGTGGAGTGTGCCCGCAGGCGCGCTCGCCCTGCGGCTCGATCCACTGGCGGCGGTCTTCCTCCTCCCTCTGGCGCTCGTTGGAGGACTTTGCGCGGTCTACGGCGTTGCGTACCTGCGCTGGCACGCGCACGGGCGACCGATCGGGCCGTCGCTTGCCGCGTACGACGTCCTCCTACTCGCCATGGGACTCGTGGTCACGGCCAACGATGTCGTGCTTCTCGTCGTCGCGTGGGAGTTGATGACGTTGAGCTCGTGGGCACTGGTGGTGAGCGATCACGAGGCGCCAGCGGTTCGCGCAGCAGGCTTGCAATACCTCGTCGCCGGGCATGTCGCGACTGGGGCGCTCGTGCTGCTGGCGCTGTTCCTCACCGCCCGTTCCACGCTCGGGCCGGTGGTCCCGTCGGGACTGCTCTTCGGGCTCGCCCTGATCGGCTTCGGCACCAAGGCGGGTATCGTGCCGCTGCACGTGTGGCTGCCGGACGCACATCCCGCGGCGCCGTCGCACGTTTCGGCGCTCATGTCGGCGATCATGATCACCATGGGCGTCTACGGCCTGGCGCGATTCATCCCGCTCTTCGGCCCCCCCGCCCTGTGGTGGGGATACCTGCTGATCGGTCTCGGGGCGGTAGGCGCCTCAGGCGGTGTTGCCTTTGCAATCGCGCAGCGCGACGTGAAGCGCGTGCTTGCCTATTCGACGATAGAGAATGTGGGAATCGTGACGCTCGCGCTGGGCGTGGCTCTCCTGGCAACTGTGGAGGGTCAGCCCGTACTGGCGGGGCTCGCCTGGACGGCGGCGCTGCTCCACGTTTGGAATCACGCTTTGGCGAAGGCGCTCCTGTTCCTCGGGTTCGGGGCGGTCGCACAAGGCGCGCGGAGTCGGAGCCTCGATGCTTTGGGGGGATTCATGCGCGGCTGGCCGGTGGTCGGCGCGGTGCTCTGCATCGGGGCGGCCGCTTTGGCCTCGCTTCCTGGTCTGAACATCTTCGCGAGTGAGTGGCTGCTCGTGCGCGGGCTGCTGTTCGGGGCCGTGGCGCTGCAGGGGATCGCACGGGTCGCATTGCTCGGGAGCATCGTCGCTGTCGCGCTCGCCGGCGGCCTTGCCGTGCTGTGCTTCGCCCGGCTCGTGGGGATTGGTCTCGCGGGCTCGGCGCGCACCGCCGAGGCGGAAGCTGCGCGGCCTCCGGGCGGGGCGATGGTCCTGCCCCCGGTGCTGTTTGCCGCGGGCTGCGTGATTATGGGGGCGATACCGGGTCGCGTCGCCGCTCTGCTCGGTCGAGCGGTGACGATCGTCGCGCCGGCGGCCGACGTGCAGGTGGCGCAGAGCGCCCTGACGCCGCTCGCCATCGTGGGCCCACTGCTCGCCTTGGCCACGGCGCTCATTGTCACATTGCGGCTCGCGGTGGGACGGCGATCGTTGCAACGGAGGAGCGCGACCTGGGGGTGCGCCTACGCCGCGCCGACGGTAGCCATGCAATACACGGCCACCTCCTTCGCCCAGCCCGTGACGCGCATCCTCCAACCCGTGCTACACACGGAGCGGTCGCGAGAGACCGTGGACCGCGCGCTGACGAGTCTCTATCTGCCGCTCTTCGCCGCCGTCGCACGGGCGGGCCGGCGGATACGCGCGTACCATCAGGCGCGCGTCACGGGGTCACTCCTGTACATCGGCGCCACGGTGCTCGTGGTGTTGGCCTTGCTCTTCCTTCCCGGAGTGCGGCGGTGACCCTGTTCGCGGTGAGCCTGCTGCTGCTCGTCATGGCGGGTGCCGCTGCGGCGGCATTGAGGCGGCATCCCGCGCTGGGGGAGAGGTTGTTCCGCCTTTTGTTCGCGGCGGGCTCAGTGACCGGAGCGGTGCCGGCACTCGCGGTGCTTGGCGGCGCTGCGGTGCCCGACGTGCGGTTGGCGACCCGGGCGCCTTTCGGCGCGTGGGTGTTCGGGCTCGATTCGCTCTCTGCCGTGTTCGTGCTTGCGATCCTGATCGTCGGCGCTGCGTGCGCATTCTACGGGCTTGCCTATCTGGATCATGAGCGCGGTCACCGCGCCGTCGGGGCGGCGCATCTGCTGTTGGCGCTGCTCGTGACCGCGCTGGCGCTTGCCGTCACCGCGCGCGCCGCCGTGCCCTTCCTCATCGCCTGGGAAGTGATGGCGGTGCTGGCGTATCTGCTGGTCGTGTTCGAGCACGAGCGACCTGAGGTGCGTCGGGCCGGTCTCATCTACCTCGTGGCGACCCACACCGGGACCTTGTTGCTATTCGCTCTCTTCGCCGCCTGGGCGGGCGTCGGGAGTGATTTCAGCTTTGCCGCCCTTACCGCGCACGCGCCGTTCTCGGAGGGCCGCGGGGCAATAATCCTGGCGCTCGCCCTCGTCGCCTTCGGCCTGAAGGCGGGGGTGGTGCCACTGCATGTCTGGCTGCCCGAAGCGCACGCTGCGGCGCCCGCGCACGTGTCCGCGCTCATGTCCGGCGTCGTGATCAAGATGGGGATCTATGGGCTGATGCGTGCGCTGGTCATGTTCGGCGCGCCGCCACCCTGGTGGGGATGGACCGTGCTCGCCCTCGGGGCGTGCTCCGGCGTGCTCGGCGTGGTCTGGGCCCTCGCCCAGCACGACATCAAGCGGCTCCTCGCCTTCCACAGCGTCGAGAACATCGGAATCGTCCTGCTCGGGATCGGAGCGGGCGCCTTGGGCCTCGCGTATGGCCACCCGCTGATCGCGGTGCTCGGCTTCGCCGGAGCTGCGCTTCACACGCTCAATCACGCGTTGTTCAAGAGCCTCCTCTTCCTCGGCGCGGGTTCGGTGATTCACGCCACCGGCACGCGGGACATCGACCGGCTTGGCGGGCTCGCTCGGCGCATGCCCACGACGGCGGCGGCATTCCTCGTTGGCGCCGCGGCGATCGTCGGGCTGCCGCCGCTGAACGGCTTCGTGAGTGAGTGGGTGGTATACCAGGCGCTGCTCCGCGGCGGGAGCGCGCACGATGCGATGCCGCGAGCGGTACTCGCCGCCGTGGCACTCGCGTTCATGGGCGCGTTAGCCCTCGCCTGCTTCGCGAAGGTGGTAGGCGTCATCTATCTGGGGACGCCGCGTGACCCGGTCGCTGATGGCGCCCGGGAGCCCCCCCGCGGCATGATCCACCCGCCCGTCGGCCTCGCGATCGCCTGCATCGTGATCGGGCTGCTGCCGATCGCCGTGGTCCCGCCGGCGCTCCGGGTGGGTTCGCTCGTCGCGGGTGGTCTCCCTGGCGGAGCAGGGTCTCCGGTGGCGAGTGTCGGCGCGACGGTGTTCACGCTCGCGCTCGCAGTCGGCCTCCTCGTGGCGTGGGCAGTCCGTCGCGCGTTCGGTCGCCGCGCGCGTCCGGCGCTGGCCCCGACCTGGGGGTGCGCCTATGCGATGGCGACGCCTCGGATGGCGTACACCGCGTCGTCCTTCGCGGCCCCGCTCATCGGCACCTTCCGGTCGTTCGCCGGCTTCCGCGCGGACCGCACCGTGCAGGCCTTCGCCACCCACGCGTTCGACCCCGTGCTGGAGCGCGTATTTCTACCTGCTTGGCACGCCATCGAGAGCGCCGCCACCAGGCTCCGTTCGGTGCAACGTGGCACGCTGTCCCTGTACCTCGTGTATGTCGGCGCGGCCGTCATCGGGTTGCTCTTCTACCTCCTCATCGCCGGAAGGGGCCTGTGACGCGGGAAGGGCTCGCTGCGCTCGGCATCTTGGGGCTCGCGGCTCCGGCGCTGTCGGGAGTTGTGGTGAAGACCAAGTCGCTCCTGACGGGGCGGCGCGGCCCGCCGGTGCTGCAGCTTTACTACGACCTCTGGAAGCTCGTGCGGAAGGGGACTGTCTACAGCCGGACCACGTCATGGATCTTCCGCGCGGGCCCGGTTGTGGTCCTTGCGTCGCTGGTTGTGGCGGCGCTGTTCCTGCCGCTCGACGGACGCGAAGCGCCCGCCAGCTTCGCAGGCGATCTGGTCGCGTTCGCGGGGCTGCTCGCGCTGGGGCGCTTCGCGCTCGTGCTCGCGGGGCTCGACACGGGCTCGAGCTTCGAGGGAATGGGGGCGAGCCGCGAGGTGACGATCGCGAGCTTCGCGGAGCCGACGTTGTTCCTTTGCTTCATTGCGCTTGTGCTGGCGACCGGCGATACCTCGCTCGCGGGCATGTTGGGGACACCGCTCGCCGAGGCGTGGCCCCGCGCGGGCGCGTCGCTGAGCCTCGTGGGTATTAGTCTCTTCGTCTTGCTGTTGGCGGAGAACTGCAGAGTTCCGGTCGACGACCCGGCGACCCATCTCGAACTGACGATGATCCACGAGGTGATCGTCCTCGACCACAGCGGGCCCGACCTCGCGCTGATCCTGTATGGCAGCGCGCTCAAGCTCGCGCTGTTCGGCGTATTGGTTGTGAGCGTATTCGTGCCGCGCGCGGGGCTGTCCGGGCCCGTGGCGCTTGCGGTCCTGTTCCTCGGGCTTGGAGTCGTGGCCGTCTTCGTGGGCGTCGTGGAGTCGGCCATGGCGCGGCTGCGGCTCAGCCGCGTGCCGCAGCTGCTCGTGGGGGCGGGCGCCCTGGCGCTGTTCGGCATCGTCCTGCAGCTCGGTTGACCGTGCGAAACGCCGCCCAGCTCGTCCTCCTGCTCGTGGTCCTGTCCGACCTCGCCATCCTGGGCACCACGCGGCTCTCGAGCTGCATCCGCGGCGTCGCGGCCCAGGGCCTGCTGCTCGGCCTCCTCCCGGTTCTCGTCGCACCACAGGTTTCGGTACACGCCGTCGCTCTCGGCATGGGCACCGTTCTCGTGAAGGCGATTGTGCTGCCCTGGTTCCTGGCGCGGGCGATTCGTGAGGCGGCCGTGCGTCGGGAGATCGAGCCGATGGTGGGCTTCATCGCGTCGCAGCTGCTCGGCGCGCTCGCGCTGGCGCTCGCCTTCGCCATCGCCGCCCGCCTGCCCCTGCCGGCCCTGCAGCAGCCGCTGCTCGTGCCGGCGTCCCTCGCAACGGTGATGATCGGCTTCATCGTGCTCACCACCCGACGCAAAGCCATCACGCAAGTGGTCGGCTATCTCATACTCGAGAACGGGATCTATCTCTTCGGTCTGACGCAGACCGAAAGCGTCCCGTTCCTGATGGAGCTCGGCGTGCTCCTCGACGTCTTCGTCGGTGTGTTCGTCATGGGCATCGTCGTGTTCCACATCAACCGCGAATTCGACTCGCTCGATTCGACGCGGCTCAGAGAGCTGACCGACTGATGCGTCTGCTCGTCATCTGTGGGCTGCCCTTGCTGGTCGCGGTCCCGGTGCTCGTGCTGCCCGCATTCCGGGGACGCCGCGTCCCCGTCGCCCTCCTCGCCGCGGCCGCGCTGGCCCATCTCGGGCTGGTTGCGTCCCTCTGGGTTGCGCCCCCGCCGCCGGAGCTGGGCGGTTGGCTCGCCGCTGATCCGCTGGGCATGATCGTCCTCACCCTCACGAGCGTGCTCTTCGTCGTCACCGTGACCTACACGGTGGGATACCTGCGGCACGAGAAGCCACGCAGCGGCCGGGTCTTCGCGGGTTGCCTCCTGGCGTTTCTCTCGGCGGCGTCCGTCGTGGCGCTTGCGCATCACCTGGCGTTGCTCTGGGTCGGGATGGAAGCAACGACCCTGTCGGTTGCGCCGCTGGTGTTCCTGCGCCGGGACCGTCGCTCGCTCGAGGCCACCTGGAAGTACCTCGTCATCTCGTCGGTCGGGATCGCGCTCGCGCTGCTCGGTACCTTCTTCCTGGCGAGCGCGCAGGAGGGCGTCCCGGGGCGTCCGCTCGTCCTCCCCGATCTGGTCGCGCATGCCCGGGAGCTGCACCCCGCCTGGCTGCGCGCTGCGTTCCTCTTCTTGCTCGTGGGCTTTGGCACGAAGATGGGGCTTGCCCCGATGCACACCTGGAAGCCCGACGCCTACGGGGAAGCGCCCAGCCTCGTCAGCGGTCTCATGGCCGGCGCGCTGACGGGGTGCGCCTTTCTCGGGGTCGCCCGCGTGACGGAGGTCGTCATGGCCGCGGGGCTCGGGTCGTTTGCTCAACCGGTGCTCGTGGGTTTCGGACTCGTGTCCCTCGCCGTGGCCGCCGTGTTCATCATCGGGCAGAGCGACGTGAAGCGCCTCCTCGCGTATTCGAGCGTGGAGCACATGGGGCTCCTCGTGCTGGGGCTCGGGTTGGGCGGCGTGGGCGCATACGGCAGCATGCTCCACCTCGTGAACAACGGCTTGGCCAAGGGTTGGATGTTCCTGGTCACCGGAAACATCGTGCTCGCGACTGGTAGCTCGACGGCGGCGCGCGCGAGGGGACTGGTGCGCACGCTGCCAGCCTCGGCGGCGCTTCTCGTACTCGGGCTGTTCGCCGTCACGGGGTCGCCTCCGTTCGGTCTCTTCATGAGCGAGTTCACGATCCTGCGCGCGGCGATCGACGCCGGCCACCCCTGGGTCGCGGTGGTGATGCTGCTGATGCTGGCGATCATCTTTGTGGGAATGGCGGCGCTCGTGCTCGGGATCGCGCTCGGTGAGCCCCCGTCGGCCAGCCTCCCCGTCCGCGAGAGCCCCTGGCTGGTTGCGGGTCCAGCCGCCCTCGCGGCCACGGTTTTGATGCTGGGCGTTTTCATTCCGGGCCCGCTGCAAGAGGTCCTGGCGCGCGCCGCCGTCGCCCTCGGTGGCTCCGCCCCATGAACGGCTTCAGGGCGCTGGGCCTCCGCAACCGGCGCGCGATCCAGCTCGCTTCCGTACCGCTCGAGCCGGTGGAGCGGTTTCGCGAATCGATCCTGCAGGCCGTCAGCGGCGGGTCGCGGCTCGCGTCTCTCTTCGGGATGCCGGAGGGGACGGACGAGACGCGCCTCATCGCGATCCTGGCCGATGACGCGGCGGGGGAGCTCAGCGCGACGAGCACCGCCGTCGGGGACCGCTACCCGTCGCTTGCGGTCGACTGCCCGCAGGCCCACACCTTTGAGCGCGAGATCGCCGAGCAGTGCGGCGTGGTGCCGGAGCGCCACCCCTCGCTCAAGCCGCTGCGGCGCCATCCACCAGATCACCTCCCGTCCGGGCGGCGGGCGCAGTCGCTGGACCGTGAAGCGTATCCGTTCTTCCGCGTGGAGGGGGAGGAGGTGCACGAGGTCGCGGTCGGCCCCGTACACGCCGGGATCATCGAGCCCGGACACTTCCGGTTTCAGGCGCACGGTGAGCAGGTGTTGCTCCTCGAGATCATGCTCGGCTATCAGCACCGCGGCGTGGAGCCGCTGCTCGAGCGCCTCGAGCGCGATCGCGCCGTGCTCGTCGCCGAGTCGATCGCGGGGGACACGGTGATCGGCCACGCGGGGGCGTACTGCGGGGCAATCGAGGCGCTCGCCCGCAGTCGCAAGACGCCGCGGGGACAGACGATCCGTGGGATCGCGCTCGAGCTCGAGCGCCTGGCGAACCACATCGGCGATCTCGGCGCAATGGCGGGCGACGTCGCGTTTCAACCGGCGGCGGCGTATCTGGGCCGCATGCGGGGAGAATGTCTCAACCTCCTGATGACCCTCTCCGGCAATCGCTACGGCCGCGGTCTCGTGCGGCCCGGCGGGGCGGCATTCGACATCACCCCCGCCATGGCCGAGCAGATGCGCGACCGGCTCGAGCGTCTGAGGGAGGAGATGGACCCCGTGCTCACGCTGATGTTCGAGGCCGGGTCCGTCCAGGCCCGGCTCGAGGGTGTGGGCGTGGTGACTGGCAGCGCGTGCGCGGAGCGCGGCTTCGTCGGACCTGTGGCACGCGCCTGTGAGCTGCCGCGCGACGTGCGGCACGATCATCCCTGGGGAATCTTCCGGTTCGCGCACATCCCCGTCGCCACCGCATGGGCGGGGGACGTGCTGGCGCGGGCGCTGGTGCGGCGCCTCGAGATCCAGCGATCGCTCGAGTTCACGATCGAGCAACTGGGCGCGCTTCCCAAGGGGCCGGTACGGGTGGACTGCGGCAGCTTGCGGCCGAATGAGCTGGCCGTGGCGATGGTCGAGGGATGGCGGGGGGAGATCGTCCATGTCGCGATCACCGACGCTACTGGCCGCGTCCGCCGGCACAAAGTCACCGACCCCTCGTTTCACAACTGGCCCGCGCTGGCGGCGGCGATGCCCGGGAACGAGATCTCCGATTTCCCGCTCTGCAACAAGAGCTTCAACCTGTCCTACGCTGGGCACGATCTCTGAAATGAGGGCGTAAGCGGTGCTCGATTGGATCCGGACGAGACTCCAGCAGGGGATCCGGACGTCCCGGTTCCCGCGGGACGGCGGCGAATTTCCCGAGCGGTTTCGCGGCCGTCCGCTGCGGGATGCGGCGCGCTGCGAGGAGAGTTGCCGGCAATGCGCCGACCGGGCGCCATCGGCCTTGTTGAAAGCGGAGCCACACGGGTCGGCCGCGCTCGATTTGGGTGCGTGTCTCTTCAGCCCGGAAGAGGCGGCTTCCTGTGCGCGAGGCGCGATCAGCTATAGCCGGGACTATCGCATGGCCACGTCCACGCGGGACGCGCTGGTCAGTCCGACTGGAGAGATTGAGCTGGCGCGGGCCCTCGATGAGCGCGCCCGCAAACTGTTCGGGCGCTCGCTTCGGCTCCGCTCGGTCGTGGCGGGCAGCTGCAGCGGCTGCGAAGCGGAACTCGTGGCGCTGGGCAATGTGGTGTTCGACCTCGGCCGCTTCGGCGTGCAATTCGTGGCATCCCCGAGGCACGCTGACGGGATCGTCGTGACGGGGGCGGTCAACACGAACATGCGGTTCGCGCTCGAACAGACGTACGAGGCGGTTCCCCCGCCCAAGCTCGTCATCGCGGTCGGAGCGTGTGCCGCGAGCGGTGGCCCGTTCTCGGGCAGCCCGGAGGTCGCGGGCGGCGTGGGCACAATCTTGCCGGTGGACCTGTGGGTCCCGGGGTGCCCGCCCCATCCGCTCACCACGCTCGACGGCTTGCTCCGGTTGCTGGGTAGGGTCGACGGACAATGATGAGCGTCGCACAACCGACGGTCGAGTTCCTCGGCGCCGCGGGCACGGTCACGGGGTCGATGCACCTCGTGCGCGCGGAGGGCCGGCGCATCCTCCTCGACTGCGGGTTGTTCCAGGGCCGCAAGGACCTGCGCCTGCGCAACTGGGGCGACCGGGTACCGGACCCGCGGACGATCGATGCGATCGTCGTGAGCCACGCGCACGTCGATCACTCGGGGTACCTGCCGCTCGTGGTGCGCAAGGGGTTCCGGGGTCCCATCTACTGCACGGCCGCAACCGGCGATCTGCTGGAGGTGGTGCTTCCCGACGCGGCACACCTGCAGGAAGAGGAGGCCGAGCGCGCCAACCGCCGGGGATACACGAAGCATCACCCGGCACTACCGCTGTACGACGCCGCGGACGCCGAGGCGGTACTGCGGCTGATTGCGCGTCGCGAGTACGAGACGCCCTTTCCCGTAGTGCGTGGTGTGACGGCGACCCTGCGTCCAGCCGGTCACATTCTGGGCTCGGCCACGATCGAGCTCGCGCTGGGTGGCTCGAGACCCACCCGCCTGGTCTACACCGGAGACCTGGGCCGCTACGACCGGGCGATCCTGCGCGATCCCGCTCCCATCCCCGACGCCGACATCTTGCTGCTCGAATCGACGTACGGCGACCGGACACATGCGACGGGTGCCGAAGCCGAGCTTGCCGCGCTGGTACAAGACACAGCGCGCCGGGGCGGTGCCTTGCTCGTGCCGGCGTTCGCCGTGGACCGAACCCAGGAGCTGCTCTGGATGCTCCGCCGTCTCGAGCTCGCCGGGGCGATTCCGGTGCTGCCGGTGTACTGCGACAGCCCGATGGCGATTGAGGTGACCGACATCTACCGCCGTTACGCTGCCGAGTGCGATCCGCAGGTAGCGGCGGCGTTCGAGCGGGGCGAGAACCCGCTCCATCCGGGCGGCTTGCACATCGCCCGGACGCCTGAAGAATCCAAGCGTATCAACGACGTTCGGGGGCCGATCATCATTATTTCGTCGAGCGGGATGGCAACGGGGGGCCGGATCCTGCACCACCTGGCGCTGCGCCTCGGCGATCCGAAGACGACGGTGCTACTCGTTGGCTATCAGGCGCCGGGCACGCGCGGCCGGGCCCTCGAAGAGGGGGCGGAACGTATCCGGATCTTCGGCATCGATACGACCGTGCGGGCGCGAGTGGCCGAAATCACGGCGCTGTCCGCCCACGCGGACCGGGACGAGACACTCCGATGGCTGGGCGGGTTCGCGCGGCCGCCGCGCGTCACGTACCTGGTCCACGGCGAGCCTGAAGCGACGAGCGCGCTGGCGCGGGCGATCGAGAAGCGCTACGGGTGGCGGGTGGAGGTACCCACCGACGGACAGAAGGTCGAGCTTGCGGCCTGAGCGGTTTGCCGCGGCCTAGACCGCCCCGGCGGCGAGCTGGCGCAGCACGTACTCGAGGATGCCGCCGTGGCGGTAATAGAGCAGCTCCTGCGGCGTGTCGATGCGGATGGTGGCACGGAACGTCACGACGGTGCCGTCGGAGCCGGTCGCCCGGATCGCGACCTCTTTGCCGTGCGGAAATCCCTCGGTGAGGAGCTCCGCGAGACGCGTGAGGTCGTAGCGCTCGGTCCCGGTGAGCCTGAGCGAGGCGGCGTCCTCGCCGGCCAGGAATTGCAAGGGCAGGATTCCCATCCCCACGAGGTTCGAGCGATGGATGCGCTCGTAGCTCTGGGCGATCACGGCGCGAACGCCGAGCAACCGTGGTCCTTTCGCCGCCCAATCGCGGGACGACCCCGCGCCGTACTCCTTCCCCGCGATGACGACGAGCGGCGTTCCCTCCTGCTGGTAGCGCACCGAGGCGTCGTAGATCGTCATCCGCTCCCCGTCAGGCAGGTGAACCGTGACGGGTCCCTCGGTACCCGGCGCGAGCGCATTCTTCAGGCGCACGTTGGCGAACGTGCCGCGCACCATCACTTCATGGTTGCCGCGGCGCGCGCCGTAGGAGTTGAAGTCCACGGGGTCGACCCCGTGCGCCACGAGATACTGGCCGGCCGGGCTCGTCTTGCGAATCGAACCCGCGGGCGAGATGTGGTCGGTGGTGATGCTGTCGCCCAGGAGGCATAGCACGCGGGCGCCCTGGATGTCGGTCACGGGCTTGGGCGTCGCAGGCATGCCGTCGAAGAAGGGAGCACGACGGATGTAGGTCGACTCGGGCTCCCACAGGAACCGATCGCCCGCGGGGACGGGGAGGCCCGCCCAGCGGGCGTCGCCTTTGAAGACCTCGCCGTACTCCTTGCGGAACATCGAGGACTGAATCGCGCTCTGCACGAGCGCATCGACTTCCGCGGGCGAAGGCCAGAGGTCGCGCAGGTAGACCGGGCGTCCGTCGGCGCCGGTGCCGAGGGGCTCCCGCCCGAGATCGATGTCGATGCGGCCGGCGAGCGCGTAGGCGACGACGAGCGGCGGCGACGCCAGATAGTTGGCCCGCACCTCCTGCTGCACCCGGCCCTCAAAGTTGCGGTTGCCCGAGAGCACGGCGCAGGCGACGAGCTGTCCGTCGGCGATGGCCACCGACACAGCCTCCGGCAGGGGCCCGGAGTTGCCGATGCAGGTCGTGCACCCGTAGCCCACCAGGTGAAACCGGAGCGCCTCGAGGTGGGGCGTGAGGCCCGCTCGGTCGAGATAGTCGGTCACGACCTTCGATCCGGGGGCGAGGCTGGTCTTCACCCAGGGCTGCGAGCGGAGCCCCTTCTCGACCGCCTTTTTCGCGAGGAGCCCGGCCGCCATCATCACCGACGGATTCGACGTGTTGGTGCAGGACGTGATCGCCGCGATCACCACCGATCCGTGGTGCAGCTTGCAGTCCACGCCATCGATCCTGACGTCAACGTGCGTCCGCCGCTCGGGCGGCGCGGCCACGGCAACGTTGCCGCCCTCGGCCTCCCAACGGCCTCCATTCGTTGGCGTGCCGACGGGCGACGTGGGTTGCACGAGGGTCGGCAGGGCGGCGAGAAACGACTCCTTCGCTTCACGCAGAGGGACCCGGTCCTGCGGACGGCGCGGGCCGGCCAGGCTCGGCTCGACGCTCGCGAGGTCGAGTGAGAGGGAGTCGGAATAGACGGGCTCGGGGGAAGCGGGGGAGTGAAACAGCCCCTGCTCCTTCATATAGGCCTCCACCAGCGCGATCTGCTCGCGAGGACGGCCCGTGAACGCGAGGTAACGGAGTGTCTCGTCGTCCACCGGAAACAGCCCGACCGTCGCTCCATATTCCGGCGCCATGTTGCCGATCGTGGCCCGGTCGGCGACAGGTAGCGCTGCGACCCCCGGCCCGTAGAACTCGACGAACTTGCCGACCACACCCCGCTTGCGGAGCAGCTGGGTGACGGTGAGGACCAGGTCCGTGGCCGTGGCCCCTTCACCGAGACGCCCGGTGAGACGCACTCCCACGACCTCGGGAATCAGCATCGACACCGGCTGGCCGAGCAGCGCCGCCTCGGCCTCGATGCCCCCGACCCCCCAGCCCAGGACGCCGAGGCCGTTGATCATAGTCGTGTGCGAATCGGTGCCCACGAGCGTATCGGGATAGGCCTGGGGGTTCGGGCCGTCGGTCGAATAGACGACGCGCGCGAGATACTCGAGGTTCACCTGGTGCACGATCCCGGTGTCGGGCGGGACGACGCGAAACCCGCGGAAGGTCTGTTGCGCCCAGCGGAGCAGGGCGTAGCGCTCGCGATTGCGCTGGAACTCGAGGTCGGCGTTCGCCTGGAACGCGGCCGGTGTGCCGAACTGGTCGACGATCACCGAGTGATCGATGACGAGCTCGGCCGGCAGCAGCGGATTGACGCGCTTGGGGTCGCCGCCGATCGCGCGCATGGCGTCGCGCATCGAGGCGAGGTCCACGACGGCCGGGACGCCCGTGAAGTCCTGGAGGAGGACCCGGGCGGGCATGAACGCGATCTCCTCGTCGGGAGTCTGCTTCGCGTCCCAGCGGGCGAGACGCTCGACGTCCGCCGCACGCACGGTGCGGCCGTCCTCGCGCCGCAACAGGTTCTCGAGGAGGAGCCGGAGCGAGTAGGGGAGCCGCGAAACGGGGAGGCCGCGCCGCTCGAGCGCATCGAGGCGAAAAATCTCGAACGTCCGGCCCGCAGCCGTTAGCGCGCGCTTCGCGCCGAAGCTGTCAGGCGGGGTCATTCTACAACTTTAACATCGCTCACATAGTACTGCGTGTCGCCGAAGCAGCTCGTCGGCACGCCTACGTGCTGGCCGTACGTGAGGGTCACGCGCTTGCCGAGCGATCGATTGATGAGCGCCGCCACGGAGTCGTTGCGCACCGTAAAGAGAAATTTCTCCGACATCGTGCCGGGGAGGTTGACCATCGCGAGCTCTCCCTCCCACGTCTTACAGATCCAGCCCTTCTTCGAGAACTTCTGCACGTAGCCGGCGCGCTCACCCTTCGAATAGGTCCAGCTGAGCACGGCCCACGTGTACCCCCCGACGAGCAGGACAACGATCGCCAGGATGGCGAGGAGGGTTCGCTTGACGCGGCGCGCGGTAGAACCGGACGCAGGTGCGGGGGCGGTCACGCGTGAGAATCTATAGTGTAGGTCTCGGTCCGATAAGCCGAGAAGCCGCGGGCGCGGTAGTTGGGCAGCGCGTGCGGATGATCGAGCGTGCAGGTGTGCACCCAGACGCGGGTAGCGCCGAGGGCCCAGGCGTCGCGCACGGCACACGAGAGCAGGTGCTTGCCCATTCCGCGGCCGATGACGCCGGGCGCGAGGCCGAAGTAGGCGATCTCGACCGATCCGTCGTCCGGCACGCGGCGCAGCTCGTACCATCCGGCGAAGCGGCCGTCATCCGTCGCGACGTGCAGGGTGATCTCGGGCTGGGCGAGGTGCGCGTCGATCTCGGCATCCGTCCAGTGCCAGCGGTCGCGCCAGTGGTATGCCTCGCCCACCGTTTGGTAACAGGAGCGATACAGCTGGGCGGTCGGCCGCGGGACGCGCTCGACGACGAGGCGGGGGAACACCCCGAACCCCTCGCGAAACGCCCGTTGTTCCGTCAGCTGGAGATAGGTGCGCGTGGCTTGCACGGGTCTCTGGCCGCCTGTCGTGACTCGTGTATGTTACCACCCATGGCCAATCGAATGACGACCGCCCCGCTTCCACTGACGCTCCACCTCGCGACCTACACGGTGATCGGGCTGTTCTGCGCCTTTGCGGGAGGGCTCAACCTGCTCGATCCCTCGAAGTACGTTCATGCGCTCGCGTTCCTCGGCGTGACGGGGGCGAGCTGGGGATACGTACTCGGGATCTACCTGGGGCGCCGCGAGGTGGTGGGCCTGGGGTTCGTGCTGAGCGGCGCGTACCTGGGGTTCGGGCTGTGGCAGCTGACGTTGCACCCGCCGCTCGGCTTGCTGCTCGGAGCGATCGGGATCTACGGCGCGGCGGCGCTGTGGTTCTACCGCAAGCAGATCCTCGGGGCCTAGCCGCGGTTCACGCGACGCCGGGCTCCTCGAAGTTGTCCGGCGCCGCAGGAAGCTCGACGACGAAGCGCGCGCCGCCCAGCGTCGATTCCTCGAGCCAGATCTTCCCTCCTACCTCGCTCACCACGCGCTGACAGATGGCGAGCCCGAGCCCCGTGCCCTCATCGGGGCCCTTGGTCGTGAAAAACGGGTCGAAGATGCGGTGGCGGATCTCGCGGCTGATGCCCGGCCCTGAATCCTCGACCACCAGTCGCACCCAGCTGTTCTTGGCGGCGGTCGTGATCTGAATGACGGCGGGCGTGCGTCCCTTGATCGCGTGCTCGGCGTTCGTGACGAGATTGATGACCACCTGCTGGAGCTCCTGACCCAGCCCCAGCACGGCCGGGGCGTCGGTATCCATCTCAATGCGGAATTCGACGTTCTCCGAACGCAGCACCCGGTGGCGGATCTCGGCGACGTCGCGCACCAGCTCGTTCACATAGACGCGCGTGGGCGTAGTGTCGGCGCGGCGGGCGAGGCGCAGCAAGCTCCGCACGATGCGCGCGGCGCGGTCCACCTCGCGCGTCATGGTCGCGGCGGCCGCGGTGACGTCCGGATCGGTGCTGGCGCGCGCGAGCAGCTCGGCCTCCATGCGGATCGCTGCGAGCGGGTTGTTGACCTCGTGCGCCACGCCGCTCGCGATCTCACCCACCGTGGCGAGCTTCTCACGCGCCACGAGCTCCCGTTCGGCGCGCAGCTCGTCCGTGCGGTCGTAGAGGGCGACGAGCAGATGCGTCGAGTCGGCGCCCGCGAGGCCCGTCACGGTGCAATCGCAGATACGCCGTTCCCCATCGTTGCGAGTGACCAGCACTCGGCCGTGCCACGGCTCGCCTTCGAGCGCGCGCGCCAGGACCACGTGCAGCGGCAGGCCGGAGGCCGAGAGGCCAAGCGCCTCGAGGTGCTTGCCGAGCCCCTTGGCCTCGACGCCGATGCCGAACAGACGGCATCCTGCCTGGTTGAGCTGCTCCACCCGCCCACCCCGGTCGACCAGGGCCAGCGGGAGCGGGCTCCCGTTCACCATGGCGCGCGCCTGCTCGGCCGCCGCGCGCACGCCCGCGACCGCCTCGGCCAGCTCCAAGCCGCCCGCGATGTGCGCTCCCACGGCGGTGAGGTACTGCATCTCGACGAGGGTGAAGGGGGGAGGCGCCACCTCTTCCTTTTCTTCCTTGTCCCCTGGCGACGCGGCGATGGGAGCGAGCGGCGCGACGTAGCGGACCACGCCCACAGCGCCCACGACGCCCGCCGACGTCCGGAGCGGGGCGATCATCGCGGCTCGCGCCGTCCCCGACGGGAATGCCGGGGCGTGCGCATCGGGATCCTGGGAGATGTCCTGCGTGATCACGGGCTCGCCCGTCGTGACCACGCGGCCGGTCGTGCTGCCGTTGAGCGGCAGCGTCACCCCGTGCATCTCGACGGAGCGACCGACGCAGGCGGCCACGCGCAGCGAGTCGCCGTCGGGATTCCGCAGGGCCACGTAGGCGCCCTGCGCCTCGACGAGGCTCATCAGGCTCTGGAGCGTGTAGCGCAACAGCAGCTCGCGGTCGGGTGCCGCCAGAAGCCAGCGGGAGAGCTCGACCAGGAAGGTGCCGAGCCGCCGCTCCCGCTCGAGGCTCACCCGGCGGCCCACCATGACGGCAAGGTGCAGGGCCACTTCGAGCACCGCGCGCAGATCGGCGATCTGGAATGTCGAGGGCGCACCTTCGAGCGACGCGGTGACGTGCCGGCCTTCTCCGTCGCGAGACTCGACTCGGATCCTCGCGCTCGTGCCCGCGTTGGGCCCGGCCACGACGACGCCGCTGTCGCTCAGGACATCGTACAACAGCTCGGCGCGCGCTCCGCCTGCCCACTCGCTTATCTCCTGGGCGACGGTGCGCCAGAAGGCCTTCGTATCCTTGGCCGAGCTGGCGTCGAACAGGAGCCGGCGGAGGGGGTCGAGCACGGGGCCGGTTACGGGTTGGTGGGCCGCAGGTCGAGCTCACTCACCATGGCGCGCTCGCCGATGGTGAGGGTCGCGAGGACGGCGTGCGCCACATCATCCGCGGTGAGGACGCGGTCGCGGTTCGGACGGAGCCGTTCCTGCTTGTCCATGAACGGTGTGGCTACCGAGCCGGGGCAAACGGCCACGACGCGGACATTGTGCTTGCGGACTTCGAGCATGAGCGCCTTGGAGAAACCGAGCACCGCGTGCTTCGACGCGCAGTATGCCGTTCCGCCCTCGACGCCGTTCCGCCCGGCCAGCGAGGCGATGTTGACGACGGTCCCGCCTCCCGCGCGCTTGATACCCGGGAGGAACGCGCGGGTGACGAGAAAGAGGGAGCGCACGTTCACACCCATGGTCGCGTCCCAGTCCTCGAGCGACAGCTCCTCGATCGGACGGAATCGCCCGATGCCGGCATTGTTGATCACCACCCGCGCAGCCCCGCGCTCGGCGGCCACGAACGCCGCGAAGGCGTCGACATCGGCCGGGTCCGAGACGTCGCAGCGCTTCCCGACGGCATCGACGCCGGCGTCCTTCAAGGCCTGGACGGTTTCGCGGACGCGCGCCTCGGTGCGGGCGCAGATGGCCACGGTCGCGCCGGCCTGGCCCACGCGGAAAGCGATGGCGCGACCGATGCCTTCGGTCGCCCCCGTCACCACCGCGAGCGTCCCCGACATCTCCATGGGACCCAATATACGACGCGCCGTGGGGCGTCCCTAGCCGGCGATGACTCCGGGGAATCGGGAGGGATCGGGTGTGAAGCTGGGGAAGACGGCGGACAGGTTCGACGCGCCGAGATGGCGCGCCAGGATCTCACCGAAGAGGTCGCGAAAATCCGTGGTGACCGCCAGATCGCGACCCTCGAACCGATAGGCGGGATCGAGCCCGGGCCACCTGCCCAGCACTCTGCCGCCATTCACGGAACCGCCGAGCGCGAACATAGCCGTGGCGTGGCCGTGATCAGTGCCGCCCGTGCCGTTTTCCCTGATGGTTCGGCCGAACTCGGACATGGTGAGCACGACGACGTCGCGCAGCTTCTCGCCAAGGTCCTGGGCAAACGCCGCCAGTGCCTGGGCGAAGTCCCCGATTCGCGTCGCGAGCTGGCCGTCGCTCGCGCCTTGATTGACGTGTGTGTCCCAGCCGGTGACGTCGGCGAATGCCAGCTCGAGCCCGACCCCGGCCTTGATGAGCTGAGCGATTTGGAGCAGCGCGCGTCCGAGGGGGCTGCGCGGGTAATCGGCGCCGTGTTCCGGGGCGTACTGCGTGGGGTCGGCGGCGCGGAGCTCCTGCACCGCGGCGAACGCCTGATCGGAGGAAGACGCGAGCAACCCGGTCGCGGTGCCGGCGTAGAGCTGCGCGAACGCCTGGGTGAGACGGTCGGGCGCCGCACCCTCCGCGCGCACGCCGAAGGCCTGCAGACTCTCGAGCGCGAGGCTCGGAGCCGAGCCCGCCAGGATGCGAGGCAGCTGGGGTCCGAACGCCACGGCGCGAAAGGGCGTGTCGACATGCTCGCGCGCGTGCTGGCAGTAGCGATTCAGCCAGCCATCGCTCGTCGCCTTGCGACCGGGCGTTCCCGTTTCCATGTAGTCCTGGGCGTCGAAATGGCTGCGCGTCGGATCGGGTGACCCCACGGCGTGGACTACGGCGAGGCTCTTGTTGTCCCACAGGGGTTTCAACGGCGCGAGGCGCGGATGGAGTCCGAAGTAGCCGTCGAGGTCGACGACGTCGGACCCGGGGACGGCGATCCGGGGGCGCTCCGCGTAGTAGCGCGAATCCCCGTGCGGCACGACCAGGCTCAGACCATCCACCGCTCCACGCTGAAACAGGCAGACGAGGATGGGACTATCGCCGCTCGTGGGCCGCGCGGGGCGATCGAGTCTCCATGCCGCTCGGGCCAGGAACAGTGGGTCGAGTCCGAGGCTCACGAGAGCGATTCCACCGGACTTCACGAATACACGCCTGGATATGGGCATCGTGCAATTCCCCTGCGACGGCGTCAGCGCCGCTGAAATTCCGGACCGCCGAGCGCGAGCCCTACCGCGAGCTCACGCGCCATGACGGGATCGGTGACATCGCGGACCTGTTCGTCGATCACGCGCCGCGTGTTCTCCGACATCGTCCCTGCCAACATCGCGGTGTCCACGGCGGCAACCAACTGTGCATAGTCGGGGGTGGCGGGCAGCAATGCGTCGAGGTTCACGCTCGCGCCGGGGAGATCGCCGCGCGACAGGGCAACCGCGACGGTCATGCGCGCCAGCAGCGCGCCGCCATTTACCCAGTCTTCCTGCGTCTCACGATAGCCATCGGGCGCCACGTGCAGGTAGAGGGGCTCGCCGAGGCGGGCCACGACTCGCGCGAGACGAGGGGTCGTATCGGGATCGGCGCCGAGCGCCCGCAGGGCGCTTACGACGAACTGCAGCGGCGTCTTGACCTTGGCGCGCACGTTTGCCGCCGCCCAGAAGTCGAGTCCATGGACGATGGCGCGGACCACCTCGCGGATGTCGCCGTCGGTGCGCCGCCATGCCGCGGTTGCATCGTCAACGCAGCCATCGGGCGGCTCGTCGTTGACGAACAGCTGGCACAGCTCGCTGCCGACGTGGTGGATGGTGGCGGGCTGGACCGCGAGCCAGCGCAGCAGGCGGATGCCTTCATCCTGACCGTGCCCGGCCGGGTAGGTGACACCCATGACGACCTTCTCGTCCCAGTCGTGCGCCCGCGCGCGGAATACGAAGTCGCCACCCTGGCGGGGGCGGTCGATGCTCCAGCCGGTGAGGATGCGGGCGACGTTGATCACGTCCTGCTGGGTGTAGCCACCGTCCACGCCGAGGGTGTGGAGCTCGAGCAGCTCTCGCGCGTAGTTCTCGTTGATGCCGCGCGGTCTCGGCCGTTGGCCCGCTCGTCCGTTCCCCTGCCGCGGGGCGAACGATGCGGCGACACTCTCCCAGTTATCGAGGTAAAACAGCATCGCCGGACTCTGCGCGGTGGCGAGCAGCAGATCCGAGAAATGCCCGAGCGCGTGCGGTCGGATGACGTGTTCGATATAGTCGGGGAGGAGGAACCGATCAGCCGCCTTTCCGAGGAACACGTTGAAATGATTGGCCCAGAAATCGGCCATCACCTCGGCGAGCTGGCGCTCGGACAGTACGGCGCGCACCACCACGAGGTCTTGGAATTGACCTGCCAGCCGCCGGGCGGCTCGTTCGTCCGGTCCGGCCCGGCCCGCCGGATCCATCGTGGCCGCGGCGGTATCCTGCTTGCGACTGCGGCGCTCCTCCTGCGCGGCGACGAAGATGCCGGCGAGATCGCCGCGGTCGTACCGCAGCACGTCGAGCTGTCCCACGCGTTCACGAAGCGCGCGATCATCGATCGTTCCCGGGTCGAGCTGCTGGTCGATCCAACGCATGACTCCAAGGCGGACGACGCGGTCCAGATCGCCGGGACGCGGCCCGTATGCGAGGCGGTCAAGCGCGTGCAGGGCGGAGTCACGGGGGGTGAATGGCGGGATGTCGTGACGGCTGGCTCCGCGCGACGGAGCGCCCGCAAAGGTGACGATCGCCACGAGGCATCCCGGAACGAGGCGCGTTTGCATGCGATTATATTGACGCACAGTTCTCGAGAGAGGTTAAGGCCTGAGCACTCCACCCCGGTTCGTCTCGCACGGCATGATGCCGCAACCAAAGAGCCTGCTGTCAGGGCCGACTGGTGACGGGAAGGCGCCCACATGGAGCGAGCGGCTTCAGGCGCTGCGCTACGTCCCGCCATTGCTCAAGCTCGTCTTCCAGACGCATCGCGGCTACACCATCGCGATTCTCGCGCTCCGGGCGGTGCGCTCGCTCATCCCGCTCGCCGTCCTGTGGATCGGCAAGCTCATCATCGACGGCGTGATCGCCGCCGCCCGCGTCCGTGGAGCGGGTGAGCAGGTCGATTGGTGGCATTTGGGCGTGCTGGTGGCGCTTGAGCTCGGGATCGCGGTGGGAGGCGAAGGATTGGCGCGTCTCTCGTCCCTGCTCGAGAGCCTGCTGGGCGACCTGTTCTCGAACCGCATCAGCGTGCGCCTCATGGAGCATGCCGCCACGCTCGATCTCGCGCAGTACGAAGATCCCGAGACATACGATCACCTCGAGCGGGCGCGCCGGCAGACCGTCGGGCGCATCGGCCTCGTGGCTCTGCTGCTCTCGACGGCGCAGGACATCATCACCCTGGTCTCCCTCGCGGGCGTGCTGCTCCTCCAGCTGCCGTGGCTGCTGCTCCTATTGATCATCGCGGTCCTGCCGTCATTTCTCGGCGAGACGCACTATGCGGCCCTGGGCTACTCGCTGCTTTTTCAGTGGACGCCGGAGCGCCGGCTGCTCGACTACCTGCGGTACGCCGGCGCGTCCGATGAGATGGCCAAGGAGGTGAAGCTCTTCAGGCTGTCGGACTTCCTGATCGGCCGCTACGCCAAGCTGTCGAACGACTTCTACGCCGCGAACAAGCGACTCGCTATCAAGCGCAACGTGGTGTCGACGGTGTTCGTGACGATCGGCACGCTGGGTTACTACGGGGCCTACGCCGTTACGATCTACCTCACCGTGCTCGGGCGGTTCACGCTCGGCGCCCTCACGTTCCTCGCCGGGTCGTTCCGGCAGAGCCGCGACCTGATTCAGCGGATTCTCCTGTCTGTGTCTCAGGTGTTCGAGCAGAGCCTGTACCTGTCGGACCTGTTCACGTTCTTCGACGTGAAGCCGAGGGTGACCACGCGGGCCGGCGCGCGGCCCGTGCCCACGCCGATCCGCCAGGGCTTCGAGTTCCAGGACGTCGGGTTTCGCTATCCGGGCTCGGAGCGCTGGGCGGTACGCCACCTGTCGTTCACGTTCGAGCCCGGCGAGCGGATCGCGCTGGTAGGGGAGAACGGTGCGGGGAAGACGACGCTCGTGAAACTGCTGGCCCGCCTGTACGATCCGGACGAGGGGCGCATTCTGCTCGACGGCGTGGATCTGCGGGACTACGAGCTCGAGAGCTTACGCGCGAACATCGGCGTGATCTTTCAGGACTTCGTTCGGTACGACTTCGTCCTGAAGGAGAACATCGGAGTCAGCCAGGTGGAGGCGCTGAACGACGACGCGCGCGTGCGCGAGGCGGCGCGCCGCAGTCTGGCGGATTCGGTCGCGGGGCGGCTCGAGCGCGGCTACGACCAGATGCTCGGCCGGCGCTTCGATGGCGGGGTGGACCTGTCGGGCGGGGAGTGGCAGAAGGTGGCGCTGGGGCGCGCGTACATGCGCGACGCGCAGGTACTGATCCTGGACGAGCCGACCGCCGCGCTGGACGCGCGCGCCGAATACGAGGTGTTCCTGCGGTTCGCCGAGCTGACGCGGGGACGGATGGCCGTGCTCATCTCACACCGTTTCTCGACGGTGCGAATGGCGGACCGGATTCTCGTCCTCCAGGGTGGCGAGCTGGAGGATCAGGGGACGCACGAGGAGCTCGTGGCGCGAGGCGGGCTGTACGCGGAGTTGTTTTCGCTGCAGGCGGCGGGCTACCGCTAGCGAGCAGCCACGGCGGCGCGCTTCCCTTCCGCTGCCGCTTCCGCCGTCAGGTCCTTCGGACCGAGTTGCACGCCGATCTTCGAGAGGAACTCGCTCGGCGGCGTCCCCCCGGCGAATACCCACGTGTAGTCGTTCGGGATGTCGCGGCGCTGGCCGGCGACGTCGATCCGCACCGACTTGGCCGTGATCTCGAGCGGCTGCGAGTTGAACAGCAGCTGGAGCTTCCCACCTTTCCCCAGCTCGGCGACGCGCTTGGCGTTGCGGTCCTTGATGCGGCTGAACGCTTCCTTGCGGTAGGAAAGCGTCACGCGGTTGCCCTTCTGGTGCGCGAGTCCCATCGCGGCCTCAACCGCACTATCGCCCCCGCCCACGACGAGAATATTCGCGCCCGTATACGCGTCGGCCTCGATCAAGCTGTACATCACCTTCGGCAATTCCTCACCTTTGACGCCGAGCTTGCGCGGCGTACCTCGCCGGCCCAGGGCGAGGACGACGGCGTGTGAGCGGTACGTGCCCCTGGGTGTCTCCACGGTGAAGAGGCCGTCCGAGTCGCGGAGGATGTTCTCGACCTTTTCGTTGGCGTTGACCCTGAACCCCGCCTGATGGCGGAGCTTGTCCCAGAACTTGAGGAGGTCTTCCTTCGATATCTGGAGCTTGTTGAACTTGCCGTGCAGCGGGAATTCGACGGGACTCGTCATCACGAGCTTCTGGCGGGGGTACTTGGCGACCGTGCCGCCCAGCTCGTCCTGTTCGAGCGTAACGTAGGCGAGGTTGCGCTCGATGGCGCGGAGCGACGCGCTGATGCCGCCCGGGCCCGCGCCGACCACGCAGACGTCGAGCACACCGGAGACCGGGCGCCGCCCGGACCTGGCGAGCCGTGCGGCGATGGTGTCGATGCACTCGCGTCCCTGGTTCACGGCGTTCTTGATCAAGGCGAGCCCGCCCAGCTCACCGATGACGAACATGTTCGGGACCGTCGTCTCGAAATCGCGGGTGAGCCGGGGCATGTCGGCGCTGACGCTCGGATTGGCCATCACGATGGTGATGGCCCCGACGGGACACGCCTCGGCGCAGAGGCCATGGCCGATGCACTTGTGTCCATTGATGATCGCCGCCCTGCCGCCGATGACTGCGAGCACATCACCCTCCGGGCAGACATCGACGCAGGCCCCGCAGCCGATGCAGTGGTTGGCGTCGATGTGGGGGTGCTGCGCGCGCGGGCCGTCGGTGAACAGCTTGCCTCGCTCGGCCGCCGCCATGGCGGCGGCCTCCTTCTTCCGGGTCCGCCGGAGGTGTGAGAAGAGCGAGTAGGCGATGACCACGCCGAAGCCGATGTACATCAAGGTGTTGGTGTCCATCCAGCTCCTTCATGCAGACGGACGACGGGGGCCTTACCATAGTGCAAGAAAAGCGGCCCGAGTGCCTGTAGCCTAAGTCACAGCCTACCATGGTCCGACGGCGCAACGTCACGGCTCTCATGTCCGTCCCCGGCTCCCTCCAGGCCCCCCTTCGGCCGGAGCGGCGCTCGAGCGCCCCCGCCCAACCGCTCCAGCGCAGCGCGTCAGGTCGTTCCCCCGCGCAGGCGCGTGAGCGCCCGCGCGGCCGCAAGACACTCATACTGTTCATCCTCTTGCTCGGCGCGATCTGCGTCGTGGGCTTCCCGTACTACACGATGTCCATCGCGGGGCGCGTACGCAGCCCGCTGCACCCGTGGCTCAAGCCGGCGGGATATGTCGGCCAAAGCGCCGGCCTCCTGGCCATCGCGATATTCCTTTTTCTCTGGCTCTATCCCCTTCGGAAGAAGTATCGCTGGCTCGCGTTCACCGGTTCGATTGCCAAGTGGCTCAACGTGCACGTGCTGGCGGCGCTGGCCCTGCCGCTCCTCGTCGCTGTCCACGCCGCGTGGCGCTTCGACGGCCTGATCGGCCTCGGCTTCTGGTCGATGATGGTCGTGTGGGCGAGCGGGATCGTGGGACGCTACGTGTACGCGCGTATCCCGCGCAGCAAGGCCGGCGTAGAGCTGACCATGGACGAAATCGCCGCGCAACGGAAGGCCCTGCTCGAGGAGATCGCGCGGGCGAGCGGGCTCGACCCGCGCCTTGTCGAATCGACCCTCACCACCGGCCAGGGATCCGGAGCCCGTCGAGGGATTCTGGGCACCTTCGGCCGCATGATCGGGGACGACCTCGCGCGTCGACGGGCCGTGCGGCGGCTGCGGCGGCTGTGGCGCGCGAGCGGGCGCGCGCGCCGCAAAGAAGACCGCCGGATGCTGGCCTCGACGATGCGCCTCGCGCGCCGGGAGATGGCGCTCGCCCAGCAGGGGCGCATGCTCGACGCCACGCACGCTGTCTTCCGCTACTGGCACGTGCTGCATCGCCCCGTCGCGGTCGCGGCCCTTCTCGCGGTACTCGTCCACGTGGCAGTCGTCGTGGCGCTGGGCGCCACGTGGCTGTGGTGACGCGTGGCCGCCTGGTGTGGGCGCTCCTGTGCGTTGCCTCTCCCGCGGCGGCCCAAATCTCCCCGGGCCCGCTCGCGAAGTCTCACCAGCAGCTCGAGGGGGCGCTCCAATGCGTCAAGTGCCATGAGGGCGGAGGAGGGCGCAAGGAGCAGATGACCGCGCGCTGCCTCGAGTGCCACAAGGAGATCGCCTGGCTCGTGCAACAGCGGCGCGGGTTTCACGCCGGGGTGCGCGAGCAGCGGTGCACGGAATGCCATCCCGATCATGCCGGCAGCGATTTCGCGCTGATCAGCTGGCCGGGAGGAAGTCCGGAGCGCTTCGACCACGGCACGGCCGGCTGGCCGCTCGACGGCGGCCATCGAAAAGTGAAGTGCGCCGAGTGCCACAAGACGGCGTACCGAATCTCCCAGGCTGCGACGCTTTCCGCCCGCAAGGCTCCCGACGCCGGGTGGGTTGGGCTCGAACGGAAATGCATCGGCTGTCACGAGGACGCGCACCACGGGCGGCTTGGCACAGCGTGCGACAAGTGTCACGTGACGATGAGCTGGAAGACGATCAACAGGACGTCATTCGACCACGACAAGACGAAGTATCCGCTGCGCGGCAAGCACGTCGAGGTCGCGTGCGAGAAGTGCCACGATTTCGCCGCCGGCAAGATGGCGTCCAATCCCCGCTTCGCGAGCTGCACCGACTGCCACAAGGACGACCACGCCGGCACAGCCACCCTTGCCGGTCGAATCGTGGACTGCGCCGCGTGCCACGCGGTGACGGGATGGCAGCCCTCCACGTTTACGGTCGCTCAGCACCGGCTCGCCAAATATCCGCTCGAAGGCCGGCACGAGCTGGTGAAGTGCGCTGCGTGCCATGTGAAACACCCGGCGACGGTGCCGCCCACTCAGCTCGGGACTTCCGGCGTGTGGTTGCGGCCGGTCGCCACGCAGTGCCGAGACTGCCATGGCGATGACCACGGGGGCCAGCTGGCGCAGCGCCCTGATCGCGGCGCCTGCAGTGCGTGCCACACGGTGAAGGGGTGGAAGCCGAGCACGTACACCGTGGCGACGCACGCCACGTTGCGGCTGCGCCTGGAGGGGAGGCACGCGGAGATTGAGTGTCGCGCCTGCCACGGACCAAATCGCGTCGGCCTGCCCGCGCTCCCGGGGATCCCGGTGCTCGGGCGCGCGGCAGTCGCGCTTTCGTTGCAAGAAACGGAGTGCGCGGCGTGTCACGTGGATCCGCACGGCAACCGCTTCTCCCGCTGTGGCGACTGCCACGGGGTCCGCACGTTCCGCCCGTCGACCATCGATGTCGTCGGGCACCAGCGCTACAAGCTTCCGCTCGACGGCGCCCACCGGGCCGTGCCGTGCATCGCCTGCCATAAGGAAATGCAGCATCCGGCGGCGACGTCGTCGCTGGTACTCGTGAGGTGGTCGTTCCCGCGCCTGCAGTTTGCCGCGCCCGCGAACGGGTGCGCCGGATGTCACGCCAACCCGCACGGCGCCCAGTTCGCCCAGCGACGCGATCGCGGGGCGTGCGAGAGCTGTCATGGCGTCGAAGGGTTTCGTCCCGCTGCGCGCTTCGATCACGATCGTGACGCGGCGTTTTCGCTCAAGGGCGCTCATGCCCATGTGCCTTGCAACCGCTGCCACCCGTCCAGCATCGCCGCCGGAGGCAACCCGGTGGTGACGTACCGCCCCGTGTCCGGCAAGTGCGAGGCGTGTCACGACAAGACCGTAAGGAGGGGCCTGTGAGACCGAATGCTCTTCTCGTCCTCACCCTGGCTGCGTGCCTGACCTCGGCCTCCGCGGGCGCGCAACAGCTGACGCGGAATCCGCACGGCAAGCTGGTCGAGGAGTGCGCCCTGTGCCACAGCTCCGCAGGATGGGTACCGGCGCACATCAGTGCGAAGTTCGATCACGGGAAGAAGGGGTTCGCTCTGGCCGGCGCGCATGCGACCGCGAGCTGCCGGTCGTGTCACGCCTCGCTCGATTTTCACGGGGCCGCGCGGGACTGCGCCTCGTGTCACCGCGACGTACACCAGGGCGAGTTCGGGGTCGACTGCTCCCGCTGCCACACGCCGCGGAGCTTCATCGACCGGACCGGTATGGCGCGGGCCCACCAGCTGACGCGGTTCCCGCTCAGCGGGTCGCACCTTACTCTCGACTGTGAGGCCTGCCACGTGCCGACGGCGCAGGGACACATGCAGTTCGTCGGCACGCCGGTGCAGTGCGCCGAATGCCACCAGGCGCAGTACCAGGCGGCCAAAGATCCTGACCACGCGGCCGGCGGGTTCCCACAGGATTGCGCCCAGTGCCATGCCACGACCGTCTGGGCCAACGCGCGATTCAACCATGATGCCGCGGGGTTCCCGCTCACCGGGGCCCATCGCGCCGTCGCGTGCGCGCAGTGCCACACCGGTGGGAACATGACGGCTACGGCGGCGTGCGTGTCGTGCCACCAGCAGGACTACAACGGGACGACCGACCCCGCTCACGCCGCCGCCGGGTTCTCGACGACGTGCCAGACCTGCCACTCGACAACGGGATGGACGGGCTCCGCGTTCAATCACGACGGCACGGGGTTCCCGCTCACGGGCTCGCATCGCACGGCCACCTGCGCGCAGTGCCACGCGAGTGGCGTCTACTCCGGCACGAGCACGACGTGCGTCTCGTGCCACCAGCAGGATTACAACGGGACCACCAACCCCGCCCATACAAGCGCCGGATTCCCGACGACGTGCGAGACGTGCCACACGACGACGGGGTGGTCCGGGGCGACGTTCAATCACACCTGGTTCCGGGTGCCGCATCATGGCGTCCAGACGTGCACGCAATGCCACTCGACATCGGACTACGCGCAGTTCGACTGCACCACGTGCCACCGGCAGTCGTCGACCGACGGAGACCATCGGGGAGTGAGCGGATACGTGTACAACAGCACCAATTGCTACGGATGCCATCACCGGTGAGCGTATGAGGCGCGCCTGGCGGGGTGCGGCGGGGCTCGTCGGGCTCGCGGCGTTCGCCGCGCCCGTCCGCGCGCAGGATTCTGCAGCAACGAGGTTCGCTCGTGTCACCTACCTCACCGGCGCGAGCGTGTACCTGGACGCGGGGCGGCTGGACGGTTTGCGCGAAGGGACGCGCGTCGAGATCGTGCGTGGTCGGACGGCGGTGGCGGTGCTGAAAGTTGCGTACCTCGCGTCGCATCAGGCGTCCTGCGACATCGTCACGACGGCTGCTGCGCTGGTCGTGGGCGACTCGGCCCGGTTCGTGCCCATCGTCGTGCCGCGAGACTCGGGACTCGCGCAGCCCGTTCCCGCCACGGCCCTCGCGCGTCGAGGGACAACTCCTCCGGGCCTGCGCGGCCGCATCGGCATCGAATTTCTCGGCGTGGACCAGCTCGAGGCTGGTGTGGGGGGGTTTACGCAACCGGGCATGTCGCTGCGGGTCGATGGCCATCCGCTGGGCGAGCCTGCGGTCACGGTCGCGGTGGACATCAGGGCGCGACGGACCTATTCGAGTCTCTCCGATGGGACTCCCCTCACCGACGCGCGGAACAGGGTGTACCAGGCCGCGCTCACGTTCGGTGCGCCGGGGTCAGTCGGCCGCGCCACGGTGGGCCGGCAGATTTCCCCGAATCTGGCGTCGGTGGGGATGTTCGACGGGGTGCTGGCCGAGGTGAACCAGCCGGGCTGGAGCGCGGGGATGTTCGGTGGTGCGCAGCCCGATCCCATCGGGCTCCAATTCTCCACGCAAATTCTCGAGGCGGGGGCCTACGTTCAAGGACACAGCAGCCCCGGCGCGGCGAACCGCTGGGCGCTCGCGCTGGGCGCCAGCGGCTCCTATGACAGCGGCCAGGCGAATCGAGAGTTCGCCTTCGTGCAGACCTCCTTTCTGAGCCCCCGCTTCTGGATGCTGCTCACCCAGGAGCTCGACTACTACCGGCCCTGGAAACGCATGACAGGGGGCAGCGCCGTGTCGCCCACCAGCACGTTCGCGCTGCTGCGGTATCGCCTGACCGGCAGCATGACACTGGACGCGGGATTCGACAACCGGCGCAATGTCGTGCTCTATCGCGATGTGGTGAATCCCGTGACGGCCTTCGACGACGCGTATCGGCAGGGCGTCTGGGGTGGCTGGTCCGTCCGGGTCAACCGCCGCTTCCTGTTCGCGGCTGACGCGCGCTCGAGTCGCGGCGGCCCGGCCGGCCGCGCAGATGCCTACTCGGTGTCGTTCATCGCGGGGCCGTTCTCGTCTCTCGGCATGCGCTTCCGGTCGCGCACCACGCGATACCTGAGCGACCAGCCACCCGGCTGGCTGCAGTCCGTCGCGATTGGGATCGAGCCGGGGAGTCGGCTGCATCTCGAGCTGAACGGCGGCGTGCGCGAGCAGTGGAATCCGCTCACCGATCCGGCGAGCAACAGCTGGGTGAACTGGATCGGGGTCGACCTGGACATGGACGTTGCCGGCTCATGGTACTTCGTGATGTCAGCCAACCGGGAGACCGGCGGCTTCGACGGCAACAACCAGGTCTACGGGGGCCTGAGCTACCGGTTCTGAGCCGGGCCTATTGCAGGTAGCGCTCGCGCAAGATCTGGACATGGTGCCGCTCGTGCCCGGCGATGATGTACGCCAGCGCGCGGACCGACACGCCATGGTTGCTCGCTGTCCCCCGGCGCACCAGCGCATCCCCCTCGAGTCCCCGGAACAGCGCGATCGTGGCGCGCCGGACCGCATCGAGCTCGGCCGCAAGTTCGGCCAGCGGCCGGGCGTCGAAATGCCCGGCGGGGGTGTAGGCGTTCTCGTCGAACCCGGGGAGCGGCGTCTCGTCGCCCCGCGCGATCCGCAGCGCCCGGTACGAGAAGATCCGCTCGGCATCCGCGATGTGTCCGACGACCTCCTTGATGCTCCACTTCCCTGGGGCGTAGCGATGCAGCGCGCGCTCGTCGGATAGACCGGCGAGCAGCGCCTGCGTGTCGGCGCGCTGGCGCTCGAGGAGCTGCAGCAGGTCCCCGGCTGGGACTTTGCTGACGTACGTCCCGTAGTAGGGGGCGTACTCCGTCGCTTCGGGTCGCGCGATGGCCGTGGCGGTCATGGTGTGGTCCTCTCAGTCCAGGTCTTCCAGACATCCGGAGCGAGTCCGATCGTGAGCTGCTGCTGATGGCGCACGAGCGGCACGCGCAAGAGGAGCGGCTCGACGCCGAGCTTCTCGAGCCACCGCTCTTCCGACAGCGCCGCGGTCGCGAGTCCCAGGTCCTCGAATCGCCTCGAGCCGCGATCGATCAGCGCATTCACGCCGAACTTCTGCGCGAAGCGCCGCAGCTCGCCGGGTGACGCGGCGCGCTCGGCGAGATCGACGAAATGCGTCTTGATCCGTCGCTCGGCGAAGAAGCGCAGGGCGGTGCGGGTGTCCGCGCTCTTCCGGACACCGAACACTTGGACCTCCACGGGGCGCTCCTCGTTGGGCCGACGTAGATTCTAGCCCCTATGCCCGATACGCGCAGGCGCTTCGGCGTCATCTTCCTCACCGTTCTCATCGACCTCATCGGGTTCGGCATCGTCATCCCGATCATTCCCGGGTACGCCGTGCGGTTCGGCGCGCACGGCTTCGAGTTCGGCGCGCTGCTCGGGGTCTACTCGCTCATGCAGTTCTTCGCCAACACGGTACTGGGGCGGTGGTCGGATCGCATAGGGCGACGTCCCATCCTGTTGGCGACCATGCTGCTCAACGCCGCCGGCTACGTACTGTTCGCGTTCGCCGGGTCGTACTGGGTCCTGTTCGCATCCCGCGTGATCGGCGGGTTCGCGGGTGGGAACCTGGGCACAGCCCAGGCCTACGTCGCCGACATCTCCACCCCTGCCGAGCGCTCGCGCGGCATGGGGATGATCGGCGCGGCGTTCGGGATCGGGTTTGTGCTCGGCCCGGCCATCGGCGGCCTGGCGGGCCACTACCTGGGGCGCGCCGCTCCGGGTCTCGTCGCGGCCGGCCTGTCGCTTGTGAACTTCTGGTCGGCCTGGATCATCCTGGAGGAGTCGCTCCAGCCCCAGCATCGTGCCACCGAGCGTGGGGTCGGTCTGGCGGCTATCTGGCACGGCCTGGTCGACCGGCGCCTCCGACCACTGATGCTGGTGTGGGCGATTTTTCCATTTGCGTTTTCGGGCTACACCACGGCCCTGCCACTGCACGCCTTCGCCGTGTTCGGGTGGCGCGAGCGCGAGCTGGGCTGGTTCTTCACGGCCTTCGGGATCACGGGGGCGGTGGTGCAAGGGTACCTCTTCGGGCGTCTGGCGCGGCTGTTCGGGGAGCGTGCGCTGGTGATCGCGGGAACCGCCGGCGTGGCGATCGCGATCGGCGCCGTGCCGTTCGCACACAGCTCGGCGGCACTCTACGCGTGGACGGTCGCGCTCGCCTGCGCGCAAGGTCTCGTCTCGCCGGCGGCGAGCGGCCTTGTTTCGGTCTACGCCTCGCCCAGCGAACAAGGGGTTACCCTGGGAGCCGCGCAAGCGCTCGGAGCCCTGGGCCGGATGGTGGGCCCGGAGGTGATCGGCCAGCGCTACGACGCCGCGGGTGGGCGGGCGGCGTTTCTCACCGCTGCCGCGGTCATGGCCCTGGCGTGGGCCGCGAGCCTGGGCCTCGAGCGCGCGAAGGTACGACGCCCGGCGGAGGTCGTCGGAGAACCCTCATCCACCTAGCTGCTCTGTGCGGCGTGCAATTCGGGAGGCACCATGGCGAGTGGCATGAAGCGGGTCGGGCTCACAGTGGTGGGCGTGGTGGTGGTCCTCGCCTACTGGTCGCTGAAGGGCTCGGGCGGCGGCGGGGTCAAGTCGTCGGAGGGCATTCCGGCCAAGGTATGGGACGGCGGCGGCGGAACGGTTCAGGTTGACGCCGACGGGTCGACCCCGGGTCGGTTCAGCATGACGTTCAGCGAGCGGGGCAAGCCGGACGGACGCTCGATCGAGTCGTGGACCAAAGTGGGCGCGGGCGCCCATTCGTGGACGGTCGATGTGCCACCTGGCGTGAGCGGCTACGTCGAGCTCGACGCGGACGCCCCCCAGGTGGGGGACCGGCTCCGCATCACCGTCCGGGTCAACGGCAACGTGGTGTACGAGGACGCCGACACCCTGCGCGAACCGCTCCAGCAGGGGTATGCGTTCTTCGTCCAGGCCTACCTCGACGACTACGCCAGGGGCGAGCTGAGCCACGACTGACGGCGGCCGGGGGTAGCCTAGCGACCCCCCGGCGAGGGCCTGCATATTCCCCTCCCCCCTAGCGGAGGCGTGCGCGCGTGCGCGTGTATAAGACCCCGGAGATTCGTAACGTGGCTGTCCTGGGCCACGGCGCGAGCGGCAAGACCTCTCTGGTGGATGCCCTCGCATTCGTGTCCGGCACCAGCAAACGGCACGGCTCAGTCAAAGACGGTACCGCCCTCACCGACTACACTCCCGACGAAATCGAGCGGAAATACTCCATCAACCTGGCGCTCGCCGTGGCCGAGTGGATGGACACGAAGATCAACCTCATCGACACGCCCGGCTACCTCGATTTCACGGGCGACACGCTGGCGGGGGTCTACGGCGCCGATGCCGGAGTGATCGTGGTGTCGGCGACGGGCGGCGTCGAGGTCGGGACCGAGAAGGTGTGGGACTACTCGGAGAAGCACGGGATCCCGCGGATGTTCTTCGTGTCCCTGATGGACAAGGAGCACGCGAACTTCGAGCGGGTGTACGGCCAGATCAAGGCGACGCTGACGCCCACGGTGATCCCCGTCGAAGTCCCCGTCGGCGAGGGCGCGGACTTCCGGGGCATCATCAACCTCTTTTCCGAGAAATGCCACCTGTACAAGAAGGGCACGAAGAACGGCGAGTATGACGAGGTCGACGTTCCGCCGGAGCTTCACGATCGGTTCGAGCGCTACTCGAAAGAGCTGATCGAGCGGATCGCCGAGACCGATGATGCGCTGCTCGAGCGCTACCTGGGCGGCGAAGCGATCGGGCGCGACGAGGCGATCGCGGCGATGAAGGCGGGCATGGCGCGCGGGGAGCTGTATCCGCTGTTCTGCGGCGCCGCCGAGCTCACGTACGGCACGCGGGCCCTGTTGTCGAAGATCGTCGAGCTGTGCCCGGCTCCGAACGAGCGCCCGCCCGTCGAGGCGCAGAAGTGGGGAAGCGCCGAGCGCGTCACGCTCCGGGCGGACGACGCCGGCCCGTTCGCGGCGCAGGTGTTCAAGACGATCTCGGAGCCGCACGTCGGAGACGTGAGCGTGTTCCGGATCGCGTCCGGCACGGTGCGGAACGGTCAGGACGTCTACAACCCCCCGCGCGACGCCGTGGAGAAGCTCAACCACCTGTGCGTGGCGGTGGGGAAGGAGCGGACCGAGGTTGCCGAGCTGCACGCGGGCGACGTCGGCGTGGTCGCCAAATTGCGGGACACCCACACCAACGACACGCTCTGCTCCAAGGACACGAGCATCGTCCTGCCCAAGATCCCCTTCCCTGAGCCCGTGATCACCGAGGCGATCGAGGTGAAGCAGCGCGGCGAGGAAGACAAGCTCTCGAACGGGCTGCACAAGCTGCACGAAGAAGACCCGACCTTCCGGCATGAGTTCAATGCCGAGCTCGGGCAGACCCTGATCCGCGGGCTAGGCGAGCGCCACCTCGAGATCATCGTGGGCCGGCTGGCGCGTAAGTTCGGCGTGCATGCGATCATCACCAAGCCCAAGATCGCCTACCGCGAGACCTTCAAGGGGAAATCCGAAGGGCAGGGGAAGCACAAGAAGCAGACCGGCGGCCGGGGCCAGTACGGCGACTGCTGGATTCGCATCGCGCCGCTGCCGCGGGGGTCGGGCATCCAGTTCGTCGATGAGATCGTGGGCGGCGTCATCCCGCGGCAGTACATCCCGGCGGTCGAGCGGGGTGTGCAGGAAGCGGCGGCGCGCGGGCCCATCGCGGGCTATCCCGTGGTGGACTTCAAGGTGGAGCTGTACGACGGCTCCTATCACGACGTCGACTCGAACGAGATGTCGTTCAAGATGGCGGGCATTCTCGCCTTCCGAAACGTGAGTCCGGGCGCGCGGCCGACCTTGCTCGAGCCCATCCTCGAGCTCGAGGTGTGGACGCCGGACGAGTACCAGGGCGCCGTCATGGGCGATCTCTCGTCGCGGCGGGGACACATTCTCGGCACCGAGCCCGACGGCAAGCAGGTGAAGGTCAAGGCGCTCGTGCCCGAGGCCGAGCTGGACCGCTACGCGACGACGCTTCACTCGATCACGCACGGCCGCGGCACGTATCGGCAGAAATTCCACCTGTATCAGGAAGTCCCGACCGAGGCCGCCCACAAGGTGGCGGAGATGCGGAAGAAGGAGCTGGAGGAGGCGAAGGCGTCCTAGCGCCGGCGCGCGAGCCGGCGCAGGACGCGCCTCGGCAGATGCCGGAATCCCTCGCCGCCGAGGAATCCGGTGGCAAAGCCGTCAATCAGCCGCTGGCCGTAGCGCACGAACAACCAGCGGCGCACGGCGGGATAATCGTACAGCAGCCGGGCGAGCACGCGGGCCGCGCGGAGCTCGGGCACGATCTCGGCTCGTAGCGCCGCGTGGTATCTCTCCCGCGCGTCCGTCTCGTTTCCTTGCGCCAGCGCAATCGCCTCGCCGGCGAGCTGCCCGCTCCGAATCGCGAAGCTGATCCCCTCCGCCGTCACGGGATCGGCGAACCCCGCCGCATCCCCGACCACCGCGACCCGTCGACGCAGCAGCGCACCCGTCCGAGGCCGGACGGGGATCACGAAGCCGTGCCGCTTCACTTCCCGGGCCCGGTCGATTCCCACCAGGCGCAGGTAGCGGTCGAGGTGCTCGTGGAGGTCTCGCGCGCCGCGTCGCATGCTGAGCACGCCGACGGACAGGTGAGCCGCCTTGGGGAAGACCCACGCGTACCCGGCGGGCACCGTGCCGATGTCGAAGCGGGGCTCGCCCACGAGGCGGTCCATGGTGGCATCGTCCACGGTGACCTCGTACTCGAGCGCGGGTATCGGCCGGCGGTCGTCGGGCCAGCCGGCGAGGCGCGCCACCTCGCCCAGCGCGCCGTCGGCCGCGACCAGGAAACCGGCGCTCAACACCCCATGGTCCGTCTCGAGCCGCACGCCGCCGTCCGCCGTCACGACCCCGCGCACCCGGCAGGGGGCCATGAGCTCGACGCCGGCACGCGCCGCCGCCTCGACGAATAGCAGGTCGAGCCGGTCCCGCATCGTCATCGTGAGCGCGGAGCGGTGATGCGAGAAGGTGAACGCGCGGTGGATATCGTGGAGGTGGAATGCTGCGCGGTTGAAGGCGCGCTCGGCAACCGGTGCGAGATCCGTCCCGGCGAACCGCGCCGCGCGCGGGACGACGCCCCCGCCGCACGTCTTGTAGCGCGGCAGTGGCTCCCGCTCGACCAGGGCGACCTTCGCGCCGTGGCGCACCAGGGCCAGGGCGGCGGCCGAGCCCGCGGGTCCACTTCCCACGACCACGGCGTCGAACGTCTTCATGGCGGCTCCGACCCCACGACCAGCACCGGGGCTCCGCGCACCGCTCCGGCGCGCAGGCGGGCGAGCGCCTCGTTGGCGCGCTCCAGAGGGAACGGCTCGATCTCGGTGCGGATGGGAATCCTGGGAGCGAGCGCCAAAAAATCGCGCCCGTCGCGGCGGGTCAGGTTCGCCACCGAACGCACGATTCGTTCACCCCACAGGAGATCGTAGGGAAACGAGGGAATGTCGCTCATGTGAATCCCGGCGCAGACGACGGTGCCCCCCTTGGCCACGGCGCGAAGCGCCGATGGGACGAGCGCCCCGACCGGTGCGAAGAGGAGCGCGGCATCGAGGGGCTCGGGCGGCGACGTGTCGGAAGGGCCGGCCCATTCGGCGCCGAGGTCTGTGGCGAACCGTTGGGCTGCCGTGTCACCCGGGCGGGTGAACGCAAAGACGCGCCGCCCCTCGTGCCGGGCGACCTGGGCGACGATGTGCGCGGCTGCCCCGAAGCCATAGATGCCGAGGCGCTCCGCGTCGCCTGCGGCGACGAGCGCGCGGTGTCCGATCAGCCCGGCGCAAAGCAGCGGGGCGGCGTGCGGGTCGTCGTAAGACGGTGGGATGGGGAACGCGAAGCGCGCATCCGCGACGCAGTACTCGGCGTAGCCGCCGTCGAGCTGGTAGCCCGTGAATCGCGCGCGGTCGCACAGGTTCTCGCGGTCGGACCGGCAGTAGGCACAGGTGCCGCAGGTCCACCCGAGCCACGGCACGCCGACGCGCGCGCCGGGCGTGAACGTCCCGGCGGCGGGACCGGCCCCGACTTCGACGACGGTGCCTACGATCTCGTGGCCCAGCACGAGCGGGAGCCTAGGGTCGGGGAGCTCGCCGTCGGCGACGTGGAGATCCGTCCGGCAGACGCCGCAGGCCTTGACGGCGAGGAGCAGCTGGCCGGGCCCGGGGGTAGGGAGGGGCCGTTCGGCGGGGCGCAGGGGGCGCTGCGGGGCATCGAGCAGCATGGCGCGCATGATGGGTCAATCTTAGCGCCTGAGAATGCGGGCGCTCGTGTGCGATGGGGTCCACCCGGGCTGAAGCCCGGGCTCGGCGGTGGGTGCGTCCTGTAAGGACGCACAATGGGCCGAGCGCGCCCTTCAGGGCGCGTAAACGTGCGGCGGGCCGGAGCGCCCGCTTGCGCCCCGGCCCGCCCGTATTGCTCCGCTCGGTCTGCTTAGCCGACCAACACCGGCTCAAGCTCGGGAGGCCGCGCCCGCTCCTTCTTCGGCTGCTTGTACCGGTAGACCTTCCCGGCGTAGTTCCGCAGCACGACCTCGCGATCGGTGAGCTTGACGACGTACTCCGGGAGGAGCGGGATCTTTCCCCCGCCTCCCGGCGCATCGATCACGAAGTGGGGCACGGCGAGACCCGATGTCCAACCCCGTAACGCTTTGACGATTTCGAGTCCCTTCTCGACGCTCGTGCGGAAATGCTCCGCACCAGCGACTTGGTCACACATGTAGATGTAGTACGGCCGAACGCGCGCGGCGAGCAGCCGTTGCATCAAGGCCTTCATGACGTCCGGATCGTCATTGACGCCCTTCAACAGCACTGTTTGGCACCCCAACGGAACGCCGGCGTCGGCGAGCATGCCGAGCGCCTTCACGGCAGCAGGTGTCAGCTCGTCGGGGTGGTTGAAGTGAGTGTTGATGAAGAGCGGATGGTATTTCTTGAGAATCGCACACAGCTGTTGTGTGATCCGCTCGGGAAGATGGCAGGGAATTCGGCTCCCTATCCGCAGTATCTCGAGGTGCGGGATAGCCCGCAGGCGCCGTAGGATCTCGTCGATGCGGCGGTCGGAGAGCAGCAACGGGTCTCCGCCCGACAGAATGACATCGCGGATCTCGGTGTGCTGCTCGAGATAGCGGAATCCCGACTCCAACTGTGACATCGGGATTTTCGCCGGATCACCTACCTTCCGGCGGCGCGTACAGAAACGACAATACGACGCGCACACCGGGGAAACCAGGAACAACGCTCGATCGGGATAACGGTGCGTGATGTTGGGGACCGGAGAGTGCGAGTCCTCGGCCAGCGAGTCGACCAGGCCGTCGTGCACCTCCAGCTCCTGCAAGTCGGGCACGTACTGCCGCCAGAACGGGTCGCCCGGGGACTTGATGAGGTCCACCATCGCGGGGGAGATCCGGAACTCGAAGTTCTCCGCCGCGGCGCGCAGCCGCTCCAGCTCCGGCAGGTGCTCGGCGCCGAATCGCGCCGCGAGCGCCTCCAGGGATGCCAGGCTCTTCTTACGAAGCAGTTCCTGCCAGGACTCCATGCGCCAGGTCCTTGAGATAGACGACCAGGTCGTCGCCTGGTTCGTAGTACGCCGGGATCGTCGCCGTCCGGGCGTAGCCGCGCCGCTCATAGAACGCGCGCGTGGGCGCGTAGTCGGCGCGCGACGATGTCTCGACCACAATCAGCCGGCAACCTTCGCCCACGAGCTGGCGCTCCACGGCGCCCAGGAGCTCCGTCCCCACGCCGCGGCGCTGCCGTGCCGGGTCCACGACGATCCAGTACAGATCGCACGTGCCGTTCGTCCCCGGCGTCCGGCCCCAGCAGGCGTATCCGATCAGCTGGTCGCCGTCGTACGCCCCGAGGAACCGGTAGTCCTCGTCTCCCCCCAGGCTCTCGTCCAGCAGCTCGACGGCGGTTGCGACCTCCTCCGGCCGGAACAGGCCGGTGGCCGCCGTCAGAGCCCTAAGCCGTGCGCGTTGCGCGTGACCGACGGGTCGGAGCGAGGAGCTCACGCGCCGCGCTCGTGCCCTGTGCCTCGCCGAGTGCGACCTCGGCGATCCGGCGCACCAGTTCCGGGTAGTCCCAACCGGCGGCGCGCGCCATGCGCGAGAGCCCCGCGTCGTCGTTCAAATCCGGGTTCGGGTTGACTTCGAGCACCCAGGGCCGGCCCTGTCCATCCACCCGCAGGTCGACCCGCCCGTACCCTTTCCCCTGGACTGCGCGCCACGCCGCCTCGGCGGTCCGCGCCAGTCGCTCGGCGAGCTTGTGCGATACTCCGGCGGGGCAGACGGGCACACTCCCCAGGTCCTCGGGCGACCCCGTGTCCCATTTGGCCGCGTAGGTCAGGATCGGCCAGGTGCCGGGCGGCATCCCCGTGAAGTCGATCTCGGCGACCGGAAGCACGCGGTCGCCGACGAACCCCACGTTGAACTCGCGGCCGGCGATGTATTCCTGCACCAGTACCTCGTCGAACCGCTCCGTCATGGCGGCCACCCGCGCGCGCAACGCACGGCGATCGGTGACCACGGAGCCCGGGTCGAGGCCGGCGCTCGCGTCCTCGGCCGCCGGCTTCACGATCGCGGGGAGAGGGAAATCCTCGGCGATCCGGCCCTGGGCGAGCGTCCAGCGGGGAATAGGGAGGCCTGCCTGCGCGAGCAGGGTGTTCGCCATGGCTTTGCGGCGGCACACGGCGAGCGTCCAGACGCCAGCGCCCGTGACCGGTACGCCGGCCAGCTCGAGCGTCGCGACCACGTGCTCTTCCCACTCGCTCCGGCCGAAGATGCCTTCGCACAGATTGAACACGAGATCCGCGCCGCGCGCGGTCTGGAACCAGCGCATGTCGTGCCGCACCGGGACGCGGCGTACCTGGTGGCCGAGGGCGCCGAAGATCCGGCCGACCTCGTTGACCGCCTTCATCACGCCCCGAATGTCTTCCGCTGTCCAGTCGTCGGCGCCGGGATCGTAGAGGACTACAACCTTCATGCAGAAGCCGCCGCGGGGGTCGGACGGGACCCGGCCCGTGGGGCCTCGAGTGCCTCCGAGATATTCCGGCCCGTGATGCGGCGCCAGGCGACCTGGACCACTTCCTGGACCAGCTCGTCATAGGAGATCCCGGCGGCGCGGGCGGCTTTGGGGAAGCAGGAATTCATCGCCGGATCGGGGATGATGCCCGGCAGGGGGTTGAGCTCGACGATGTTCGGAACGCCGAAGCGGTCGATACGCACATCCACGCGGCACCAGTCCCGGCACCCGAGCACGTTGTAGGCGTCGAGCGCGGTGCGCTCGATTTCGCGGTACAGCTCGGGCGCGATCGGCGCGGGGCACTGGAAGATCGCGAGCGGGTGCTCGGGCGTGTCCCAGATCCACTTGGCCTCGTACCCGTAGACCGGCCGCGCCCCGGCGGGGAGCGTGGAGAAGTCGAAGCCGATGATCGGCAGGCACGCCGCCGCGAGCCCGTTCCCGAGGATCGCCACCGTGAATTCGGGGCCGGGCAAGTAGGTCTCGATCAGGACGGGCTGGGCGTAACGCTCGAGAAGGTGTTGGGTGCGCTCCTCGAGCTCGGCGCGGGTGGCGCACAGGTTGTCCGCGAAAACGCCCTTGCTCGACCCCTCGGCCACCGGCTTCACGAACAGCGGGTACGGCAGCGCGATCCGGTCGAGCTCGGCGAGCTGCGACACGCACGCGAACGGCGCGGTGGGCACGCCACGATACGAGAGCAGCTCCTTCGCGCGCGCCTTGTGCAGGGAGAGCGCGAGGGTCAGCGGGCTGCTGCCGGTGTAGCGGATGTCCAGGAACTCGCAGATGGCAGGGACGAGCGACTCGCGGGTCTCGCCCTCCAGGCCCTCGGCCATGTTGAACACGATGTCGGGACGGACGAGCGCGAGCTTGTGCGGGAACGACGCGTCGGCCTCGAGGCGGACGACCTTGCCGAAGCGCGAGAGAGCGTGCGCGACGGCGTCGATGGTGGCCGGGTCGTCCCACTCCGCGAACGCGTCGCTGGTATTCGGGGGCTCGTCGGCGGCGCTCGGGTCCGGCTTCTGATTGTACGCGAGACCGATTTGCATGTGGTCTCGGGTGACCTCCTACAAAAAAGGCCGCGCGAGTCGCGGTCTGGGCGCGAGTGAAACCGTTGTCGAGTAACACAATATGAGAAACGGAACCGATGCGCAATAGGGACGCGGACGATTTTTTTCGGCGTCACACCTTGTGGTACGCGACGCGCGCGGCCTGTTGTCGGTCGTCGGCGACGTACGTCTCGAAGTCGGAGAACAACGCGCCGGCCTCGCGCTGCAGGACCGCGAGGCAGGCGAGCGCCATCCGCCGGATCTCGAGCTCGGCGCCCTCGCCGCACCGCAGCTCGAGCATCGTGCGCCACGCGCGCGCATTCGCCGAGACCACGATCTTCACTTCGGTCGCGTTGGGGAGGACGCTCCGGGCCGCCTCCCGCGCCAACTTGCGGCGATGCACCTTGTCCGCCACCCACGCGTACCGCTCGCCCAGGGCCTCCACGGCGCGTACGTACGCGGCCTGCGCCTCCCCGACTTCGCGCTCCCATTCGGCCTCAAGTCCCGCGTCGCCGATGATCGCCGGCGGCATCACGAACGCGGCGTGCGATTCATCCACGTACCGCTGGGAGAGCTGCGAGTAGCCGAAGCCCGCGCGGTGACGCACCAGCTCGTGCGAGCAGGACCGCGAGATGCCTTCGAGCAAGAGCACGTAGACCGCGTGCTCGAGCACCGAGCCGTGCCCCTGCTTCTTGATGTTCTCGAGGTACTCCGCTGTCGAGCGATGGGCCGGGTTGTGCTGGCTCATGTAGCAGATGCGCCCGGCGAACTCGGCGAGCCGTTCTCCTGCTGAGGCGGAACCCTGCCATTGTACCGGCAGGTGCTCGGGCTCGACGAACTCAGGCCGGGCAATCAGGGTCACTCGCGGGGCGCGAAAGATTTCCATGGACTGGGGACTAGAGGTTAGGGGTTAGGGGTGAGGCGACGTCGTGCCTCGGCTTGCCCCAGGCGGCATTGCGCTCGGTGTCGCGCAGCCGCGCGGCGATGTCATCGGGAATCCGCGCTGCCTCCGGTCCCACCTTGAGGTCGGCCAGCGGCGACCAATCGGCCGCGGGAAGGATGACGCCGGGGTTCAGGATTCCGCGCGGGTCGTACACACGCTTGACCTCGGCGAACAGCGCCATGACCTCGCGGCCGTAGAATCGCTCCAGCACGCCGGCACGCAGCCGACCGGCGCCATGCTCGCCGCTCGGCACGCCGCCCAGCTGCACCAGCAGCTCCGTGACCTCGGCGAACAGCGCGGCCAGCGCGTCGCGCCAGCCGGGCCGGGTGAGATCGGGAAGCGCATTCACGTGCACGTGTCCGTCGCCGGCATGCCCGAAGATGGCGACCGGTACGCCATGCCGCTCGGCCGCCGACCGGATTCCCGTGACGTAGGCGCCGAGCTGCTCCAGCGGCACGCAGCCGTCCTCGATCACCTGCAACGAGCGCTGCGTTTCCGGCAGCCGCGCGAGCATGGGGCTCGCGAGGTGGCGCACCGCCCACAGCCGCTCGAGCCCCGAGCGGTCCACGGCGGTCTCCACGTAGCTCGCCAGCGCCTTCAAGCCCCGCACGGCGTCCCCGACCACGCCGTGCGCGGCGGCGGCGGTGTCCCGCTCGAATTCGACCAGGAGCAGGCCCGCGAGCCCCGGCGGCAGCTCGGTTCCCGCTGCCCGCACGAAGCCGAGAAACGTGGCATCGAGGAGCTCCACGGCGGACGGGGTGAGCGCAACGAGGTACGGAACGGCTTCGGCGAGCGCCTCGAGGCTCGCAAAGCCGAACGCCGCGCCACCCACGTCGGGCGGGATGGGCTCGAGCCGCCAGGCCACCGCCGTCACGAACGCCAGGGTTCCTTCTGATCCGATCAGCAGATCCAGCTCGTCCGCCGTTTCGGCGTAGCGGTCGAGCGCGTACCCACTCGACGCTTTGCGGGTGCGGGGAAACCGCTGCCGCACGAGCTCCTGGCCCGCTGGGTCCAGCTGCCAGGGAGCCGTGCCGGACACTCCCCGCTCGACGCGCCGCAGGGCGCCGTCCGTGCGGACGATCTCGATGCCCTGGATCCAGTTGCGCACGCTGCCGCAGCGGACCGAGCGGGGCCCGGCCGCGTTCGTCGCGACCATGCCCCCCGACGTCGCGAACGCGCTCGACGACGGGTCGGGAGGAACACGCAGGCCGAACGGACGCGCGGCCTGGTTCACCTCGGCCATTGTCACCGATGCACCGACCCACACAAGACGCCCGCGCCAGTCCGGCGCGAGCCATGTGAAGCCCGGGCTCATGTCCACGACCACGCCTCGTCCCACGCTCCCGCCCGCCATCCCGCTCCCCGCGCCGCGCGGAACGAGCGGCGTGCTTGTGTCGCCCGCCCAACGCACCAGCGTCTGCAGCTCCTCGACGCCCCCAGGTGTTGCCACGGCGGACGGGAGGATGCGGTAGATGCCGCCGCCTTCGGAGTACGCGGCCAGGATGCGAGGATCGGTGTGCACGGCGAAACCTATCACGCTCGACGCGGGACGCACCAATCGCCTTGACACCGCCCGAGCGCCGGGTGATGCTTGACCCGCTATGGCCGTCGAAGCCTCCCGCACTCAGTTGATTCGCATCGAGACCGATCGGCGTCTCGGTCATGAGTGGGACGAGTGGGACGGCCAGCCGCTGCCGCGCGGTGGCGACTTCTCGGCGCCCCCGGCTCTGTTCTTCCGCTACGCGGCATTGACCATCGTGCTGCTGCTCGGCCTGCTGCGCTTCGTGCTCTATCTCCTGGCGCCGCGCCTCGCGCTCCTCTCACCACGCGTCCCCACCGCCTTGGCGTGGGGGATCGCCGTGGCGGGTGGCGTGGCTGGTGCGTGGCTCGTTTTGCTCCTGCTCTCCTATTATGGAAGGACCGCGCTTCTGCCGGAGCGCTTGCTCGAGCGTGGGCCCTACCTGCAGGTCATGAACGCCGTGTCCCGGGTGGCGCGGCTGTTCGGGCGGCGCGACTGGGTGGAGCACGCCGCGATCGACGTCTACAACACACTGGCGGAGCGGCGCGGGCGGCGCGTGAGCAAAGGGGAGCTGCTGGTCCTGATCCCCCGCTGCCTCTCGAAGGAGACGTTGGACGGGGTGCTCGCCATCGCCGGCCGCTACGACGTGCCCGTGTTCGTCGCGACCCGGGGACAGCTGGCCAGGCGTGTGATCAGGGAACGGCGGCCGCGCGCGGTGGTGGCGGTTGCGTGCGAACGCGACATGATGACCGGACTGCGCGACGTCGCCGGGAAGCTGCCCGTCCTCGGGCTCACGATGCAGCTCCCGAATGGGCCCTGCCGCGACGCCGTCATCGATCTCGACGTGATGGACCGCTGGGTGCGCTCCCTCGCGGGGGCGTGACGTCACGCCGGCCGCTACGGCGTCCCGAACTTCTCCTTCAGCTTCGCAACCAGCCTGTCGGCCAACTTCGCCCCCGCGTGGTCGGCGGGCACTGGCACTTCCAGCTCACGCTCGAGGCGTGACGGGTCGTAGCGCGGCCGGTACACCACCTCGACGGTCACCATGGTCTCACCGGGGACGTAGGGGTCCGCCCAGCAGCGAATCTTGACCGTGTTCGGGAGATCCGTGACGCCATCGTCGGAGCGGGTCGACTGGTGGGTCCCCGCGTCGTACCAGTGGGCCTCGAGGTATCCGTCCCGGGCGTTCGCCCGCCTCACGCCGAGGCTCTCGGCGGCCAGAAGCGTTTGCAGGTAGGGAACGACGGACTGGGGGCGAGTGACGAGCAGGACGGTCTCCGCTTGGGGAAACGGGTGGAAGTCGGGGCGGGTGGAGATTGGCGTGCAGGCGACAAGGAGAAGAACGAGGGAATGCGCGTTCCGCGTTCGCATTAGTGCGCGTGGTCCTCGTCGTCGTGATGGTCGCCGTCGTGATGGTCGCCGTCGTGATGGTCGCCATCGTGATGGTCGCCATCGTGGTCTGCCGAGTCCGCCGCGTCGCCATGATGGTGGTGGTGACTCTGTGCTCGCTCCTTGATCTCGAGGTCGAGGGTGGCGCTGGGCACGCCCGCCGCGTGCTCGAACGCCAGGTCGCCCCCGATCATCCCGGTCCAGAGAATCCCGATGAACCCGAATACGCTCAACGCGCGCAGCGCGATCTGCTCGACCGGCCGGAGGTTGCTCCGGCGCCACAGCTTGTAGACCAGCACGACTGTGAACACGCTCATCGTGACGAGCGCCTGCGTCTCGTGCTGCTCCATCAGCCGGTGAATCCCTTCTCCGTGTTCGATGACGTCCTCCGCTTGCAGGCCGGCAACCGCGGCCGCCCATCCCCCAACGACACCGGCCCAGAGCGTCCAGAGCGCGGCCGCGTCGAGCGACGCGCGTTTCGTCTTCCACGCCGCCAGGTCGAACAGAACGGTGACGAACAGCAACGCAGCCGGGAAGTCGTTCAGGGCCGCATGGAGGCTGGGCCAGTCATAGCCGAACAGGTACACGAAAGCCGCTCCCTGGTTAGAGGCCGAGGTTGGACGGTGTCGGAGGCTCGACGGAATAATCGTAGAACCCGCGGCCGCTCTTTCGCCCGGTCATGCCGGCCAGGACCATGCGGCGCAGCAGCGGCGGCGGCGCGTAACGCGTTTCGCGGTACTCGTCGAACATGATTTCCGCGATACTGGCGGTCGTGTCGAGCCCCACAAAATCGAGCAGGGTAAGCGGGCCCATCGGATGCGCGCAGCCGAGCTGCATCGCCTTGTCCACGTCCGCCACGCTCGCTACGCCGCGCTCGACCGCGCGAATGGCGTCGAGGAGGTAGGGCACGAGCAGCAGATTCACGATGAACCCGGGCGTGTCCTTGGCCGCGACGGCCTCCTTGCCGAGCGAGCGCGCGAAGGCGAACACCCGATCGAACGTCGCCTGCGACGTAGTGACCGCGCGGACCACCTCCACGAGCGGCATCAGGGGCACCGGATTGAAGAAATGCAGCCCGACAAAACGGTCGGGACGCTTGGTCACGGCGGCCATCGCCGCGATCGTGAGGCTCGAGGTGTTGGACGCGAAGATCGCGGCTGGCCCGCACAACGGGTCCAGCTCCTTCCACAGCGCGTTCTTGACCTCGAGGTTCTCGGTGACCGCTTCGATGATGATATCGCAGCCCTTGAGATCGGCTGTGGCGGTGGTGAACGCGAGCCGCTTCAGGGCGCCATCCCGATCGGCGCCCGAGACCTTCTGCTTCTCAACGAGTTTGGCGAGCGACTTCTCGATACCGGCGCGCGCGCGGGTCCAGATATCGGGACCTACGTCCCGTACCAGGGTGTCGTAACCCGCGGTGGCCGCGACCTGTGCGATGCCGCTTCCCATGAGCCCGCAGCCCAGGACTCCTACTCGGCGGATGTCGGCCACGGTGCTAACCCCTCCGCTGACCCCGGGGTGATGCCCCGGGGGCAAGGAAGCCCCGGATCTCATCCGCCAGCCGACCAAGCGCGGTGAGGCCCGACTCCCCGCTCGCCTGCTCCAGGCGGGTCTGCCCGTGTTCGAGGCGGTCGAGCAGCTGCTCGAGCCCGACGTGCACCCGCGCGCCCTCGCGCTGCTGGGTGCGCGCATACGCCACCGCGGCGATCGCGCCGCCCGCGACCGGGAGCAGGACCCAGGGAGCGAGCACGCCGAGCACGGGGGCGAGTGCCGTCGCGATGGCCCCGAACCCGAACAGGGTGGCGGCGCCCGCGAGCCGCTGCCGCCGCAGGTTCGAGATGTCGGCCTGGAGTCTCACGTGACAGAATCCGGATTCGAGCGGCGTCACCTGCACCATGACTTCGCTCGCCCGGGCGAGGGCGAACGTCTTGCCGCCGGCGCCGAACGCCCGCTGGAGCGATGCGAACGCTCCGGTCCTCGCCTCCCAAGTGGTGCGGTCGGCGTGGCGTCGCTTCACCTGGAGCAGCTCCTCCTGATCGAGCGTCGTGGCAATGGCGCGCTCGACACCTTGACGGTCTCCCGCCACCACGCGCGCCGCCCCGAGCGTGGCGGGTCCCGCGAGCCACCCGGCCAGGCCGGACGTCTCACCGCCCGGCCGGGATTCCTCGTCGATCAGGGCTTGCTGGAGGTAGCGCGCCGGGATGCCGACATCCTTCCCCAACGCGATCAGCTCGTCGCGCGTCAGCCCGTCGCCGATGTCGCGTTCCTGCGCCTGCAGCTCGGCCGCGCGCTTGACGATCCGCTCGAGCGCTTCGCGATTGATCAGGTCCCGTTCGTTCGCCACGCTACGCCTTGGCCTTCACATCGCTCCGGGCGGGCGGCAGTGCTTCCCCGGCCGTCGTCTGCGGCAGCGCGGGCGGCGGCACCTCCGCCTTCCTGCCGACGGCGTCGAAGAATGCCTTGAAGAGGTCGAGCGGGATCGGGAAGATCGTGGTCGAGTTGTTCTCGGACGCAATCTCGGTGACCGTCTGGAGGTAGCGGAGCTGGATCGCGGCTGGCTGGCTGCCGATGACGGCCGCGGCCTGCGCGAGCTTTTCGGACGCCTGCAGCTCGCCTTCCGCGTTGATCACCTTCGCCCGGCGCTCGCGCTCGGCTTCCGCCTGGCGGGCAATCGCCCGCTTCATCTCCGGCGGCAGATCCACGTCCTTCACCTCCACGGCGGAGACCTCGACGCCCCAGCCCTCGGTGCGCTTGTCGATGATGTTCTTCAGGATGTCGTTGATCTTCTCCCGGTTCATCAGCAGCTCGTCGAGCTCGGTCTCGCCGAGTACGGAGCGAAGCGTCGTCTGGGCGAGCTGGCTCGTGGCGTACAGGTAATTCTCGACGCCGATCACCGCCTTCACGGCGTCCTGGACCCGCATGTAGAGCACGGCGTTGACCTTGATGGAGATGTTGTCGCGCGTGATGACGTCCTGCGGGGGGATGTCCAGCGCCACCACCCGGAGCGAGACCTTCTGCATCTTGGCGAAGAAGGGCGGGAGAAAGATCAGACCTGGACCCTTGGCGCCCCACGAGCGGCCGAGGAAGAAGTACACGGCGCGCTCGTACTCGCGCAGCACGCGCAGTCCCGAAAACAAATAGAAGACGACGGCGCCGAGTGCGGGGACCATCAGTTCGCCCATGGGTGGAGTCTCCTAGCCCGGGTACGCTTCCACGATCACGGCCGCGCCCTGGCCGCCGCCGATGCAGGCGGCGCCGAGCCCGAACCGCTGCTTCCGCTGGCGCAGCGCGTGGAGCAGGTGGACGGTGATGCGGGTGCCGCTCGCCGCGAGGGGATGTCCGATCGCGATGGCGCCGCCATGCACGTTGGTCTTGCTGCGGTCGAGTCCCAACTCCTTCTCGACGGCCAGGTATTGCGGGGCGAAGGCCTCGTTGATCTCAACCAGGTCCATCTGCGCGAGCGTCATCCCGGCCTTGGCGAGGGCTTTGCGCGCGGCCGGCGCCGGCCCGATGCCCATCACGCTGGGCTCGACGCCCACCACCGCCCATGCCACCAGGCGGCCCAACGGCTTCAGGCCGTGACGCTGCGCGAACACCGCGCTCGCGACCACGGTGGCGGCGGCACCGTCCACGATGCCCGACGCGTTCCCCGCGGTGACCAGCCCGTCCTTCTTGAAGTAGGGCTTGAGGGCGAGCAGCCCGTCCAGCGTCGTGCTCGGCCGCAGGTGCTCGTCGGCGCGGAACTCGCTGACCTCGCCCTTCTTCCCCTTCACCGGCACCGGGATCACTTCGTCCTGAAACACGCAGGCGTCCCACGCCTGCGTGGCGCGCTGCTGCGAGGCGAGCGCCACTTCGTCCACTTCGCGGCGGGCGAGATGATAGCGCTCGGCCAGCCGTTCCGCGGTCTCGGCCATCGAGAGGCCGCACTCGGGGTCCTTCAGCGCTTCCCACAGCGAGTCCTCGAGCGGGGCAGCGGGGCCGAGGCGGATGCCCCAGCGCGCGCCGCGCACCACGTGGGGGGCCTGACTCATCGACTCGGTCCCGCCCGCCAGCACCGCCTGCGCCTCGCCCAGGAGGATGAGCTGGGCGCCCTGCGTGATCGCCTCGAACCCCGAGCCGCAGAGCCGGTTCACCGTCAGGGCAGGCACCTCAATCGGCAGGCCCGCCTTGAGCGCGATGTGGCGGGCGCAGTAGATCGCGTCGGCCGAAGTCTGCAGCGCGTTCCCGAACACGCTGTGGCCCACCTCGCCTGCGGGGATCCTCGAGCGCTCGAGCGCGTGCTTGGCGGCGACGGCGCCGAGCTCGATAGCCGACAGGTCCTTCAGAGTGCCCCCGAAGCTGCCGAAGCCGGTCCGGACGCCTGAGAGGAAGACGACGTCTGTGGTGGAGCCTTGGGTCTTCACTGGTGGGACTCCGCGTGCATCACTAGACGGCGCAATATGGTTGGAAGGGAGGGGCCAGGGTAGGGCGCCCTCTAGAGCGCTGCTGCCACGGCCTGCGCCACCTCCCGGGTCGTGGCCGTGCCGCCCGCATCGGGCGTGCGCGCTCCACTGGCCAGGGCCCCTCGCACCGCCCGCTCCACGGCACGCGCCGCCCCTCCTTGCCCGAGCTGCTCGAACATCAGCGCGCCGGCCAGAATCGTCGCCATGGGGTTCGCGACTCCCTTGCCCGCGATGTCCGGCGCCGATCCGTGTACCGGCTCGAACAGCCCCGCGCGTCCCGGGTGCAGATTGGCGCTCGCCGCGAAGCCGAGCCCACCGACCAATCCAGCCGCCAAATCGGAGATGATGTCGCCGAACAGATTGTTCGTGACGATCACCTGGAAACGCTCCGGCTCGCGCACGAGCTCGAGCGCGAGCGCGTCGATGTAGCGGTGCTCGGCCTCGATCTCGGAATACTCGGCGGCCACCTGACGGAACTTCTCCTGCCATATTCGATGAGCCGGAATCGCGTTCGACTTGTCGCTCATGGTCACGCGCGTGCGGCCGTGAGTGGCGGCCCACTCGAAGGCGGCGCGTATGATGCGGTCGACGCCCTTCCCGGTGTGCACTTCCTCTGCGATGTACTCGTCGCCGGAAGCGCGTCCACGACCCAGATAGATGCCTTCGGTATTCTCACGAAAGATGACGAAGTCGATCGGCAGCTCCTCGCCCGCCCTCGCCCGCCCTTGACCGCCCTTGACCGCCCTCAGGTCGGGGTGCAACAGTTGCACCGGACGGAAATTGACGTAGAGGTCGAGGCGGGTTCGGAGGCCGATCAGAATGTCCCGCGCATGCTCGTTCCCCGGGACCCGCGGATCGCCGAATGCGCCGACGAAAATGGCATCCGCGTCATCACGCAGCCGCTGGAAGGCGTCCTCGGGAAGCGTTTCCCGCGTCTTGAGGTAGTGCTCCGCGCCGTACGGCAGACGCTCCCACTCGATGCGGAACCCGTGCTGCGTCGCCGCTCGCTCGAGCACCGGAAGCGCCGCCTCGATCACCTCGGGCCCGATCCCGTCGCCCGCGATAACTGCTACTCGGGCGGTTGTCCCCGGGGCGTCGCCCCGGGGCGAGCGGGACCTCACTCGAACCCCGTCGACCGCCCGCACCCGACGCAGTAGGCCCACCCGACGTCGACCTCGCTCCCACAGGCCGGACAGCGCAGCTCGCCGGACGGAGGCTGCCCGCAATGGGGACAGAAGTTGACCTTACGAGCGGCCGGCAGCGTGCCGCCGCAGTAGGCGCACTGCGGCGACGATGCCTCCGACTCATCGAAAGCGAAATGCGAGCCCGTCGGGGCAGCCTCGGGCTCCTCCTCGTTCTCGGACTCCTGGTCAGGCGCGCCTTCCGGGACAGCCGGCGCGGGCGAGAGTGGCGGCGCGAACGCGCGTTCGGCCTTGAGAAACCGCTCGGCCGCGAGCCGGTTGATCATCACCTGCGCATCGGGAAAGCTGCGAAACACCCCGGTGTCGGGATTCTGCGACTCGGCTTCGCGGCGCAGCGCGTCCTGCACGTCCGCCGGCTCGAGCTGCGCATACCCGCGCTCCCCCGCCAGGAGACGGAGCACGGTCATCTCGTAATCCTGGTGCGTGGCGACGTTCAGGCGCGCGCGGTTCGAGCGATAGGGGACCAGCCGCTCGTACAGCTCGGCCGCGATGAACGGGACCGCCAACCGCCCCGGCCCGGCCGCAACGAGCGACTCCACGAGCCGCCCGAACAGCCGATCCAGCTCATCCGCCACGGAGCACCGTTCTTACCTCCATTCCTTCACCCACTTGTCGTACAGGACCGGCGCCACGCCTCCTTGTTCCAGGACTTCGATCCCGGATGGGTCCCGGTATGCCTTCCGGTAGAAGACGTGAGTCACCCCGGAATTGATGATCAGCTTGGCGCACATCACGCATGGCGAGGCGCTGATGAACATCACTTTGTCGCGCGTGGCGCCCGGCGCTTTCACCAGCGCGTTCATCTCCGAATGGATGCACCCGCAGCTCCCGGGCACGGCCGAGTCGCACTTGTTCGGCAGCCCGCGCGCGTTCCCGTTGTAACCGATCGCCAGCACATTCTCGAGCCGCTGATCGGTGATGACGCTGCCAACCTGGAGACGGACGCACGTCGAGCGCTTCGCCAACTCCTCGGCCATGCGCATGTACACCTCGTAGAGCGGAATGCGCGTGACGGGCAGGGCTGCGGTGCCGTTGTCGAGGATGTTCAGACCGTGGGTGTTGGCGACGACGCCGTCTTTAGGGATGCTCATTGAGCTCCAGGTCCGGATCGTATGTGGTCAGGGATCCCCGGGCCCGCGCCTGCGCCAGCCAGGCGTCGAAGCCGGAGGGAATCAGGCCGTTCGAGCGCTCCTGGCGCTCGGCGGCGCGCATCGCGAGCGCGTTCGCGTATTCGTTCTTCGGGTGCCCGGCGTGGCCCCGCACCCACTGCCAGTCCACGGTGTGGCCAACCACGGCCTGATCCAGCTTCTGCCACAGCTCGAGGTTCTCGATCGCGCCGCCCTTGCGGCGCCATCCCCGCGCCTTCCAATCCTTCACCCAGGAGTTCATTCCCTTGATCAGATACTCGGAGTCGGACACGTAGACCACCCGGGCCCGCTGCCATTGGCGCCGCAGCCATTCGAGCGTCGCGATCGCTCCCGCGAGCGCCATCTTCTGATTCGTCGTATTCGGCGAGCACTCGAAGAAGTCCCATCGCGCCACGCTGTCGCCTGCCGGCGCCTCGATCAGGGCCGCGTTGCCGCCCGGATTGGGCGGCTCCGTACCGTTGCCGAGGCAGCTCTCGTCGGCGTGGACCAGCACGCGGACCGGCTCCATGTCAGGGCTGAATGACGACGGGGATCACGGCGTGCCGCAGAATTTCCTCCGCATGTGAGACGAGGACGGCCGGCATTCCACGACCCGGCAGCTCGAGATGCGCCCCGGCGAACAGCGCGTCGCACCCGACGCGCGCGATCACCGCCGCGATCACCTCGCCGGGCTGACCCGGCTCGACGTGCGTCGTGAACGCCACGCGCTGCATGGAGAGCGCGGCTTCCGCCATCCCGACGACCTGCAGCCCGGCGTCGCGAGCGTCCGCGGCATGGATCACGTGGACTGTAGCGCCCATGATGCTTGCGAATCGGACCGCGAGGTCGAGGGCATGCCGGCTCGCGTCGCGGCCGTCGTAGGCGATCGCGCAGCTGCGCATCGCGGTGGCCTGTCCGGCGCAGACAATGACGCACCGCTCGGCGCGCCGGATCAGCGCCGTCACGCTCCGCCCGAGCGGATTCGTCGCCGTCAGACCGCGTCGGCCGACGAGCACCGCGTCGGCCCCCTCGGCGGCGACCGCGAGGACCTCGTCCGCGGGCCCGTTCTGTTCGACGACCTCGCCTTCCAGGCCGTCGGCCGCCAACCGCTCGCGCCCGCGATCGAGCAGCGTGGCTCCGTCGACTGGACCGCCGTCGCGCGCGTGCACGAGGACGATGGTGCTGCCGAAGCGCTTGCCCAAGACGATGGCCTGCTCGAGCGCCACGTCGGCCCGCGGGCTCCCGTCGAGTCCCACGAGAAGACGCGTGAACATCGCTAGGGAAGCACCGCGAACCGCTCGAGATCCCGCAACCGGAACGCCAGCGTCTCCCCCGTCATCGGCAGCCTTCCCTCGAGCAGCTCGTCACGGTTCTCTGTCGCGAGGCGGAGCGCGACGACCACGTACTCTGTACCGCGGCGCCGCAACGCCACGCGCCGCTGTTCCCGCACCGCGCGCTCCAGGGCGTCCAGAGCGTCGGGTGAGAGCGTGCGAAACTCCTCGATCGGGGACACGCACGCCTCTAGCGGACGTCGATGCGGCCGGCCGGGCCGGCCGTGACGCGGCCGATCACGGCGGCCGCGGGCGTCCGCTCGCGACCGAGCGCGGCGACGAGGGTGTCGAGACGCTCGGCGGGAACGGCGATCAGAAGCCCCCCCGACGTCTGCGCGTCGGCGAGAAGCAGCCGCATCGTCGGGTCGACCGTCGAGTCGAACCGGACCGCGTCTGCCACGCTCTGCTGATTGCGCTTCGAGCCCCCCGGCACGGCGCCGCGCTCCGCCAGCTCGCGCGCGAGCGGCAGGAGGGGTACCGCCGCGCTCGTCAGCTCGGCGGCGACGCCGCTCGCGCGTAGCAGGCTGTTCAGGTGACCCAATAGCCCGAACCCCGTCACGTCCGTTGCGGCGTGCACGCCCACGGCCAACATGGCGCGCGCTGCGCCCGCATTGAGCGTGGTCATGGCGGCCACTGCGGGAGCGATCTCCGCCTCCGTGGCGAGATCGCGTTTGAGCGCCGTGGACAGGACGCCCGTCCCGATCGGTTTCGTGAGAACCAGGGCATCGCCGGGCCGGGCGCGCGCATTGGTCACCACGCGGTCCGGATGCGCTTCGCCGATGGCGACCATGCCGAACTTGGGTTCGGGGTCGTCCACCGAATGCCCGCCGAGCACGAACGCGCCGGTCTCCCGCACGATGTCGGCCGCGCCGCGGAGCACCTCGCCCAGCAGCTCGAAGGGGAGCGCGTCGCGCGGCCAGCCGACGAGATTCAGCCCGAACAGCGGCGTCGCGCCCATGGCGTACAGGTCGGAGAATGCATTCGCCGCGGCGATCCGGCCGAAGTGATAGGGCGAATCGACGATGGGGGTGAAGAAGTCCACGGTCGCGACGATCGCGCGGTCGGGCGCCACCTGAAACACCGCCGCATCGTCGCGCGTGGCGGCGTCCACCAGGATCCGGGGGTCCGCGGTGACGGGTATGTGCGCGAGTACCTGCGCCAGCTCGGACGGGCCGAGCTTGCAGGCGCATCCTGCGCCGTGCGATAGCGAGGTGAGGCGTGGGATCGTGGCGGATGTAAGCGGCATCGTCTACTGAAGATACCCTATCCGAGTCTCCAGGCGAGGAGCGCGCCCGCGCCGACGTAGCGCGCGAGGTCCACACACGCCGTGACGAGCGTCGCGGGCTGCGACGCGATCGCGGCGACCGCGCCGATGAGGAGAAAGAGGAGCCACCATCCGCCGTGTCCGAGCGAGTCGAACCAGAGCGAAGCGATCAGCGTGACGACCAGCGCCTCCCCGGCGCGCCATCCCAGGATTCGTAACGGCGGCTGCTGCGATGTGAGGAGCCGGGCGTGGACCATGGCCGCGCCCACAAACCACGCCGCCACCACGAGCCACGCGAGAACCAGGCGGCCGAGGGTCATGTCCTCACCGGCGCCACGCGCTCCTCAAGGAATCGGGATACACGATCCGCCCGCGGGTCATGACCCACGCGATGTCGCGCGTGGCGGCGATGTCGTCCGTCGGGTTCGAATTCAACGTGACCAGATCCGCCACCGCCCCCGGCGCCACGCGGCCGAGGGAGTCGGCGCGGAGCAGCTGGGCGGCCCGGCGCGTGGCGGCGCCGATCGCCTGGAGGGGAGTGAATCCCGCGAGCACGAGCTGCTCGAGCTCGTCGTGCAAGGCGGCGCCCGGGACGAGCAACGGGCCCGCGGCGCCACTGCCTGCGGCCACGAGCCCGCCAGCGCGCTCGAACTCCCGCACGAACTGGTCCTGTCGCGGGCGGGCACGCCGGAACGCGGCGAAGTCGCCGGGTCCCCAGCCGGTGCTCCGCAACAGGGCGGCGATGTCGCGTACGTGCCCCGCGTTTGCCGGCACGTCTTCCATGGTGGGGCGCGCGAGCAGCGCGGGATCGTTTGCGCGGGCGAGCATCTCGTGCGCGGTGAGGGTCGGCACCACGGCCACGCGCGCGGCGGCGAGCGTCCGCGCCGCGCGCGCCACGCTCTCCGAGTCGAGCAGTCCCCACGCCGTCTCTTCCACGGTCCACCCACCCGCCGGTTGCGCGTAGGCGCGAGTGAACGGCGTCGGGTCGGGCGCGGCCAGTCCCACCACGCCGGCCAGCTGCTCGAGTGACAGCGCACCCGCCCGCGCGAACGTCAGCGCATCCACCTGTCCCGGCCGCGCCGCGATGGGCAGGCGCAGGGTCGTCGCCTCCTCGAGCAGGGGCTTCAGCAACGCCGGGGTGATGGCACTCGACACCGCGACGTAGTCGGCGCCCCCGATTGCGAGCTGGTCCACCGCCTTGCGCGCGCCCGCGCCGGTGGCGACCCGGGTGGCACGCGCGTCGAACGGCGGGTCGCCGTCGATCGGTTGGCCCGATGAGAACATGCGCGGCCCGAGCGTGGTGCCGAGCCCCAGCTCGTTCTTGAGCGCGAGCGCCGAATCCCCGGCTCCCCCGAAGTCGCGGACCGTGGTCACGCCCCACGCGAGGTAGCGAAGCGCCGCCCACCGCTCGACCATGGCGTGCGCGTCGATCAAGCCGGGGATGATGGTCTTGCCGGAGACGTTCACGTGCACGGCGCCCGACGGCACGTCCACTTCGCCGGCTCGCGCCACGGCCTTGATGTGCCCTGCTTCGACGAGGATGATCGAGCCGGTGATGGGCGCGCCCCCCGAGCCATCGAGCAGCGTCGCGCCCTCGAGCGCGGTTACCCCCTCGCCGGTCGGTGCGCACGCGGCGGCCACGCACAGCGCAACGACCGCGGCCCTGCGGACGGCGCCACGCGGTCGTGACGAGTCCTCGCCGGTCGTCACTTCGGATCCGCCGACGTGTGGTCGTAGATGATTTGCCAGCGGTCGCCGTGCTTCACGAGGATCAGTGTGAATGGTCCGCTCGCGACGACTGTCTCGCCACGGTGCAGGGCGAACCGGGCCGTGCACAGCACGACATCGCTCGTCAGCGGCCGCACGCGCACCTCATCGAATGTCAGCGAGTCGCGGGATTTCCCCGGCGCGAAATAGCTTGTCTGATAGTGGTCGTACAGCTGTTGCCAGCCGTGCCGCACGTGCCCGCCCCAGACGTAGCTCGTGAGCGTATCGCGCGCGTAGGAGCTCATGAACCCGGCGAGGTCGCCGTGATTCCATGCGACGACGCTTTGGTCCAGGACAGCGGCAACCTCGCGCGTCGGGTCGCTTTTCGGTGCAGGGGGCGCCGCGCACCCCGCCGCAACAACCAGCGCCGCGACCACCCAATTCAGCCGCACTCGCTCGCTCGCCGATCCGGCGGTTGGAAACGTGGCGCGGGAGCGCCTCGTGGAACCGGCCGTGGCCGTCCCAAAAGACGCTCCCGCGATGTGTGGTGAAACGCTGCTAGCGACGCTTGCGCGCCGACTTCCGCTTGCCCTTCTTGCCCTTCTTGGCCTTCGCCTTCGCCCGCTTGGCGGGCTTCTTCTTTTTCGCCTTGGGGCGCGAGGCTTTCTTCTTTTTCGGCTTTGCCTTGCGCTTGGGTTTGGACGCACCCATGCTCGACTCCCCCGCCATCGGGGAGGACATGGGCGCCGCGGGCTGAGCGGGCGTCGATGGGATCATCGGCTCCATCATTCCGGGGCCTGTCCAGCCACTCTCCGAGAAGTCGGCTTGCTCGAGCATCGGATCTCTCCTCCGCAGGGTTGTCCGTGGGCGTGGCCTATAGCTTACCGCGCGAAACCTTCCCCGCAAGTGACTGCGTTCATGCGGCGCTGCGCGGCGTCCCGCAAGCGCGCGAACCGCTCCCGCCCGCCGGTCGGGTCACGCTCGGAGAGGCATCGAGCGGACAAGTTAGCTTGACAACGCTAGTTACGAACACTTAGGTTCGCGCCGCTATGACCCGTCTCTGCAGGGCTGGCGTCGGGCTGCTGTTAGCGCTTCCGGGCACCGCCATTGCCCAAAACGTGACAGAAGTGCAGGTGGCGCCGCCCTCCATGACGCTGCGGGCGGGCGAGCGCTCCGGCCTGCTCGCTACCGCGTTCGACCGCGCGGGCAACGTCCTCACCACCGTGAAAGTGCTGTGGTCCTCGAACAACATCCAGGTCGCGCGGGTGGACAACAACGGCAACGTCACCGGCGTCGGAAACGGGGTGGCGATCATCGAAGCGCGCGTCGGGACGCGCAAGGGGACGGCCGCCGTGCAGGTGGTGGGCGGAGCCGCTCCCGTATCCGCGAGCGCCGCTCCCCAAGGCGGTCAACCGCAGGGTGCCGCGTCTGAGATGTCCCTCGCGGGCCAGCCGCCGGGGGCAGGTCCGGCCACCCAGCTCCGCATCGAGCCGCCGACGATCTATCTCCTGCCTTCAGAGAACGTTCGAGCTTCACCCCGTGCCCTGAAAGACGACGGCTCGCCAGCAGCGCCCATCGGAGTGACGTGGAAGTCCCTGCGCCCCGACATTGCGAGCGTCGACGCCAACGGCGTGGTGATCGCCCTCGCCGCCGGGCAGGGTACGATTCAGGTCACCAGTGCGAGCGGTCTGACGGCCACCGCGCCTATTCTCGTGCAGCAGGCCGACTTCGCCATTCAGGAACAGGGGCCCATCATCATCAGCCCCGGGCAGTCCGACACGCTGCATGTGGCCGTGCCTACCCAGGCCGGCCGCGTCATCAACCCCATCGTGCTGCAATGGGTGTCGAGCGATCCGAGCATCGCCCGGGTGACCATGACGGGCATTGTCGCCGCCGTGAATCCGGGCAAGGCCACGCTCACGGTGTCTGGTCTGCTCGAGACGAAGAGCGTCGAGGTTGTGGTGCATCGTCCCGTGGAGCTCCTCGCCGTGCGTCCACGGTGGCAGGACACGGTCCTGCTCCCCGTCCTGGGCGTCGCAAAGTTCGAGGCGCAGGCGCTCGCCGCCGACCGCACGCCCGTGCCTGAGGCGCCGCTCCGGTGGTCGGTGGTCGACTCGAGCATCGCGACGTTCGACGCGGTGACCGGCCAGCTCACGGCGAGGGCACCGGGCAGGACGCAGCTCGTCGCCAGGGGGCCGGGTCCCGGCCTCGCGGTCACGTGGACGGTGCGCGTGATCGCGGCGGCGGTGAAGCTCTCGACTTCCAGGATCGGGCTGCCGCTCAACCGTCGCTACCCGGTGCGGGCGACCTACATGGACGAGGCTGGCGCGACGGTCGGCCCGGCGAGCAACCTGGTGTGGACGTCCGACAATCCGCAGGTCGCGACCGCGGCGGAGGACGGGACGATCACCAGTACGGGCTACGGCCACGCGGTGCTCACGGCCACGGCGCCCGGCGGCATGCGCGCGACGCTTGAGGTGTTCGTGCAGGGCGAGGTCGCGTTCGTCAGCTCGCGCTCGGGCCGCTTCCAGCTCTACGCGGTCGAGCGCTCGAGCCTGACGCAGCTGCGGCGGGTCGGCGATGACTCGACCGAAGTCACGGAGCCTGCCTTCTCGCCCGACGGCTCGCGCATCGCGTTCAGCTCGACGCGCGCCGGGGGCCGGCCCGCCCTGTACGTCATGGACGCAGACGGCACCGGCGCGGTGCGGGTGACGAAGGGGGCCGGGTCGGACGCACACCCTCAGTTCACGCCGGACGGCGCCTCGCTCGTCTTCCAAAGTGATCGCACCGGACACGGGCAGATCTGGGCGCAACGCATCAGCGGTGGTGAGGCGACCCAGCTGACCCAGGAGCCGGCGGCAAACTTGCTCCCGACCGTGTCGTTCGACGGTGAGACCATTGCCTTCGTCTCCACGCGCGACGGCGGCTCGAACATCTGGTTGATGGCGAAGGACGGCTCGAACCAGCGGGCGTTCACGCGCCTCACCGGCGGGAGCAAGGCGACCTCTCCGCATTTCCTGCGCGATGGCGGGCTCACCTACCTCGTCAGCGCCAAGGAAAACGGCCGGCCGATCACGCAGGTCGTCAAGGCGGACCTCGCGAGCGGTCGGTCGACCCCGCTGACGGGCGCCGACCTGACAATCGCGGATTTCGGCGTCTCGCCGGCGGGTGATCTGCTGGCCCTCGTCGCCAGCGTGCAGGTGAACAACAAGCCCTTCTTCCGGGTGTACGTGCAGCCCACGGCGCCGGGGAGCACCGCGGTCGCTCTGCCGAGCACCGGCCCCGAATACATGGTGACCCCGACGTTCATGCCGTAGCATGCTCGCCTGCGCTATCCGGGCGACCGGCAGCCTCGATCAGATCCACGTCGTCGACCTCCCCGCCCCCGATGCGCCTCTCGGTCCCGGCGACGTCCGCATCGCCCTCCGGGCAGCCGCACTCAACCACCTCGACCTCTTCGTCATTCGCGGCCTTCCGGGCAACTACACGTTCCCGCATATCCTCGGCGCCGACGGGGCAGGGGTAGTGGCCGCGGTCGGCCCGGGTGTCACGGGCGTCAAGCCGGGGGACCGCGTGATGATCAATCCCGGCATCGCCGACGGCACCTGTGAGTACTGTCGGGCCGGGGAGCACTCGCTCTGCGCCAACTACCGGATGTTGGGCGAACACCTCCCGGGGACTCTCACCGAGTCCATCGCCGTGCCCGAGCGCAACGTCGCGCTCGTGCCGCCGGTCGAACCGCCTCTCACCTGGCCGGAGGCGGCGGCGTTCTCGCTCGTGACGCTCACCGCCTGGCGCATGGTCGTCACGCGAGCGGCGGTCCGGGCCGGGGAAACGGTGCTCATCTGGGGCATTGGGGGCGGCGTGTCGCTCGCCGCATTGCGGATCGCGAAGCTCCGTGGCGCGCGAGTGATCGTCACGTCGTCGGACGACGCGAAGCTCGCGGCCGCCGCCTCGCTCGGCGCCGACGTCACCCTGAATCACCGAAGCCGGCGCATCGCTCAGGAGGTGCGCGCGCTCACCACTGGGCGCGGCGCAGACGTCGTGATCGACTCCGTGGGCGAAGCCACGTGGGAGGAATCGCTGCGAGCGCTCGGCAGGGGCGGACGACTCGTCACCTGCGGTGCCACATCCGGGCCCAAGGTCGTCACGGACCTGCGCCGGGTGTTCTGGCATCAGTACACGATCATGGGATCGACGATGGGCAACGACGCGGAGTACCGGGAGGTGGTGCGGCAGCTGGGGCAGGGCCGCCTGCGGCCCGTTCTGGACCGCACCTTCCCGCTCGGGCAGGCCCGGGCCGGCTTCGAGCGCCTGGAGCGCGGCGAGCAGCTCGGGAAAATCGTGGTGGAGATCGCCTCCTGATTGCGTTTTGCGGCCTAAGTGGTTATTTTGTCTCAACTTACCTAGCTGGCCGCATCCCGGCGGTGACACCTGATACCTGACACCCGGCACCCGTCTTCATGACCGCACCCAACGTCCGCGAGCGCATTCTCCCCAGGCTCATCGAAGAGGAAATGAAGGAGTCGTTCCTCGACTATTCGATGAGCGTCATCGTGCAGCGCGCGCTGCCCGATGTGCGCGACGGCCTCAAGCCCGTCCACCGCCGCATTCTCTATGCAATGCACGAGCTCGGCCTCGTGCCCGGACGGCCGCACAAGAAGAGCGCGACGGTCGTGGGCGACGTGCTGGGCAAGTACCATCCGCACGGCGACGTGGCCGTCTACGACTCGCTCGTCCGGATGGTCCAGGATTTCTCGTTGCGCTACGCGCTCGTGGACGGGCAGGGCAACTTCGGCTCCGTGGACGGCGACGCCGCCGCGGCCTACCGCTACACGGAAGCCCGCCTCACGCGCGTGGCGATGACGATGCTCGGCGACATCGACAAGAACACGGTCGATTTCGTCCCGAACTTCGACGACCGCCTGCAGGAGCCCACCGTGCTCCCGGCCCGCCTTCCGAACCTGATCGTCAACGGCTCGGCGGGCATCGCGGTGGGCATGGCGACGAACATCCCGCCGCACAACCTGGGCGAGACCGTCGACGCGATCACCCATCTCGTGGACCATCCGACCGCCACGGTCAAGGACCTCCGGAAGTTCATCAAGGGCCCGGACTTTCCGACCGCGGGCATCATCTACGGACGCGAAGGCATCAAGGAGTGCTACGAGAAGGGCCGGGGCCGGATCGTCGTGCGCGCGCGCGCGACGGTCGAGGAAACCGAATCCACCGGCAAGCAGCAGATCGTCGTCACCGAATTCCCCTATCAGGTGAGCCCCGAACGGGTCCACGACCAGATCCGTGACCTCGCGCTGGCGAAAAAGCTCGAGGGCATCACGGCGCTGCGGAACGAGTCGGACAAGGACGGCATCCGCCTCGTGATCGAGCTGAAGCGCGACATCGTGCCGCTCGTGGTGCTGAACCAGCTCTACCAGCACACCCAGATGCAGGTGACGTTCGGCGCGATCATGCTGGCGCTGGTGGACGGCGCCCCGAAGGAGATGAACCTCAAGGAGCTGCTCGAGCACTTCATCGACCACCGCCACACGGTCATCACCCGTCGCACGGAATTCGAGCTGAAGCGCGCGCAGGATCGCGAGCACATCCTCGAAGGGTTGAAGATCGCCGTCGATCACATCGACGAGGTGGTCAGGATCATCCGGAAGTCCAAGGACACGCCCGCGGCGGACGCGGCCCTGCGCAAGCGGTTCAAGCTGTCCGAGAAACAGTCGGCCGAAATCCTGAACATGCGCCTCGCGCGCCTGACGGCGCTCGAAATCACCAAGCTCGAGGACGAGCTGAAGGAAGTCCGCAAGTTCATCAAGGAGTGCAAGGAAATTCTCGCATCGCGGCCGCGCCGCATGAAGATCCTGAAGGAAGAGCTGGTCGAGGTGTCGCAGGCGTTCGGCGACGAGCGCCGGACGGAGATCGTCGCCGACCAGGGCGAGTTCTCGATCGAAGACCTGATCGCCGAGGAAGACATGGTGATCACCGTCTCGCACGCCGGCTACATCAAGCGCCAGCCCGTGACGGCCTACCGGCGGCAGCGCCGGGGCGGCCGGGGGGTGATTTCCGCCCAGACCAAGGAAGACGACTGGGTGGAGCACCTCTTCATCGCCTCGACGCACGACTACGTCATGTTCTTTACGCAGAGCGGCCAGTGCTACTGGCTCAAGGTGCATGAGGTGCCGCAGGCGTCGCGGGCCTCGCGCGGCAAGCCAATGACCTCCTGCATCGCGATCAAACCCGACGAGCGCATCGCCGCGCTCGTGCCGGTGCGGGAATTCTCCGACGACCAGTACCTGCTGTTCGCCACGAATGACGGGGTCGTCAAGAAGACGCGCCTGTCCGAGTTCGGCAACCCGCGCTCCGTCGGCATCCGCGCCATCAACGTCGAGAAGGGCGACGAGCTGATGGACGTCCAGGTCACCGACGGCAAGAACGACATCGTCCTCGCCACCCGGCACGGCATGAGCATCCGTTTCCACGAGAAAGACGTCCGTGACATGGGACGCACGGCGACCGGGGTGAAGGGGATCGAGCTCGAGAAGAAAGACAAGGTGATCGATCTCGTCGTGGTGCGGCGCAAGTCGACGCTGCTCGCCGTGACGGAAAAGGGGATGGGCAAGCGCTCGGAGCTCGACGAATACCGCGTCCAGCATCGCGGTGGGCGGGGCATCATCACCCTCAAGCGCGCCGACAAGACCGGTGAGGTCGTTGCCCTCAAGGAAGTGCTGCCCGACGACGAGCTCATGATGATCACGAAGAAGGGCATCATGATCCGCGTGCCGGTCGAGGGCATCCGCATCTCGGGGAGGAACACCCAGGGCGTCAAGATCATGAATCTTGGGGCCGGCGATCTGGTGGTGGATGTCGCGCGGGTGGTCAAGGAGGACGAGGACGAAGCAGGGGCGGCCGACGACGACGACGGCGCGGTAAAGGCGGCCCCCGCCAAGGGGGTCCTCACCAAGGCGGCCAAGGGCCCGGCCAAGCCTGCGACAAAGAAGAAGAAGTAGGGTGATCGACGCGCAAGCGGTGCGGGACGCAGCCCGGGCGCTGGCCGGCGTGGCCGTGCGCACTCCCCTGCACTACGTCGAAGCACTGGGCGTTCACTTGAAGCTCGAGCTGCTGCAGCCCATGGGCGCGTTCAAGATCCGTGGCGCCTACAACGCGATCCGGAAGCTTCCCGAGGCGGCGCGCCGCTGTGGCGTCATCACGTATTCGAGCGGCAACCACGGCCAGGCGGTGGCCTACGCCGCGTGCTACGTCGGCATGCGGGCGGTGATCGTGATGCCCGAGACCGCGCCGGCGGTCAAGGTGGCGGGCGTCAAGCGATGGGGCGGTGAGGTCGTGCTCGCGGGCCGTACGTCGGAAGACCGACAGCAGAAGGCGGAGCAGATCGCCAAGCGCGAGGGCCTGACGATCATCTCGCCGTTCGACCATCCGGATATCGTGGAGGGCCAGGCGACGCTCGGACTCGAGATCGCGGAGCAACTCCCTGACGTGGCGTCCGTGGTGGTCCCGGTGGGCGGCGGCGGTTTGATCGCCGGGGTGGTGGTGGGGCTCGAGGCCGCAGGCAGCGCCGCGCGGGTCTGGGGCGTGGAGCCGACCGGCGCACCCAAGCTCCAGCGGTCGCTCGCGGCCGGGCGGCCGGAGCGGCTCGACCGCACCGCGAGCATCGCCGACGGTCTGATCACGCTCTCGGTCGGCGCGGTCCCGTTTGCCGAGCTCAATCGTCGCCGGTCCCGCGTCGCGGGCATCGTGCTCGTCGAGGATGCCAGCATCCGCGAGGCGATGCACTTCCTCTGGCGCGACTGTCGCCTTGCCGTCGAGCCGTCCGGTGCCGCGACCACCGCCGCCGTTCGTTCGGGCGCCGTGCGGCCGGCCGCGCCCGCCGTGGTGGTCGTGAGCGGCGGCAACGTGGACCCCTCTCTGCTCGAGGACTGAGAGCATGAGCGAGGGCGCCACGCCCAAGATCCTCGTTGCCGACGACGATCAGTCCCTCGTCCGCACGCTGACGTGGATTCTCAAGGAGAACGGCTACGAAGTCATCGCCGCGCCCGGCGGCGAGAACCTCGTGAGCGCGATCGAAGAGCAGCGCCCCAACCTGCTCCTGCTCGACATCATGATGCCCAAGACGGACGGGCTGCAGCTCCTCCAGCGCCTCAAAGCCGACGACCGCTTCCGCGACCTGCCCGTCCTGATGATCTCCTCCATGCCGCCCGAGGAAGCGACGGTGCGCGCCCTGGGCCTCGGTGCCGCGGACTTCATCCCCAAGCCATTCCGCGTCCGCGAGCTCCTGGCCCGGGTCAAAGCGCACCTGCGCTCCGCCCAGGAGCTCGGCCAGGCGCGGGAGGAGGCGCAGAGCCGCGCCGCCATCGTGGACATCCTGCAGGAGGTCACGGACTCCCTCAAGCCGGACGAGATCTACAACATCCTGGTGCGGCGCATCGCGCGTGTGCTCCAGATCTCCAAGTGCTCGCTCGTACTCGCCCGGCCGGGCGATTCCACGGGCGTCGTGGTCGCCGCGTACGAGAACCCGATGCTGCGCAACCTGCCCATCGAGCTCGCGCGCTATCCGGAAATCCAGCGCGCGCTCGCGGAGGCGCGTCCGATTCTCGTCGAGAACGCCGCCACCGATGAGATGTACACCGAGGAGCGGCAGCGCTGGACGCGGGAGGGCATCAGCGTGCCCACCCGCTCCGCGGTGGCGCTGCCGTTCTCGATGAAGGAGCAGCAGGTGGGCGTCTTCTTCCTGCGCACCACGGGCGAGGACCCGCCGCTCACGCGCGCCGACGCGCAGTTCGCCGACACGGTGATCCGCACCGCGGTCGCGGCGATCGACAAGGCGTACGACTTCGAGACTGCCGTCTCCGACAAGAAGCGCCTCGAGAAACTCGCCAACACCGATGCGCTCACCGGATGCCTGAACCGGCGCGCGCTCGCGGAGAAGCTGGAAGAGGAGCTGGACCGCGCGCGCCGCTACAGCCTCGCGATCACCATCCTCCTGGCCGACCTCGATCACTTCAAGGAGGTGAACGACACCCGCGGCCACATCGCGGGCGACTCCGTGCTGCGGCAGGTGGGGGAGCTGCTGCGGCGGGCCGCGCGGTCCGTGGATCTGGTCGCCCGCTACGGCGGGGAGGAGTTCGTGATCGTGATGCCCGAGACGGCGCTGCACGGCGCCGCCATCTTCGGGGAACGGCTGCGCCGTTTGATCGAGACCCACGACTTCGCCGATCCCGGGGACGACCCGTTGCGCCGGACCGTGAGCATTGGCCTCGCGGCGTTCCCCGACGAGCGCATCGCGGGCGCCGATACCTTCGTCGCCCTCGCCGACCAGGCGCTCTATCGCGCCAAGAACGAAGGGCGCAACCGGGTGCGCCAGTGAGCGAGCGCCGCTGCCCCCGCTGCGGCGTCGTCTACGCCGAGGGCGCCCGGTTCTGCGCCAAGGACGGGAGCATGCTCGTCGAGGCGCAATCGAGCTCGGGCGGGGCGCGGCGGTCGGGAACGGGAGCGCGCAAGCCGCCTGCCTCGTCAGCCGCGCCCGCCGCGTCGCCGACCGCACCGGCGCCCCGGCCCCAGGCTCCCGCCCGCGCGCTCGAGCGCGCGTCCACCCTCATGGGACAGCTGCTCGACGCCCGCTATCAGGTGGTGAGAAAGCTGGGCGAAGGCGGCATGTCCTACGTCTATCTCGCGCGCGAGGTGCGCACCGGGGAGGAAGTGGCGATCAAGGTCCTCGCACCGAAGCTGGCGACCGACAAGAGCTCGGTCGAGCGCCTGCGGCGCGAGGCCGGCGTCGCCCAACGCCTCGACCATCCCAACGTCTGCCGGATCTTCCGCCTGGGAGAGTCCGAGGACGGCCTCATCTATCTCGTCATGCCGTTCCTCAAGGGGCAGCTGTTGTCCGATCGCGAGGTGCAGGGCGGACCCATGGACGTGGCCACGGGCGTCGACATCCTGCGCCAGGTATGCGCCGGTCTCCATCACGCGCACGAGCTGCAGATCGTTCACCGGGACTTGAAGCCAGAGAACGTCATGCTCGTGGCCGAGGGGTCGAAGGGGGAGCGGGCGGTCGTCATGGACTTCGGCTTGGCCAAGCAGCGCCGGGCCGATGCCGCGCTGCAGAAGCTCACGGCGACCGGGATCATTCTGGGGACCCCGGAGTTCATGAGCCCCGAGCAAATTCGCGGCAAGCCGCTCGATGGACGCTCGGACATCTATGCCCTGGGGATCGTGGCGTTCGAGATGTTCTCAGGGAAGCTGCCCTTCGAGGGGCGTAACGCGCAGGACATGATGATCGCGCGGCTCCGCGGACAACCCATGGCCTTGCGCCAGCTGCGGCCCGACGCGCCTGCGTGGCTCGAGAAGGCCCTCGCCCGCGCCATGGAGGCGAGCCCCGACGCGCGCTACGCGACGGCGCTCGAGTTCGCCGCGGCTCTCGAGGCCCCGTCCTCGTCGGGCGGCGTCCTGGGCAAAATCAAGGACAAGCTCCGGTGAGGATCGCGGCGGCCGCGCCGTAGAGCCATGCGGCGTTTCGCGGCGTTCGACCCCCCCGAATACGTCACGTGGGTGCCCACCCCCGACCTCGTGCGCGCATTCCGCGCCACGCTCGAGGGGAACGCCGAGCGCGCCGCGATCGTCTCGCGGCTGCCGAACGCCGCCAGGCTCGCCCTCTATGGGGGCCTGCTTCGCGCCCGTCTGCTCGACATTCAGCTCAAACGTTGGGTGCGCGCCGGAATTCTCTCGAAGGCATGGCTCGCCACGGGGGAAGAAGCCGCGACCGTCGGGCCCGTCCACGCCCTCGCGCGCGGCCGCGACGTGGCGGCGCCCATGATCCGCAATGCCGCGGCCTGCGCGGAGCTCGGCATGCCCCTCGCCGACGTCTTTCGCACCTACCTCGGCACGGCCGACGGGCCCTCACGCGGGCGCGACCTCCACGCCGGCGACCTCACCGCGGGCGTCCTCCAGCCCGTCTCCCACGTGGGCGACATGGTGCCCGTGATCGCCGGCATCGCGCTCGCATTCAAGGTGCGGGGCGAGCCGCGCGTCGCGCTGACATGGGTAGGCGATGGCTCGACCAAGACCGCGGCCGCGCACGAGGGGACGAACTTCGCGGCCGTGCAACGGCTTCCCGCGGTCTTCATCATCCAGAACAACCAGGTCGCCCTCGGGACACGGCTCGAGCAGCATCATCTGCCGCCGGATTTTCGCGACTGGCCCGCGAGCTACGGGATGTGGGGAGCCGCGTTCGACGGTAACAACGTGCTGGACGCCTACGCCGCAACCGCACTGGCGGTGGAGCGCTGCCGGCGCGGCGAAGGTCCTGTGATGCTTACGGCTGAAACGTTCCGGATGGGCGGCCACGCCACGCACGATGAAGCCGAAGCACGTGCCACGATCCCTCACGAGCTCTTCAAGGCCTGGGGAACGCGCGACCCCGTCGGATTGTACGAAGAGTACCTGAAGGAAGATGGCCGATCGCCGGCAGAATTGGAGGAGGTCGAAGCCATGGTGACCGCGGAGATCGAAGAGGGCGCCGCGACCGCCCTCGCGAGCCGGAATCCCGCCCCCGCGGGCGCGTCGGCGTTGGGCGACGTCTATGTTCGCTGACGCGCGCGCCGTTGGCGCGACCGCCATGACCATTCTGCTCGCAGGCGCGATCGCGTGCAGCTCGCCCGGGGACGCGAGCATCCGGCCGGGCCCGCCCGATACCGTCAGCGTCGCAGGGCACCAGCTGTACGTGCAGAAGGGGTTCACGGTGAACATCTTCGCGCAGGGAGTGGGAGGCGTACGCTTCCTGGCGGTCGGCCCGGGAGGGGTCGTATACGCGACGCTGTCCGGGTCCGGGACGATCGTCCGCTTCGTCGATGCGAACGCGGACGGCACCGCCGAGTCGTCCGTGTCGGTGCTCACCGGCCTGAACGACCCCTCCGGCATCGCCTTCCGGGGAGACACGCTGTACTTCTCCGAGGAGACGACGGTCAAGCGGCTCGACCCGGGTACCGCGACTCCCGTGACCGTGGTCGCCGGCCTGCCGGGCGGCGGAAACCACACCACCCGCACGTTCGCGTTCGGCCCCGACAATCTCCTCTACGTCGCCGTCGGATCGTCCTGCAACGTTTGCAGCGATGCCCGGCCGCGAGCCGCAGTCACGCGCTACAACCTGGACGGCTCGGGCGCCCACTCGTTCGCGACCGGGCTCCGTAACTCTGTCGGTCTCGCCTTCAACCCGACCACCGGCGAGCTGTGGGCCAACAACAACGACCGCGACGGACTGGGTGACGACATTCCCCCCGAGCACGTGAACATCCTGAAGGACGGGAAATGGTACGGATGGCCGCAGTGCTACCTGCCCGGGAAGGCGAACGCCGATTTCGCTCCTGGAGCCGATTGCTCCGCGGTCGAGCCGCCCGCCCTCACCGTCCAGGCGCATTCGGCGCCGCTCGGGCTCGCCTTCTACACGGGCTCCATGTTCCCGAGCGAGTACCACGGCGACGCGTTCATGACCTACCACGGGTCGTGGGATCGCTCCACGCCGACCGGGGCCAAGCTGGTGCGGGTGCGGGTGCAAAGCGGGCGCCCGGCGAGCGTCGAGGACTTCGTGACGGGATGGCAGCTCGGCAACGGGTCGCGATGGGGACGGCCGGTGAGCGTGGTGATGGCGGCGGACGGCGCGTTGCTCGTGAGCGACGATCTGGGCGGGCGCATCTGGAGAATCGCCTACGGACACTAGCCTGACGGCGCGGGCTCAGTCTCGCTGCACCGCCAGATAGCTCCGCGCCCGCTCGAGCGCCGCATCGCGCCCGGCCAGCAGATCGTCCACGCGCTCCTCGACGGGCAGCTCGGGCGCCACGCCCGCGCCGGTGACGTCGGTGCCGTCGGGAAAGGCCTCGCGCACCACCGGGAGCCGCAGCATCCAGTCCTTGATCAACGGACGCTCCAATACCTCTCCGGGACTTCCCGCGGACGTGTCCCCGATGATCACGCCCCTTCCGGTGTTGCGGAAGGCGATGAGGAAATCCTCCGCGGCGCCGAGGGTTGCCTCGGAGCTCAGCACGGCGATGGGCCCGCCGTAGCTGGGGCGGTCGCGCCTGGGCGGCACCGTATCGATCGGAAAGGCGTCCCACGATATCCCCGGCTCCGTGGGTTGCCCGCTGACCGCGGGGACAGCGGGTCGATAGATAGGGGTCCGTTGCAGGACTCCGGAGAACGGCTGGGCAGTGAGGCGCGCGAGGATCTCATAGGCCTGCGCGGTGCGGCCTCCAGTGGCGCGCCGGAGGTCGAGGATCAGGCCCTTGAGGCCGGTGAATGTGGGGAACGCGCGATCGAATTGCTCGACGACGTCCCTCGTGCCGAACGAGCGCACATGCACCACGACCACCCCGTCAGGCAGTGTATCGACGTCGAGCGGAGTGCCGTCGAGCGGCCAGCGGTCATTGAGCGACACGCTGCGGGTGACGCTCATGCCGCGCTCTTCCCCGCCTGGAAGTTTGAGAATCAGATGGAGCGACGTACCGCGCTCGCCGGCCAGCATATCGGCCACGGCGCGTTGCCACCGGATGGTCGGTCTCGCGCCGCCGACTTCCGGCAGGATCGAGTCACGGATCCAGTCTTCGGCACGGATTCCCTGAACGGCCACGATTTCGGCCAGGCGCTCGGGCCGGGCGACCCGCATCTCGTCGTTTTCGGCGTAGTCCACGAGCAGGGGACGCTGCTCGACGCTGGTCAGCGCGAGCGGCGGGCGCGCGAGCCGTGAGCGCAGCGCCGCCGGCGGGACGACCGCGATCTGCACGTCGCCCAGGAGCGCCGCGAGGCGGCGCAGCCGGCGCCAGAACGCAAAGTCCGTTTGCGGCTGCGCGGCCGCTCGCAGCGTGGCGCCGAGCGCCGAGTCCCAGTCCGCGCGGACATGGTCCCAGGCGGCAAAGTTGTAACGGGCCTCGCTCCACAGCCGCGCGACCAGCTCGGCGCGGTCCGTCGCGGACAGACGTTGCGCGTCGAGTGACGTGGCCGGCAGCGTTGCCACGAGCAGGACACCCATCAGGCCCCGGAGCGACATGCGACTAATCTATTTGCTCCTCTTCGCCGCGCCGCAGCTGTTGCTGTACCTCTACCTGCGGGAGCGCCTGCCCGAGGGCGCGCGACCGGGGGGGGCACGGCTCGTGCGGGCCGTCCTGGCGGCCGTCTTCATCGTCTTCAACGTGCCATGGCTCCTGGTGGCGCGCCGCGTGTTGTTTGGGTCGGTGTGGGGGCTCGGCCGGATTCCCTTCATGAGCCCGTGGGTCGCGTGGCAGTTCTTCGGGTGGATCTTCCTCGCCCTCGTCGTGCTGTACCTCGCGTTCAAGGGCGTGCTGCGCGTAGTGGGATGGCTCGAGCAGTGGCGCCTGGGCCGCGTCGACCGCGTCGTCGCCTTCGAGCTGACCAAGACGGCCGAGGCCCGGCTCACCCGGCGCCAGTTCCTCGCCCGCGCCACGTACGCGTACGCCGCCACCGGCGCCGCCCTCTCCGGCTACGGCATCTGGAACGCCTATCGCATGCCCGTCTTGACGCGCAAGACGCTCATGTTCCCGGACCTGCCGGTGGAGTTCGACGGGCTCACCATTCTCCACCTCTCCGACTTGCATGCCGGCGTTCATCTCGAAGAGGATCGGATGCACGAGATCGTGGCGCAGGTGAACGCCCTGCGGCCCGACCTCATCGTGCAGACGGGGGACATGATCGACATCTCTCCGAGCTACGTGCCGGCCTACGTGCGGGCGTTCCGCGACCTGTCGGCTCCGCTCGGCTGCGTCACCGTGCTCGGCAATCACGATCACTATACGGGGGCGGACGTGGTCGCGCGCGGCGTCCGCGACGCGGGGCACACGCTCCTCATGAACGACTGCCGGATCATAGAGCGCGGCAACGCCCAGCTCGCGCTGCTCGGAATAGACGATCCCGAGACCTGGCACCTCGACGACCCGCAGCACTCCTACATCGAGCGGGCGCTGCGCCAGGCGCCGCCCGCTGCCTTCAGGATCCTGCTCGCGCACCGCCCGGGTGCATGGGATGGAGCGGTACCCCACGGCATTCCGCTCACGCTGGCGGGCCACATCCACGGCGGCCAGTTCTACCTGCCGGTCCTGGGCTGGTCGGCGGGGCGCCTGATCACGAAGTACGTCATGGGGCACTTTCAAAATGGCGCGAGCCAGCTGTACGTGAGTCGCGGCATCGGCGTCGTCGGGGTGCCGATCCGGATGTTCGTCCCGCCGGAAATCGAGCTGTTTGAACTGCGACGAGTAGGCGGTTAGGCGGTTAGACGGATGGATGGTTGGCTGGTTCAGGCTCGCCGCGTCACCGTCTACCCGCCTGCCCTTATCGCGTCCCACGCGGCGTCGAGCACCAACGCGATGGCTCCGTGGTCGCTCGCCCATTCGCGGGTCGTGACGCGCTCCACGGCAAACGTGGTGATGCTCAGCCACACCGCCGCCCACAGCTCGGCGGCGCCCGCCTTCACGGTGCCTGCGGCCTTTCCCTGAGCCACCACCACTTCGAGCGCGACTCGGAAATCGCGGGCCGTCTTGCGGCTCTCCTCGTCGAGGAGCGCCCCGTGGCGGTCGAGAAAGAACAGCCGGGTTACCGCGGGGTCGCGCGCCGCGCCGCCCACCAGGTTGCGGCCCAGCTCACCGAGCTTCTCGCGGGGCGTCGCCCCCGTCGCGTCCGCCTCGGCGACGAGTTTCGACGCCCACCGGGCCGCTCCTCGATACAGCTCGTTCAAGAGGTGCTGCTTGCTCGTGAAGTGGCGGTAGATCGTCCCCTCGGCCACGCCGGCCTTGCGGGCGATCTGGGGGGTTGTGGTCGCGTGGTAGCCCTGCGCGGTGAAGAGCTCGAGGGCGGCGCGTACCAGACGCTGGCGCGTTGCGTCTGCGGGACTCATGCGCTCGCTAATAGCTCCACTGCGTGCCGAACGCGAGCTGCGCGCCCTCGGTGCTCACGCCGACTCCGGCGACCACGAGGCCGTTCCGAAGCGCGCGCAGAAAGAATTCGAGGCCGCCCGCCTGATGCAGGCCGTTGGTCGTGAGCCGGAAGGACTCTCCGGGCGCGAATACCCGTCCCGCGTCATAGAACCCGACCACCTTGACCTCGACAACGGTCGGCGACAGCACGACGGCATACCGAATCTCCGCGCCCGCCAGCAGCTTGGCCGGGCCGAGGAACCGCGCGTCGTAGAAGCCCCGCAGCGAGCGATAGCCTCCGACGGCAATGAAGGGCCGCCCGCTCGACTCCATCCACTGCTGGGCCGCCACGGGCGGCGTGCCGCCCATGTCCTCGCCGGCGATCCGTCCGGCAAGGACCAGACGTGTGAGGGGATGGGCATAGGCGCGCATGACGCCCGTTGTGCGCGTGTACCCATTGCCGCTCGCAAACAGCCCCTCAACCATTATCCCGGCATGAGGGTCCAGCTCGTTATCGCGGGTGTCCAGCACGACACCCACCCGGAGCACCCCGTCGTTGAGCGGAATGGTCGTGGAATCCACGACCCCGTTCGCGACGCTCGTGCGAAATACGCTCGGGCCGGGAAGACTGCGAAAATCGGTCCGCTCGAAGGCCGCGCCTGCCAGGGCGCGCAGGGGGCCCGCGATACGGCGCTCGAGCGTGAAGCGGGCCCCGCCATGCGTGCGGCTCACCTGGTAGTAGTAAGGGGCGGTCGCCGTGACGCTATCCGCGGCTGGGGGAGTATCGTTGCCCAGCCCGTAGAACCCGAGGCGGTTCTCGCGCGCCACCGCGAGAGTGAACCCGACTCGCCAGCCGTCCCACAGCGCGGGCGCCTGCGCGTCTGCGACGATGGCGTAGCTCCCCTGCACGCTTGCCGCGGCATCGAGCGAGAACGCTGCCGCGTTCGGCTCCGGGCGCTCCTTGAATCCGATCGGACTATACCGCGCGTAGCGCGCGCCGATCCACAGACCGTCGGCGGTCAGGTAGTAGAGGTAGGGATACGCCGTGCGCTGCCACACGCGCTGCGCGCCGAGGGTGGGCGCGCACGCGGCGAGCACGCTCAGCGCCGAAAGCCAGGTGCGCACGGCCGTCTCATGGAAGCGATGGCCCTTATTAGCGAGGCGCGAAGGACGTGTCAACTTGCCCGTGCTCGCGCCCGTCCCTACGTTCTGCTCGATGCCATTCGGCAACGATTCCTCGGACCCGCCGAGCCCGCTCGCCGTGGTGCGAGGATTCATGGGCGCGGCGCTGCTCCTCGCGAGCCTGGGACTCGTTGTCGGGTTCATCTACTCGGGCCGTCTGGACACGCGCGTGGGCGCGTTGGTCGGGGTACTGTGGCTCGCGTGGGGAGTGCTGCACGACGTGATCGGCCGTGTCTTCCAGCCCTTGCTGGGCTTTCTCGGGGGGCAACTGCTGGGCGGCGCGGACCCGGGGCCACCCGTCCAGATCGACCTCAAGCGCGAGACCGAGATGCTCGAGGGTCTCATCGCAAACCCACCCCCTGTGCCCCATCGGGAGATCATCGCGGGCATTCGCCTAGCGGAGATCTACCGCACCTACCAGGGCGACCGGGCGAAGTCCGACGCGTTGCTGGCGCGCCTCCGCGCCAAATATCCCGACGCGCGCGAGCTCCGGCATGACTTCGTCGATTCCTGACCTGTCGCTCGTGATCCCGGTTTACAACGAGCGGGACAGCTTGCCTCAGCTGGTGACGGAGATCGCGGCGGCCCTCGCGGGGAGGCGCTACGAGGTTGTCACGGTCGACGACGGGTCCGGCGACGGATCGCTCGAGCGGCTCAAGAGCCTCAAGGTGGACCACCCGGAGCTGCACATCGTGGCCCTGGCCGCCCATGCGGGACAGACGGCCGCCTTCGCCGCCGGATTTCACGCCGCCCGGGGCGCGGTTATCGTCACCCTCGACGCCGACCTCCAGAACGATCCGGCGGACATTCCCGCGTTGGTCGACCGGCTGCGGACGAGCGGGGTGACCGCGGTGGTGGGGTATCGCGTGGGGCGGCACGACTCGCGCTGGAAGTTGGTGCAGAGCCGCATTGCGAATACGGTCCGCAACCGCCTGAACGGCGAGACGATCCGGGATACCGGGTGCTCGCTCAAGGCATTCCGTGGTGACGCGGTGCGGGCGCTGCCCTTGTACAACGGCATGCACCGCTTTCTGCCCACGCTGATCAAGCTGTACGGCGGTACCGTTGAGGAAATGCCTGTGCGGCACCGCGGGCGCCGCTTCGGGCACAGCAAGTACGGCATGTGGAACCGCGTGCTCAGGTCGTTCGTTGATGCGCTCGCGGTGCGCTGGATGCAGCGGCGCGCGCTGCGTTACCACGTCTCGGAGGAGCTGCCGTAGATGAGCGATCACGACGAGTGGGTCCGACAGATTGACGCCGAGCTCGACGGCGAGCTCACGCTTCCCGAGCGCGCCGCGCTGGCCCGCCACCTCGCGGGCTGTAGCGCGTGCGCGGGCGCCCGGGCGAGCCACCTCGAGCTGCGGGTTGCCATGGCCCGGTCCGCGGGACAGCCGCACGCCGTCACCGTGCCCCGACCCGCGATCCAGGGCCGCAGCGTCGCGCTCTGGGTCACGGCGACGCTGGTGTTCGGACTGGCGGTCGGCTGGTTCGGCCACGTGCGGTGGGGAGGGCCCGGCGCCGACTCGCTCGAGACTTCGCGTGCGACGTTTGCCGTCGAATAGTCGCGCCAGCGCGGCGCTGCTCGTCATCGCCCTGGGCGCCGTCCAGGCCCCCGGCTATCGGTTGACCTACGAAGTGCGGGTGCTCGAGCGAAAGTCCGGGGAGGCCAGGGTCATCGCGACGGGGATGGCCAGCGGACCCGAGGGGACCGATCTCCGCCTCTCGCTTCGGAGCGACACCGCCGAAGTGGACGCGCTGCTGAACGTGGTCGCCGAGCCGGAGTCCGCGATGCTCTCGGGCTTCTTCTTTGGACGCCGGCACGCGGGACGCTCGCGGCGCGGCCTCCCGCTGTGGGAGCTGGACAGCTATCGCCGTGCCACCCGCGTGGCGTGGGGCGGCGTGACCCACCTTTACCCGTTCGGTCGGCCTCGCAGTTCCCAAGCCCGGGCCTACTGGCTCGAGATCGGCGTCCGGCGGGACTTCGTAGGCGGAGAGACGCGGCCCGCCGATGCGCTGGTCGTGACGGATTCTTCCCTCGATATCGCGCTCTCGGCAGTCGTGCGCCCGCGCCGCGCCGTCGTGCGGCTGACCATGTCGCGCGGCGACACGGTGAGCGCGCCCAAAGTGCTCGACATGGTGCCCGGTGCGGCGAGCCAATCCGTCACCTTCGTCCTGGGCCCGGGCGACGCGCGCACCCTCGACATTGCCATGACCCGTCCCGCTCCGCCGCGCACGGCGCGAGACAGCGCCCTCGCACCGGACGCGGATGTCGTATGCCTCGAAGTCGCCGATTCGACGGTGGCGGAGCCCCCCCGGGCTCGCTGCGGGCGACTCGACAACGTCGCTCGCCGCATCCCACTCTGGGATCACGACACGCTCGTGGCCACGATCGCGTGGCCGCCTGCCCGCTAGGAGTTTTCGCCCCCCGCCTGGTTCCACCGGCTTGACAGCTTTATTTCCGAGTGATAGTATCGGCTTTCCTGATATCATTGAAATTGAGATTCGTTCTCATCTATGAACACGCCATCACTCTTGGGTTTACTCGCCTTGACGTGCGTCTGCGCAGCTCCCCTCGCTGCCCAACATGAGGAGCGCGAAGGAGCCGAGCACGGCGACAGCGGTGGCGGCCGCTTCGAAGCCGAAGGGTACGGGGTGATCAACTACTACCACTTCGCCTGGCAGACCGACCCGAACCGCCGGGACGCCGTCGACCTTGAGCGCTTCGTCCTGGAGTCCAACTACAAGGTCAGCAAGCGCCTCCAGTTCGCGGCAGAGGTCGAGTTCGAGCACGGGGGCACCGGCGTCACCATGGAGTTCGACCGGTTCGAAGAGTTCGGCGAGTACGAGCAGGAAGTCGAGAAGGGCGGGGAGGTAAAGGTCGAGAAGCTCGAAGCCACGTTCCTCATCAGTCCCAGGTTCAACATCCGCGTGGGCCACGTCTACGTCCCGGTGGGACTCGTCTCCCAGGCCGATGAGCCCGACGAGTACTTCACGAACACCCGGAACGAGTCGGAAGCCGCGATGATCCCCACCGTCTGGGACGAGACCGGGGTCGGTTTCTTTGGGCAGATCGGCCGGTTTCACTATCAGGGCCTGGTCGTCACCGGCCTCGATGCCACGGGATTCAGCTCGGCAAACTGGGTCCGGCTGGGTCACCAGGGACGCTTCGAGACCGTGAACGCCGACAATTTCGCCGTTGTGGGGCGCCTGGATTTCGACGTCGCGGACGAAACGCGTGTGGGCGTCTCCGCCTATCATGGCAACTCGGCGGACAACCGGCCCAAGCCCGACCTCCAGGTGCCCGCCAACGTCACGATCTTCGACGCGCACGCCACCGCGGAGGTCGGCGTGTTCCGGGCGCGCGCGCTCGTGCTCTTCGGCCACCTCCAGAACGCCGACCAGGTTTCCGACGCCAACCGGAACCTCTCCAACAACCTCAACGTGAAGCGCACGCCGGTCGGCAGCGAGGCGCTGGCCTGGTTCGTCGAAGCGGGCGCCAACGTGCTGGGGGCGCACTCCCGCATGCCCCTCTTTCTCTACGGGCGCTACGACTGGTATGACACGATGTACAAGGTCACGGGCGATGTGTTCGATAACCCTCGCTGGGCGCGTAAGGCCGTGACCACCGGCATCAACTGGTTTCCCGATCCTCATTTCATCGTGAAGGCGTCGTACTCCCATCGCACCATCGGCCTGCCGAGCAACAATCGCGAGGACACGGTGGCGCTTGGGGTAGCCGCGCTTTTCTAGCTCAGAACCCGCAACCGCTGCGAGCGACTCATGAAGCCTCTGCTACCGCTGCTCTGTGCTCTGCTTCTCTGCGTCCCGGCGTGCGAGAAGGATACGGCTGCCCCCACTGGCGGCTTCAACGCGTCCGCGCTCCTCGCCGGCGTGCCGTCGACCGTGATTTTTGGCACGTACCAGGATCTGGAAGCGAAGGCGATCGCCCTCCGCACCGCCGTGAACACGCTGCAAGGCGCGCCCACCGACCCGAATCTGACGGCCGCGCAGAACGCGTGGCGGGCGGCGCGGCGTCCCTGGGAACAGTCCGAAGGGTTCCTGTTCGGACCGGTCGAGACCCAGGGCATCGACCCCTCGATCGACAGCTGGCCGGTCAATCGCGTGGACCTCGATGCCGTACTCGCGAGTAGTGCTGCCCTCACTCAGTCGTACATCGACGCTCTGGAAGGCACGCTGAAGGGATTCCACACGCTCGAGTACCTGCTGTTCGGAACCGGCTCGAAGACCGCCGCGGACCTCACGGCCCGGGAACTCGAATACCTGGTCGGCACTACCGCGAGCCTGGCAGCCGCCGTGACGACGCTCCGGATGGCCTGGGATCCCGCCGCGGGAAACTACGTGCGCACGATGTCCACGGCGGGTGCCACGGGCAACAGCGTCTATATCAGCCAGTCGGCCGCGTTGCAGGAGCTCGTCAACGGGGTGATCGCGATTTGCGACGAGGTGGCGAACGGCAAGATCAGCGATCCCTTCGACCAGATGGACCGCACCCTGGAGGAGTCCCAGTTCAGCAACAACTCGGACCTCGACTTCGCGGACAATATCCGCAGCGTCCAAAACGTCTACCTGGGCCAGTACGGCTCCGCCACCACCACCGGCCTGCGAGCCCTCGTGATGGCCAAGCAGCCGAGCCTGGACCCCACGATCCAGACCCAGCTCACCGCCGCCATCACGGCAATCGGAGAGATGACACCGACGTTCGGGGAAGCCATTTCCTCGAATCCCACCAAGGTCGAGGCCGCGCGTGCCGCGATTCGAACGCTGAAGCAGACGCTCGAGTCGCAGCTCCTCCCGCTGACGCAATGATGTCTCGTTACTGTCTACTCGGCTTCGTGGCGGCCCTCGTGCTTGCGTGCAGCGACAGCACGAACCCAGCGCCGGTGGATCAGAGCGCCGCCCTCTCGGGCGGGGCGATGACGGTCTTCGACGCGA
>DATIXG010000081.1:0-9352 GCA_035518815.1 Gemmatimonadales bacterium | reverse complement strand
TCCACGGTCCACAGGTTGTCGCTGTAGACCTTCGCCACCTTCCCGTCCGGGCCGATGATCGCGGTCCGGAGCGAGTGCGTGATCTGCCCCCCTTCGCCCCAGAACATCAGCCCGAAGAATCCCGCGATCGCCTTTACCTGCTCCTCGCTGCCCGTGGCGAGCTCCCAGCGCACAAATCGCCCTTCGCCCCGGTCCTTCACGTGGGCGCGTCCGAAGCTGCGCAGCACCTCCGGAGTGTCGTAGGCGGTGTCGAAGCTGACCGTGAGAAGGTGGGTGCGGGCGGACAGCCTGCGGTCGGCCGACAGCGCCTCGTCGAGTTCCTGGAAGTTGCGCATCATGAGCGGGCAGAACTCGGGGAGTGGGCAACGCGTGTAGATGAAGGTGAGGACGAGCGTGCGGCCCGCGTACTGACCGATGTGGATCGGCTTCCCGTCCTGATTGACGAGCGCGAAGTCGGGAACGGTGTCTCCGGGCGATGCGGAGCTGACCACCTCGGGACGCGAGCCCTTGTGGGTCGTCGGCAGGCCGCGCGCCGTCACCCGCACGTCCTCGAGCCAGCTCTCCTTGTCCGTCATGACGAGCGCGGCCTCGATCCGGTCGCCGGGCTGAATGGCGTCCTTCGGGCCCCGAATGTGGAACGGCATGACCATGGCAGGCATCAAGCCGGGGATGTCCTCGTGCGCCACGGTGAACTCGCCACTCGGTTGGATTTCCTGGACGACTCCTTTCAGCGGGTATCGCTTCTCGCCGCTCCGCGCACACGCTTGGGTCGCGAGGGCCGCCGCGACCGCCGCGACGACGAACATGGCCAGCGCCGTCCGCCGGCGCTTCACGCGTGCGTTGGCCTGCCGAGATGTTCCAGCGCGACTCCACTTCACTTCAATCCCTCCATTCCCCGATGCCCACCGAGCACAGCACCACCGCCGGCCGCAGGCTTCGCACCTGCGCTGCGCTCCGCTGCTCTCTGCGGGCCGCGGCAATCTCGCCCTCCCCGATCGGCCGGTGCAGCGGGGGCAGCAGGCGGTCGTTGCCCCAGGCCGTCAGGACGTGGTTGAGGATGGCCGCCAATTCCGCGTCACGGCGGAAATCGAGAGAGGTCATCGTTCCGTCGTAGCGCATGCCCGCCACCTCGATCGCCCCCGCCACGCCGAACAGCGGGACGCGCACCAGGTACTCGCGCCCACCCGGAACGCTGACCAGCGCCGGCGCGTGGCCGGCGAGCGGCGGGCACGCCGCGTGGCGGCCCCGACCGTCGAGGCCGTGGCAGGTCGAGCAATCGCGCCGGTAGAGCGTGGCCCCGTAGCTCTCCTTCGCCGCTGCGCGGCTGCAGGACCCGCAAGCCGCCGAGGCGGCGACGAGGAGCAGTGTGAGAGCCGCCAAGCCAAGAGCTCGAGTCGGCGCGAGGGGCAAGCGGCTCAAGTGTGCGACCGTCGAATCAGCCGCAAGGGTCGTCGATTCGTGTCGGGTCGCGGCCGCAGCGGGCACATATCCGGCGGTGGCCTCGACGGGCGCGTGGCCGCGAGCTGGCGAGAATCAGCGAATCTGCGCCAAAGGCCCGTCCGACCGCGCCTCATTCGTCGCAGGAGAGCGAGTGATCCGGCTCCAACGAAGGGTCCGCGAGGCGGTGAATGGAGCGCAGGCACGCCGCGCTCACCTCGTTCAGGATGAACCTCCACTCCCCGGAGGGAACCTGGATCATGGTCGTACTCGGGAACCGGCGGGCGTGGGACAAGGGTCGCTGCCTTCCGAGCGTACGGTACCAGCGCCCCGTCCTGCGAGGGAATGCGGTCGTTTGTCGCAGCCCCCGGGCGGCTGCCGCGACAAATTGCCGCAGCCCGGCCCAGCGCCAACGTGAGACTCTCTGGCTCTATCCCACACTGCTGGATCCCAGATCTCGAGCATTCCTCGCAACAACGGAGTAGAGCAATGTACCGACGAGCGGTTCTTCAGTTGTGGGGAGCTACCGGTTTGGCGGCCGTCCTGCCGCGGGTCGCGACTGCTTCAAGCGAAACGGGAGCCGACGCCCCTGGCAAACAGGCCATTTCCGCCAGCGATCGGTTGCCTGCACCCGAGAAGGGCCGCATCCCAGTTGCGTTTCTTCTGTCCGCCGGTGCGGAAGTGGTGGATTTCGCCGGGCCCTGGGGTGTGTTCGAGTACGTCAGCGTTCCAAGGCTGGATGATTCACCGTTCGAGCTCTATATCGTGGCAGAGACCGCCGCACCGGTGAAGGTCTCCGGAGGCATGACCGTTGTTCCGACCTACACCTTGAGCAACGCACCGCAGCCGAAGGTCATCGTCGTTCCGGCACAGGGTGAAACCACTGGCGCGATGCTGGGGTGGCTCAAGCGTGCCTCCAAGGGCACGGATCTGACCATGTCGGTGTGTAACGGATCGTTTCTCCTGGCCAAGGCGGGACTGCTCGCCGGGAAGGCTGTGACCGCGCATCACAACGCATTGACGCGGCTGGCTGCGGACTTTCCGGACGTCTCGGTAAGGCGCGGCGCGCGTTTTGTCGACGCGGGCAACGTATCGACAGCGGGCGGGCTGACCTCCGGCATCGATCTGGCCCTGCACGTCGTCGAGCGCTACTACGGGCGCGAGGTCGCGGAGAAGACGGCCACCCTGCTCGAGTATCAAAGCCTCGGATGGAAGGACCCGAACTCCAACGTTGCCTTTGCGAGAAGGCCGGTGTCGACGGACGAGCATCCGATCTGTCCGGTGTGTGAGATGGAAGTCGACAAGAACGCCGCGCCCAGGGAAGCGTATCGCGGCCGCACGTACTACTTCTGTTCGATCGAAGACAAGAAGCGGTTCGACCTCACGCCGGATCGGTTCGTGGATCACTGATCCGAATCGCGTATCAGGAGGAGCGTAGCGTCGTCCGCCTCCGGTTGGAGGCCAAAGCTGGCCGTCTGGTGACCCGACGGACTCCACTCCGGGGAGCACGCGGTTCGGGCGGCGCCGGGCATCGGCTGGGGCGGTCACAGAGGGCATGGTGGTGCCCGGTGCGACAACAAACCGCACCCGCGCGCCTGCGCCAGTCGAGTACCCTCCCCCGGCTTCACCCACGAATCGGGACAGCGCGAAAGGAACGTGTTCATGAGTCTTGGCAGGTCGTCGGTCTGCGTCCTTCGGGCGCTCGGTGTTGTCGCTTGCTTCGCCATTCCTACAAGCCTCTTGGCAGTGGCAGTCCCCGCGAGCCTCGACGGAACGGTCGTCGATCAGTCCGGCGCTCCCATCGAAGGCGCGGTCGTGAGCGTTCTCTCCGTGGGCGGGATCGTAGAGGCGAGGGTCACCACCGACGCGAGCGGGACCTTCTTCGCGCCCGCCGTCGTGCCCGGGAGGCACACCGTGAAGGTCGAGCACCGGCAGTTCGAGGTGACGCGCATCGACGTCGAGGTGACTGCCGCCGCCGCGCCTGCGCCCCTCCGCGTGGTCCTCAAGGTCAGTACCGTCAAGGAGTGGGTGAACGTCGAGGCGTCGGCCGCGTACACAGCGAAGAACGCGACAGGTGGCACGAAGACCGACACGCCGCTCCTCGAGACGCCGATGGCGGTGCAGGTCGTCCCGCGCGACGTGATCGAGGATCGGCAGGAGCGCACCTCCCTCGAAGTGATCAAGAACGTGAGCGGCGTCCAGTCGGATACGTATCAGTTCTACGATCAGTTCCTGATCCGCGGCTTCGAGAACTACTACGGCAGCACCTTCCGCAACGGCCTGCAGCTCCGCGGCATCAACGAAGCCGTCAACCTCGCCTTCGTGGACCACGTCGAGATCGTCAAGGGACCGTCCTCGGTGCTCTACGGACGCATCGAGCCGGGTGGCTTCGTCAACATGGTGACGAAGAAGCCGCAGGAGACGAGCGCCTACCACGTCGAGCAGCAGGTGGGCGGCTGGGGCTTCCTGCGAACGACACTCGATGCCACGGGGAAGGCCAGTGCCGACGGGCGCTGGCTCTATCGAGTCACCGGCGACCTCGACAACGCAGACTCCTGGGTGACCAACGCCCATCGCGACAACAAGGCGGTTGCGGCCACCCTGGCGTGGCGACCGGGATCGAGGTTCGACGCCAACGTCCAGCTCGAGTACTACGACTACAAGACGGCCTGGCTGGACGCGAGCGTACCGGTCATCGGCGACCGACCCGCCAGTGTGCCCCGGAGCTTCAGCATCATCTACCCCGAGTCGTGGAGCACGTATCCCTACACGGCGAAGCGGACCCTGATCGCCTTCGAGTGGAGCGGTTCGCTCGGGGGATCCTGGAAGATCACGAACCGGTTCCATTACGTGCATGGAAACGAGAACCAGCAGGGCGTCTACGCCACCGACTTCGATGGCGTCAGCAGCTACGTCTCCACCCGATTCACTCACAGCGGTCCCGATTGGATTCGCACGACGTACGGCACGAACCTCGACGTCACCGGCACGTTCACGACAGGCGCCGTCGGACACAAGATCCTGATCGGCGTGGATTGGTCCCGGTTCACCGACGACACCCCTGGCAGCACCGGCAACGTCGAAGGCGCTCAGCCCCTCGACATCTTCAACCCGAGCTACGGGGACAATTCCGTGGCGCTGCAGACGCTGGCGGCCACGGATGCGGGCAACGTTCTCTACAGGGACTGGAGCAAGGATGGGGGGGTCTATCTACAGGATCAGATGACGCTGGGGACTCGCTGGCACCTCCTGCTGGGTGGCCGCTACGATCGCGCGACCGATGCCTACTCGGACACCTACGGCACCAGGGATGACCCCTGCTACTCGGGCTGCACGGCGTACCCTGTGACGGCGTATCCCACCGACACGGCTTTCTCACCGCGGGCCGGGCTGTTGTACAAGGTGTCGGATTCGGCCTCGGTGTACGGCAGCTACTCGAAGTCGTTCGGCTCGGCCAACGGCCGTGACGCAGAGGGCAAGAAGCTCGAGCCACAGATCGGGATCCAATACGAGCTCGGCGCCAAAGCCAACCTGCTCGGTGGCAAGGTCACGACCTCGGTCTCGCTCTTCACCCTCACCAAGAGCAACATCCCCGAGTACGACCCGGTCAACTACTTCCCGCACATCGTGGGTGAGGCCCGCAGCCGCGGTCTCGAGCTCGATCTCGCCGGTCAGGTGTCGGCGCACTTGAGCCTCATCGGCGCCTACACGTACGACGAGGCCGTCATCACCAAGGACGCGATCAGCGGCACGCAGGGGAACCGACTGAGCGGAGTCGCCCCTCACGTCTTCAGCCTCTGGGCGAAGTGGGACACGGCGCCCGGCGCCCGCAAGGGATGGGCGCTCGGCGCGGGCGCGTATGTGAGCGCTGAGCGGCAGGGCGACGATGCCAACACGTGGCAGCTCCCCGGCTATGGCCGAATCGACGCTCTGTTGGCGTTTCGCACCAAAGTCGGGCGGACGATGGTCTCGGCCCAACTCAACGTCGACAACGTGCTCGACCGGACGTACTTCGACCACGGGGGCTACGGCTCGGCCGCCTATGGCGCGCCGCGGACGTTCATCGGCTCCCTTCGGGCGGGTCTCTGAGGGCGCGCGGCTTCGCGGTGACGCGGCGCTTCTGGGTGTGGCTGCACCGCTGGGTCGGTCTCGGGATGACGCTGTTCCTGGTCATCGCGGGGCTGACGGGGAGCCTGCTGGCGTTCAACGTCGAGCTTGAGCGGTTCTTCGCCCCTCAGCTGTTCGCCACACCCAGGCCCGGCGTCGCGCACCTGGACTTGGCCACTCTCGCCACACGGGCGCAAGCCCTGGTTCCACAAGCGAGGCTCACGGCGGTGTGGCTCACCGAAGACGATCAGGCCAGCGTGTACTTCGAGCCGAGAACCGATGCCGCGACGGGCAGGCCATACGACCTCGGCTTCACCGAGTTCTTCGTCGACCCATGGACCGGCCACGAGCTCGGACGCCGCGTCCGGGGGGACCTGTCACAGGGCCGCGTCAACATCATGCCCTTCCTCTACGACCTGCATTGGAGACTGGTCGCCGGTGACGTCGGACAGTGGACCATGGGCACGGTGGCGCTCCTCTGGACGCTGGACTCCTTCAACGGCTTCTACCTCACGCTGCCGGTGTCGCTCGGGAGGTTCTGGCGCCGGTGGAAGCGATCGTGGTCGATCAAGCGCGGCGGCCGGGCCTTCCGGCTGAACTTCGACGTGCATCGCGCGACCGGACTCTGGGTATGGCCGCTGCTCTTCGTCTTCGCGTGGTCTAGCGTGATGATGAACGTCCGGCCCGTCTACGAAAGGGTGATGCAGGCGGTGTTCGACTACGAATCGCCCATGGTCCCCTTCACGTCGGAGCAGCACCCGAACGACGCCCCGCGCCTCGATTGGCATGCTGCGTTGGCCACGGGCCAGCGGCTGATGGCGGAGCAGGCCGCGGCGCATGGCTTCAACGTCGGGAAGCCGCTGAGCCTGATGTATTTCCCCGACACGGGCGGCTATCTCTATGAGGTGCGCGGCAGCCGCGACGTGTTCGAACGCTCGCCAAAAGGCGGCGGCACCGACGTCCTGTTCGACGGGGATACCGGGGCGCTCCGGACGCTGTCTCAACCCACCGGGGAGCACAGCGGCAATACCGTCGAAAGCTGGCTCTACGCCCTCCACATGGCCCGCGTCTTCGGCCTGCCGTATCGCATCTTGGTGTTCGTGCTCGGACTGGTCGTCCCAATGCTCTCGATCACGGGCGTCTATATCTGGTGGAAAAAGCGCGCGTCGCGAAGGTTCCTGGCCGCCGTCGTGGCGGCGTCGCAGCGTGCGCTGGAGCCGCCAGCTCAGGAGCACCCTTGATCGCCTTGCGGTCCCGAATGCGCCGGATCGACATCCGGCGGATTGGATCGGTTCGTGGATCCCCGAACCGTCGACTTGGCATCCCCGGGCCACTTCGTCACCGGTCCAAGCGTAGCGTCACCAAGAACGTGCGCGGGGCACCGATCTGGATCCAGTCCTTCACGAACTGGTGGCTGCCCGTGGGAGCGGCGGACGAACGCATTGACGGACCGAGGTCATAAAACACACCGAGAAGTACACGCAACCGCGCAACTGAACAAAGGCGAGCACGAAGCCGGCGAAGAGCACCTCACCTGCCCCCCCTAAGCGTGGACTCCGCGCGCGCACGTCCGCTTCACCACAAATCTTCCGACCGGGGCGATCCAGATACTGACGTCCCGCTCTTCCAGAACTGGTGTCGATGGTATTTGCGAGGTTCGAAATGCTCCCCTCGAGTCTCAGACGGGCTTCGGGCCGCTCGCCGTTGGCTGGCCGAGTACTCTCGCCTGCCTCAGGGCCCAGATCGGGACAGCGGGAAAGGACCGTGATCGTGAGTCTCTTGAGATCAGGACGGTGGAGGCACGGATCACCACGGACGCGAGCGGGACGTTCTCTGCCCCCGGCATCGCGCCTGGAAGGTACAACCGTGCAGGTCGAGAGCAAGCAATTCGACGTGAACCGCGTCGTCGTCGAGGTCACAGCGGACGCCGCTCCCATCGTGAACGTCGCGGGCTCGGCCGCCTACGCCTTTTCCTTGGGAGGAGGGAGCGGACTCTTGTGGATCAGCAACACCTACGGCGCTCGCGAGAACCATTCGACGATCCGCCGAATGCGGTCGGCCCGGTTCAACGGGAGGCCGTGCCCGTCGTCGACGTAGATCTGGAGCTCGTAGGTCGCGCCCTTCGCCTGGAGCGCCTCAGCCAGCCCCAGCGCCTGGTCTGCGGGCACGAGCTTGTCGGTCCGGCTGGCCAGAATGAGGATGGGCACACGGATCTGGTCCGCCCAAAACACCGCGGATCGCTCGCGATAGTGTTCGGCTGAACGCGTCGCGTAGTCCGGCCACAGCTTGGCCCAGCCATCCATGTTCTCGTTGCCGTTGACAAACTCCGGCCGGTAACGACCAAGCGCTTCGAGATCGGAGACACCGGACGTCACGGCCGCCGCACGCATCGGCGCCCCCCGTTTCAAGGCGAGGTAGGTCATCATGCCGCCTCGGGACTGGCCCAGCATGAACAGGCGCTCGGGGTCCACGTAGGGGAGCGATCGGACGGCCGGGACGAGGTTCAGCACGTCGTCCACGTCGGCGCCTCCCCACGGATCCTGCCGCGCGGTCTGGCCGTGAAAGCGATAGTCGGACGCGATGAGCACGAAGCCGGCCCTGGCCAGCAGGAGCATCTCGACGATCGCCAGGTGGTCCAGACGCCCGTAGTCACCCGATCCTCCGCGGTTGTAGATGATCGCCGGCCATCGGCGGCCGCCCGTGTCTCTCGGGCGTATCAAGACGCCCGGCACGTCGAGACCGCCGCTCGCGTAATGAAGGTCCATCACTTCGAAGTCGGATTGCGAGAGGGCGGCTTCATACTCGGCTCTCTGAGAAAAGTAGCGCTGACCGAACGCATCGAGCGCCTCGTATGTGGGTAGCGCGGCGTGGGGAGTCAACGACACGATCTCGCCATCCAATCGCGACTGCGCGGCGACCGTCGGCACCGAGACGAGGGCAACGCTCAGGCAAGCGACGGCCATCACGAGCCCCCGTTCGACACGCCCGTCGACTCGGCGCGGTCGTTGAAGGCCGAGACGCGTCAGGTCGCGACGTTTCTCAGGCCTCAGGGTGAACCCCCTCGCACATTCGCTCATGTTCGGGTTCGAGGCTCCTTCCCCTTGGGCGGCCCGTCGGCGATCGTCCGTCCGTCCACTTCGTTGCAGAAGACACTGCATCGAGGATCGCCGCATTCCCTTTGGTGAGTGTAGCCCGGACGCGCCCGTCGGCCCAGCGGGAAGCGCGCGCCAAATTGACGCACGCGCGAGGGAAGAAGCCCGCTATCGTCACCGGGCGAGTGATGCAGGCGGTCTTCGACCACAGATCGCCGATGGCCTCGTTCCCGCCGCTGCCGCACCCGAACGCCCTCCACATCGCCCGTGTCTTCGGCATGCCGTATCGCATCCTCGTGTGCGCGCTCGGACTGGTCGTCCCGACGGGGAACAAGCGCCCCGGACTACGTGACCGCCGTGCTCGACAAGCTCGTCAACTGAGGGTTCGCCGCCCAGAACCCGGGGTAACGGGTGGCGCGCAGCGTCACCCCGTTGGTCGAAGCCAAGGTCACGGGCCCCGACGCGTTCGGAGCCATTCGACAAGCCGGCAGGAGAAGGATCGTGGCCAGGCTGAATACCGTGACGGCCCCGGCCCGCCCGCGGTCCGAGATGCCTCTCAAAACCGCAGGTCCAGCTTGACCCACAGCGTCCGTCCGGGCTCGTTGACGCGGGTCGTCGTGGTGTAGCCCGGCACCATCGCGCCGTTGCGGCTGATGAACTCGGCGTAGGTGGTGTCGAACAGGTTGTCGGCGCCGGCCGTGAGCTGAACGCCGCGC
>DATIXG010000080.1:0-11770 GCA_035518815.1 Gemmatimonadales bacterium | reverse complement strand
ACGCGCACCTTCTGCAGCATCTGGCGCACGATCACGCCGATGTGCTTGTCGTTGATCTTCACGCCCTGGAGCCGGTAGACCTCCTGCACTTCGTTCAGGAGATACTCCTGCACCGCGCGCGGGCCCTTGATCCGCAGGATGTCGTGCGGATTGACCGGACCTTCCGTGAGGCGGTCGCCCGCCCGCACCCGGTCGCCCTCGTGCACGCGCAAGTGCTTGCCGGCGGGCACCTCGTACAGCTGCGGCTCGCCCTCCTCGGGGTGCACGTAGATCTCGCGCTTGCCGCGCTTGATGTCGCCGAAGCGCACGGTGCCGTCGACCTCGGAGATGGTCGCCGGATCCTTGGGCCGGCGTGCCTCGAACAGCTCGGCCACGCGCGGCAGGCCGCCCGTGATGTCACGCGTCTTGTACGCCTCGCGCGACACCTTGGCCAGCACCTGGCCCGCGTACACCTCCTGGCCGTCCTCCACCGTGAGCTGCGCCCCTTCGGGAATGACGAAGTCGCGCAGGCGCTTCTCCTTCTCACCCTTCTTCTGCACGACCTCGATGTGCGGGTGCAGCTTCTTGTCGCGGTCCTCGATGATCACGCGCTGGCGCCGGCCGGTCAGCTCGTCCAGCTCCTCGCGGACCGTCTCTTCTTCGACGATGTCCACGAACCGCACCACGCCCCCGACATCGGTCATGATGGGGTTGGTGTACGGGTCCCAGGTGAACAGGACCCCGTCCCGCGCGACCTTCGCGCCGTCCTCGACCATCACCGTGGCCCCGAGGGGCACGTGGAAGCGGGAATGCACGGCGAGCTTCCCGGTGGCCTTGTCGCCCGCGTGCGTCTGCGCCTTCAGGATCAGCTCGCCCTCGTAGCTCGTGACGACTTTCTGCCCTTCGGGCGTGGTGACGAACGCGAGGCGGTCACCGTACTCGATCACGCCTTCGACCTTCGTCTTCCGGACGGTTTGCTCCGCAATACGGGCCGCGGTGCCGCCGATGTGGAAGGTGCGCAGCGTGAGCTGCGTACCCGGTTCGCCGATCGACTGCGCGGCGAGAATACCGACGGCTTCGCCCAGGTCCACCATATCCATGGTCGCGAGGTTGCGGCCGTAGCACATCCGGCAGATGCCGCGCCGGGCCTCGCACGTCAGCACCGAGCGAATCTTCACCGCCTCGATGCCGGCGTTCTCGATCGCCTGCGCGGTCTCCTCGTCGACCAGCTGGCCGGCCGCGATGAGCAGCTTGCGGTCGCCCTCGTCATCCTTCTCGAGCGGATCGAACACATCGTCCGCCGCGACGCAGCCGACGATACGCTCGCGCAGCGGCTCGATGATGTCCTCGCCCTCCTTGAGCGCCGACATCTCGAGTCCCAGAATCGTGCCGCAATCCTCCTCGGTGATGCTCATGTCCTGCGCCACGTCCACGAGGCGGCGCGTGAGGTAGCCGGCGTCCGCCGTCTTCAGCGCCGTGTCGGCCAATCCCTTCCGCGCGCCGTGCGTCGAGATGAAGTACTCGAGCACCGAGAGACCCTCACGGAAGTTCGACTTGATCGGGCTCTCGATGATCTCGCCGATGCCGCCCGTGAGCTTCTTCTGCGGCTTGGCCATGAGGCCGCGCATCCCGGCGAGCTGCCGGATCTGGTCGCGGCTGCCCCGGCTGCCGGAATCGAACATCATGAAGACGGGGTTGAACCCGCCCTTGGAACGGAGCATGGTCTTGACCATCGCGTCCGCGATGTCGTTGTTCGCGTGCGTCCAGGCGTCGATCACCTTGTTGTAGCGCTCGCCGAAGGTGATCTGGCCCGTCGCGTACGCCCGCTGGAACCGCTCCACGCGCTGCTCCGCCTCGTGCAGGAGCTGCGACTTCTCCGCCGGAATCTCCAGGTCCTCGACGCCGATGGACACGCCGCCCATGGTGGCGTAGCGGAATCCGAATTCCTTCAGGAGATCGAGGAACTGGACCGTGGCCGCGAGACCGGCGCCCCGGTAGCTCTCGAACACGAGCTCCGACAGGTCGCGCTTGCGCATGACCTGGTTGCGGAACCCCTCGGCGCGCAGGGAGTCCGGCAGAATGCTGTTGAAGATCACGCGCCCCGCCGTCGTCACCACCCACTTCCCGGCTCCCTGGGCGGTGCCCCCCGCGGGCGCGTCGAACCAGAACTGCACCGGCGAGTGGTACTCGAGCCGCTTCACCGCGAGCGACATCTCGAGCTCGGCGAGCGAGGAGAGCCGCGGCGCCTTGGCGGCGGCGGATTCGAAGCCCACCGGCTCCTTGGTGAGGAAGTAGCAGCCCAGCACCATGTCCTGCGACGGCTCGGCCACCGGCCGGCCGTCCGAGGGCTTCAAGATGTTGTTCGACGAAATCATCAGCAGCCGCGCCTCGATCTGGCTCTCGAACGAGAGCGGGACGTGCACGGCCATCTGGTCGCCGTCGAAGTCGGCGTTGAACGCGGCGCACACGAGCGGGTGGATGCGGATCGCCTTCCCTTCCACCAGCACCGGCTCGAACGCCTGGATGCCCAGGCGGTGGAGCGTGGGCGCGCGGTTCAGCAGCACCGGGTGATCCTCGATGATCTCCTCGAGGATCTCGTAGACCTCCGGGCTCTCCTTCTCGACGATCTTCTTGGCCCGCTTGACCGTCTCGGCGATGCCCTTCTCCACGAGCTTGTGGATGATAAACGGCTTGAACAGCTCGACCGCCATCGCCTTGGGCAGCCCGCACTGGTGCAGCCGCAGCTCCGGGCCGACCACGATCACCGAGCGGCCCGAGTAGTCCACGCGCTTGCCGAGCAGGTTCTGACGGAACCGGCCCTGCTTGCCCTTGAGCATGTCCGACAGCGACTTGAGCGGCCGCTTGCCGCGCCCGCGGATCGCCTTGGAGCGGCGGCCGTTGTCGAACAGCGCGTCCACGGCCTCCTGCAGCATGCGCTTTTCGTTCCGCAGGATGACCTCCGGCGCCCGGTGCAGGATCAGCTTCTGCAGGCGGTTGTTGCGGTTGATCACGCGCCGATAGAGGTCGTTCAGGTCCGACGTGGCAAAGCGCCCGCCGTCGAGCGGCACGAGCGGCCGCAGGTCGGGCGGGATGACCGGCACGACGTCCAGGATCATCCAGACCGGGTTGTTGCGCGCTTCGCCCGCGTTCCCCGAGTTGCGGAATGCGTCCACGATCTTGAGCCGCTTGAGCATCTGCTTCTTGCGGTGCTGGCTCGTCTCCGTGGCCACGGACTCGCGCAGCTCGTCGGCGAGCTTGTCGACGTTGATGCGCTCGAGCAGCGCCCGCACGGCCGGTGCGCCGATGTCGGCCCGGAAGGCCGTGTCGCCCTCAGTCTTGGCCTTGGCGCGCAGCTCGAGGAAGCGGTCCTCATCGAGCAGCTCCCGCTCCTGCACTTCCTGCTTGCCGATATCGATCACGACGTAGTTCGTGTAGTAGATCACGCGCTCGAGATCGCGCAGCGTCATGTCGAGCAGGTTGCCCATGGGCGACGGCAGCGTCTTGAAGAACCAGATGTGCGCCACGGGCACGGCCAGCTCGATATGCCCCATCCGCTCGCGCCGCACCTTGGAGAGCGTGACTTCGACGCCGCAGCGGTCGCAGATCACGCCGCGGTAGCGGATGCGCTTGTACTTGCCGCAGTGGCACTCCCAATCCTTTACCGGGCCGAAGATGCGCTCACAGAACAACCCGTCCCGCTCCGGCTTGAAGGAGCGGTAGTTGATCGTCTCGGGCTTGGTCACCTCGCCCCAGGACCACCAGGTGCGCTGGCCCTGCAGCTCCAGGCGCTCACGCTCCTTGGAGTCACGGGGGCCACGGATCTCCTCGGGGGAGGCGATCCGGACCTGGATGTAGTCGAAGCTCGAGCTCTTGGGCTCGCGTCCGCTCCGGAAGTCGATCATCGCGGCGTCCTCACTCTTCCACGTCTTCGGTCGTGCCCAGGGTCACCTTCAACCCGAGGGCCTGGAGTTCCTTCACCAGCACGTTGAAGGACTCCGGAATGCCAGGCTTCGGCAGGTTCTGTCCCTTCACGATCGCCTCGTACACGCGGCTGCGGCCGTTCACGTCGTCCGACTTGACCGTCAGGATCTCCTGCAGCGTGTGCGCGGCGCCATACGCTTCGAGCGCCCACACCTCCATCTCGCCGAACCGCTGGCCGCCGAACTGCGCCTTGCCGGCGAGCGGCTGCTGGGTCACGAGCGAGTACGGCCCGATGGAGCGGGCGTGGATCTTGTCGTCCACCAGGTGCGAGAGCTTCATCATGTAGATCGAGCCGACCGTGACGTCCGACGCGAAGAACTCGCCGGACCGGCCGTCGCGCAGGCGTGCCTTGCCGGCGGGCGACAGGCCCGCCACGCGCAGCAGCTCGTTCGCCGCGGCGTCCACGTCGGCTTCCGACTTGGGACCGAGCAGCGCAGCCAGCGCCGGCAGCCCGGCCGCCTCCAGCACCTCGGCCGGCTTGTCGTGCTCGAGCTGCTTCTGCACTTCCTTCAAGCCCGCCTTCAGACCGGCGCGCTCCACCTTCGCGACCTCTTCAGCCTCGAGGCGCGCTTCGTGGACCTCGCCCTCGATCTTGCGCTGCTCGCGCTCACGGTCGGCCAGCTGCTTGGCCGCGGCCTTGAGGAAGTCCACCACGCCATGGTGCAGGTCGCGGGTCTCCTGCGTCAGGGCGCGGGAGGCGAGCAGCGCGACGCCCGACGCCGTGACCAGGGGCCGGTCGCCGTTCGTCGCGGGGATCCGCCGCAGGTCGCGGCTGATGTCGCGCACCGCATCGGCGTCGAGCGTGGGGGGCCGCACGTCGAGCCGCAGCGCCTCCGCCGCCCACGTGAGCCCGGCGAGGCGCAACAGCACCCCGATCTCGGTCTCGTCGGCGCCCTGGAAGACGGGGGTCTTCACCTCGAGCCCGAGGATCTGCGCCGCCCAGCCGAGGTGCGTCTCCAGGATCTGTCCCACGTTCATTCGCGACGGCACGCCGAGCGGGTTGAGCACGATGTCCACGGGCCGGCCGTCGGGGAGGAACGGCATATCCTCCTCCGGCACGATCCGCGCGATGATCCCCTTGTTGCCGTGCCGGCCCGCCATCTTGTCGCCCACCGAGATCTTCCGCTTTTCGGCGACGTACACCTTCACGAGCTGGATCACGCCCGGCGGCAGCTCGTCGGGCTGGAGGATCTTGTCGATCTGGTCCTCGGACTTCTCTTCGATCTTCGCGCGCTCGGCCGTCGCGGCGTCCAGCACCGCGCGCAGCCGCTCGTTGATGCTCTTGTTCGCGACGCGCAGCGTCTTGAGATCGACGTCCGAGAACGTGATCTCCGCGAGCTGCGCCGGCGCGAGCTTGGTGCCGGCCGGCAGGTATTCCTCCACCGTCCCCGCCTTGAGCATCAAGCCCACTTCCTGCCCCGCGAGCATTTCGCGCAGCTCCGCGACCATCGCGTCGGAGATGCGGGCCTTCTCTTCGGCCTCGAGCCGCCGCACCTCGCCGATGCGCTCGCCGCGATCCTTTTCGACCACCTGGTCCTCGATGCGCGAGAAGATCTTCACGTCGATGACCACGCCCTCCATGCCCGGCGGCACCTTCAGGGACGAATCCTTCACGTCCTTGGCCTTCTCGCCGAAGATCGCCGTCAGGAGCTTCTCTTCGGGCGACAGCTCGGTCTCACCCTTGGGGGTGATCTTGCCGACCAGGATGTCGCCCGCCTTCACGTGCGCGCCGATCCGCACGATGCCACGCTCGTCCAAATCCACGAGCGACTCTTCGGCCACGTTCGGGATTTCGCGGGTGATCTCCTCGCGCCCGCGCTTGGTATCGCGGACGTGCAGCTCGAGCTCCTGAATGTGGATCGACGAGTACACGTCGTCCTTGACGAGACGCTCGGACAGGACGATCGCGTCTTCGAAGTTGTGGCCGTACCACGGCATGAAGGCCACGACCACGTTCGCGCCGAGCGCCAGCTCGCCGCGATCGGTGCCGGCCCCGTCGGCGATCACCTGCCCCGCCTTCACCTTCTGGTCCAGCTGCACCAGGGGGCGCTGGTTGATCGCGGTGTCCTGATTCGTGCGCCAGAACTTCTTCAGGCGGTAGCGGTCGTGCTGCTTGAGCCGGGCCAGGGGATGATCCGTGCCCGGGGCCTCGTCCTCATCGCCCGTGTCCACGATGATCTCGTCCGCCGTGACGCGGGTGACCACACCGCTGCGGCGCGCCGCCACGACGGCGCCCGAGTCGCGCGCCACCTTGTCCTCGAGCCCCGTGCCGACCAGCGGCGCGCGCGGGAACAGGAGCGGCACGGACTGCCGCTGCATGTTCGAGCCCATGAGGGCGCGGTTCGCGTCGTCGTGCTCGAGGAACGGAATCAGGGCCGCGGCGATCGACACCAGCTGCTCGGGCGCCACGTCCATGAAGTCGATCCGGTTCGGCGGCAGGAGCGGGTAGTCGTCCCGTTTGCGGCAGAGCACCAGCTCGTCCGCGAAGCGGCCGTCCTCCCCGAGCCGCGCGTTCGCCTGCGCGACCGAGTACTCCTCTTCCTCGGAGGCCGAGAGCCAGCGGATCTCACCCGTGACCTTGCCGTCCTTCACGACCCGGTACGGCGTCTCGATGAAACCCAGGTCGTTGACGCGGGCGTAGCACGACAGGCTCGTGATCAGCCCGATGTTCGGACCTTCCGGCGTCTCGATCGGGCACATGCGGCCGTACTGGCTGTAGTGCACGTCGCGGACTTCGAATCCGGCGCGCTCCCGCGTGAGGCCGCCGGGGCCCAGCGCCGACAGCCGGCGCTTGTGGGTCAGCTCGGCGAGCGGGTTGGTCTGATCCATGAACTGCGACAGCTGCGAGCTCCCGAAGAACGCCTGGATCACGGCGCTCACGGTGCGCGCGTTCACGAGATCGTCGAGCGTGATGCGCTCGGGATCGTTGTTGATGCTCATGCGCTCCTTGATCAGGCGCGCCATGCGCGACAGGCCCACCGAGAACTGGTTGGCGATCAGCTCGCCCACCGAGCGCACCCGGCGGTTGCCCAGGTGGTCGATGTCGTCGGTGTAGCCGCGGCCCTCGGACAGCTCGATCAGGTAGCGGATGATCGCGATGAAGTCGTCCTCGGTGAGCACCGTGTGATCCTTCGACACGTTCACCTTGAGCCGCTGATTGATCTTGTAGCGTCCCACCCGCCCCAGGTCGTAGCGCTTGGGGTGGAAGAACAGCCGCTCGAGCGCCTGGCGCGCGGTCTCGAGATTCGGCGCCTCGCCCGGCCGCAGCAGCGCGTAGATCTGCTCCAGCGCCTCGGCCTCGGAGTGCGTCGGGTCCTTGATCAGCGTGTTCTTGATGAGCGGCGACTCGCTCCGCCCCGGCGGCAGGAGCACGTCCACCTTGAACACCTTGGCCTTGAGCAGCTTCTTCTTCAGGGTATCGGACAGCTCGCGGCCGCCTTCGACCACGACTTCTCCCGTCTCCGGATCGGCCACGTCGAACGCCAGCACGTAGGGGCTCTGGCGCTCCCGCGTGGTGGTGGGCTGGGCGTCGTCGCGCAGGTCCAGCGCGGTGTAGCCCGCGAAGACGCGCACCTTGGCGATGCCGGCCCGCCGGAACTGGTTGAACTTCTCGAGCGACAGCTCGTCCCCGACCCGCCCCAATGGGTCACCCTTCTTGTTCTCGGGATCGGGCACGTCGGCCGCGAGCAGAGTGCCCAGCACCTCTCGGCGCTGCGCGCGACCCTCGAGCCGCCCGGTGATGTCGATCTCCTTGGTCGCATAGAACAGCTTCAGGATCTCGGCGTTGGTGCCGTAGCCGAACGCGCGGAGCAGCGCCGTCGCCGGGAATTTCTTCTTCTTGTCGATGTGGACGTAGATCACGTCGTGAATGTCGATCGTGAACTCGACCCACGAGCCGCGGAACGGGATGATGCGCGCCGAGAACAGGCGCTGGCCGTTCGGGTGGATGCTCTCCTCGAACACGACGCCCGGCGAGCGGTGCAGCTGCGAGACGATCACGCGCTCCGCGCCGTTGATGACGAACGTGCCGAGCGGCGTGAGGATGGGCAGCTCGCCGAGGTAGACTTCCTTCTCGATGATGTTCTTGGGGCGCTTGGTCTTCGTGACCTCGCCCACCTCTTCCATCACCACGAGCTGGAGGGTGGCCTTGAGCGGCACGGAGTACGTCATGTCGCGCTCGATGCACTCCTCCACGGAGTACTTCGGCTCCCCGAGCGCGTACTTCACGAACTCGAGGGAGTAATTGCCGTTCACGTCCGCGATCGGGAACACGTCCTTGAACACGCGCTCGAGGCCGACGTCGGCCCGCTCGGCGCCCTTACCGTAGGGCTGGAGCAGCGACTGGAACGCGCGCGTCTGGATGTCCAGGAGATGGGGCATGGGCATGCCCGTCTCGAGCTTCGCGAACGACAACTGGGACTGCAGCGTCTTCGTCATGTCAGATCCTCAGGCAACACAAAAGGCCTCGCTCCCCCGACCAGGCTTTGGTGGCCGGGGGTAGACCGAGGGCTCGTAAAAGCGAGCAGGAGTGGTGTACGTCCGCGCATGTCGTCGACCAAAGGAGACCCGAGTCGCGCCGGTGGGCCCGATTGGCCCACTGCGTCACCCTCAGCGTCTACTTCAGTTCGACGGTCGCGCCCTGCGCTTCGAGCTTCTTTTTGATCTCTTCGGCTTCCAGCTTGGACACGCCTTCCTTCACGGTACCGGGCGCGCCTTCCACCAGGTCCTTGGCTTCCTTCAAGCCGAGGTTGGTGATGGCTCGGACTTCCTTGATGACCTGAATCTTCTTCTCGCCGCCGGCCTTGAGAATGACGGTGAACTCCGTCTTCTCCTCCGCCGCGGGCGCTGCCGCGCCGCCTGCCGCCGCGCCGCCCGCAGGCGCCGCTGCCGGCGCCGCGATCGTGACGCCGAACTTGTCCTTGAACTTGTCGATAAGCTGCGCCAGCTCGACCACCGACAGGTTCCCGATCGCTTCCAGCAGATCGTCCAGACTCATAGTTGCCGTCGCCATGGTGTCTCCTACCCCGCGTTAGGAAGCAGCGCCTTGAGAGCGCTTTGTCTGGAGCGCCTCAAGGGCACCCACCATCATGTACAACAAGCCGTTCAACGCACCGACGAATCCGGCGAGCGGCGCCTGGAGCGCGCCACCCAGCTGCGCCATCAGCTCCGGCCGGGACGGCAACGACGCCAGCTGCTTGACCTCGGCCGCCGTGACGGTGCGTCCCTCCACCAGCCCGACCTTGATCGCCGGCTTTTCGTGCTCCTTGGCAAAGTCCACCAGCACCTTCGCCGCCGCCACCGGGTCCGCCCCACCCAGCGCGAGCGCGGTCGGGCCGCCGAGATGCTCGTCGAGCCCGGCCACCTGCGCGTCCTGCAAGGCCCGCAGCGCCAGCGTATTCTTCACGACCACGTATTCCACGCCCGCCGCCCGCAGCTTCCGTCGCAAATCGGAGATCCGCGCGACGTTCAGGCCCGTGAAATCGGTGACGTACACCGTGGGCGCCCGCCGCAGCTTGGTCGCGAGCGCGGTGACCGTCTCCTGCTTCTGCGCCTTGGTCCGGATCATGTATGGTACCCCGCCGCATCGACCGGCACGCCGGGGCCCATCGTGCTCGAGACGGTGATCGAGCGGATGTACTGGCCCTTCGCCGCCGGCGGCTTGGCCCGCACGATCGCCTCCATGAACGCATGCAGATTCTGCTCGAGCGACTCGGCCGAGAACGACTTCTTGCCGATCGGCGCGTGCACGATGCCGCTCTTGTCGACGCGAAACTCGATCTTGCCGGCCTTCAGCTCCTTCACGGCCTTGGTGATGTCCATCGTCACCGTCCCGGCCTTGGGATTGGGCATCAGGCCCCGCGGTCCGAGGATCTTGCCGAGCGGCGCGAGCTGTCCCATCACGTCCGGTGTGGCGACGATGACGTCGGTGTCGAGCCAGCCTTCCTTGATCTTCGCGATGTACTCGATGCCGACGCCGTCGGCGCCCGCGGCCTCGGCTTCCTTGGCCTTGTCGCCCTGCGCGATCACCAACACCCGCACCGACTTTCCGGTTCCCGCCGGCAAGGACACGGTGCCGCGAACGATCTGGTCCGCATGCTTCGGATCGACGCCCAGGCGCACGGCGATATCGACCGACTCATCGAACTTCGCAAAGGCGGTCGATTTCACGCGATCCACCGCGTCCCGCAGGCCGTACACCTTGCGGGGCTCGATCGTCGCGGCCGCGGCCCGGTACTGCTTTCCGTGCACGCGCATCAGTCGATCACCTCGAGGCCCATGGAGCGCGCCGTGCCGGCGATCATGGCGATGGCCGCCTCCATCGATGTGGCGTTGAGGTCGGGCATCTTGAGCTCCGCGATCTTCTTCAGCTGAGCCCGCGTGACCTTGCCGATCTTTTGGCGATTCGACTGCGGCGACCCCTTCTCGATCCCGGTCTCTTTCTTGAGCAGCACCGCGGCGGGCGGCGTCTTGGTGATGAACGTGAACGTCCGGTCCTTATAGATCGTGACTTCGACCGGCGTGATCATCCCCTGCGCCTGCGCCGTCTTCGCGTTGAACTGCTTCACGAACTCCATGATGTTCACGCCGTGCGGCCCGAGCGCCGTGCCCACCGGCGGCGCCGGCGTGGCCTGCCCCGCCGGCACCTGCAGCTTCACCATCGCCATGATCGGTTTGGCCATCGTACTCTCCCTAGTGCGCCTTGAGCTGCAGGTAGTCCAGCTCGACCGACGTCGGCCGACCGAACAGCGAGACGGACACCCGCACCTTGCCCTTGTCCGGGATCACCTCTTCCACCGTTCCGCTGAAGTCCGAGAACGGGCCTTCGGTGATCTCCACCACCTGGCCCGCCAGGAACGGGATGTGCTCCGCGGGCTCTTCGTCTTTCACCGCCTCCTCGATGCCGAGCAGGCGGTTCACTTCTTCGGCGCGCAGCGGCATGGGCAACCGGCCCGTGCCGACGAACTTGATCACGCCCTGAATGCCGTTGATGACGTGGATCGTCTCCTGGTTCAGAATCATCTCCACCAGCACGTAGCCGGGGTAGATCTTCCGCTCCACGTTCACTTTCTTGCCGTTCTTGATCTCCACCACGTCCTGGATCGGGACCAAGGCCTTCCGGATCGGCTTCTCCTCGTCGGCTCGCAGGTCGTCCTTGATCCGCCGCTCGATCAGCGAACGCACCTTGTTCTCGTGTCCCGCCGTCGTCTGAATCGCATACCAGCGATGCTCAGACATCAGAACAGCTTCGCCAGGCCGACGACGAAGATTTGCTGCAGCAGCCAGTCCATCCATCCGATCGCGACCCCGAGGATCGCGACGAAGATGATGATGACGGTCGTCGCCTTCTTCAGCTCCTCCCAGGTGGGCCAGGTCACCTTGCGGACCTCGGCCCTCACCTCACGGAAGAACTCCGCCGTGCGGGCGATCCAGTTGCGACTCGGGGTATCGAGCGCCTCCACAGCCACGCTACTTGGACTCCTTGTGCTGCTGGTGCTTGTTGCAGCGCGGGCAGTACTTCTTCCATTCCACGCGCTCGGAGTGCTTCCGCCGGTTCTTGGTCGTGAAATAGTTCCGGTTCTTACAGGTCGTGCACTCCATGATGATGTTCTCGCGCGGCATAGGGCCTCGCTACTTCAGAATCTTCGTGACGACGCCGGCGCCCACCGTGCGGCCGCCTTCCCGAATCGCAAACCGCAGCTGCTCTTCCATCGCGATCGGCGTGATCAGCTCGATCGTCATCTTCGTATTGTCCCCCGGCATCACCATCTCCACCCCCGCCCCCAGCTCCACCGCCCCCGTCACGTCCGTC
>DATIXG010000079.1:0-24108 GCA_035518815.1 Gemmatimonadales bacterium | reverse complement strand
AGACACGCTGCGCGCCGCCTTGGAGCGCAGCGGTCATGAGTTCCGCACGGAGACCGACACGGAGGTCCTCGCGCACCTGATCGAAGCAGTGGGCGACGGCACGCTGGAGCAGCGCGTCGTGGCCGCCCTCGAGCAGGTCGTCGGCACGTACGGCCTCGCGGTCATGTCGGCCGATGAGCCCGGCAAGATCGTCGTCGCGCGCCAGGGCTCGCCGGTGATGCTGGGCGTGGGGGAGAACGAGTACTTTGTCGCGTCCGACGCGTCGGCCGTCCTCGAGCACACGCGCTCCGTGGTCTACCTGGACGACGGCGACATCGCCGTCCTCACACCGGACGGCTACCAGGTCATGGACCGCGAGGCGCGGGTGCAGCTCCGACAGGTGGACGACGTCTCCTGGGACCTCGAGGCCATCGAGCTGGGTGGGTATCCCCACTTCATGCTCAAGGAAATCTGCGAGCAGCCGGAGACCGTCCGCAGCACGCTGCGCGGCCGGCTGCTGTTCGAGACGGGTGAGGCGCGTCTCAACGGGTTAAATCTTTCACCCGCCGAGTGCGCGGAGGTCCGTCGCATCCTCATAGTCGCGTGCGGCACCTCGTGGCATGCGGGCCTCGTGGGGCGGCAGCTGATCGAGGAGCTGGCGGGCATTCCGGTGTCCGTCGAATACGCATCGGAGTACCGCTACCGGCGGGAGCTCAAAATCCCCGGGACGCTCGCGATCGCCATCTCACAGTCGGGTGAGACTGCGGACACGCTCGAGGCCATGCGCGCCGCACGCGCGGCGGGATCCCGCGTGCTGGGCATTGTGAACGTGGTCGGGAGTACGATCGCGCGCGAAGCAGACGGGGGCATTTATCTGCACGCCGGGCCCGAAGTCGGCGTTGCCTCCACGAAGGCGTTTACCTCGCAGGTGGTCGCGCTCGCGTTGTTTGGCCTGTATCTGGGGCGCCATCGCGGCCTCTCACTCGAGGCGGGTCAGGACTTCGCCTGCCGTCTGGCGCAGCTGCCGGGCCTCGTCGCCCAGACGCTGTCGCTCGAGCCGCAGATCAGGAAGCTGGCCGAAGCTCACCGCACGGCGCAGAACGCGCTCTATCTGGGCCGCGGCGTGAACTTCCCGGTGGCACTCGAGGGCGCGCTCAAGCTGAAGGAGATCAGCTACATCCATGCGGAGGGCTATCCGGCGGCCGAGATGAAGCATGGACCGATCGCGCTCATCGACGAGGAGATGCCCGTCGTCTTCGTCGCTCCCCGTGACGAGGTATACCACAAGGTCGTGTCGAACATGCAGGAAGTGAAAGCTCGCGGCGGCCGCCTCGTGGCGGTCACCACGGAGGGCAACGGCGACCTGAGTAACCTTGTTGACCATCAACTGCGCGTTCCCTCGACTGCGCCGCTGTTGTCGCCGATCCTGACGGTGATTCCGCTGCAACTCCTGGCCTATCACATCGCGGTGCTGCGTGGCTGCGATGTCGATCGGCCGCGCAATCTGGCCAAAAGTGTGACTGTGGAGTGATCATGACCTACGCGACCTCGACGCTCCGATTCGGGTGGAGCGCCATCTCCCTTCTCACCTTGCTCGGCCGCGTGGCCGTGGCGCAGGCACCCGCCGGGCCCAACCTGGCCACGCGCGCGGAGCTGCAGGACACGCTCGCGCGAATCCAGGGCACACGCGGCTCGGACGTGCGCGTGAAGCTGATGCGCGCTCGGCTCGAACACGGCGACTTCCAGGTGGGCGACAAGGTCTACATCCGGATCGTGGGTGAGCAGCAGGTCACGGACACCTTCGCCGTCGCCCCGGGCCCCGAGCTGTTGCTGCCGCAGATGGGTGTGGTCCCGCTCGCGGGGGTGCTCCGGTCCGAGCTGCCGGCGCTCATCGAGGCTTCCCTGGCGCGCTACTATCGCGATCCCATCGTGCAGGTCAGGCCCCTCATCCGCCTTATGGTGGAGGGCGACGTGGCGCGGCCCGGTTACTACGCGCTGTCACCGGAGTCGCCGCTCGCCGACGCCATCACGACGGCGGGTGGTCTGACCCAGGGCGCAAACGTGGGCGACATCCGGGTTGAGCGGGGGACCAGTGCGATCTGGGGCGGTCACCCGCTGCAGGACGCCCTGGGGCGGGGCTCATCTCTCGACCAGTTGCACCTCCAGGCGGGTGATCGGTTGATCGTGCCTGGAAAGAGTGGCGTGACTCCGCTGCAGCTCTTGGTGGTCTTCACTTCTGTCGTCACCACCATTTACACAGTGAAACATTGGTGAGTACATGCGCGCACCCTCGCGCGATACGGTCAGCGATCGGTGCGCGGACGGATCGAAGCTTTCCCCGCTCGCCGCACTAGCAGTGTAGCCGTCCCACAACGAGCATCGCTCGGATATGGTGCACGACCAGTGTGACGGGGCTCACCTCGCCTGAGGTCAGATACAAAAAATTCGTCCGCGTTTTTCTCTTGCTCCGAGGTCTCCGCCGGGATACCCTATTTGTGGCTGCCTGGTCGACGTCACAGAACAGGAGGTTCGCGAGACGATGCAAGAAAAGCCGACCGCCAATGGAGTGCGCGTGTTGCTGGCCGACGATCATCGCGCGGTCCGCGAAGGTCTGAGAGCGTTGCTCGAACGCGCGGGACTCGACGTCATCGCCGAAGCTGCGGACGGTCGGGCCGCCGTCGATGCTGCCGTCGCGCTACACCCTGACGTCGCAGTGCTGGACCTCGTGATGCCGGTCTTGAACGGCGTCGATGCCGCGCGCGAAATCGCGCGCAATGCTCCGGACACCTCCTGCATTCTGCTCACGGGTCTCGGGGGCACCCGTCTCGCCGTCGACGCGCTCGAGTCAGGCGTTCGCGGCTTCGTCACCAAAGGACAGGGATCCGAAGGCCTCATCGAAGCCATCCGCGTCGTGGCAACGGGCGGCGTCTACCTGAGTCCGGACGCGTCGCGGACCCTGGTCGAGGCTCACCGGGCGCGGGGTGCGCCGCTCCAGGCACGGCTCTCCCCGCGGGAACGGGAAGTGGCCCGGCTCGTGGCCGAAGGCAACTCGACCAAGGACATCGCCACCCTCCTCAGCATCAGCGTCAAAACGGCCGAGTTTCACCGCGGCCGGATCCTCGAGAAGCTTCACGTGCGCAACACCGCCGGGCTCGTACGGTACGCCATCCGCGAAGGCCTGATCGTGCCCTAAGTGATGAATCGGCCGCGCTCTCCGCGGCTGGCGGGGCCGCGCGCTCATCCTGTTGCAGTTTGCTGCAGTTAGCATCCCGATCCGGACGATGATATGATGTAGGACGCGTCCCCGGCTTCTGCGCCCGGGCCAGGGAGGCGTGGTTGCAGGCATTCTCACCGCCGCTCAGGGGCGCCTCTGCATGGTACCACCGTCCGACGTCACGACTCGCCTCGCGCTGCTGGTGAGCAGTGACGACTGGTCTGCCCGGGCGCTCCAGAGCGCGCTCCAACCGGGTGGCTACCGCGCACTCCAGACGTGGAACGTACGCGAGACCCGCGAAGTGATGCGCGTCGCGCGGCCCGATGTCGTGCTCTTGCTGGCCAACCTGCCGGATGGCGACGCGGTCGACCTGTGCCGCTGGATGCGGCATGATGCGCGCGTGTCCGCGAGTACGCCCGTCGTGATCATTCGTCCCGCGCCCGTCAGCCCCGAGCAGCGCCTCGATGGCCTGCGGGCCGGTGCGTGGGACGTCCTCGCGCTCCCCTTGAATCCGGAAGAGCTGCGCGCCAAGCTCGATACGTACGTCGCCGCGAAACTGGACGCCGACCGCGCGCGCGAGGACGGGCTCGTGGATCAGGGCAGCGGGCTCTACGGCGCACGCGGCATCGAGCGGCGCGCCCGCGAGATGCTCGCGGATGCGCTGCGGCGTCAGATGGCGCTCGCGTGCGTGCTGATCAGCGCGGAGACCGGGCCCGGCGATCAGGCGCCGACGCCGTCGGCCGCGGCCGCGCCGGTGGTCCAGCAGCACGTTGCCGGGCTGCTGCGCGCGCACGGACGGCTGTCCGACGTGATCGGGCGCTGGCACCACGACGAATTCGCTGTTCTCGCGCCCGGCACCGATGCCGGGGGCGCCGAGAAGCTGGCCGCCCGGCTGGCGCGCGTGATCGAAACGAGCCCGCCGGCCACCCCGGTGGTGTTGCCCCCGCTGGTCGTGAAGGCAGGGTACGAGGCACTCGACAACGGTGCGGTGTCGTCACCGCGCGCGATCGACCTGCTCGGCCGGGCGGAAGCGGCGCTGCAACTCGCGCGCGGCGCACCGAAAGTCCCCCACATCCTCCGGTACGCCCCCGCGGCGTCCCGCCACTCGTAACTCCGCGCGATGCATTCGTTTTCGACGCCTAGCGGAGCCCCCTGGGCACGCGCATATTGGTGCTTGCCCTTGTGCACCCTGTGAAACGAAAAGAACCACGTAGTTCCGCTCGGGATGCGTCTGCCCGCCCGGCCGGCAGCGGCAGGGGCGTCCGCTCGTCGCCAACGCTGTCTCCAAGTTCCGATCTGGTCCGGGCCATGTCGCCCGTGCTGCTCACCGCGGTCGGACGAGTGGTGGCAGGGGTCAAGGGGACCGTCCGCGATTCCGTCGAGGTCGGCGACGTCGCCGCCCTCGCAAAGCTCGTGGCCGGGGCCGTGCACGAGATCCAGGGAAATCCCCAGGCGTTGATCGATGACCGCCTCCATTCCACCCGGGCACGCCGGATCCTGGACCTGCTGCGCGGCGAGGTCATCAGCTGCCTGACGGACGGCCGCGAATCGCTCAGCGACATTCGGGACATTCTCATCGCGATGGAGAGTCTCCGGCAGACCATGGAGTTCCATGGCATCCGGCCGTTCGCCGGCGGGCTCTGGGGCACGGATGGACTCGACCTGTTGGTCGCCATCGCGCACGACCTCCGCTCGCCGTTGACATCGGTGCTCTTCCTCGCCGAGACGCTGCAACGCGGGCAGAGCGGTCCGGTGAACGACGTGCAGCACCGGCAGCTGGGTCTCATCTACGGAGCCGCGCTGGGTTTGAGCTCGGTGGCGAGCGACGTGATCGAGCTCGCGCGCGGCGGCTCCCAGCTCATGGAGAAAGAGCCGACGCCCTTCTCGGTCGTGACGGTATTCGACTCGGTGCGCGACATCGTGCGACCGATCGCGGAAGAAAAGCAGCTCGCCGTGCACCTGGTGCCGCCGGCGGTGGACCAACGGATGGGCCACCCAGTGGCGTTGAGCCGCGTGCTCCTGAACCTCACCACCAACGCCCTCAAGTTCACGGCCGTTGGGCACGTCGAGCTGTCCAGCCGCGAGATCGGCCCCGATCGGGTGGAGTTCTCAGTGCGCGACAGCGGGCGCGGGATCGATCCCGCGATCGTCAGCAGTCTCTATCAACCGTTGCGGAATGGCGGTGGGCGCGGCGGGCAGGCGTTTTCGCAAACGGGTCTGGGCCTCGCCATGTGCCGGGCGCTGGTCGAGGCGATGGGATCGGAACTGAACGTGGAAACCCGGCGCGGCTGGGGCACCCGCTTCTATTTCGATGTGACGCTGCCGCCGTGCCCGATTCCCGGATCGGCTCCGGTCGCGGCACCGACGTCGAAGGTCCGCACCCCGCGGACCTATCGCGCGCCGGTCGGCGCGCAGCGACTCCTCAAAGCCTGAGGGCCGGCCTCAGCGGGGCACCCCCCCGCGGGCCACAACGTCTACCGTCACGGTCGCGTCGGCCAGCGTGAGCGGCGCGCTGCCCCGGCTCAGCGGTCGGAACGTGACCTGGCTCGCCCATTCGTCCGATTGCACACTGAGAATCCGCAGCAGGCGCGAGCTGGCGTTGAACCGGCCCCGCATTTGCTCGAGGGCGCGCGCCAGCGCGCCAATCGGCGCCGGATTGCCATGGGCATCCTTCGCCGAGATCCGCAGCACGAACGTGGTGTCGGCCGTGACGAAGAGATGCCCCCCATCCACGCGCACGCTGTTCTGCTCGAGAATAACCTCCGTCGCGGCTCCCGCTGTCACGCGCAACGTCGCTTGGCGCTGCACGGAATCCACCGCCGCCGTCACGACCGCCGTCCCCGCGCGCGATCCGAGCGTCACTTGCAGGCGCGCCAGCCCCGTCGCATCCGTGATCACGCGGTCCGGCTCGACCTGCGCATTGTAGGCCCGGAAAACGACCACGCGTCCGGGCAGCGCCCTGCCCGAGCTGCCCCGCACCTGAAACACGAGCGGCGCGTCGAGCGGCGCGCCCGCGGTCCCGACCTGCTGCGTCAGGGGGAGGAACCCGCTGCCCGCCTCGGCCGCCGGCTCGGTGAAGACCGCGTCGAGCGAGGCAACCACATTCCCCCGCACGCTGACGCGCAGCTTCCCAGAGCCGCGGACGGCGCCCGGCCGGATCGCGAAGATGGCGCGCCCCAGCGAATCGGTCGCGCGCGTCGCGGGACCGAAGCCCATCGCGGGGTCCTCCGCCCGCAGCTCCACCGGCTCGGCGGCCACCGGATTCCCAAACGAGTCCGTGACCGCCACCGACACCGCGAGCTCGTCGCCCGAGTCCAGGTCGAGGCGCGGCGGCTGGACCTGGGCCTGCGCCGGTGCGCCCGCACCCACCACCAGCTCGATGCCGGGCTGTCCCGTGAGCTCAGTCCCGTCTTTGAGCGCGACGCGCAGCGTGTAGCGCCCCGTCGTGCGACCCACCGGAAACCGGAACAGCGCCAGGCCGCGTTCGTCCGTCATCGCCTCCGCGTCCGGCCCCTTGCCGCCGCCGGCCTGCGCAGTCCCCCGCAGAACCAGGGCGACGCCGGCCTGCACCCGTTCTCCCCGCGTCAGGAGCACCCGGGCGTCGGCGACGGTCCCGGGCGATGCGACGGCACGTGCCGGCAGCGGAGCCACGCGAAGCGGCTCGACGGCTCCCCCGGCGCTGGCCCGCCGGTGCCCGGCGCATGCGCCAATGCTCCCGAGGATGTCCGGGTCCGCGCCCACGCGCCGGAAGTCCGCCCAGTCACGCTCGGTGGGGAGGAACGAGAGGCAATTGCGTCGGATCAGATCGGCCACCTCGCCCTTGCCGATGAGGGGGCTCGCGATGAGCCGGATGACGTCGGTCTTGCGCAGGGGCTCGGTGCCCTGGGCGTGCGCGCCCGCGGTCACCCCGGTGACGAGCGCGACCGCGAGGCCGCCAGCATGCCAGAGGTGCTTCATGGCCGCGGACAACCCGACCGCTCGAAGCGGCGCTCGATCTGGTCCACGCTTGCGTACAGCGACCGGTCGCCCGCTTGTCCGGCCGAATCCATGGCGACCCCGGCTTGCGGCCGCGTGCTGTACGCCGTCCAGCTCTCTTCCACGAGTACGAGCCCCCGCGCCAGGTCGGCGCACTGCATTTGACGGCCCTCGAACATGCGGGCGCGGAGGTCGAAGGAACTCACCGCCTGCGTCACGGCACCCGCCAGGGCTCCGGCGCTCGTCTCCCCGACCGCCTCAACGGTTGACGGCGTTTGCGCAGTGGTGGCGGAGGCAGCAGGCGCGCGAGGCATCATGAAGAACGTCCAGGCCCCGACGCCCGCGAGCGCGCCGAGAGCGACGTATGCGATGGTCCGCAAGGCGCGCCCCAGGCCCGCGCTGCCCGAATGTTGCGCAGCATAGGCGGAATCGAGGAGCTCGTCCGGGAAGATCAGGCGAGGCTGGGCTGGGGGGTCGGCGCTCGGGGTTAAAGACAGAGACGGGACGGCTGGGTCGATTTGTACCGGGCGGTCCAGCGCGGCAGCGAGCGGGGAGGCCTCGCCGGCCAGGGTTGCCTTTCGTACGCGTGAAACCACCTGCTTCCACACCGGGGGCGCTCCGAAGCGGTCGGGCATGAGGGCTGCAAGATTCAGGCGCGTCGGGGAGGGGTCCGAGGGATGACCCTGGCGATGAATCGGGGCGTGGCGTGTGGCAGGCATACGACACCAGGCCACATGGCGCTACCTTTAATAGAGTCCCGGTTTCGATCCCCAGGAGGCGTGGAGCTATCCGTCAGCTCATCGAAATCCATCCGCCGCTCGAGCGCGCCTTCTTGGTCGGGGCGCCCCGCAAGGGATCGGACGACGCAGCGCAGGTCGAGGAGCATCTGGACGAGCTGGCCCGCCTGGCAGACACCGCCGGCGCCGTCGTGATCGGTCGTACAGTGCAGCGAGTCGAAGCACCCACTCCCAATTTCTATCTCGGTCAGGGCAAGGTCGAAGCGCTCAAGGCCACGCTCGAGGACGCGCGCGCCACGCTCGTGCTGGTCGACGAGCCCCTCACGCCGGCGCAGGGGTCGAATCTCGAGAAGGCGCTGGGTGTGCGCGTGATGGACCGCACCGAGGTGATTCTCGACATCTTCGCCACGCGAGCGCGGAGCCACGAGGCGAAGCTCCAGGTGGAGCTGGCGCAGCTCGAGTATCTGCTGCCGCGTCTCACGCGCCTGTGGACCCACCTGTCGCGTATTCGCGGCGGCATCGGGCTCCGCGGTCCGGGCGAGACGCAGCTCGAGACGGACCGGCGCGCGATCCGCCGGAAGATCGGCGTGCTGCGGCGCCGCCTCGACGACGTGGCGGACCACCGCGCCAATCAGCGCCAGGGCCGCCGCCCGCTCCCAACCGCCGCGCTGGTCGGCTATACGAACGCGGGGAAGTCGAGCCTGCTCACCGCGCTCTCGGGCGACGCGCTGTTCGCGGAGGACCGATTGTTCGCGACGCTCGACACGGTGGCCCGGGAAGTCGACGTCGGGGAGGGTTACCGGTTCCGCGTCAGCGACACGGTCGGGTTCATCCGCAAGCTCCCGCACCATCTCGTGGCATCGTTCCGCGCGACGCTCGAGGAAGTGCGGGACGCGGACCTGCTGCTGCACGTGATCGACGCCGCGCACCCCGGGTGGGAGGAGCAGGCGGAGGTGGTGGAGCGGGAGATTCGGAACGCGGAAGTCGGAACGCGGAACGCCAATGGAAACACTGTTCGCAAGCCTGTGATCTACGTGTTCAACAAGGCCGACCTCTTACCTGATCCCGAAGCATTTCTCGTCCGTGCCCGGGAGCACTACCCCCACTCGGTGCTCAGCTCCACTGTTGCGCGTTCCGACCTCCGCGTTCCGGGCCTCGGCGTAGACGCACTGCGCGCCGCCCTTCGCTCCTCCGCTCAAGCGCTGCGCCCTCTGGCGTCCATCCGCATACCGGTCGAGGATGGGAAGCTCCTCGCCTCGCTGCATCGCGACGGCGAAGTCATGGGGCAGCGCCAGGAGGACGGCGTCGTGGTGGTGACGGCGCGCGTCGAGGCGCGGCTGCTCGGCCGGCTGCGGCGCGAGGGAGTAGGGGTCGAGATTCTGGGCTAGGCGCTGTAGTTTGCGCGTTCGCTGTTCCGCGTTCCGACTTCCCAATTCCGCGTATCCTTTATGTGGAGGTTTCGTCGCACTGTGACTGAGCATCTCATTCCCCCGCATGGTGGCACGCTGGTGGACCTGATCGCCGCGGCGACCCGCCAGGCGGAGCTCCGGGAAGGCTCGCGCGGCTGGCCGTCGTGGGACCTGACGCCGCGCCAGGTGTGCGATCTCGAACTGCTGCTCGACGGCGGGTTTTCGCCGCTGCGCGGGTTCCTGGGCCGCCCGGACTACGATCGGGTGTGCCGGGAGATGCGTCTCGCCGATGGCACCCTCTGGCCGATGCCCATCACGCTCGACGTGCCCCAGGAGTTCGCTGACAAGCTCGCGGACGGCGGGATGCTCGCGCTGCGCGACGTCGAAGGCGTGATGCTCGCCGCGCTGCACGTCGAGCATCGCTGGCGGCCCGATCGTGAGGCCGAAGCCCAGGCGGTCTTCGGGACGACGAACCGGGAGCATCCGGGAGTGGCCCATCTGCTGGATCGGACCAATCCCGTGTACATCGGCGGACGGCTCGAAGGGCTCGAGCGGCCGCACCACTACGACTTCCGCGCGCTGCGGCACACGCCGGCGGAGGTGCGCGCCGAGTTCGCGCGGAGGGGCTGGCGCACCGTGGTGGCGTTCCAGACCAGAAATCCCATGCACCGGGCGCACCAGGAGCTGACACTGCGGGCGGCGAAGGACGTCAAGGCCAACTTGCTCGTTCACCCGGTCGTGGGTATGACCAAGCCTGGCGATGTCGACCACTACACGCGCGTGCGCTGCTACCAGGCCCTGATGACGAGCTATCCCCCGAACTCCGCGATGCTGTCGCTGCTGCCGCTCGCGATGCGGATGGGAGGGCCGCGCGAGGCCGTGTGGCACGCCATCATCCGCAAGAATCACGGCTGCACGCACTTCATCGTAGGGCGGGACCATGCCGGCCCGGGCAAGGATTCGAGCGGCAAGTCGTTCTACGGGCCGTACGATGCGCAGCAGCTGCTCGCGAGCCATGAGAAGGAGCTGGGCGTCGCGATGGTGCCGTTCAAGCAGATGCTCTACGTCCCCGAGCTGGACAGCTACTTTCCCGAGGACGCGGTGCCACAGGGTGCGAAGACCATCGACATCTCGGGCACGGAGCAGCGCCGCCGGCTGCAGCAGGGGCTCGAGCTGCCGGCCTGGTTCACGTTCCCCGCGGTCGAGCGGGAGCTGCGGCGCAGCTCGCCCCCGCGGGCGCGCCAGGGGTTCACCGTGTTCTTCACGGGTCTCTCGGGATCAGGTAAGTCCACCATCGCGAACGTGCTCCTCGTCAAGCTGCTGGAGGTGGGCGGGCGGTCGGTCACGCTGCTTGACGGCGACATGGTGCGAAAGAACCTGTCGTCCGAGCTGGGATTCTCGAAGGAGCACCGCGATCTCAACATTCGCCGCATCGGCTACGTCGCGTCCGAGATCACGAAGCACGGCGGGATCGCGATCTGCGCGCCCATCGCTCCCTACGACCGCACCCGCAAGGACGTCCGCGCCAGCATCGATCCGACCGGTGGGTTCATCCTGGTGCACGTCGCAACCCCGCTCGAGGTTTGCGAAGCGCGCGACCGCAAGGGCCTGTACGCCAAGGCGCGGGCCGGCCTCGTAAAGGAATTCACGGGCATTTCGGACCCCTACGAGGTGCCGGCCGATGCGGAGCTCGTGATCGACACGACCGACATCACCCCGGCGGAAGCCGCGCAGCAGATCCTTCTCTATCTCGAGCGCGAGGGCTTCGTAGGACCGGCGGTCTCGGACGGAGGCGGCCCCGCGTGATCGCAGCGCCCGAGGCCCAGGAAGAGATCGAGCGCCGCATCGCGCTGTTTCACCGGTCCCGGCATGCGCGGGACCTGTGGCCGGACATCCCGGTCGAGACGTTTCGGGCGGCTGAAGCAGAGGTGGCGCGAGTGGTGACCGCGGTGCTCCGCGGGGAAGGTACCGTGGCCCTGCGGTCCGAGCTGGGCGCGCGGGCCCTCGGCGTGGCGGCCTTCATGAACGGGATGGGGCCGCTCCTCGGGTACTGGTGCGAGACCGGACGCGTCACGGCAGAGCCCGACGCGGCATGGGCACTGCGGACCCATCTGGAGCACGGGCGCCGCCGCCATGCGCGCCTGCGACACGAGCTCGAACGCGTGCTGGTCGCGATGGCGGCAAGCGGGATCGAGGTCTGGGTACTGAAGGGGATGCACACGGCCTACCGCTATTTCCCCGAGCCCGGCACCCGCTCGTTGAGCGACATCGACCTGCTCGTGCAGCCCGCCGACTGGCTGGGCGCCCGAGATACGCTCACCCGCTTGGGACTCGTCGAAACGCGGCATCCCACGCAGCCGCGCGACAGCGCCTGGGCGGAGCCGCGGGTCCAGCGTGTGCGCTCGCTCGAGTACGTGCACGCCGACGGCCCATGGTCGATCGACCTACATCGCTCGCTCGATCGCTTGCCGTTTGAGGGACTTGAGACTGCACTCGGCGCGCCGGACCAGTCGGCGGGTGAGGTATGGGAGGAATACTGCCGCCCGGTGCGGGTCCTCGCGCAGCCTCTCCTGCTGGCGTACCTGGCGCTGCATGCGTCGAGCCATTTCTACAGCATCATGCAGGTTCGGCTCCTCGAGCTGGTCCTCGTGGCGCGGCGCGATTTCGGGACCGACGCGGCACGTTGGGGCGCATTCGGCGAGCTGGTGGCCCACACGGGGTCGGATCGTTTCGTCTTCCCGGCACTCGACCTCGCGGAGCGCTTCGTGCCCGGCACGTTCCCCCGCGACGTGCTCGAGCGGATTGCCGCAGCGGCGCCCCGGCGGCTGCGGCGCCTGGTGCGCGCCATGACCCCGGCGAGCGCCCAACGCCTCCACCCCTATCCGTCGACCCGGGAGCGGTTCGTGTGGCTCAAATCCCCCGCCGAAGCGCTCGCGGCGGTGTGGTGGCTCGTATGGCCGCGGGAGAACGAACAACCGGTGGCGCCGCGCTACGCGCTGGCCGCACAGTGGCGCCGGGTGCGGCGCACCCTGGGGCGGATGGTCCTCGCGCGCGTGGGCCGGTAACCCTCCTGTTTCCCGCTGTACGCCTAAGGTCGTATTGCAAGCTCCACGGAACTTTTTGAGGACCGCGGCCTACCTGATAAGCGGCGACTTCCCATATATTTGCGTCATCGAGACGCCCACGGTTTCGTGACCCATGCTTGAGGAGACCGTTTTGGATCCTCTGTCCGGCGACCTCACGAGAGTAACGGGACGCGTCCCCGTCGACCACAAGTCTCCCACCCTCGTGTATCTGGCGCGTCACGGCCAGACCGAGTCCAACGCGGCGCGCCGCTACGCGGGGTACAGCCCCGAGCCTCTGACCGATGTGGGCCGGAGCCAGATGACCGGTCTTGGCGCGCGCCTCGCGCTCGCCGGCATCGCGGAGATCTGGACGAGCGAAGTCGTCCGCGCGCGGGAGAGCGCCGAGCTGCTCGGTGGCATACTGGCCGCGCCCGTGCGGACGGAGCCGGGCCTCAACGAAATTCGCATGGGTCCCTGGGAGGGCCTGGGCGAGCGCGAGGTCGCGCAGCGGTTTCCCAACGAGTACGCCCTGTGGTGTTCGCTGCCCGACCGGTTGGTGCTCGAAGGACGGGAGACGCTGGACGCGCTGGCGACGCGGGTCGCAGCCGTCGTGGCGGACGCCGCAAGCCGGCCGAGACCGGTGTTGCTGGTGACGCACGTGGCGCCGATCCGCGTGACCGTGCTGCGCGCGCTGGGCCTGCCGCTGTCGGCGTACAAGACCGTGGTGATCGGAAACGGGGACACGGTGGTCGTGGACCAGGGGCGGAGCCACGCGCAACGGCTGGGGGACAGCCGCTCACTGCGGCACGAGCTGCGGGTGCTCGGGACGGAAAGCTCGTTCGCGTGACGCGCCGCGGCCTGCCGCATTCATGCTGATCGCCCGCGCACCGCTCCGAATCTCGTTTGCGGGAGGCGGGACCGACCTCGAGGCGTACTACGCGAAGCACGGCGGCATCGTCGTGAGCGCGACCATCAACAAGTACTTCTACGTCTTCCTCTCCCGCACCACCGACAACGCGGTCCAGATCACGTCTTCGGATTTCCGCACGTTCGAGCGCCGGGCCGCGGGCGAGCAGCTCTCGGCGGACGGCGATCTGGGCTACCTCAAGGCCATCATGCTCGAATTCGGAGTCTCGCACGGCCTGGCGGTGTTCACCGCGAGCGAGATCCCACCGGGGACGGGCCTCGGCAGCTCGAGCACGGTCGCGGTCGCCCTGGTCAAGGCGCTGGCCACGCTGTGCCAGCGGCGCGCGTCGAAGCAGGAGATCGCCGAGCTCGCGTCCTACCTCGAGATCGTGAAGCAGGGGCGGCCCATCGGCCTGCAGGATCAGTTCGCGGCGGCGTTCGGAGGCCTGAACTGCATTCATTTCGAGTCGAGCGGCGCGACGGTCACGCCGCTCAGACTGTCGCTCGAGCTGCGGGGCCGCCTCGAGCGGAGCATTCTGCTGTTCTACACGGGCTCCTCGCGCAGCGCCGCGACGATCCTCACGGAGCAGCGCCAGGCGTCCGCGAACGACGACCCGCGGGTGATCGAGAACCTGCACGGGATCAAGCGCGACGCCCTCGAGGCGCGCCAGGCGCTCGAGGATGGACGCCTGCGACGGGTGGGCGAGATCTTGCACGACTCCTGGCAGCGCAAGAAGCAGCTCGCGCACGGCGTCAGCAATGAGCGCATCGACCGGTTGTATCAGCTGGCGCTCGAGCACGGCGCGGTGGGTGGCAAGATCGCCGGGGCAGGCGGAGGCGGGTTTCTTCTCCTGTACGTCGAGCCCGAAAACCAGGCCGCGGTCACGCGCGTGCTCGAGGCCGAGGGACTGGCGCGGCTCGGCTTCCATTTCGACGACGGCGGGGCGCAGGTGCTTGTGAACTCGATGCCGGACGTGCCCGGCCTCACCTACCCTGAGGGACGATGGATCGTTACTGGCGCCGCCTCCGCGTAGACGTCATCGTCGGCGACGTGCTCGCGGTGCTCGCCGCGTACACGCTCGCCGCTGGGGCCCGGTTCGGGTTCGGGCACGTGCAGTTTGGCGGGGTGCTGTGGCCGGTCTATCCCATCCTCGCCCTCGCGGTGGCGGCGTTCACCGTCTTCCTCGCCTGGCAGTACGGCACCTATCGGCGCTGGGCCTTGCTCGGCGGCCACCGCGTCTATCCTTTACTCGCCACGGTGGCCACCTACGGCGTCCTCTCCGTCATGGTGCTGAGCTACATCCTGGGTGGATCGCCCCTCGTGTCGCGGGGCTGGCTGCTCGCGGCCTGGCTCAACTCGATCGTGTGTCTTTCCGTGGGGCGCCTGCTGTGGCGGCAGGTGGCGTTGCAGTGGCGACGGGACGGGCTGCTCGTGCGCAAAGTGCTCATCGCCGGCGCGAATCGGCAGGGCGTGGCCGTAGCACAGCAGCTCCACAACCCGACGCTGCACGGCACCATGGTGCTCGGCTTCCTGGACGACTACCAGCGGCCCGGGACCGAGATCGTGCCGGGCGTCTCGGTCGTGGGACATCCCGCGAGCGTGCTCGAGCAGGCGCAGCTGCTCGGTGCCGACGAGGTCATCATCATCGCGGGCGCGCTGGCATGGGAGAGCCAACGGCTCCTGGCCGAGATGGTTACCCGTCCCGATGCCCCGATCGACGCGCGCATCTCCCCCACGTTCTATGATCTCCTCACGACGTCCGCCGAGCTGAGCCACGTCGCCTACGTCCCGATGCTCTCCCTCACGCACACGCGGCTGTCCGGGTTGAACAGCCTGGCCAAGACGGCCGTGGACCAGGCTTGCGCCGCGACCCTGCTGCTCTTGTTCTTGCCGTTCTGGGCGTACTCATGGGCCCGGGCGCGCGCGCGTCACGTGCCGATGTTCGAGAAGCAAGAGGTGCTGGGGGTGGGAGGGAAGCCGTTCAACATGGTGGCCCTGAACCCGCTGCTGACGGCGTCGCCCCTGTTGGTCCGGTTGCCCGCGATGTGGAACGTGCTCATGCAGCAGCTCAGCCTGGTAGGCCCGCGGCCGATCGCGAGCACTGAAGTGAAGGCGCACGAGCCGTGGCTGCCGAACCTGTTCACCATGCGGCCAGGGCTCTCCGGGATGTGGCGGCTGCGCGCGCGGGAGTTCGCCATCGACGATCGCGTGGCGCTCGATCTGTACTACATCCGCAACTACACCCTGGCGCTCGACATCCAGGTGCTCTGGCATACGGCTCGTGCTCTGTTGCTGCGCAGCCTGCGCCGCGACGACGGCCTGGCGCGATGGCAGGAGGCGCGGCCGGTGGTCGCGGGGATGGTCGAGGTGGCGCCGAGGCCGACGGATGGCGCCCCTGTCCCTTCCACGTCCTCTACATCCTCCGCCCCCACGTCTTCCACCTCCATCCCGAGCCGTTCATGAGCCCCACCCCGGATCTCGGCGCGGCCGTCTCCCGCTGGCTCGAGCAGGCGGGCAAGGCGCTGGCCGCCGTGGACCGGCGTGCCATGGCCAACGCCGCGCGGGTGTTGCTCGACGTGCGGGCGCGCGGCGGGACGCTGTTCGTGGCGGGGAACGGCGGCAGCGCGGCCACCGCGTCGCACCTGGCGCTGGATCTGCAGAAGGCAGCCGGCACCCGCGCCCTCGCGCTGTCCGACAATGTCGGCTTGATCACCGCGTGGGCGAACGACACGGAGTTCGAGCGCGTCTACGCCGAGCAGCTCAAAGTGCTGGGCAGGGCCGGCGACGCGGTGGTGGTGTTCTCGGTGAGCGGTTCGTCGCCCAACTTGATCGCGCTTCTCAACGCGGCACGGGCGATGGGAATCACGTCCGTTGGGCTGCTCGGCCGCGATGGCGGCAAGGCACGAGCGCTTGTGGACGCGGCCGTGGTGGTGCCGAGCGACGATTACGGCTGGGTCGAGACCGTTCACGTGGCGCTGCATCACGTGCTGGCGTACGCGGTGCGGGATGCCGCGGCTGACGCCCCCCTCCGCAGGATCGCCGGCGACTGACCACGGCATCGGTCGAGCCACGGATTCGCTACCCGCGTCGCGCGCTCGTGACCGGGGGCGCGGGGTTTATCGGGTCGCACATCGCGGACCGGTTGCTCGAAAGCGGCGTGGCGGTTGCCGTGCTGGACGATTTGTCCACGGGGCTGCGCGCGAACGTACCGGCAGGCGCAGGGTTCGTGGAAGGAAGCATTTGCGATGAGGCGGCGCTCGGGCGCGCGCTGACGGAGGCGAAGCCCGAGGTGGTGTTCCACCTGGCGGCGCAGATGGATGTGCGCCGCTCGGTGCGCGAGCCGGTGTTCGACGCCGAGACGAACGTGGTGGGGTCGGTCAAGCTCCTGGCGGCCTGCATCGCGCATGGCGTGCGGCGTGTCGTCTATGCGTCGAGCGGCGGCGCGGCGTACGGCGAGCCGGAGCGCGTCCCGGTGGCGGAAACCTACCTGCCGCACCCTATCTCCGAGTACGGCGCCTCAAAGCTCGCGGTCGAGCACTACCTCTCGGTCTACCATGCGCGCGGTGCGCTCGAGGTCACGACCCTGCGTTTCCCCAATGTGTTCGGTCCGCGGCAGCGCCCGGACGGCGAGGCGGGAGTGGTGTCGATCTTCGCCAGCCGCCTGCTCGCGGGCCAGACGTGCGACATCTTCGGCGACGGCACGAAGACCCGCGACTATGTGTTCGTCTCGGACGTCGTTGCGGCCGCCATGCTCGCGCTCGGCGCGCCGAGCGGGAGCGTCTACAATCTCGGCACGGGCCGTGGGGTGTCCGACCGGGAGGTGTACGACGCGGTGGCGGCGGCCGTGGGGTCACGGGCGGCCCCGAACTTCCAGCCGTTCCGGCCGGGCGAGGTGCGCCACATCGCGCTCGACGCGACGCTGGCCGGGCGGCAGCTCGATTGGTGCCCGCAGGTGCCATTCGCCGAAGGTGTGCGGCGGATGGTCGAATGGCTGCGCAGCAGATAGCGCCGGCGGTGGGCGTCCACCGGAGCGCGGCGCATGCGGGGAAGCGCGTGCTGGACGTCGTCGGGGCCACCCTCGCGCTGATCATCGCCTCGCCCATCCTGGTCCTCTCCGCCGCCGCGGTCCTGATCGGATCGGGGCCGCCCCTCGTCTACCGGCGGCGCGTGGTGGGGCTGGGTGGGCGCCCCTTCGACGCCTTCAAGCTCCGCACCATGGTGCCCGACGCCGACGCGCGGCTCCGCCAGTCTCCCGACATGGCAGCGGCGTTTCAGCGCTCCTTCAAACTCGAGCGCGATCCGCGCATCACGCGGGTCGGTGGCGCGCTCCGCCGCTGGTCGCTCGACGAGCTGCCGCAGCTCATCAACGTGTTGCGCGGAGAGATGAGCCTGGTGGGTCCGCGTATGATCACGGCCGAAGAGCTGCCCAAGTACGGCGCGTTCGCGGCCGAGCTGGTCACGGCCAAACCGGGAGTGTCAGGACTGTGGCAGGTGTCGGGGCGGCAGGCCCTGGACTACGCGACGCGCGTGCGGCTCGACATGGAATACCTCGCGGGCTGGTCGCTCCTCGGGGATCTGTGGATCGTGTTGCGGACGCCGCTTGCCGTGCTCACGCGGCGGGGGGCGCACTAGCGGTGGGCGCGGCGCGTTCGAACGGCGGGCGCGTCGCCGTGCTGACGGCAGCGTTTTGGCCCGAGCAGACGGGATCGGGCCAGACGGTGACCGAGCTTGCCGAGTACCTGGCGCGCGAGGGGTTCGCGGTGCGCGTGGCGACCTCGATGCCCTGGTACCCACAGTGGGAGATCTGGCCCGAGTATCGGGGCGCGCTGTGGCGCACCGACACGCATCGGGGGATGACCATCTACCGGGCGTGGCATCTGATCCGGCCAAAGCCCTCGTCCTTCACCCGGATCATGCACGAGGTGAGCCTCTCGTTCTTCTCGATCGCCAACATGGTCCGGGCGCTGCGGGGGGCGGACGTCGCGATCGTCGCGTTGCCGTTGCTCTCCTACACGTTCACGAGCGCGCTGGTCGCCGCCCTCATGGGTGTGAAGCAGATTCTGGTCGTGAAGGACATCATGCCCGACGCCCCGGTCGAGCTGGGCATGATGCGCAACCCGGTGATGATCGCCGTATCGCGCTGGATGGCGCGCTGCACGTACGCCCTGGCCTCGGAGATCCATACGCTGGGGGAGGGGATGCGGCGGCGCATCGCCAGCGTGGCGGGCCCGGCCAAGGAGATCCGCATCGTTCCTGATACGATCGACGGGGCCGAGCTCGCGCCCGTGCCCTTCGCTTCGAACGAATTCCGCCGGCGGTTCGTAGCACCGGGGGTGTTCAGCGTGCTCCACACGGGGAACATGGGGAAGAAGCAGGACCTGGACCTCATCGTGCGGGCGGCCGATCGGCTGCGTGGTGACGCGGGCGTGCACTTCTACGTGTTCGGAGATGGCGCCGCGCGGGCGGCGTTCCTCGAGCGCTGCGCCGCGCTCGCGCTCACGAACGTCTCGCACTTTCCATTGCAGGAACGCCCGATGCTCCGACACATGCTGTCCGGTGCCGACGTGGTGCTCGTGAGCCAGCTTCCCGAGGTGGTGGACATCGTGGTGCCGTCGAAGCTCGTCACCGCACTCGGCGCGGGCGCCATGGTGGTGGCCGCGTGCGACGCCGCGAGCGAGACCGCGCGACTCGTCACTGAGAGCGGCGGCGGGTTGGTGATTCCGCCGAGCGACGAGGCGGCGCTGGTCGACGCGATCGGGCGCATCCGCCGCGGGGAGGTGGACGTCGCGTCGCACCGCGCGCGGGCGCGGGCCTTCGCGCTCCGCACGTTCGACCGCGACGCCGTGTACGGTCCGCTGGCGCGGGAGATACGTTCCAGGTATTGTCGTACCGACGCGCCACAATTGGTCTCCGGTTCCTAACGAAACGAGGGCGACAGCGCATGCAGCGGGTGCTGGTGACGGGGGCTGGGGGGTTCATCGGGCATCACCTGGTGAGCTTCCTCAAGCAGCAGGGCAGCTGGGTGCGCGGCGCCGACCTGAAACACCCCGAATACGAGCGCACGCGGGCCGATGAATTCGAGCTCCTCGACCTGACGCGCTGGGACGACTGCCTGCGCGCCACGCGCGGCATCGACGAGGTCTACAACCTCGCCGCCAACATGGGCGGGATCGGATTCATCGAGCACAACAAGGCCGTGATCATGCACGACAACGTGCTGATCAACGTGCACATGCTCGAGGCCGCGCGCCTGAACGGGGTACGCCGCTACCTCTACACGTCCTCCGCCTGCATCTATCCCGGCTACAAGCAGCGCTCGCCCGAGGTCACGCCCCTGAAGGAGGAGGATGCCTACCCGGCCGATCCCGAGGACGGCTACGGGTGGGAGAAGCTGTTCAGCGAGCGGCAGTGCCGGCACTACTACGAGGACTACGGCCTTGAGACCCGGGTCGTCCGCTTCCACAACATCTTCGGGCCGCTCGGCACCTACGACGGCGGGCGGGAAAAGTCCCCGGCGGCCATCTGTCGCAAGGTGGCGCTGGCGCGGGACAGCGACGAAATAGAGGTGTGGGGCGACGGACAGCAGACCCGGTCCTACTGCTACATCGACGACTGCGTCGCGGGGATCTCGAAGCTCATGCGCTCCGAGCACCGCGAGCCGCTCAACCTCGGCCAGGACCGGCTGATCACGATCAACGAGCTCGTGGATTTGGTGGCCGGGATCGCCGGGAAGCGCATCCGCAAACGCCACAACCTGACCGCGCCGCAGGGGGTGCGGGGCCGGAACTCGGACAACAGTCGCCTGCGCCAGGTGCTCAAGTGGGAGCCGCAGGTGTCGCTCGAGGAAGGCTTGCGGCGCACCTACGAGTGGATCCGCGACCGCTTGATCGAGGCAGGGCGGATTGGCGCTGACGAGCTGGTCGCGCGGTAGCATGAGCGGGAGTGCGGACCCGGCCGAGGCAAAGCACGCGCTCGAGCTCCAATGGCACGAAGCGCATCCGGACGTCGGTGAAGAAGAGCAGATCTCGCGATACAAGAAGCTCGTGCTGCGGCGCTTGCGCGAGCGGCAGTGGGCCATGCTTGGAGCAGTGGCCGGCAAGCGGCTGCTGGACGTGGGATGCGGTGTGGGGCGAGAGACCATCGAGCTGGCGCGGCAGGGTGCGCGGGTGGTGGCGGTGGACCTGTCTCCGGCGCTCGTCGCCAGGGCGCGGAGCAGAGCAGCCGAGGCCGGCGTGGCGGACCGGGTGGAATTCCGGGTCGCCGCGGCTGAGGCGCTGGCCGCAGACGGCGAGCGATTCGATGTCGTCATTGGGAACGGCGTGCTTCATCACCTGGACCTTCCGGCCTTTAAGGACACGTTATCGCATCTCATGGCACCAGGTGGCGTAGCGCAGTTCCAGGAGCCGCTGATCCACAACCCGCTGTTGCGCCTCTATCGGGCGATCACCCCACACCTGCACTCGCCAACCGAACGGCCGCTTGCTCAGGGCGATATTTCGAACTTTGTGCACGGCTTCTCACACGCGCGGATCGAATATTTCAATTTCCTGGGGCTCTTCCTCCTGCCGGCGCCCTACCTCCTGGGTGACCGACTCTCGGCCGGCCTCCTGGACCTGACGCTCGGGCTGGATCGCCGCCTGGTCGCTCTCGCGTCCGGGTTGCGTCGCTTCTGCCAGTACGTCGTGATTCAGATTGGCGCACCCGCCTAGCACGCGAGTTGGAATCAGCCTCCTCGGTTGGGCACCGTTGCGGACCGGGGGCGCCGGGACGTACGCCGTAGGAATCACCCGGGCCTTGGTGCGACGCGCGGTGAACGAGTACGTGTTGTTCGTCCCCCCCGCCTACCGGGACTTCTGGGGCGCCCAGGTACCATCCGGCGCCACGCTCGTCACGTGCGGTCCACATCCCAAACAGCGCGGGCTGCGGGTGCTGTTCGAGCAGTTGCGCCTCCCCGCGTACGCTGCCCGCTACGGCGTCGGCACGATCTTCTTCCCGCTGGCGGTGGCACCCCGGTGGCATCGGCCACGCGCCGTGGTCACAGTGCTGGATGTGTTGCTGCTCTCAAGGGCGACCGATTTTCCCTGGCACAAGCGGCTCTACCTGCGCTGGGTGTACGGGCGGGTGGCGCGTCGCGCCGATCACGTCGTCACGATTTCGCAGTTCTGCAAGGGCGACATTGCCACGAGGTTGAAGGTGCCGCTCGAGCGCATCACGGTGGCTTCGCCGGGTGTCGACGCCGCGTTCTTGAATCCGCCTACCGCTCCGGCGGGGCTCGAGCTACCGGACCGCTACGTGCTGTCGGTTGCCGGGGCGTATCCCCACAAGCGACTCGACGTGCTGCTTGACGCCTTCAACGTTATCGCGCGAGAGGACCCGGATTTGTACCTGGTGATGGCGGGGACTCATACGGGCAGCAAGGACGCCGTCGCGGAGCTGCGGGCTCGCGCTGTGGCGGCCGAGGCCGGGCGCCGGATCGTGTTTCTGCCTCCCATGGAGCGGGAAGCGCTGCCCGCCGTGTTCACCCGCGCGGCGGCGCTCGTGTCGGCGAGTGAATTCGAGGGGTTCGGGATTCCCGTGTTGGAGGCGATGGCGGCCGGCTGTCCAGTGGCGGCCTCGCCGGCGCAGGCAGTGGTGGAGATGCTCGATGGCCACGGCTTCGTAGGTCGCGACTTCACGGTTGATGCGCTCGTTGATGCGATTCGAGCTGCCTTGGGCGCGGGTGGCGATACGGTGTTGCAGGCACGACAATGGGCGCGCTCCCGGTACACGTGGGACGCAGCAGCTCGGGCCTTGGAAGCGGTTTTCGCTTCCTAGAATCAGCTATTTTGGATCTCCAATGCGCGCTTTGTTGAGACCCATGTTCTGCGCCGCCGTGCTGACGATCGGGCTCGACCAGTACCGACCGTTCCTCGGTAGTGTTGGAAACCTGTCGGATGTCCTTTTCTTCGCCGTGTTCTTGGCGGACGCCTTGACATGGCTTGCATCCCTGGACCAGCGTCGGTGGCACGAGTTCCTGGGCAGCCTGCGGGAGATGGAATGGCTGCTGTGGGGTGGAGTCCTGCTCGCCTTGGGTGGTGCGGTCGCTTCTCTGCAATCAGAAGAACCAGGGGCGTCATGGCGGATCACGTTCAAGTACTTCGCGATGGCATGCATTTGGCTACCGTGGGTGGCGATTGCCATCGAACGTTACTCTTCTCGCGATGAGGCGCGCGCGCTGTACGCCATCGGTTTCTGCCTGATTGCCGTGGCAACCTGGACGGATCTGCTCATCGGCACCCGCTTTGCAGGTCGGTTTGTCACGACACCCGGCTACCAGGTTCGCTTCGATAACCTCAGCGAGGCACTGCGCTACGGAGGTCCGACTGGACACCCCAATACACTGGGATACCTGTCGGTATTTGGCGCCCTCTTGTGCGTGTCCGAGATCGGCGCATCCACGGGCCGGCGGCGCGTAGTCGCGGGCCTCGCGGGACTGGCTGTGTGCGGGGGTGCCTTGATCGTTTCCGGGTCGCGCGGCGCGATTGTTGGGATGGCAGTTGGTGGCGTCGTCCTGCTGGCATTCACGGACCGGGTCGTACGGCGTCGCGTGACGACGGTGAGCGCAGTCAGCCTCGGCCTTCTTGTCGTCGCGTTGACCATAGGGGGCCTCAAGGAGATTCCATCAAACCCCCTGCGGCGTCTAACGGAGAGCGTGCAGCCGCGGCGGGACTTCGACGCTGACTGGCAGCGGCGCCGCGACCTGACGATGGCTACCAAGCTCCTGTTGCGCGACCCCCTGACTGGATACGGGATGGAGGACGTCGACACGCCCAACCCACCGACAAAGGTCGCGTTCAATCTCCCCCACTTTGTTCTCCTCCAATCCTGGGTTGCCGGAGGTGCGCTCGCGTTGTTCGGTGCCATGTGGATTTACGCCGGGACGTTGTGGGTCGGGTTGAAAGCCGCGCGTCGGAAGCTGCCGGGGGCGGCGGCGCTGTTTGCGATATGCGTCGCATTTGCACTCATGGACATGGTCAACCCCGGCCTCGGCCAGCGGCTCAAGTGGTTCGCGCTGGCGCTCGTGATTGCGACCTTGCGCCGCGCAGCTCATGCCCCCGGCCCGCTTGATGGTCGACTATCAGCCGCCAACGCGTAGAACGGCCCCGCTTCCGTCTTTGACCAAGGACATCGCCGGTCCGGGCGTGCGGCGGTCCATCATCTTCGTGGGCCTGCTTGCGGTGCTTGGATACCTTGTCAGCGCGCTGCGCGACGCTGTTTTGGCTGCGTTCTACGGAGGGTCCCCGGCTCTCGACGTCTACTTTATCGCGCTCTCTCCCGCCCAGTTCCTTGGCATGGAAGGGGCGTCCCTCGCCTATCTCGCTTTTCTCCCCGAGTTCGCGCGCGCGGGGGGGGACGCACAAGGACTCCATGGTCACCTTCTGCGTGCGCGTCTGGGTTTCGCCGTCAAGGTTGGTTGCGGCGCTGCCCTGCTCCTCACAGCAGCGGGAGTGCTCTCCCCCCAATGGTTAGCGCCGGGGTACGCGGGCCATCGTGCGCTCGGCGGTTTGCGGATCAGTATCGCGGTGCTCTCGACCTTGATCCCAGGACTTCTGGTACTTGGGGTAGTGCGGGCTGCCCTCGAGGCGCGGGCGCGTTTCTCGGCGTGGGCGCTGTTGCCCGGGTTCAGATCGACCGTGCTGATCGCATGCGTGCTTCTGAGCGCGTCCCATCCCACACTGGTGTGGTTGCTCGCTGGCAGTGTGCTCGGGGTCGGGCTCGCGATTGCTTATGCGGCGCGCATGAGCCGAGACCATGCGCGTGCGTTCATGCTCCGGGCCCCGGC
>DATIXG010000078.1:0-41128 GCA_035518815.1 Gemmatimonadales bacterium | reverse complement strand
TTCCCCGAAATCATGGACGGCCGCGTGAAAACCCTGCACCCAAAGGTGCACGGGGGTCTGCTGGCGCGGCGCGATCACCCCGGCGACCGCGCGGCGCTCGCCGATCACAGCATCACGCCGATCGATCTCGTCGCCGTCAACCTCTATCCGTTCCGCGAGACGGTGGCGCGCGCGGGCGTCACGCTCGAGCAAGCGATCGAGCAGATCGACATCGGCGGCCCCTCGATGCTCCGCTCGGCCGCGAAGAACCATGAGCACGTGTGGGTGGTGGTGGACCCGGATGACTACAACACCGTGATCGCCTCACTGACCCCGGGCGTCAGCCCGGGGAACTCGGAAACCTCCGGCCCCACCCCGGGCTTGCGCCCGGGGTTAGTGTTGCGCCGTCAGCTCGCCGCGAAAGTGTTCGCCCACACCGCGGGCTACGATGCGGCGATCCATGCCTACCTCACCCGCGGCGCGGACGAGCTGCCGCCCGCGTTGACCCTGCTGCTCGAGCGGGTGCAGGGGCTTCGTTACGGCGAGAACCCGAACCAGCGCGCCGCACTCTATTCCACCGGAGAGCCGGGCATCCGCGATTTGAAGCAGCTCCACGGCAAGGAGCTGTCGTTCAACAACCTGCTCGACCTTGAGGGCGCCCTGACCGCCCTCGCCCCGTGGGCCGGGGGGGAGCGCATCGCCTGCGTCATCATCAAGCACACCACACCCTGCGGCATCGCCCTCGGCAAGACCGCGCGGGAAGCCTACGACCGCGCGCTCGCGACCGATCTGCAATCGGCATTCGGGTCAGTCGTCGGGTTCAATACGGCAGTCGACCGCGCGACGGCGGAGGCAATGAAGGAGTTGTTCATCGAGGTCGTAGTGGCGCCCCGCTACGATGACGACGCCCTGGCCGTGCTGCGGGCCAAGAAGCAGCTGCGCCTCGTCACGCTGCCGCCGATGGACCCCGCGGGATGGGACTTCAAGCGCTTGCGCGGCGGGTTTCTCGCGCAGGATCGTTTTCCGGTGGCTGCGGCGCTCGACGAAACGGCATGGAAGGTTGCGACGCGCCGGAAGCCTACAGAAGATGAATGGCGCGATTTGCGGTTCGCCTGGGCAGCCATCGGGGCAGTCAAGTCCAATGCGATTCTGATCGCCCGCAATGAGGCCGCCATCGGCATCGGGGGTGGCCAGGTGAGCCGAGTGGATGCGTCGTTTCTGGCGGTGCACAAGGCGCGCCAGCAGGGCCACGATCCGGCGGGTGCGGTGTTAGCTTCTGACGCGTTCTTTCCCTTCCCCGATGGGGTGGAGGAAGCGGCCGGGGCCGGGGTGCGGGCGATCATTCAGCCCGGCGGCTCGGTGCGGGACGCCGAGGTGATCGCGGCCGCGGACCAGGATGACGTGGCGATGGTGCTGACCGGCACCCGCCAATTCCGACACTAACGACTGACGGATGAGCGAAACCACTCAGCAGATCGCGCCGCCAACGCAGCAGTCGCAGCCGCCCTACCTCGTGGCCGGATGCGTGGCCCTGGGGACCCTGATCCTTTACATCATCACGCTCGCGCCGACCACCCAGTTCTGGGACACGTCGGAGTACATCGCGGCGGCGTACGTGCTAGGCATCCCGCATCCCCCGGGCAATCCTCTGTTCGTGCTCCTGGCGCACGTATGGGGCCTCTTCCCCTTCGTTGCGGGGTATGCGGCCCGGATCAACCTGTTCGCCGCAGCCACGAGCGCCGTCGCGGCGGGCTGCTGGTTCCTGATCGGCGAGCGCTGGATGCGGCCGATCGTCCCCGCCACCTGGCCCCGCCGCGCCGCCGCCATCGCGGGCGCCCTCGTCGCGGCGACCGCGTTCACTGTGTGGAATCAATCGGTCGTGAACGAGAAGGTGTACACGGTGAGCCTGTGCTCGATCGCGCTCGTGCTGTGGCTCGCGGTGCGCTGGGGCGACCAGGTGACCGAGGACCGCCGCGACCACCATCTGCTCGTCATCGTCTACCTCCTCAGTCTCACGGCCACGAACCACCTGATGGGGCTGCTCGTCGGCCCCGCGGTGCTCACCTACGTCCTGTATACCGACCCGAAGTTGCTCACCAGCCCGCGCTTCCTCATCTCGTCCGCTGTGGTGGCCGCCGCGGGCGTGAGCGTCTGGTATTTCCTCTATCTCCGCGCGGGCTTCTTTCCCGCCATCAACGAGGGCGAGCCGACGACCTACAAGGCTCTCATGGCGGTGCTCAACCGGGAGCAGTACGGCAAGCCACCGGTCACCGAGCGGCAGGCCACATTCGCGGCACAGATCGGCATGTGGATTCAGTACTTCTCCTGGCAGTGGGGCCACGACTGGTCGGAGGGCGCTCGCCGGGGGCTCGCGGTGATCTTCGGGTCGCTCGGGGTGCTCGGCGGGTGGCGTCACTGGAAGGCCGACCGACGCTCGGCCGTCGCGATGCTCTCCCTGATCGTGACGTTGACGATCATCCTCATCTTCTACTTGAACTTCAAGTACGGCTACTCCCAGTACCCCGACAAGCCGCAGCTCGCGCGCGAGGTGCGCGAGCGCGACTACTTCTTCATCGCCTCGTATGCCATCTGGGGGATCTGGGTCGGGATGGGGCTCGCGACGGTCATGGAGTGGATCGTCGAAGGGCTCGCGCCGCGGGTGCCCGACGCCGAGCGCCGCTGGTTGCTGGCGACGCCGGTGTTAGCCCTGGCCCTGGTGCCGCTCTTCGGTAACCGCCTCACGGCGTCGCGGGCGCACGAGACGCTGGCGCGCGACTTCGCGGTGGACATGCTCCAGTCGGTCGAGCCGTACGGCGTGCTGGTGACGGCAGGCGATAACGACACGTTCCCGCTCTGGTACGCCCAGGAGGTGGAGGGCGTCCGCCGGGACGTGACGGTACTCAACCTGTCGCTCGGGAACACGGACTGGTATCTGCGGCAGATGCAGCGCCGCCAGATCTTTCCGTTCGACACGGCCACCGCGCTGCCCGTCTACCGCGGGCAGACGTGGACGGCGCCGCGGGAGCCCGTGCTCGCCATGTCCGACTCCCAGCTCGCCAAGCTCGAGCCCTACTACGTCATGGACAAGAAGACATCGCTCGCGCTGGGCAGCATTGTCGTGACGCTCGACCCGGAGCAGATGAACCGCCAGTACCTGGAGCGCGCGGATGTCGTGGTACTGCAGGCGATCAAGGACTGCGAGGGTAGGCGGCCGATCTATTTCTCCCGCACGGTCGGCATGTATGCGGACCAGATGGGGCTGACCGCCTATCTCGAGGGTCAAGCGTTCGCGCGGAAGCTGCACTATCAACCGCTGACGCCGTCGGACTCCATCGTCGTGGTTCCGGGCCTGGGTTACCTCAACGTGGCGCGCTCGGCCGCGCTGATGTTCGACGCTTATCACAGCCATACGGCGGCCCGCGTCCGGCCGCGCGGCTGGGTCGATCGCCCGTCAGAGGGCATCCCCGCCCTGTACGGCTTGATGTATCAGGGCTTGGCGCAGGCGCTCAAGCCGAAGGACCCGAAGCTCGCCGAGCGCGGGATGGCGATCGCGGATTCGATTTTCAAGAATACGAGCTACGGGGAGAGGTAGGACGGAGGCGCTCATCCCCACGAATGGCGATTTGCCGTCGAGTGAATTCGGCCTCGCGTTGGGATTCGTGGTTGGACACCATTTCCTCGGCATGCAGGACCTGCATTACGGCTTCTGGCCCGAGGGACTTCCCCGGGTACCTCAGAACCTGGCGCAGGCGCAGGCGCACTACACCGAGTTCCTGATCTCGCACATTCCCGCCGGCGTGAAGTCGGTGCTCGACGTGGGCTGTGGGGCGGGCAACACGGCGCGCCAGCTGCTGGAGCGCGGATTCACGGTCGACTGCGTCTCACCGAACGGCGTGCTGACCGGCGTGGCGAAGCAAGTGCTGCACGGGCGCGGCGACATCTTCGCGACGCACTTCCAGGATCTCGAGACCGACCGCCGCTACGATCTCATCCTGTTCAGCGAGAGTCTGCTGTTCATTCCGCTGGAGGAGGCGTTCACCAAAGCGCTCACCCTGCTCAACCCCGGCGGGTACGTCCTGATCACCGACATCTTTAGCGTGCCGGCGGAAGGCAAGAGTCCCATCGGGGGTGGGCACGAGCTGCCGCGCTTCCGCGAGACGATCGCTCGCTTCCCGCTCGTTCCCACGCTTGATCTCGACATGACCGACGGCATCGCGCCGACGTTCGACCTGCTCGACGCCGCCTACCGCGAGGCCATTCAGCCCGCCTACGAGCTGATTCTCTCGCGGCTCGAGGCACGGCATCCGTGGGTGATGCAGGTCGTGAAATGGAAATTCCGGAAGCAGCTGCGGCGGTATGAGGACAAGCACTTCAGCGGGCGGCGCAACGGCCTGAACTTCAAGAAGTACAAGGCCTACCGCCTGCTGCTCTATCGCCGGGCGTAGCGTGAGGCGGCGTGACTACCCGCCTCACCGTCTAACCGCCTAAGTTCTTAGCAGGAGGGCTGGCCGAATGGCTAAGGCACCGGTCTTGAAAACCGGCGGGCGCAAGCCCTTACAGGTTCGAATCCTGTGCCCTCCGCTTCCGGTAGAGCAGTCTTGGAGAGCAACAGCCCACCACTACGGGGTGATCGGTGTGACGGTGACCCGCGCCGTCACGGCATTCGCGACCTGGACGGTCGTGTCGGCGGGCGTGAGGGTCAATGAGGCGGGGCGATCCCCCCGGAGACCCGGGCTCGATCAAACCAGTAGTAGTCGTCCTCGGTCTTGGTGTCACCCAAGCCCCCCCAGGTCGGCGACATACGAAGGACGTCAAAACCGGTGTTCGCGAAGTTGATGTCGGTGTAGTTCATCAGCAGCGTCCCATCGAGCCACAGTTTCACAATCCCGTCATAGGACGTGCTGGTAGTCCCGTACTTCGCGTAAATCTCGACGCGGTGCCACACCCCGAGCGTCAGCGTGACGTGGTTGACGTTGTCTTCGAGCCAGCCACCGTAGGCCGGATTTTCCTCTGCCCCGAGTTCGAAGATGGCGACGCGCATCCGGTAGGGGGCCTGTTCTCCGAACAGCTCCGGAACCAGAGACGTCGTGCCACCCGTCGTGAGAAAGAAGGCCTTGTTGACGCCGGACGAGTGGCCCTGCCACGGATCACTCACCTTCCAAAAGAGGCCGACGTAGAGCTCCTTCGTCTTGGCCGGCAGTTCGTAGTAGACCGTGCCCGGTGCAACACCACCTTGAAAGTTGGTCGGGTAGAGCCACTGCCCGACGCTGGACGGCCCAAACGGCGTGTCCGGCTTGATCACGCGTGACACCCAACCGTGATCGTTGAAGATGGAGTGCCAACCGGCGGGTGCGCCGGGTATCGGAACGTCCCCCACGGTGGGAATGTCCTGGTCAAAGCCCCAGTCGGTCAGCACCGTGAGCCCAGGGGGTTCGTTGGGCCACAGAACCGGGGGCGTAGACACGGTGATCGTCGACCTACCCGCGACGCCGTGGTAGACAGCGGTAATCGACGTGGTGCCCAACCCGGTGGCCGTGACGAACCCGGCCGCGTCGACCGTCGCCACTCCCGGATCCTGGGTGGCCCAATTCACACCACCACTGCTGCGATGTCCCAGCGCGTCGAGGATGCTGGCCGTGAGCTGTACGGTCCACCCGGTCGGGAGAGAGAGCGTCGCCCGGTCCGGCGTGACAACCACGACGTCGGAGCCGATCGTAGCGACGAGCGGGACGTCGCCCATCAACGGCATCACGTTGATGGTCATGGTCGGGGTGCTGCCCGGCGCGATGGTGACGGTCGTGGAACCGCTGTAGGTCTCGACACCTCCCGCGTCGTAGGCGCGCACCGTGATGGTGCGGCTCGAGCCCGCCGGCACTGTGATGGTCCCACTCGCGACGTTGTTCGCGACGGAGATGTCGAACACGAGCGGCGTGATAATGTCCGGCGCCGTGACGTCGACGACCACGCTCGCGACCGACGTTCCGGTCAGGTTGACGACGACGGCGAACGTCGCCTTCTCGTTCGGGCCGACGCCCTGGTCGTGGGCGGTGCAGGACGCGAGTGCCGCGACCAGGGCAACCACCCGGATGCCGGAGCTCAATTCACTGTGGAACATCAGCAAAGGCCTCGCTAGAGCCTCGTCCGGGAAGCCGGACTCGAGCGTGAGGGTAAATCGGGCGAACACATTTGAGGCGTCGTCCACGCCCCAGCTGAAGAAGCTGTGGGCGCCCGGCCAGCAGGACTGTGCGCACGCCGGTCACCTCGCTGTTGGGAACTGGAATCTCCGTTGCCCTGATCCGGCGCGCCAGACCGGCGAAGATACCGCAAGAGACTGTGGCGAGCCGCCGCTTCCTACCATCCCTCTTCAGTAGCATTGTTATCGACCTCGCACAGGACCTCGGACGAACCGTGAATACACGACTGGAGGCGTTTTGCGACGGCGTCTTCGCCATCGCCATCACGCTGTTGATCCTGGACGTAAGAGTTCCCCGGGTCGACACCGTCCACTCAGTGGACGACGTGTGGCGAAGCGTCGGCCACCTCTGGCCGTCCTTCTTTGCTCTGTCCCTCAGCTTCGTCATCATCCTCATCTCGTGGCTCGGTCACCACAATCTCCTGAAGGGCGTCGACAAGACCTCCGCGCGCTTCCAGCTCGCGAATGGCTATTTCATGTTCACGATCATCCTGATGCCGTTCTTTACGGCGTTCATGGCCGAGTACCTGAACACACCATTTGCGCAGCCCGCCATTGTATGCTTTTGCCTGAATACGTCATTGCATAACACGGGCTGGATCGCTTTGCACAGATCGATCGTGAAGGCCCAGCCCCCGCTCACGAAAGATGCGAGGGCCCTGGACCTCTGCTGGAAGGCATATCGAGGTGCCAAGTACGGGCTTGCCCTCTACATTTCAATCAGCGTGTTGGCGTGGTGGCAGCCCTACGTGGCCCTGACCATCAGCGTCCTGACCTGGCTCTTCTGGCTGTATATGTCGCTCGCCGTGAGATATCCCGAACCGGCCTGAGTTGGATGCGCGGAGGCCCCACGCGGAGCACACTCATCACCCGGGTTAGCCTGCTGGTCGTCCTCGGCTCGGCCTGCACCACCGTTCGACCGGTTCAGCCCGATCTGTTCATCCCCAAGAACGCACCCGACGTCGTGTGGGTGACTGCCGCGGACAACACCGTCGTGCCCGTCGCCGCCCCCGAGCTGGCCGGTGACACGTTGCGGGGAATGCGGCGCGGCACGAGCGAACCCGTCGCCATTCCGTTAGCCAGCCTGCAGACGGTCAAGGCCAAGGTGCCGGATCACACGAAAACAGCCTTCTTCCTCGTCGGCATGGGGGCGCTTGCCGGCGCGACGGTGTACGCCATCTGGGTCAGCAAGGCGGGCCCCCACACGCAAGGCGTCGACTGCGGCGTCTACGATTCGGAGAACGACGGGCCGGGCGGCGCGCCTCGGCCGTATTGCTGACGGTGCGATGCTCGAGGCCGCCATTGACACATCGCGGTCCAGGCGCGATGTTTGTGTTCGAGCGAAAGAGCCGCGGCACACAAGCCGCGCGCTGAATACCAGAGATCTTCATAGGACCTGGGCTTGCAAGTCTCAGGTCCTTTTTGTTTCGGGGTCGGCACGTTCTTCTGCTCACGGGTCGCGGAAACACAGTCAGCGATTCGCCGTCCGGCGACGCTCGCGACTCGGGAACAGTTTCAGTCAGGAGTAGTGAACAGATGGCACGTCTTACCGGTACCGTGAAGTGGTTCAACGACGCCAAGGGGTTCGGCTTTATCACCCCCGAAGGTGGTGCGAAGGACTGCTTCGTGCATCACAGCGCGATTCAGGCGCAGGGCTTCAAGTCGCTGGCCGAAGGCGAGCGTGTCGAGTTCGACATGGTCGAAGGTCAGAAGGGCCCCGCGGCCCAGAACGTCGTGAAGCTCTAGTCACGACGCAAGACGCGTAAGCGGACGGCGCTCGCCATACGGCGGGCGCCGTTTTGTTTCGAGCCAGCCTCTCATTGTGGCCTTCCGACCACAACAGTCCGCACCATCCACCCCGCCACGAGGCAGTCCCAACCACGGACGTCCGAACCGCACCGCGGCGCCAGTGGTCCGAGTCATGCGTAATGCGTACGGAGAGCCGGGTCACACCCCGGGCCGTCGCCATTTTTCGCAAAGGACGAGAAGCTGTGGATCGCTCCGTACCCGCCCTCACCCTGGTGGTCCTGCTCACCGCCACCGCCTGCGACGAGATCCCCGAGGACCCGCTGTTCGACAGCACCCCATCCAGCAGGGAAGCCGCCGTACCAATGGCGACCGTCGCTCGGATCGACCTCGGCACCCTGGGCGGCGCGAGCAGCTACGCAACCGACGTGAACGACCTGGGCACCGTGGTTGGATGGTCCACCACGGCTGCCGGAGGCACTCGTGCCTTTCGCTGGACAATCACTCAAGGGATGACCGATCTCGGCACGCTCCCCGGCGACGACTGGAGCCGGGCCGTCAGCATTACCAATACGGGGGAGATTTTGGGCGTGAGCGGCCGGGCGGACGACGTCGCCGGCTCACCGGTGGTGTGGACACCGTCGGGCACAGCCACACCCCTTTCCATCCCCCTCTCTCAAGGCTCCGGGTTCCTCCTCCCGGAGAACCGCAACGCTGCGGACCTCGTGACCGGCTCGACGGGCGGCGGCAGTCATCCCAGTCACGCATGGGCCTGGAGCGCGCTGCTCGGTCTATACGACATCACGGCCCACCTCCCGGACTTCAGTTCGACGGGCTTCGGCGAGTCGTACGCGAGCGACGTCAACTCCTGGGGCGTGGTGGTGGGAACGAACCACGCCCGCGTCTGCACCGACCCGCGCGCGGGTGGCGAGTGCTGGCACGCCTTCTTGTGGAATGCCCTGACGGGGTATCGCGACATCGGGATTCCCGTCGGCAACCGGCTCGCCAGCGCGCAGGTCACCGGAGCTGCGATCAACGCGCTCGGCGTCGTCGTCGGTTGGACCAGCCCGCGCGGCGCCTTTCCGCCTCTTCACGCCTACGTCTGGCACGAACGGACAGGGTTCACCACGCTGCCCAACTTCTCCGCTGACACCAGCAGCTACGGCGGATACGCGGAAGCGGTGAACCTCCTGGGCACGGCGGTCGGCGCGAGCGAGGACCCGGAGCTCGGTGCGATTCAGGCGGCGGCCTGGCCCAAGGCAGGGGGGATCGTGAAGCTGAGTCCCGACGATCCGAACCCGAGCGTCGCGGTGGCCATCAGCGGCTCCGGCATCGTGGCGGGCTGGTCGTCGCTCGACTGCTGCGGATTCGTCGGCAATCACGCCACGCTGTGGAAGCTGGGACCCGGGCGCGGCACAACGCCACCCGCCGCCACAGGAGTGGCAGCGTCTCCAAACGCCGCGATCGCAAGAGCGTGGTCCGAGTCCGCGCAGCTTGGACCGGTGGCGTGCCTGTCGAACCGAGCCGCCGTCAGGTCGAAAGCCAGTCTGGTCGGTTGCATGGTGGAAAGCCGATACTAGCGGCACCCCCTTCGAGGCCGCAGCTTCAGCCCGTCAACACATCCGACACGGTACTCGACAGGGGGCCCTATGAGGTTCACTCGGCTAGCCATCGCGTTTCTCGCCGCAAGCACGCTCGTCCTGGGGAGCCTCGCCGCGCAGGCTCCCGCCGGCTCCACGGCGAAGTGCGGTGACGGTACCTACTCCAAAGCGCAGTCGAAGCAGGGCGCCTGCTCGAGCCACGGCGGTGTCGCCGACTGGTATGGTACGAGCAGCAGCACCGCGGCCAAGTCGACCAAGCCCGCGAAGTCCTCGAAGCCGGCAGCGGCCGCGCCCGCCGCATCGGCCGCGCCTGCCGGCGCCACCGCCAAGTGCGGCGACGGCACCTACTCCAAGGCGCAAACGAAGCAGGGCGCTTGTTCGAGCCACGGCGGCGTGGCGGAGTGGATGGGTGGCGGCGAAGTCCCGACGGCGAACGCCGGGCTCCCCGCTGGCGCGCCCTCGGACGCCACGGCGTTGTGCAACGACAACACCTACTCGAACAGCCAGCACCGCTCGGGGACGTGCTCGCATCATGGCGGGGTGAAGAAGTGGCTCAAGGACATCCCGAACTGACGTTCCTCGTGCCCGGATGCAAACGCGCCGCGACGAGCTTCGTCGCGGCGCGTTCTCTTACCCATTGACCCGCACGTCTGCTAGTTGACGTCCCGCAGCGCGGTGATCAACAGGTCCACCTGCTCGCTTACCACGTCCCGCACGGCCTCGGAGAAATTGTTCGACCCCACCGTGCCGACCGTCGCCGGCGCGCGCCACGTGACGCTCGTCGACCCGATCGACGGATCGCGCGACAGCTTGATCGCCTGCCGCACTTCGGCCGACGCATTGTAGGTGAAGAGCCCCTTCTGCTCGCCGTGCAGCGCGAATTCGTTGACGTTGATGTACAGCTGGGGCACCTCGAGGATGTTCTTGAAGTCGTCCTGGCTGTACAGCTTGATCCCCGCCGCGCGAAGCTTCGATTCCACGTCCGCCTGAATGGTGGCAGCCGTCACGCCCGCGCGCGCCGCGGCCGTGTCCATCTCCTCGACCGCGACAAAGAAGCCCGGCAGCCCGCCGAGCGTCTTCCGGGAAGCCTTCGAGTCGAGCTGGGCGGTGGCAGGAGCAACGCTCGCTGCGAGGCCCAACAGTGCCATGATCAGCGCAGAGGTCCGCATACGTCTCCTTTTCTATCTGTGTGTGGGTGCGTTCGGCCGCCTTCTCTCCTCACGGCAAGCGGTCGAACACGCCCTGCGCGCAAGCAGACAGTATGCCGGGTGAGTGGACCAGCCTAAGCTGTTGGGGCTACTAAGCATGAACCCCGCGCGCCGCAGCCTGGCTGCACCTGTATTCCGCGAGTCCCCTGTCGTATTGCCACGCCCTCGTGACGAGGCTCACACAACCTCGAAAACGACCGCGCCGCGACGAGTTTCGCCGCGGCGCGTCTGCTGGTCCGAAACGAGGCAGACCTGCTACGGATTCGCTTCCCGGTACGCCGTGATCAGGAGATCCACCTGCTCCCGCACCACGTTGCGCACCGCCGTATAGAAATTGTCCGACCCCACCGTGCCCACCGTCGCCGGCGCCCGCCACGTGACGCTCGTGGACGCGATCGAGGCATCCCGCGACAGCTTGATCGCCTGCCGCACCTCGGCCGTGGCGTTGTAGGTGAACAGCCCTGCCTGCGCCCCGTGCAGCGCCAGCTCGTTCACGTTGATGTAGAGCTGCGGGACCTCGAGAATGTTCTTGAAGTCGTCCTGGGTGTACAGCTTGATCCCCGCCGTGCGGAGCTTCGACTCCACGTCGGCCTGGATCATGGTGGCCGTCACGCCCACCCGTGCCGCCGAGGTGTCCATGTCCTCGACCGCCACGTAGAAGCCGGGCAACCCTCCGAGCGTCTTGCGGGAGCTTGGGGAGTCGAGCTGGGCGGCGCCGGGAGCCGGAAAGGTCCCAAGCCACAGCAGGGCCGCGAGCAATACTGGGATGCGCATGCAGTCGCCTCGTTCGGTTGGGTGGCGCTTCGGCGGCGCAAAAGGGCCCGAAGCTCGGGCGCTAATATGTGAATTGCCGCCCGCCCTGTCACGAGGGCGCCGCACCCGGCGCGGCTGAGCGACCGCGCGTACGCCAGAGTGGCGGGAATCGCCCGCCCGCCCCAGATTGCGGCATGCTCCACTTCCCTTCGGAGCGAACCTCCATGTCCCCTACCGACCGCCGCTCGCGACCCGACCGCCGTGTGGTGCCCGACCGCCGCGCCGCCGAGGCCAAGGCCCCTCCCGCGGAGCCTCGTCCGAGCAGCGAGCGGCGGGGGATGACCGGCCGGCGCTCGGGCGTCGAGCGACGCGGCCGGGAAACCGTCGAGGAGCACCTGCGGAACGCGCTCCAGCTGCTCAGCAACATCGCCGAGACCGGCTCGCTCGACGACGAAACCCGCCGCGATCTCGATGCCGCCATGTTCCGGCTTCGCTTTGCCGTCGACCGCTTGCGCCACGACACCACCTAGGTGCTCATGCGACGAATCGCGACATTCATTGCCCTCGCCAGCCTCGCTGGCGCCTGCGCCTCCGCGTCGAAAAAGCGCTCCCAGGTCGTGAACTGCAGCGCGATCAGCCTCGACGCGGCCGGCATCGCGCGCTGCCTCGTGGCCCAGTACCGGTGGAACGAAGACGCCGCCCGCACCGCCGGCATCGCCCGGCAGGCCGAGCTGGACAGCATCGCGCGGTTCCAGCGGGACTCGACGTGGGGCGCGGACGGCAAGCGGCATCACGACGAGGCGACGAAGTGCGCCGACGCCCGCGGCGACATTGCCCGGTGCCTGACGGAAACGTACGGCTGGGACGACCAGCACGCGGCCGCCGCGTTCGACTCCGTCTGGCGGTACGACGGGGCCATGCACGCGAAGGAGATCCGCGAGTGCCAGCGGAAGGGCACGGAGCGCGTCGGCTCGTGCCTGATGCTCTACCACAAGTGGGATCCCAAGCACGCGCTCGCGGTCGATGACTCGATCGAGCGCGCCAAGATCAGGGCGCTGAAGAACCGCTAGACCGTGTCCTCGCGACGCGCGCGACGCGCGTCGGGCGCTCACACTCGGGACCAACGTGCCTTCACGGGGCCTGCGACCGGGGCCTGAACAACGGCCCCGGTCTTGCGCACCCCATGCGAGATGCTGCTCGTGCTGTTCGCCTACGCCTTCGTGTCGAACGTGGCACTCGCCCTGGTGCCGCACGAGCCTGCCGTCATCTGGTACGGACCGCGCCTCGGCATCTGGGTCACCGCGCTCGTCGCGACCGCTGGCACCGTCGCCGCCGCGTGGGTGGATCACCGGGTGTTCGTGCCGCTCGTCCGCCGTCTCGAAGCCCGCCGCCAGAGCGGTACGGCGCTGATCCAGCGGTGGTTCAACCGGGCGCCGTTCGCGATCATCGCCCTGTCCGGCCTCACCCCACTGCCCTTTTTCCCGTTCAAGGCGCTCGCCTTCGCCGCTCGCTATCCCCTCGGCCGCTATCTCGCCGCGGTGGCGGCGGGGCGCCTGCCGCGCTATGCGCTTCTCGCCTGGGTCGGACTGGTCGTGCACGTCCCGGCGTGGCTGCTCGCCGTCGTATCGGTCGCTCTTCTCCTTCCTTCTCTGAGGATGCTCCTATGGCCAACGCGCCCCGCGAACTGAAATTCCTGCTCGCCGTGCCGGAGAAGAAGCTGCTGCAGGCAATCGCCCGCCGGGTACCCCGGCGCCTGCGGCCCAACGACTTTACGCTGCTCGGCGTGCTCGCGGCCACGGCCGCCGGCGCCGCCTACGCCCTCGCGCGGCACCATCCCGCGTGGCTCTGGGTCGCGAGCGGGTTCCTGATCCTGCAGTGGTTCGGCGACAGCTTGGACGGCACGCTCGCGCGCGTGCGCAAGACCGAGCGGCCCCGCTACGGCTACTACCTCGACCACGTGACCGACGCGTATTCGACCGCCGTGATCGGCGTGGGAATCGGCCTGTCGCACTACATCCACTTCGGGCTGGCGCTTGGCCTGGTGGTGCTCTACCTGGTCCTGTCGATCAACGTGTATCTCGAGACGCAGGTGCTGGGGACGTTCGAGCTGGGCTACGGCCTGCTGGGTCCGACGGAGGTGCGGCTGATCCTCGTGGCGGCGAACACGGCGCTGGCCCTGTACCGCGAGGTGCCGGGCTCGGCCTGGCCCACGATCGTCACGATCGCGAACGCGGCCGTGGCGGTGCTCCTCGTGACGATGCTGGGTCTCCTGGTCGCGCGCTTCGCGCGGAACGTGAGGGTGCTGGCGCGGCTCGAGCCGCAGCCCCTGCGGACCGGCGCACCGCGGATCGCGCCCGCCGGAACACGCTGAGCCACATCGCGCGGGTGAGCCGGCCGGTGTTCGTGTTCTGGCGGCTCGGGTGGTAGGAGGCGATGAGGGTGGTGCCGTCGGGCAGCCGGGTGGTCGCGGCGTGCGCGAACCGGGGACGCTGGTTCGGCGGTAGTGCGGTCCACCATCCCGCGGCGCGCAGCCAGGCGTCGTGGGCAATTCGGCCCAGGACCACGACGACCCGGGCACGCTCGAGCAGGCGCAGCTCGGCGATCAGATAAGGACGACAGCGCTCGAGCTCGACGGGAGCCGGCTTGTTGGCGGGTGGCGCGCAGCGCGCCGCGGCGGTGACGTAGCAGTCGCGTAGCCGGAGACCGTCGTCGCGCGACTCGGACGACGCTTGGTTCGCGAACCCCGACGCATGCAGCGCGGCGTACAGCCACCGGCCGCTCGAGTCGCCCGTGAACATCCGTCCGGTCCGGTTCGCACCGTGCGCTGCGGGCGCGAGGCCCACGACCACGAGCCGGGCCCGCGGATCGCCGAACCCGGGCACCGGCTTGCCCCAGTACTCCCAGTCGCGGAATTCGCGCTTCTTCTCGCGGGCGACGCGCGCGCAGTGAGCCCGAAGCCGCGGGCAGAGTTGGCAAGTGACCACAGCACGGCTCACCGCGTCGAGCGTCGTTAGCGGCGCTCCTCCCACGTCCCCCCTCCCCTTCCCTCGTTCCGCCGCTCCCGCATCGCCGCGCAAAAAACAGGGCTCAGTGCAACGGCCCGCCGCCGGAGGGGGCAGCGGGCCGTATCGCTCGACGGGGACCAGGGCGCTCGCCCGCCGTTACCGCGCCTGGAACCCTTCGCGTCGGCGCATGGGAGGGGCGATACGACGCCGCTGCACCGGCGCGCCCCGGCGCTCCAGGCCTACCCGGCGCTCCGCCACCACCCGGCGCTCGAGCCCGCTGCGCCGCTCGATGACGGGGGATTCCGTGCGCCGGCGCCGGTCCGGAGTCATGCGACGATCACCCGGGTAGGCAGCCTCTCCCCCGACCCGCAGCTCGGCAAACGCCAGTTCCGGCTCCGCCGTTGCGGCGGCGGTCGCCCTGCGCAGCGCGGCGTCCACCGACACCACCTCGCCCACGTTGTACTCGGGCGGCAGCATTCGGAAGGCCGGCCAGTCGCTGCGGAACCAGTCCGCCAGCACGCGGCCCGCGGCTTCCGCGGCCTCGTTGTTCTCGAACAGGGTGAGGGAGATCAGCGTGTTGTCGCCCTGATCGAGCAAATAGTGGGCGATGAAGGTCGGAACCTGCCGGAGCTGCGGCACGAGCGTCCGCTCGGCGTACGTCGCCGCCTGCTCGACCGTCCCTAGCCGTACCCGGTATCTACGCAGAATCGTGTACATGAGTGCGCCCCGTGTTCGCGCGGTTGGTACCCACCACAGGTTTTAGCAAGTCCCGAGCCACTAGGGCCTCCGGCTGCTGGCTCGGGACGCGTGAAGTAAGACCCGCAATCGTAGCGGCGTCAAGATGGCCCTTCGGGGGGTGACCGATGACCGAGCTGGGAATCCAGGGTTCGAACTGTTTCAGGACGGCCACAAGACCGTTGCAACGCCAGAGTATCTTGACAAGACGCTGGTGTCCAAACGAAAATCGCGTTATGCCCGTACGTGTCCTGTCTGCCGGCCTCCTCTGGACGCTCGCCGCAGCGTGCACGAGTCTCAAGCCGATCAAGCCCGCCGAGTACATCCCGAAGTATGGCCCCGACGTGGTATGGGTGACCGCCTCCGACAAGACCGTCGTTACGGTGGCCGACCCCCAGGTTGCCCGCGATACGTTGACCGGAACTCGCAAGGGTACGCAGGAGCAGGTCACCCTGCCCCTGACCGACGTGCGAACTGTCTCGGCCAAGCTGCCCGATCACGGGAAGACCGCGGTGTTCCTTATCGGCATGGGGGCGTTGACGACTGCGGTTCTCTACCACTTCTGGATCAGCAAAGAGGGACCGAACACGGCCGGCGTCGACTGCGGAGTCTACGATACGGCAACCCTGGGGCACGCCGCCGGGTCGCCCAAACCGGACTGCTGAGACTAGAACCGCACTGGGATCCCCTGCCGCACGGTGTGAGAAATCGTAAACGCTTCGACGGCGAGCGCCGCGCCGAGTAGCCAGGGCCGCACGTGCGCCGGCACCATCGCCGCGGCACCCAACATTCCCAACCCGACAACCGCCGTGTAAGTGTTGATGCCCCGGACGCTTGGCGAGGGGCCCAGAATCGGATTGGCCTCGCGGAACCCCTGCCAGCCGTCGCGCGCCAGCGCACGCGTCTGAGCCGCATCAATAAGGAGCGACGCGGTGAAGGCGCCCGCCAGGGCGATGTCCCGTTTGCTCCACGAAACGCGCGCGGGCACGCTCCCGCCGACGCGGAGCGCCTGAGCATCCATTTTCCCCGCCAGAGCGAGGGCCGCGAGCGCGAGTGCGATGGGCGTTCTCATGCCCGGGCCATTTCGCAAAGCGGGTGCCAAATACAGCCCGCCTTGGGCCCAACCAGACCGCGCGTCCGCGCGCGCTCACGTGCGTGGACTCCACCACTTACACGCTGTGAGAGGTGGGTAGCACCGCAAGCGTGTCGCCCGTCACGTCGCGGGTCGCCGCAGTCCGGCGGGGTTCGTGCAACTTGCCGAGCGGCGGAAAGCGCGGCGAATGATGGGGCGAACGATGGGCCACGTCGGCGCAGGCGAAGAGAGAGAGATGCGTGCCCGCGAGGGTACCGCGACCAGAGTCGAGCGGCTAAGTTACGCCGCGCAGCGCCCGGGAGGGGTGGCCGAGTGGCTGAAGGCGGCGGTTTGCTAAACCGTTATAGGGTCTAATAACCCTATCGGGGGTTCGAATCCCCCCTCCTCCGTGAGTAATGCAGGTGTTAGGAGCTAGGTGCTAGGTGTGAGGAAGGCACCGCACTCCCTAACACCTCACACCTCATCCCTCACACCTGGCTCCATGACCATCCGCGTCCGCTTCGCGCCCTCGCCCACCGGCTACCTGCACGTCGGCGGCGCCCGCACGGCACTGTTCAACTGGCTCTTCGCCCGGCACACGGGCGGCACGTTCCTGCTCCGCATCGAAGACACCGATCGCGCCCGCTCTTCGGACGAGCACACGAAGGTCATTCTCGACGGGCTGACGTGGCTCGGGCTCGACTGGGATGAGGACATTGTCTTCCAGGGCGCCGGGCTCACCCGGCACCAGGCCTTGGCCGAGCGGCTGCTCGCCGAGGGCAAAGCGTACATGGACGAAGGCGCGGTCCGGTTCCGCATGCCGCAGGGCGAGATCGCCTGGGACGATGCGGTCCACGGGCGCATCAGTTTCCAGGGGAAGGACCTGCAGGACTTCGTCATCCTCCGGGCCGACCGGACGCCCATCTACAATCTCGCCGTGGTGGCCGACGACCTGCATATGCGGGTCAGCCATGTGCTCCGCGGCGACGATCACATCTCGAACACGCCCAAGCAGATCGCCCTGTATCGCGCGCTCGCCGCCGAGCCGCCCGTGTTCGGTCACGTCCCCATGATCAACGGGCCCGACGGCAAGAAGCTCTCCAAGCGCCACGGCGCCACCGCGGTCGGCGACTACCAGCACATGGGCATCCTGCCCGCCGCCATGCGCAACTTCCTCGCGCTGCTCGGCTGGAGTCCGGGCGGGGACCGCGAGATCATGACGCTCGAAGACCTGGTGTCCCTGTTCTCCCTCGAGGGGATCCTCGCCAAGAGCGCGATCTTCGACATGGCGAAGCTCGAGTGGATGAACGGGCAGTATCTCTCGGCCCGGCCCGCTGAGGAGCTCTACGATCTGGTTGCCCCGCAGGTGGTGCAGCGCGGCGTGACCGCCCCTCGCGACGCCGTCGTCCGTGCGATCGCGGCGGTCAAGACCCGCTCACGGACCACGCTCGACGTCGCGCGCCAGGTCGCGGTGCGACTCGACCCGAAGCAGGTGGAGCTCGACGACAAGGCGAAAAAGGAAATCGGCAAGGACCCCGCAGCCTACCGCGCCTCACTCGAGGCGAGTCTCGCCGCGCTACGCGACGCCGAATGGACATCGGAAGTGCTCGAGCACCGCTTGCGGGCCGTGGCCGAGCAGCGCGGCGTGCCGGCCGGGAGTGTTTTCCAACCGATCCGGATTGCCCTGACGGGTGGGACGGTGTCGGAGCCGGTGAACGAGTTGTTGTACGTGGTGGGGAAAGATGCGGCGCTGCGACGGCTCGAACAGGCGTCACGTAGCGTCGTAGCGACTTAGCGACTGACTACTGTATCACGCGCACCGTATCCGGGCCGGTGTGGTGCGTCGAGTCACGCTGCGCCCGGGCCGCGTCGTGCTCCGCCTGCTTTCGCGTCCGCATCTCGCGCACGTAGTGATTGAACTCCTCCATCGTCTTGGCGCGCTGCGCCGCCTGCATCATGTCCCGGCGAATATCGGCCATCTGCTTGTCCCGCATCGCTTCGTCGAAATTGCCCTGCGGCAGGGCGCTGCCGAACAGCGCCAGCACGGGCGTCGGGATCTTGAGGCCCGCGATGTAGATGTTCGCCGAGTCGATTCCGAACTTCATGCCCCCGATGTCGGTGGTCCAGGACGGCGCCTTGTGGTCGCGCTCGGCGAGGTCGAGCAGGTGATTCATGGAATCGACCAGGGCGCGCAGGCGACGCGTCACGACCGTATCCGGGTGCACGGTGTCCTTCGGCAAGTACAGTGCTTCAGCCACGTCCTTGGGGAGTGAGGGCCGTGGACCAACCCAAATCCGCGCATCGGACGCGCTGCGGGGGAACGCCGCCGCGGCGACCGCCGCAGCCGAAGCACCGCTCGGCTTGCGCACGGATGCGCCGCGTGGAGCCGCCCCCGCGGCAGGAGCCGCCGCGGAGGCCGCATTCGCCGCGGACGCGGACGCGCCGCCTGCGAGCGCTGCCGCGGCGACGGCCGCAACGGCGGCCACACCCGGCTTGGGCGTCGAGTCCACTCGCGCAGCGGGTGCGGGGGCAAACGGCGCGGCGGCCGCAGCAAGCGCTGCAGCCGGCGGCGCCGCCGCCTTCACCACTCCCCCGCTTGGCCGGGCGCGGTGGGTGGTGCCGCCGTAGGCCGGCATCCGGTGGTACCTGGGCAACGGCTCGAGCGTGATGAACGTGTGTTGCTCGGAGGGACGGACGTCCCGCGACAGACCGACCGCCAGGGCGATGATGAGCCCGTGCAGGCCGGCGCTCGCGAGCCAGGGGACCCGCGTCAACCGTTTGGCGGTGCTGCGAAACCGAAACACCCGTGACCCGTCCTCTGCCTTTCTCATTGCAATACGCGCGCCCCGCAACGCGCGCTACAGGACTGGTACACCTATCCCGTGCTCGGCGAAGAACTCCTCGCACCGTCGGCGCACTTCGTCCCAGGGTGCGACGACCGACGTCGCGGGCGGCAATCCGCCCAGGATGCGGGCGCCATACGGTTTGGTGACGGCCCGCCGGTCGAGCAGCAGCACCGCGCCGGCATCCGTCCGGGTGCGGATCAGCCGGCCGAACCCCTGCTTCAGCTTGAGCGCGGCGAGCGGCACAAGATAACGAGTGAAGCCGTTCACGCCGTTTTCTTCGAGCCGCTCGAGGCGCGCGGCCGTGAGGGGCTCCGTCGGCACCTTGAACGGCAGCTTGGCCAGAATGAGGAGGCGCAGCGCGCGGCCGGGCACGTCCACCCCTTCCCAGAACGAATCGGTGCCGAGCAGGATGGCCGAGCCGGATTCGCGGAAGCGCCGCAGGAGGTGGTCGCGCTGTCCTTCCCCCTGCACGAGCAACGGCCAGCGGCCCCCGATCTCGCCGCGCACCGCCGTCGCCGTGCGCCGCAGCGCTCCGTGGCTCGTGAACAGCACGAACATTCCCCCATCCGACATCCGCGCCAGATCGAGGAGCACGCGCGCCACGGCTGCGTCGTGCCCGGGTTCGTTGTCGCGCGGCTCGGGGAAGTCGGTAGGCACGGCGAAGAGACATTGCGACGGGAAGTCGAACGGCGAGGGCAGCACTTCGCGCGCCACCACGCGGGCGGGCGGCAAGTCGAGGCCGAGCCGCTCCTCGAGAAAATCGAATTCCCCCCCGGCCGCGAGGGTGGCGCTCGTCAGCACCACCGTCTCCACGCGATCGAACAGATGCTCCTTGAGCACGGGCGCAAGCTCGAGCGGCACGGCCGCGAGCGACAGGTTCGCCCCCTTCTTGCCGCGCTGCTCGAGCCAGCGCACGGCCGGCGGCCCGCCCGGCGCGGGCCGGAGCGCGGCGATCAGCGCCTGCGCCGCCTCCGTCAGCCGGCGCACCACACCCCACAGCTCGGCGATGAGCTGCGCTTCGCGATCGCCGGGATTCGAGCTCTGGAGGCGGTCGGCGATCCGGCTGGCCCCGTCGCGCAGCGTGTCGAAACTCACGAGCAGGTTCTCGAGCGCGGGCGCCAGCCCCTGCCCCCACACCGGGTCCGCGGCGAATTCGTGCGTGAGACGCAGCACGATGGCGGGTGCGCCGACGGCGAGCCGCGCGCCGAGCAGCGTGAACACCGTGTCCGCCGCCCGGCGTGCCGCGGTCACCGCATCGAAGAGCTGCGACCGGTCGGAATCCGCGTCCGGGGCGATCGCGGCGATCGTGGGCAGGAGGCCGCGGCCGTTCCGCTCGAGCCGGGTGAGCAGGCGGTGCACGCCGAGCGCGCTCACGTGGGCGCCGAGGTGGGTGGTCGCGACGTCCTCGAGATGATGCGCTTCGTCGACCACCAGGCGGCGATACGGAGGAAGAACGGCCGCCTCGCTCCAGTTCTCGGCCGCGATCCGCACCGCGAGATCCGCCGCGAGCAGGTGATGGTTGACCACGACTACGTCGGCTTCCGCCGCCTGCCGCCGCGCCTGAAACAGGAAGCAGCGCTCGAAATGCGGGCAGGCGAGCCGCGTGCACAGATCCGATTCCGCCGCCACCGCATCCCACACCTCGCTCGACGGCTCGTCCGTCAGGTCCGAGAGGCTGCCGTCGCCCGTGCGCGCGGCCCAGCGCGCGAGACCCTCGAGCTCGACCCGGCGCTCGTCGTCGAACAGCGAGTCCTGCGCCGCGCGGGCCTGCTCGAGCCGCGACAGGCAGACGTAGTTACGCCACCCCTTGAGGAGCGCGAAGCTGGGCGTGTGATCGCCGGTCGCGAGCGCGCGCGCGAGGATCGGCAGGTCCTTCCCGACGAGCTGCTCCTGGAGGTTGATCGTGTTGGTCGACACGACTGTGCGCTCGCCGTTCTCCCGCGCCCACACGAGGGCCGGGACGAGGTAGGCGAACGACTTGCCCACCCCCGTCCCCGCTTCGAGCAGCGTCACCCCGCCGTCGTTGTACGCATCAGCGATGTGGGCCGCCATGTCCCGCTGGCTCGGCCGGTCCTCGAATGCCCCCCCGCTCACGTGGCGCGCCACCGGGCCGCGCTCGGACAGCATGCCCGCGACGTCGATGGGGTCGAGCCGCGCCGTCGCGCGGCGCCGGGGAATCTCCACCACCACGTAGCACTCGCTCACCGCGTTGTTCACGATCGCGAAACCCACCCCGCCGTCGTGCAGCCGGGCGGCAATCGCCAGGTCGGCCCCGGACGGCTCGAGCACGCCGCTCGGATGGTTGTGAAGCAGCATTTCGCCGCGACCGGCCACTCCCGGGAGGGCGAGCACGGCGTCGATCGTCCCGCGGGCCGCCACCCGCGCCTCCACGAGGCGCCCGTCCCCATCCACGCGCGCCACGAACGACACCTCGCGCCCCGCCGCGGCCGCGATCTCCGCCCGCAGGAGCTGCCGCACGCTCGGCGCCAGGCGCTCGACGCTCATGTCTTGAGCTCGCGCTTCTTCGCCGCCGGGAACAGCACGTTGTTCAGGATCAGGCGGTAGCCCGGCGAATGCGGGTAGAGCGACAGATCGGTTGCAGGGTCGCCGATCTGGTGTTGCGGGTCCTCGGGGTCGTGCCCGCCGAAGAACGTCCACGTACCCTTGCCGAGATCGCCGTGGATGTACTTCACCCAGGGCGCGCCTTCTTCGTCCGCCAGCACCGTGACACTGGGCTTCAGGCGGGTGCGCATGAACGAGGTCGTGAGCCCGTAGAAGTCGGGGATCACCTCACGGTGGGCCTGCACGAGCATCGTGGGCACCGGATCGATCTTGGCGCTGAAGTTGAACAGCTTGAACGCGCCAAGCGGTTGCCGGCGGGGCCCCGCGTTTACCTGGTGGCCGTCGATGTCGGAAAAGCTCACGACCTGCGGGTTCGGCTCGACGTGCGCCCCCGTGAACGCCAGCGTCTGCGTCCAGTCGAGCCGGGCGTCGGCATCGGGCGCCACCGGTGTGCCGTCCACCAGGCCCCCGGCGATATCGACCTTCTCCGCCGCCAGCGCGAGATCGAGGGTCTCCGTGGCGGTGCACATGGCGAAGAGAAAGCCGCCGTTCCGCACGAATTCGCGAATCGCGCGTGCCACGGCCTTCTTCAGGTCGGGGACGGTCTTGAACCCGAGAACTCGCGCGGCGTCGGTGTTGAACCGCACCATGTCGGCGAGCCACGGGGCGCCGGCGTACAGCAGGTAGAACTTGGAGTACTGTCCGGTGAAGTCCTCGTGATGCAGGTGCAGCCAATCGTACTTCGCGAGGCCGCCTCGCAGCACCTGCGGGTCCCAGACCTTCTCGAACGGAATCCCCGCGTACTGAAGCGCCATCGTTACCGCGTCGTCCCAGGGCGGCGCGTTGGGCGGCACGTAGACGGCCACTTTTGGCGCCTTCTCGAGCGGCACGCTGTCGGCATTGGTGGCCGCGATCTCGCCGCGGGCCGCGGTGAGCTGGGCGGCGCTCAATGCCTCGCAGGCCACGCCCGCGAGAGCCGCATCGCGCCGGATCGCGTCTCCGTCGGGGACCAGGAACGACCCGCCGCGGTAGTTGAGCAGCCACTCCGATGGCAGCCCGGCCTGCACCATCCGATAGGCCACGCCATAGGCTTTGAGGTGATCGGACTGGCTGTCGTCCATCGGGATGAGGAGAGACGGTTGGGCGGTCAGGCGGGCAGGCGGGTCGAGCGCGAGCAGGTCGGCGCCAACCGCCCACCCGACCAACTGGCCGCCCGCCCGCACGAACTCGCGCCGCTTCACGAGCGGGGAATGGCTCCTTTCACGCGCTCGAGCTCGCGCCGCGCCTCGGGCACCACCGCGCTCGCCGGATAGGTGAGGATGAGATGCTCGAGGTGCTCGCGCGCCTTGGCGGTCTGGCCTTGCCGGGCGCAGAGGCGCGCCGACTCGAGCTCGGCCGCCGGCGCCGCCGCCCCGGTGCCGCCGACGCGGACCGCCTCGTCGAACAAGGCCGCGGCCGCCCCCCCGTCGCCGCCCGGCCGCGCCGCGACGCGGCCGGCGAGGAGCAACACGTCGGCACGGCCCCCCTGCTCGGGCAGCTGACGCGCGGCCTGGCGGAGCGCATCGACCGCGGCGCCCGAGTCGCCGCGCGCGAGCGTGAGCAGCGCGGCTCCGAGCGCCGGCGCCCGATCGGTCGACCCCGATACCTGGATGATCAGCGCGACGAGCGCGGACCGCTCGGTGGCGTCCCGCCGGTCGCCCGCGTACGGTCCCGCCGCGAGCAGCAGCGCGCGGGCCACCTGCAGGTCGCCGCGATACAGCGCGATCCTGCCACGCAGCGCCGAGGCCTCCACGCTCGAATCGCTCGCGAGGACCGAGTCGGCGAGCACGAGGTCCCCGTGCTGGATACGCGCGCGCGCCAGCGCGTAGCGCAGCTCGTTGCGTTCGTCCTCGTTCAGTGTGGCGCGCGCGAGACAGGCCGTGGCGGAGTCGAGCTGGCCACCCTGGATGAACGCCCGCACGAGCGTCACCTGGGCGAGGCGCTTGGCCTCAGGAGGCGCCTCGGGATCTGCCGCCACCAGGGCGAGCTGCGTTTGCGCCGCCGCCGGGTCCCCGGCGATGAGGTATGCCCGCGCCGCATCGGCGCGTGCGCGCACGGCGAGCGGCGCAGGGACCATATCCGCAAATCGGCGGAGCGCATTCCCCCGCACCCGCCAGGCGGCGGGCGTCTCGAGCTGGGCGGCGAGGTCGGCGAATCGGAACAACGCGCGGGCCTCGGTCGCGGACGGAGCGCCCAGGCTCGCTTCGAAGAGCGACCAGGCGCGCGGCGGATCACCCCATTGCAGCACGAGCTCGGCGGCGAGTCTGAGCCGGGCGGGGGCCGCGCCCGGGGGGGCGAGCACGCGCACGATGCGCTCGCGCCGCTCCTCGGGCGCGTCTCCGAGCTCCCCCGCGGCGTTGGCCAGCTCGGTCGGCGCGGCCGTGACCGCGAGGCCCCACTCTCCTGCCGCGATCTCCCACTCGCCAACGCGCTGCGCGAGCTCCGCAAGCTCGACCGCAAATGCGGCGGGCCGCCCGAGCGCCTTGCGGCCCGCCAGAAACGCCTCGCGCGAGGGGCCGTAGGCCTTGACGTCGGACAGGGCGGTGGCCCACTCGCGGTAGGGTGCCTCGCTCCCGGGCCGCGCGCGCGCCCAGACCCGCACGACGGCGTCGGCGCTGTCGAGCATGCCAAGCGTCACGCAGGTGCGAACGAGCAAGCCCCGCAACGGGTCGCTCGTCATGTCGACCGCCGCCGCCCGCGCCGCGAGCGGCAGCAGCTCGCTCGTGCGATCGAGCGCCGGCAGCACCCGCTCGAGACCGAGCAGCGCCGCAAGGTCGGTCGGATTGCCGCGGATCGTCGCCAGGTAGGCCGCCGCCGCGGCCTCCGTCCTGCCTGCGCGCTCGAGCTCGAACCCCTGCCCGATCGCCTGGGCGTGGGTGCTGCGCACGCCCGCGACCAATAGCGCGCAGGCCAGGAAGCCGCTAGCGGTCGGGCGTCGGATTCGGGGCATTGAGACGACGGAAGTACTCGAGCACCAGGCGGCGCTCCTCGGCCGTGAGACCCGAGAGCGCCTGCCACGTGGGGTATGGAATCCGGGGACCCGCCCCCGTGGCGCCCGGGGCGAGGGCGCCGGGGAGGTGAACACTGTCGCCCGTGGCCGCGCGCGAACGTCGCTGGTCCTCGTCGGGCTCGGGGCCCGTCAGCGTGCGACCGGCGTCCAACAAGCGATGGTACAGGCGATCCTGTCGCTCAACCAGCCGCGCGTCGACGTGCCCAGACTCGAGCTGGCGGGCGAGATCCCGCGCCTCGTCTGCGAGCTGCGCCGTGCCTGGATTCGCCCCCTGCGCGCGCAAACGCTCGAGCTGCTCCGCCATGGCGCGCTGCTCCGCCGCCAGTTGTCGCATGCGGTCGAGCACCGCCTGCCCTCCCGCGCCGAGGAAGGGGAGCAGCCCCTGGGTCTGGCCGTTCAGCCCCTGCTGCTGCCGGGCCAGCTCGCCGAGACGGCTCACCGCCTCGCCGAACCCGCTTCCCGACTCGGCGCCTTCGACGTCGCCGAGGATCCGCGCCAGCGCGAGGGCCGTCGCATTGAGCGCGTCGACACCCTGTTCGGCGAGTCCCGCCGCTGCATTCCCGTTGGGGTTGGCGTCCGTGAGCTGATCCCGCACCCCGCGCATCTGCCGCTGCGCGAAGCCGAGCATTGCGTCGAGCTGCGGCGAGACGAGCGCATTCTTGCCGGAGGCGGAGCGGATCCGGCGTGCCACCGCCTCGGCCCCGTCCTCCGCGGACGCCTGCTGTCCCCGAATAGGCGCGCCGGTCTCTCCGCGCTGGAGTGCGTCGGCCACCTGACCCTCCTGCTCCGCGAGCGCGGCTGTCTCCGACAGCGCAGCCTTGAGCGCTTCGGCGGTCTCCTGCTTCCAGGCGTGGGCCAGCGAATCCCGGTTTTTTTGCAGGGTGCGCAAGACCTCGGCGAGCGCGGAATCGGCGCTGTGCCCCCCTCTCCCGGCACCCCTTGCATCGCGCGCCTCTGCCGCGCGCGCCGCCCGCCCCATCGCCTGCCCCGCGCTCACCGCCGCCTCTTGCGGTTGCTCGAGGTGCTCCGCCTGCGCGTTGGACGCGGAGTCCGTGCCGGCGACGTGACGCGACACCTCGGCAATGCGTTTCGCGAGCGAATCGGCGCGTGCCTGCAACGCCCGCTGCCGTCCGGCGGCCGCGCTGTCGGGACTGGGCGCATCACGCTGGTTCCACTCGCTCTGACGGAACCGCAGGTCTTGCGCATCCGCAGCGAGCGACGCGAGGAGGCCTTCCAGGGCGGCCCGCCGGAACAGCTCGCGGCTCCGCTCCAACGCCTCCCGGAAGTTCTGCTGGGCCTCTGCGAGGTGTTCGAGCGCGCGGCGCGTGGCATCGGGATCGAGCCGACCGAGTGCGGCATCCAGCTCGCGCAGCCGCTGTTCCAGCTCCGGCGTCATGGCCTGCCGCAGGAGATGCTCGACGTCGGCCAGCTGGCGCTGGAATGCGGTGTCGTACAGGCCAGCGGCCTGCGCGGCGCGCGACACCTCCTCCACGCGCTCCGCCAGCTCGCGCGCGCGCTGTGCCAACCGCGTCTGCTCTTCCGCGATGGCTGCGGCTCGTTCCGTATTCGGGAACGGGAGCGCCGCCTGCGCCGCCGCGTCAGGTGTGCGGCCCGCCGTGTCTCCCTCGCGCGTCCGTTGACGCGCAAGGTCGGCCGTGCGCTGCGACAGGTCTCCGGCCGCCGCGGCCAGCGAGTCTCCCGCGCCGGCTACCTCGCTCGCCGCCGCCCGGGTCGCCGCCCGCAGTTCGGCGAGCGTCGGAAGGCGCAGCGCCAGCTCCGCGCTCCGACCCTGATGCGGTACCGGCGCGTTGTCCCACGCGTCGACGCGGAGGCGCAGCGTGTCGCCCGGGAGCAGGCCCCGGCGAGTCGCGTCGAGCTCGGCTTGCAGGAGCGCCCGATCGGACGCTCCGGGCACCGGGACCATCTGGCGCACCGGCTCGCCCACCTTGCCCGTCTGGCTCATGCGCCAGCTCACGATCTCCACGCGCGTGATGCCGTGGTCGTCGCGCGCATCGATCACCAGCGGCTGGCGCATGCCGATGGACAGCGCCGCATCCCGTCCCGGCACCGGGATGGACACCACCGGCGCGGAGTCCGGTTGAACGCGCACGTGCAGCTCCGGCATGTCGCCCGCGATCTCGCTCCCATCCGCCGCGACGAGCGCCAGTCGCCAGCTCCCCGAACGGCGGGGCGTCAGGTGCCCGGTGAACCGGGATTCGAGTACGGCAAGAGGGGAGGCGTCAGGACCCGTCCATCCTGCCCGCGCGAGCCGCACGCTGGCCGCGCCATTCGTTTGGACGCTCGTCCCCGCGGGGAGCACGACGGTATCGGCTCCGGGGACGAGCGGCTCATCCGGACGATTGAGGTAAGAGGGGAACCGCGCGGTGAGCTCGAGCTCGGCGACGAATGCCGGGAGCGCGACCGTGACCTTGCTATCCGCGCTGCGTCGCGTGCCGCTCGTCGCTCGCAGGTACAGATCCCCGTCCAGCGGGCCAAGGCGGCGGACGCTGCGTCCCGCGGAGTCGATAGCGAGGGGAGCGGGGTGCCATGGCTCGCCGGGCCCGCGCGTCCAGAGGGTCGCCCGCATGGCGCCGGCAACGGTGACCGTAACGGTGACGCTGTCGCCCCGCTGGACGGTCGTGCGGTCGAGTTCGAGGCGCACGGGCGCTCGCGCGTCGGCGAGCGCGCGCAGCGGGTGCCAGAACGCCGCCCGTCCCGTCGCGGGCGACGCGATCACGAACAGCGCCGTGCCGAGCGCGACGGCGACCACACCCAGCACCACGCGGCGGCGGGTGGACCGCGCGAGCACGAGGCGCACTTGCGCGGCGACATCGTCCACCACGCGAGCCGCTCGCACGTCGGCGAGGGCAAGCAGCGCTTCGCTGGCGTGGGGCGTGCCGGCCGGCAGGACGCCCGCCACACTGCCGGCCCGCGCGCCGGCGGCGGCCTCCACGAGCCGTGCGACCGCTCCGGGCTCGGTGCCGCGGCCGGCCCGCGCGGAGGCGCGGATGGCAACGCCCGCCACGGCACCGAGGGCGACCCAAGCCGCCACGATCGCCGCCAGGTGCGGCGCGAGCCAGAGACCCGCCGCCGCGACGGCTAGCGCAACGCCCGCGCACGAGAGCAGGATGGCTCCGGCGCGGGCGCGCGCGTGCGGCAGCCCAAGGCGCCGCAGCCGCACGGCGGTTTGCGTCATGGGACCGCGCTCACCGCATATGTGAAGAGGTTCACGCCCATGCGCAGCGCCGCCTCGTGCAGCTCCGGGGGATCGTGATGGACGTCGGGGTCTTCCCACCCGTCGCCCAGGTCTGTCTGATAGGAATAGTACACGACCAGGCGGCCCCCCAAAAAGATGCCGAACCCCTGGGCGGGCAGCCCGTCGTGCTCGTGGATCTTGGGGAGCCCCTTGGGGAAGTCGTACACGACGTGGTAGATGGGATGGTTCAGAGGGACCTCGACGAGCGGATGGTCGGGAAACACCCGCTCGATCTCCCGCCGAAACGACTTGTCCATGCCGTAGTCATCGTCGGCGTGCAGGAATCCGCCCTGCTCGAGGTAGCGGCGCAGGATGATCACTTCTTCGTCCGAGAACCGCACATTCCCGTGGCCGCGCATGAATAGATAAGGAATGTCCCACAGGTCCGCGCTGTGAAGGGTGACGACCTGTTCGCGCTCGGCGACATGAAGCGAGGTGCGCTGCCGGATGGCGGCCAGCAGGTTGGGAAGCGAGGAAGGTCCGGCGTACCAGTCCCCACCACCGTCGTAGTGGAGGCGCCCGATCGTGAGAATGGGAGCGGGTGGAATCCGCCCAGCGGATGGCGAGACGGTACACACCGCCCACAGCGCGATCGCGAAGATCTTCACAGGTCGTTCACCAGGCGATATGCCGTATTCCGAGTGATCCCTATCTCGTCGGCAAGCCGCTCGGCGACGTCACGACGGCTCATGCCCTCCGCCAGCAGCGCCCGGGCACGCTCGTGCGGATCCACCGACGCGCGTTCTTCGCGTGGCCGTCGGCCCGCCCCGGCGACCAGCACCGTCACCTCGCCGCGCGGCGGCGCGTCCGCGTAGTAACCCGCCAGCTCGGTGAGGGTCCCGGCGCGCGTCTCTTCGAATACCTTCGTGAGCTCGCGCGCCACCGCTCCACGCCGACCCTCCCCGCACACCGTCGCCAGATCGGCGAGGAGATCTGCGACGCGCGTGGGCGCCTCGAACAACACGACCGTCCATTCGCTCTCGGCGACCACCTCGAGCAGTCGGCGTCGGTCGCCGCCCTTGCGCGGCACGAATCCGAGAAAGAGATAGCGGTCCGCCGCGAGGCCGGACACGGCGAGCGCCGCCGCCACGGCCGTCGGCCCGGGCACGGTGACGACCGGCACGTCACGCCCCCGCGCGGCGGCCACGAGCTCCGCGCCCGGATCGCTCACTGCGGGCGTGCCGGCGTCGGTGACGAGCGCGACGTCCTTCCCCGTCCCCAGGAGATGGAGGATGCGGCGGAGCACCGCGTCACTCGAATGGGAGTGGAAGCTGATCAGCTCGGCGCTCGAGCCGACGTGCTGCACCAGAATTTTTGTGCGGCGGGTGTCCTCGGCCGCGATTGCGGTCACGCGGCAGAGCGTCGCGGCCGCACGGGGCGAGAGATCTTCCAGATTGCCGAGCGGCGTGGCCACCACATAGAGGGTACCGGACATTTCACCAGGCCACCGGCCACGGCAGGCGGTTGAAGAACCCCATGGATTGCAGCACGTAGCGGTGCTCCCTCGTCGCGTCCTTGAGAATCCTCGGCGCGGTCCCCGGCATCAGGACCTCGACGCCTTCGAGCAGCTGCAGTGACCAGTCCGTCAGCGCACTGGACAGTTCCTCGGGCTGCACGACCGCGTCCGGCGGGTCAGTACCGCGTGGGACGCTCATCAGGGCGATGGCCTTGTGGGTCGCGAGGACGCCGGCGCACACCTTCTGCGCGCGGCGCCGCGCTTCGCCCGGGAATTCCTTCTCGACTTCATCGACGATGCGCCAGTAGAGCTCCCGGTAAGTATGGATCAGGGCGGTCGGCGCCTGCGCCGGCAGGTCGGCCGCCGCGGGGAAGAACGCGGCGGAGAGGGACGGGTGCCGCGAACCGGCTTCGGTCTGCAGCTCGGATTCCAGGAACGTGGCGACGGGCGTACTCGCCGGGACGTCGCAGTAGTAGCCGTTCGCGAACCGTCCCTGCTCGAACCGGAGGTAGGAGACATGCCCGCGCGCGATCAGCTCCATGACGCCGGTCACCCGCTCGAGGGCGAGCGCCGGCAGGAGGGCGCCCGGTTCCTTGGGATCGAGGGGACGAGGCGCCAGCGGCACGGCGCACGATTGATACATCCACGCGAGCTGCTCCATCGGCGCCGCGCAGTAAGCCAGTTCGCCGCGCTCGACCTCGGCGCGCATCCGCTTGAGCGCGTCGGTGATCGTGACGACGTCGCGTCCGTTGGGATGGAGCGAGGCGGCGTTCACCGCCTCGCCCTTGCGAAGGAAGACCAGCAGGCATTCGTCGGGCAGGTACGCGATGAGATACCCGTCGACCCGCCCGTCTCGGTCCCGCTTCGCGAATGCGAGCAGGTTATCGAGATGAATGAACGCCAGCCGCGTACGATGAACGAGCCGACTCACCTGCGGGAACGTGAGGTCCGTCAGGCGAACCGGCGAGTTCATCAGGCGAGCTGTGCTCGCGCGCATGGCCCTCCGGAGAGGCTGCTACGACAAGTGCTGTTTGATCTTCTGCTCGAACACGGGCTTTGGATAGGCACCCACCAGGGTGTCCACGTGGCGCCCGTCCTTGAAGAATAGAATACTCGGAATCGAGCGCACGTTGAAGCGCATGGCCGTCCGCTGGTTCGCGTCGACATCCATCTTCGTAACCTTCACCTTCTCGCCATATTCGCCGGCGATCTGCTCCATGATCGGCGCCACCATGTGGCACGGGCCGCACCACGTGGCCCAGAAGTCCACGATGGCGAGCCCCTGGTGCTGCTCCACTTCATTGCCGAACGAAGCATCCGTGACGGCTACAAGCGTTGCTGCCATGACCCTCCACTCCTTCCCACGGTACCGTTATGTTGCGGGCGTATGGCCGACTCACCCGCGCAGGTCTCGCATGTCGGGGTCGCGGTGACGAGCATCGCGACCGCCCTTCCTTTTTATCGTGACGTCCTCGGCCTCGTCCCCGGTGCCCCGGAGATGGTCGACGGAGCGACGATCGTCAGCCTCGCGCTGGGCGACGTGAACATCGAGCTGCTGGAACCCCACCAGCCCGATAGTCCCATTGCGCGATTCCTCGCGCGCCGCGGGCCGGGGATCCACCACATCTGTTATCGCGTACCCGATCTCGACCGCGCCCTCGCGGCGTGCCGCCGCGCCGGTTACCGGCTGATCGACGAATCGCCCCGCGTCGGCGCCGCCGGGCGCCGCATTGCGTTCCTGCATCCCGCGGCCACTGCCGGCATCCTGCTCGAGCTGACCGAGTAGGGAACGCTCACGACCCCGGACCGGTTCCTGTCCCCTTGGGCTTGCATGCCGCGGCCGGATTGCTGAGGTCTGCCAGATGAACGTCGTAGACGAACCAGCCGCCGTCATTCGCGCGGATGATGTCCACGGACGTCGTCACGTTGCACTCGCGGCGCTGCAGCTCGATGCGGTAGGTGCGCTGGTTGTCCTTCCCGGGGACGGGCTGCGGACCCTCGAGGATACGATAGCCATCGTTCGCCAAGTAGATCTGAAGGACGGAGACGCGCTTCTTGAGTTCGTCGGCCTTCATGTAGCTCGCTGCCGGCCCGCGCTCGCTGCCCCACAGGCGGCCCATCCGATCGAGGTCTTTGACCTTCACGGCGGCCATGAACTGCGTCACCGCGTCGTTCATCGACTGGGGAGCCGGTGTCGAGGGATGCGATCCGCAGGCGAGGGTGCCCGCGGTCACGAGCACGGCAACTCTTCGCAGCAACAGGAGCAACACCTCAGCGGTGACGAAGTGACCCGAAGGTAAGGGTACATGCGCCTCTACGTCAACATTGATCACATCGCCACGCTGCGCGAAGCGCGCAAGACCGACGAGCCGGATCCGGTCCGCGCGGCGGACGCGTGCGAGCGCGGCGGCGCCGACGGCATCACGGTCCACCTGCGTGAAGACCGGCGCCACATCCAGGACGCCGACGTGCGCGCCCTGCGCCGCTCGGTCCGCTCGGTGCTGAATCTCGAGCTCGGCGCGCACCCGGCGATCGTCCGCATCGCGTGCGCGGTGCGCCCGTTCCAGGCAACTCTCGTACCGGAACGACGCCAGGAAATCACGACGGAGGGCGGCCTCGCGCTGAACCGCGGGGACCGTCGCGTCGCCGATGCCATCGCGCGCCTCACGCGGGCGGGGATTCGCGTGAGCCTCTTCATCGACCCGAACCTCCGCGTCATCGACCGCGCCGCCGAGCTCGGCGTCCCCGCGATCGAGCTGCACACGGGACGCTACGCCGCCACCTGGCGGAAGAACGGCGCCGCGCTCCGCGGCCTCGAGCGCGCCGCGGCGCACGCGCGGGCGCAGGGGCTCGCCGTCCACGCCGGACACGGGCTGACCTACGAGAACGTGCAGCCCGTCGCCCGAATCCCGGAGATCGAGGAGCTGAACATCGGCCACACCATCATCAGCAATGCCGTCTACTGGGGGCTGGAGGAGGCCGTTCGCCGCATGCGGAAGCTGGTGGACGACGCCGCCGCCTGACGCCGGCCCCGAGAAGCCTTAGGTTAGAGACCGCTATGACCCCTCCCAACAAGCCGCTCGGCATGTCGGACTTCTTCGCCCTCGAGGCGGGGGAGTATCTGGAGCGCCTGGACGGCCTGCTGCAGCAGCCGGAAATCGCCACTGATGAAATGGTGCGGTTGGCGCGAGCGTTGCGGGGCAGCGCCCTCATGGCGAACCAGGCGGGCCTCGCCCGCGCGGCGGCGGGAGTCGAAGCGCTGGGACGCGCCGCGCGCGATGGGCAGGCGACGTGGGATGCGGGGACGCGGCAGCTCGCCGTGCGGGCCGTCGACGACCTGAAGGTCCTGGTCCGGCGGGCGGCGACCTGGACCGACGCCGACACGACCAAGGCCACCGCGCTGGCCACCGAGCTCGAGCAGCACGCCGGCCGCCCGGCGCCGCCACAGCGGCCCGCCGCCCCAACCGGGCTGGACGCCGGCGCCCGCGCCTTTGTCGCGCGCGAGGGCGCGGCGATCGCGAGTGCGCTCGACCGCGCGGGGAATGCGCTGCGCGCGAATCCCCAGGCCCGCGATCCGCTGCAGCACGTCCTCCGCGCGCTCCAGCCGTTGCGCGGGCTCGCGGCCGTGAACGACCTGCCGCCGCTGCCCGACCTGCTCGAAGGCATCGAGGGCGCCGTGAGCCACCTGGGCCGCCCTGATGCTCCCGCGACCGCGGCGCCGGGTGAGCTGCTCCAGGCCGCCGCGACCGCGATCGCGCGCGCGGCCCGCGAAGTGGCCGAGCAGGGCCGCCCCGATCCCGAGAGCCCGAGCTTCCGCCAGTTTGCGGAATTGCTCATGCGACTCCTCGAGCGGGAGCCGAGCGTCCCGCCCGTGTCGCAGTTCTTCTATGACGACGCGGGCCCCCACATCGTGCAACAGGGGGTCGCGACCAACCAGCCGGCGACGCTCAGCCGTCTCGAGCTCGTGAGCCAGGGCGAGCACCTGCGCCAGGCCGCCGATTCGCTCGAGCGCGCCCCCAGCGCGACGCAGCGCGAGCTCCGGGCCCACACGCTCGCGGGCACCTTCCGCGCCCTCGCGGAAACGGGCGGCGACGCCCTGGGCGATCGGCTGGCCCGGTTCGCGCAGGCAGCGCGGGACATCGTGACGAGCGGCGTGGCCGTGCGCGCGCCGCAGCCGTTCGCCGCGCTGTTGCGGCGCGCCGGCGATCTGCTCGCGCGCTCGGAGGGCGGCGACGAGGCCTCCATCGCGGGCGCACTCGATGGTCTGGTCGCCGACGTGCGAGCGCTGGGCACCGCTACGCCCGCTCCCCCTCCGCGGGCCGCCGCGCCCCCCCCGCCCCCGCCTTTACCACCGAGTCCTGCGGCCGCAGCCGAGACGCCGGGACTGGTGGGGTCGTGGGTCGCGTATCAGGGACTCGTGGCCGCCGGCGTCGGTCCCGCGTCGCTCGACGAGCTGTTGCCCGCGCCGTCGCGCGACACCGCGCGACCGGCAGCGCGCCCCTCGGGTCCACACCCCGCGCCCGCCTCCGCGCCTCCGCCCCCGCCTTCCGCGCGGGCGGACCTACCGGTCGTGGATGTGCGTTCCCTGCTCTACCGCGGCGAGCGCGCTCAGGCGCGTGCCCAGGAACTGCGCGCTCAGGCTCGCCTCGCCTCGGGCGACGCGCTGCGGGATCTCATCGACGAAGTCTGCGACCTCATTGGCCTCGCGCTCGAGCCCAGCCCCCCCACCTAAAACCCGCATGGGGCGGCCGTGGGCTTGGGCAATCGGGCTCGTGGTCACCGCGCTCCTCCTCGCGTGGGCGTTGCACGATGTCGACCCGCGCGCGGTTCTGGGCCACATCGCGCGGGCCGATCTGCGCTGGCTGATCCTAGCGATCGTACTCGCGACCGCGACGTTCCCTCTGCGCACGGTGCGCTGGCGCGTGATCCTGCGCGCCGCGGACGGGTCGCGCCTCCCCTGGGGTCCGCTGTGGCACGCCACCGCCATCGGTTTCATGGCGAACAACGTGCTGCCCGCCCGCGCCGGTGAGGTGGCTCGCGCCTACCTCGCCCGCCGCCAGCTCCCGGTGCGGTTCACGACGGCGCTTGCGTCGATCGGCGTCGAGCGCGTCTTCGACGGCCTGTTCCTGGTCGGCCTGATGACCCTGGCGATCGCCGCGCCCTCGTTCCCCCGCAATGCCACGGTCGGCGGCGTGTCACTCGCCCGCGTGGCGACGTGGGCGGCGGTGCTGTTCAGCACGCTGCTCGTCGGAGCACTCCTCGTGGTGAGCCGGCCCGTCTGGTGGGTGGCGTTGTTCGGACGCGCCTTTCACGCCATGCTGCCGGTGCGCACCGCCGATCGCCTGACCCACCTCATGGAAGGCGTGGTCGCTGGCCTCGCGGTGCTCACGAGCCCCGGGCGCTTTCTGGAAGTAGCGGCCTGGTCGCTCGTGCTGTGGCTCGTGAACGCGCTCAGCTTCGCCAGCTGCTTTCGGGCGTTCGGGCTCGGCGTGCCTCCGGAATCCGCGCTGTTGCTCCAGGGCCTGATCGGGTTCGGGGTCGCGATTCCATCGTCGCCGGGATTCTTCGGGCCGTTCGAGGCCGTGACGCGGGCGACGCTGGCGATCTATGGGATCGGGGCCGAGCAGGCGGTGAGCTATGCGGTCGCGTATCACATCGGGGGATTCGTACCCATCACGCTGCTTGGGCTCGCGTCGCTCGCGCGGACGCACGTGCGGCTCGGCGAGCTGCGGCAGGCAGAGGGCACGGGGGGATGAGGCGTGGCTGCTGATCAGGTCCGCGTCGCCGCCCACGCCAAGGTGAACCTCTTTCTCCGCGTGCTCGGGCGGGAGCACGACGGCTATCATCAACTCGAAACCGCCTTCGCGCTGCTGGAGCTTGCGGACGAGCTGGTGGTCCGGCGCGCCGGTCCGGGCGTGACGCTCACGGTGCACGGCCCCGATCTCGGGCCCCCTGATGAGAACCTCGCCGTGCGGGCCGCGCGCGCCGTGCTCCAGGCTACGGGTGGCAAGTTCGGAGTCGAGATCGAGCTGACAAAACGCATTCCGGTGCGCGCGGGGCTGGGCGGAGGCTCGAGCGACGCGGCAGCTGCGCTGCACGCGGTGAATGCGCTCGCCAACGGCGCCGTGCCGCGCGCCGAGCTGCTGCACTTCGCCGCGCGCCTGGGAGCCGATGTGCCGTTTTTCGTGAGCGAGACCTCGCTCGCCATCGCGTGGGGGCGGGGCGAGCGGCTGTTCCGCCTCGACCCGCTCCCCGCGGCCGCAGCGCTGGTCGCCGTGCCGCCCGTCGGGGTCTCGACACCCGAGGCCTACCGCTGGTTGGACGAGGCCCGGGGCATCGCCGTGGAGCGACGCGGCGCCGTGACGTTCGATGCGAGCACCTTCGCGACGTGGGGCAGCGTGGGCCGGGCGAGCGGCAACGATTTCGAGCTCCCGGTCTTCGGCCACCACCCGGAGCTACGCACGCTGTTCGAGCGCCTCGCCGCGACGCACCCGTACTGGGTGCGTCTCTGCGGCTCCGGAAGCGCGGTCGCGGCGGTGTACGCGACCGAGCGGTTGCGCGACGACGCGGCCGCCCAGATGGGCACGCGGCATCAGCAGCTGCTCAAGACCGCGACCCGGGCGGCCCCGGCTCCCGCCCCCGAGCCGCTGTGACCCGGGCCTACTGAGCAAAGAACTCCCCCATTTGCGGCGCAGTCGCCGCGAGATGGGGGAACTGCGTGATCCCGAGCGCCGCCAGCGAAAGCCGCAGCGTGCTCGCGTGCTGGTACAACGCGGTCGACTGATAACCCTGTCGGGCCTTGCTACTGACCGCGATCCAAACGATCCGGCCCCCACCACCGGTGTTGTCGTTGCCCGACTCGTCGAATAAAATGATCAGCAGGCCGTCCCGTTGAAACGTGGGGTGCTGAATCAGTGGATCGATGTTGCGGCTCAGCCAGGTGTCCGCCGAGTCGAGGGCGCAATCGTGCGCATCGTGGCACAGGTTCGGCACGATGAAGCTGTAGTTCGGGAGCGTATCGCCGGCCAGGTCCACGGCAAACTGAGTGAACGGGACGAGGCGCAGGCTGTCGTTCACGGCATCGGTCAGGTATGACAACGGGTTGTGACGCGACGCGTACTTCCCCCACCCCGTCGTACCCGGCAAGTGATAACCCGCTGAGGGGAGGCTGTCGGCGTACGCTTTCCACGTCTTCCCCGCCGCGACGAGGCGCCGCACGACGTTGTCCACGGAGATGGTCCCCGTGTAGCCGTCGTTGTTGGTAACGGTGTCTCCAACCGTCATCATGAAGTAGTTGCCAATCGACGGGTGCGTGTCGGCATAATACTGAGTCGCGAGCGCGTACCGCTGGGCCAGGCCGTTCAGGTACGGCATGGCCGGGTTGCCGATGGCGTCCGAGTAGTTCGTGTTCTCTTCGACCACGATGAACACGTGGCCGAACACGGGAGGCGCGATCCCCGGGTTCGGCTGGCCAGGGGGCGGCTCGGACGGGCCGCAGGCGCCCAGCACCGCGAGAAGCAGGAGCGCCGTACCTCCTCCCCAGTACCGCATGCAGTCCGGACCGTATACCATCGTGAGGCTCCTTCTCCCCCGTCGAGGACAGTCATAATGAACCTTGAGAGTATCTCCAACGATTTGACCGCGGTACTCGGGCTCGACACCCCTCCGATCGCCGTCGCCCCGTGCGATGGGCCTCCGAGTGGCGTCGCGACGTTCGAGGGCACGGTCCCCTCCGCCTGCACCCTGTGGCGGCGCGCCGAGACCCGGGTGTTCTACGCGACCGCGGAACAGCATTTCGGCTGCCCGATCGGTGCCATGGTCATGGGCTTCGCACTTCCAGCTCCAGTGGAAGGTGAGCTCAAGCGCCTGGTAGGTCTCATGGTCGAGGGAGGCTACATCGAGGCCAACGAGCCGGCGCGCATCCCGACGCTTCCCACGAAGACCTCGGGCGTCGTGTACGGACCGCTCGGACGGTTTCCGATCGAGCCGGCCTTCGTCGTCATGTGGCTCACGCCCCGCCAGGGGATGCTGCTGGCGGAGGCGAGCGGCACCACGTACTGGACCCACAGCGGTCCGTCGGGAATGCTGGGCCGCCCCGCCTGCGCCGCGCTGCCCGCGGCGGCGTCGCGCGGTGCGGCGACCGTCTCATTCGGTTGTATCGGGATGCGGACGTTCACGGAGATCGCGGATGACCGCCTGCTCGCGGTGATCCCGGGCCGCGAGGCGCCGGCTGTAGCCACGGCGCTCGCCGCGACCCTCGAAGCCAATCGCGCGATGCAGGTGTTCTACGAGTCCCGAAGAGTTTGAGGACGAGTTCCCCACGGGCGACGGCACGGCGCAGAGCGACGCCGTGGTCGTCTGCCCGCATTGCGGCGAAGAGAACGTGATCAGCCTGGACTCGGGGAGCGGATCCGATCAGGAGTATGTCGAGGATTGCCAGGTCTGCTGCAGGCCGTGGTTGCTCACGGTGCGCTACGCCGACAACGGCAGCGTCGAGGTCTCGGCCGAGCCCCTCGACGCTTGAGCGAAGGCTGCTAATGGACGGTCACGCTACCGACCATGCCCCCGTGCAGAGTGCACGCGTAGGTGAACGTCCCCGTCGCCGTCCCAAATGCCCGGATGCAGACTCCCGAGCTGATGACACCGCAGTCCGACGGGGGCGTTGCGGGAGCACTCGTGAAAACCACGTTGTGCCCCACCGCCCCGCCCCAGATCCAGATCACCGTGTCACCCGGCGCGATCGTGACGTCCGTCGGATTGAAATAATTGTCACCCACCGTGATCTGGGTAGCCTTGGTCTTGTTGCTGGACGCCGCGGGATCGCTACACGCTACATGCGTCGCGGCCACCAGCACGACCGCAGCCATCACACCAAACCGCACAGGAACCTCTAGGGGAAACGGGAGTGCGCAATCTACCCGGGCACCGGGGGGTCGGGGTAGAGGTGTCGCGGCCTGCTACTGCACGGTGACGCTGCCGACCATGCCCAGGCCCACGTGCGGCTGGCAGAAGTAGTTGAAGGTGCCGGCCGTCGGGAACACGCGAATGCATACACCCGCGCTCATGTTGTTGCAGTTCGCAGGCGCGCCCGAGGTGGAGAATGTCACGTCATGACCGCCGCCGGCCCAAACCCAAATCACCGTGTCGCCCGGTGAGATCGTGACCTGGTTGGGGCTGAACGACGTCCCCGGGCCAACGGAAATCTGGGTCGCGCTCGTCCGGCTCCCGGTCGAGGTCGCCTCGCTGCACGCCACGCTGGCCGCGAATACCAACGCGCTCACCGCAACCTTCGTGAACCGCACTGCTACTCCGATCAGGGAGGACTCGGGCAACCTAGCAGCGCACCGGGGGTGCGGGGTAGTGAATGACCCATCCACCGGGCTAACTTTGGGCGCGGCACCCTTGCTGGCCCCTCGTCCAATGGCAGGACACCGGACTTTGGATCCGGGAATGGTGGTTCGAGCCCACCGGGGCCAATGGCTTCCGCGTCACCAGGGCCCGCTCTCTAGATAGCGGTCTCCGGGACGGCCGTCCCCGGCCGCCGAGCGACCGCCGTCGCCCGCCCAAGTCCGACGCGCTGTCGCGCGACCGACCTGGCGACGCGTCGAGCGGCGGCTCCACAGCCCGCGACAAACCGATACAGTGGACCGAAGGCGCGCAACGAGGTGATTCCCACAAAGTAGAACCCCGGCACACTGCTTTCAAACCAGTGACTCAGGATGGGGATTGCCATGTCCGTCCTGATTTCAGCACGGAGCGATGGATCGATCATAGTCAACCTGTTGATGTCTACCTTGTAGCCAGTTGCCAGCAGGATGTGATGGACCCGCGTCCTCGTGCCGTCTGAGATGGTCGCATCGACTTTTCCGTCCACCGCCTCCAGGTTCGTCACGGTCAGGCCCTCGCGCAGGGTGACCTTTCCGATCACTCTATCCCTCAACCAGGAACTCGCCCCGGATACGTAGTAGCTGAGATACGCGTCCTTCCGCGCTTGCGGGAAGCGGTAGAAGAGATAGGGCACATGGTCCAATACCCAGTTCTGCCAACCAGGCGCCATACTAGTGGTCGGAGCAACAATGCGCTCGAGAATCGTGCGGTCGGTCGTTCGGTCAGGCGCCCACCAGCTGATGGGGCGCCGTGCCACGACCTGGACGGCTGCTCCAGCTTCGTGGAGCAGCGCGGCAAACTCGATGCCGCTGTGTCCGCCGCCGATCACCATGACGTCTTGACCCTTGAAACGGCTGAAGTCGCTGTGATCGGAAGAATGTGACACGAGTCCGGCCGGAAGCCCGTTGTATTCTTCAGGCCGATGGGCATAATGAGAGAGACCGGTCGCCATCACGACCGCCTGACTCAGTACCTCGCGGCCGTCCGCCAGCCTCACTAGAAACTGACCGCCCTGACGCTCGATGGACGAGACGTACGTCTCGTCCACGTCAGGTACCGCCCGTTGCCGGAACCAGAGGCCATACTCGATAAACGCCTCGATGGGTAGGGGATAGCACTTCTCGTACTTCGACTCCTTGGTGAAGCGCTCAAACGTGTACTCCCCACCAGGATCGGAGAGGTTGCTGGCAAACCACTGGGACCGCACCCGCATGCCTTGCGGCATGTGGTCGCGCCACATTTCGAGCGTCTTGCCGAAGATGGCGACCTTCAAGCCTCGTCCGCCGAGATGCGCGGCGGTGGAGAGGCCATACGGGCCTGCGCCGACGACCACCACGTCGTAGTCCGACCTCATGGAACCATCCTCCTCACGTGTGACGGTAGTCTCCTGATAGTCCGCCCACTCAATCGGCAGCCGCCTGCCCACTGGTCGAAGACGCAGGAAAAGTCGGCACCGGCGCGCGCCGGACCGTGCGACGCCACCCATCGTGCAGCCCCGCAACGACAGGCCGCGTTAGCGCGACGCCGATCCGGCGCACCGCCCCACGGATTGCCTTCCGGACCAGCCCGCGACACATCTGCCAGAAGGGGCGCCGGTCGTCGCGCGCGTACCAGACGCCTTCCTCAATCCCGCGGAGCGAGCGCAGCCAGCCGCGGAGCGTGAGCGTGCCGTCCATCACACGCTGCAGGCTCGTTTCGATGTCCCGATCCTCGAAGATCCATTTGCGGCCCACGCGCATCGGCGCGGGCGACACGGGTTGAGCGGTGAGATCGAGGTACAGAAGCCGGGCCGCGTCCATCCCCCGCTCATCCACGAACAAGCGGAATACCGACCCAATTCGCGGATTGGGATCGAGCAGCTTGTACAGGCCGTCGCGGGCATCGTAGCGGTAATCGATGTCGATCACACCCCGGTACGGCAGCGTTCGCATGAAGTCCGTGGTGAGGCGCACGATCTCTGTGTTCGGAGCACACCTCCCCAGGCTCGTCGCGCCGCCCTCCGATGGGTGCTGTCGCAGCTTCTGCCCGGTGAACGCGGCGATGCACTCGGACCGCTCGTTGAAGACTCCATTGAACACCCAGACGGTCTCGTCGCCGCCCGGGACGTACTCCTGGAGCATGAGGTTCGGCGCCGCGGTGTCCTCCCACTCGGCGTAGCGGCGGAGCAGCTCTTCGGGGGTGTGCGCCACGAGCAGCCGGTGACCGGTGCGGCGCTCGAGGCGTCCCGGGTTGATCGCCTTGAGGAGGATCGGAAATGTGGCGCTGGAGAGCGTCCGCGCG
>DATIXG010000077.1:0-3102 GCA_035518815.1 Gemmatimonadales bacterium | reverse complement strand
ATGGTAAGGAGGGGGTCGACGGTTCGAGTCCGTCAGAGGGCTTGAAGAAGCGCTGCAAATCGAGGGTCTCGTCGGTCTCCTCGTTGTCTGATCCGGCGACGTGAGGTCGCACCGAGGTCGCACGCACGCCTTCACGCCCGCGTTGCTGAATTGACTCCCTACTCGAAGAGGGCGTCAGCACGGCGACGGCCACTGCGACGACCACGGGCCGCTGCAGGTCGCCTGAGCCGGCTTTGCGCTAGCGGCAGTCGCCGCAGGCGCCGTGGAGGACGACGTCGTGGAGCGAGACGTCGTAGCCGGAGTGCTCTTCGACGCGGCCCAGGGCGCGCTCGAGGCTCTTGTCCTCGAACGGCTCGACCTTGCCACAGCTGTCGCAGACGAGGTGGTGGTGGTGGTCGCCGCCGGGCTGGATCGGCTCGTAGCGGCAGGTGCCGGAGCCGAGCTCGATCTTCTGCACGTAGCCCTCGCTGACGAGTAGGTCGAGTACCCGATACACCGACGCAATCCCGACCTTGCGTTCGGCCGCCCGCAGCCGGTCGAGGATCTCCTGCGCGGTCAAGCAGCAGTCCTGCTCGCCGAGTGCCTGGACGATCGCGCGGCGCGCGCCGCCCTGCCGCAGGCCCTTCGTGAACAGCCCGTTCAGGGTCGCGTCAGCCCAGTTCTGTTCGATCGTCTTTCCCGCCATCGCCGGTAATGGTAGCGGCTCTCATTGTTGTCACTCCACGAGGGAAAGTAAGATTGAGTCTTAGTATCTGATAGCCTCGCCAGGTTTGTGACCTCGCGTCTCTTCAGAAGGAGTGGAATGGTGTCTTCCTCGGCTTGGCTTCGCGGCCTGCTCTTGGCGGCGGTGCTCGCGCTGGTTGCTGGTGGTTCGGTTGCGTGCGGGTCGGCCTCCGGGTCGGGCTCTAGTTCGACTTCCGCAGCGCCTCTGTTTCAGGTGGCGGCGGCCGAGAATTTCTGGGGCAGCATCGCCCAGCAGCTCGCCGGCTCGAAGGCGACGGTGAGGAGCGTCATCGTCAACCCCGACACCGATCCGCACTCGTATCAGCCGAGCACTGGTGATGCGCGGACGATGGCGGGGGCGAAGTTCGCGATCGTGAACGGGATCGGCTACGACAAGTGGGCCTCGCAACTGCTGGCGGCGAACCCGGTCTCCGGCCGTACGGTGCTCGACGTCGGCAACCTGCTGGGCATGAAGGAGGGCGACAACGCGCATCAGTGGTACAGCCCCTCCTCGGTGCAGAAGGTGATCACCGCGATCACCGCTGCCTACGACAAGATCGATCCGGCCGACAAGGCGTCCTTCGCGGCGCAGAAGAAGCATTTCGAGACGGTGTCGCTGAAGCCCTACGACCAGTTGCGGGCGCAAATCCGGAAGCGATTCGCCGGCGTTCCGGTCGGCTACAGCGAGAGCATCTTCCAGCCGCTCGGCCAGAGCATGGGGTTGAAGCTGCTGACGCCGTACAGCTTCGCGAAGGCGGTCGCCGAGGGGACGGAGATCAGCGCCCAGGACAAGCAGACGGTCGACAGCCAGGCGCAGCATCGTCTGATCAAGGTGTGGGTGTACAACAGCCAGAACGCGACGCCCGACATCCAACGGATCAACACCATCGCCAAGCAGCAGCACATCCCGATCGCGACCGTCACCGAGACCCTTTCGCCGGCAGCGCTGAACTTCGAGCAGTGGCAGGTCGCAGAACTACGTGGCCTGATCAAAGCCCTGCATCAGGCCACCGGCCGCTAGCTCCGTGACGATTGTCGATGTGGATCGTCGCGACGCCACACGACCCGACCTCGCCGCCGTCGCGGCGGTCGAGTTGGGCGGCGCCGCGGTCACCCTCGGCGGCCGGACGATCTGGAGCGACGCGACACTCACGATCGAACCGGGGGAGTTCGTCGCTGTGCTCGGCCCCAACGGCGCCGGTAAGTCGACGCTTCTGCGCGTCCTCCTCGGGCAGCAGCCCCTGACGACAGGGACGGTGTCGGTCCTCGGCAGCGCGCCCCGGGCCGCCAAGCCGGAGATCGGCTACCTGCCGCAACGGCACGCCTTCGACGAGACGACGCGAATCCGCGGCATCGACCTCGTCCGACTCGGCCTCGACGGGGCTCGCTGGGGGCTACCGCTCCCCGGTCGCTCGGCCGAGCGGCGCCGGGTCGACGAGGCGATCGGTCTGGTCGGCGCCTCCGGCTATGCGCGGCGGCCGATTGGCGAGTGCTCGGGCGGTGAGCAGCAGCGGCTGCTGATCGCGGCGGCGCTGGTTTCCCGGCCACGCATGCTGTTCCTCGACGAGCCGCTCGACAGCCTCGACCTGCCGAACCAGGCGGCAGTCGCCGCGCTGCTCAACCGGATCCACCGCGCGGAAGCGATGACCATCCTGCTCGTCGCCCACGATGTCAACCCCCTGCTTGCGCATGTCGACCGGGTCGTCTACGTCGCCGCGGGCCGGATCCTCTCCGGGCCGCCCGAGCAGGTGATCACGAGCGAGACCCTAAGCGCGCTCTACGCCTCGCACGTCGAGGTACTGCACACCTCGGACGGCCGCCTCGTCGTCGTCGGACAGCCGGAGGCGCCGCACCATCACTCCGACCGGCACGCCCACCCGTGAATCCGCACCTCTCCCTCAACCCGGTCACGGACTACCACCAGCTCGTCGTCTACCCGTTCATGGTCAACGCGCTCGAGGCGGGCACGATCGTCGCGGTGATGGCGTCCATCGTCGGCTGGTTCATGGTGCTGCGCCGGCAGACGTTCGCCGGACACACGCTGTCGTTGATGTCCTTCCCCGGCGCGAGCGCCGCGGCGCTGGTGGGCGTGTCCCTCTCGCTCGGCTACTTCTCTTTCTGCGTCGTCGGCGCACTGGCGATCGCCGCCGGCTCACGCACGGCAGGCCGGCGCGACTTCGGGCAGGAGTCGGCCGTCATCGGCACGGTTCAGGCGGCGGGACTCGCGCTCGGCTTCCTGTTCCTCAGCCTCTACGGCGGCATTCTCGAGAACCTCGAGGAGCTGCTCTTCGGATCGTTCCTCGGAATCACGACGACGCAGGTGCACACGCTCGCAGCGATCACGATCGGCGTGCTCGTCTTCTTCCTGGTCGCCGGCCG
>DATIXG010000076.1:0-2511 GCA_035518815.1 Gemmatimonadales bacterium | reverse complement strand
AGATCCGCGACGACTCCGGTCGCGTGGTGCAGATCGTCGGCACGATCCAGGACGTCACCGACCAGCGCCTGGCGGATATCGCGCTGCGCGAGAGCGAGGCCAAGCTGAAGCAGGGCTTCCGCATCGCCAAGATGGGTCATTGGGCCTTCGATGCCGGCCGCGGCACCAACGACAGCACACCGATCCAGTACACCTGGTCCGACGAAGCCGCGGAGATCTTCGGGACCACGACCGAGGTGCTCGACAAGTCGGCGGGCGCTTTCTACGACCAGTTCGTGCATCCGGACGACCGCGACGAGCTGAAGAAGCTCGACCGCCGGTTCCTGGCCAGCGATCTCCCCGGCTATACCCAGGAATACCGGATCATGCGGCCCGACGGCAGCATCCGGCACATCCTGGAAAGCGCGGAGAAGCGCCTCGATTCCTCCGGGCGGCTGCTGCAGGTCAACGGCATCGTGCAGGACGTGACCGGCCTCAGGCGTTCCGCCCTGGCGATGCGGCGGGTCGAGCGGCAGCTGCGCCGCGCCTATCGCCTCGCCAAGCTCGGCTACTGGTTCTGGGAGACCGGCGACCGCACGGGCGAGGGCGAGAAGGCCAGCCAGATCTCCGACGAGGTCTGCGAGATCTTCGGCGCCCAGCGCAAGGAGCTCCATTGGGACGACGTCCCGGCCTTTTGCGGGCGCTTCGTCCATGTGGACGACCGCGAGATGGTCGCCAAGGCATTCGAGGATTTCGATGCCGGCGTCGTGGACAACTACACCATCTCCTACCGCCTGCTGCATCCGAGCGGCGAGATTCGCCATGTGCGCTCGGTCTCGGAGCGCGTGCGCGACGAGCACGGCCGCCCGCTCTACGGCATCGGCATCATCCAGGACCTGACCGACGTGAAGACGGCGGAAGCCACCATGCGCCGGTCGGAATACCAGCTCCGCCGCGCCCAGCGCGTGGCCAAGCTTTATTGCTGGCACAGCGAGGAGGATCCGCAGGGCCAGCGCCGCATGGTGTTCGACCACGAATTCTACGCCGATGTGTTGCGGCGCGAGCCCGTCGAGGTGATCGCCAGCCCTTCCGACTACGTCCACCGCTTCGTCCATCCCGACGACCAGGCGCGGCTGCTGCCGATCACCAACGCCTTCGAGCGCGAGGAGATCGACAGCTACTCGCTCGAATACCGCCTGTTGCGCGGCGACGGCCAGATCGTCTTCATCCGCTCCGCGGCCGAACGGATGCGCGACGTCGAGGGCCACGCCATCCAGCTGTTCGGCGCGATCCAGGACGTGACCGACCTGAAGCAGCGCGAGCAGGAGCTGATCAAGGCCAAGAACGAGGCGGAGCTGGCGGACCGGTCGAAGGCGGACTTCCTCGCCAACATGAGCCACGAGCTCCGGACGCCGCTGAACGCCATCATCGGCTTCTCCCAGGTGATCCGCGATCAGCTGTTCGGCCCGGACCAGACCCGCTATATCGACTACGCCCGCGACATCCATGAGAGCGGCGATCACCTGCTCGACGTGATCAACGACATCCTCGACATGTCGAAGCTGGAGGCGGACAAGTACGAACTCTATGAGGAAGAGGTCTCGATCGCCGAAATCGCCGAGGCCTGCATCACCATGACCCGGGCACGCGCCGCCGAGAAGGTGGTCAAGGTCTTCACCGAGGGACTCGACGAATTGCCGTACGTCTTCGCGGAGGAGCGCGCCCTGAAGCAGGTGTTGCTGAACCTGCTCTCCAACGCGGTCAAGTTCACGCCCCGCAACGGACTGGTGCGGATCGGCGGGCGCATCGGCGAAGGCGGCCAGATCGCCATCACCGTGACCGACACCGGAATCGGGATCGCCCCGGACGTGCTGCCGCACCTGTTCGAACCGTTCCGGCAGGGCGATAATTCCGTCAGCCGGACGTTCGGCGGCACCGGACTGGGGCTCGCCATCTCGCGGCGGCTGGTGGAACTCCACGGCGGACGGATCGAAGTCACGAGCGAGCCCGGAAAGGGCACCTCCGTCACCTTCACGATTCCCGCCGATCGGATCATGCCGGATCTTGCGGTCGCCGCGGAGCCGGACGAGAAAATCGCGATCTAGTCTTCCTGCCCGACGTTACGACCCAAGCAGCACGTCCTCGCCGACGGTGATCTTGTCGACCGTCTTCAACGTTGCGACGGTGAGCTCGAAGCCGTTGCCGGCATTGCCGTCGGCATCCACGTTGACATCGACCGTTGCCCCGTGATCGACGATCGAGACGCGGGCCGCACGGTCGATGGCGGCGACGCCGAGACCGTCGAACAGCGTGTCGAGATTGAGCGTGTCCTGGCCGCCGCTCGCATTGCCGTCGAAGCCGGTGACGACGTCATGGCCGTCGAGCGTGCTGGTGTAGTTGACGGTGTCGTTGCCTTTGGACACGTTGACGACGTCGTTCCCGGCGCTGCCGGTCAAGGTGTCCTGGCCGTTGCCGCTGACCAGGATGTCGTCGCCGTTGCCCCCGTCCAGCGCCAGCACCGCGCCGCCCGCC
>DATIXG010000075.1:0-13008 GCA_035518815.1 Gemmatimonadales bacterium | reverse complement strand
ACGATTGGGCGGCCCAGGAGAACTTCGCGCGGGCGGCCGGTGACGGGTTCGATCCCGCGTTCTATCGCTCCGGGGAGCGGCTGGCTGAACACGTGTACAAGGTGGACGACGACGTCTTCATTGAGGGGGACGGGGGACAGGGGACGGGGGACGGGTACGAGGTCACGTGGCACGGGCGACGCTATCGTGTGCCGGCGCCTCGTGATGCCGCGCCACCATTGTTCATGTCCCTCGAGGGGTTGGCGCCCGAGCCGGCCGGGGAGGCGGTGCTCGTGATCCCGCACAGGGCATCGCTGGTCGACCTGGTGCGGCGGCGTCAGGCATCACAACACACCGTGCGGGCAGAGGCGATCGATGGCTAAGCGGGTGTACATCGCCGCGCCCGACCTCCTGTTCCGCGCGAAGCTCGGGGCGGCGGTCACGCACGCCGGCGGCGAGGTGGTGAAAGACGCCGCCACGTGCGATCTCGCGGTGATTGCAATAGAAGTCCCCGGCGCGGCGGACCGCATCCGGGGATTCGTGGCAGGCGGGACTCCGGTCCTCGCCTACGGTTCGCATGTGCGCGCGGATCTCCTGCGGTCCGCGCGCGACGCCGGCGCCACCGCCGTGCCCAACTCGGAGGTTGAGCGCCGGCTGGTGGCTCTGCTGGCGACGCCGCCCTAGTCCTACTTCGAGCTGACCTGCACCTCGATCACCTTGGGCTTGGCTTTCTCGGCCTTCGGCAGCGTGACCGTCAGCACGCCGTGCTCGTAGTTCGCCTTGATCGCGCTCGCGTCCACCGTGGTGGGCAGCGTGAAGCTCCGCTCGAACGTTCCGTAGGGCCGCTCATAGCGATGCACGCGCTCGGCGTTCTCTTCGGTGGCCTGCTGCTTCGCGCCGTGAATCGTCAGCACGTCGTTTTCGACGGTGATCTTCACGTCCTCAGGACGCACGCCGGGCAGCTCCGCCGTGAGCCGAATCGCGTTCTGGTCCTCGAAGATGTCGACCGCGGGCAGCCATGTCGCCGTGGTACCGTTGCCGGCTGTCCAGGCCGGCGCGCCGAACGCGTCGTTGAACAAGCGGTTGACACGGCGCTCGAACGTGCCGCTATCCCATGCGGGGACGCGCGTGATGCTGCGAAGATTGAACGTCATGGATGTTGCTCCTCTCTGTGGAATCGTCGTGTTGTGTGCTCCAACTTCACGCGGTCGGGGGAACGCAAACGGTATGCCCGCCGACGTTTGCCGCCTTGGCACCATGGGCGCCCAGAATGGCACGCCGACGTTCAGAACGGCATGGTCGAGTAACGCCGCGCCCCCTATCTTTCACGGCCCTATGATTCACACCGCCACCGTTGCTCTGCCGCCGGCCGAAGTGCTGCGCCGGGCCAAGGCGTTTTTCGCCGAGCGCGTCCCCCACATGAGCGCCTTTCCGGAGAAGGACGGGCCGGAGTACGTGGTGTTGCGCGGGCAGGGGGGGGAGGAGCTGGTGATCAACGCGCGGCCGCTCGACGGCGACCCGGCGAAAGCGGCGGTACGGGCGTCGACCTTGTTCTTCGATCAGGGACTGGGACGGTTCTTCTCGACGCTGCCGCTCGAGTCCGGCGTCGAGACGCGATGACCGCCGTCTCCGGGGGCTTTGCCGTGCGGGTGATGGTCACGGAGGTGTGGGACCAGGTCGTGGTGCCGGTGGACGCGGCTACGTCCGTCGCGCAGCTCAAGGAGGAGGCACTGCACCGGGCGCTCAAGCGGCGGGAAGTGTTCCCCGACCGTTACGTCGTGAAGTTCCACGGCGCGCTCGTGCTCGACGAGTCCGTGACGCTCGCGCGGCTCGGGGCCGGCCCCAACGCGCCGTTCATCATCCTGCCGGCCAAGCGCGAGCCCCTGCGGTGAAGCAGGCGCCCCGCGCCCTCACGACCGCCGCGGTCGGATTCCTGGCACTCGACGCACTCCTCCTCGGATACGCCGGCATCGCCTGGCACCGGCCGGCGCTCGTGGCGGGGGGCGCGGTGTGCGCCATCGGTGTGGCGCTCGTCCTCGTCGCATGGCGGCGCTACCGTCGCACCCTCGCGGAGCTGGACGCCGCGCAGCGCGAGATGCACCAGGAGATCGAGTCGATTCGCGAGCTGCTGCAGCGCCGTCACCTGAACAACTAGCATGAGCACCACGGTCATCTGGCATCCTGCCTGCCGCGGCCATGACCCGGGGGCGGGCCACCCCGAGCGCCCGGAACGCATCGACGCGGTGCTCGCCGTGCTGCGCGCCGCCGACATGGAGCCCGTCACGGGGTGGTGCGAAGCGAGACCGGCGGGGCGGGAAGCCCTGCTCGCCGTGCACCCTGCCGCCTACATCGATGCGCTCGAGCGCGTAGCTGCCGCGGGAGGCGCGATGCTCGATACTGACACGGTGATGGGCGCCGGCAGCTGGGACGCGGCGCTGGCCGCAGCCGGCATCGCGCTCGGCGCAGTGGACCAGGCGATCGAGGCGGGGACCGCGTTCGGCGCCACGCGTCCTCCCGGGCATCACGCGCTCGCGGCCCACGCCATGGGTTTCTGTCTCTTCAACAACGTCGTCATCGCCGCGCGGCATGCGCAGCGCCTCGGGCTCGGGCGGGTGCTGATCGTCGACTGGGACGTGCATCACGGCAACGGCACCCAGGCGCTCGTCGAGGCCGATCCGTCGATCCGATTCGTTTCCATGCATCAGTATCCCTGGTATCCCGGCACGGGCGCGGCCAAGGAACGCGGAGTCGGCAACGTGTTCAACGTCCCGCGGCCGCCCGGGCTCCCGCGGGAGACCTACGTCGGCGATCTCCTGGCCGCGGTGGACGCGGCGCTCCAAGGCTGGCGGCCGGATCTGTTGCTCGTGTCCGCGGGGTTCGACTCACTCGCCGGCGATCCGCTGGGCGGCTTCACCCTCGAGCCCGAAGACATGGCGCACCTGACCACGGCGCTCCGGGAGCGAGTGGCGCCGGCCCCGGTGGCCGGAATGCTGGAAGGTGGTTATCGACTCGATCTGCTGGCCGCCGGGGTGCGAGCGCATGTGCGCGCGCTGGCCTGAGGCGGCGCCGTGAAGCTCGAGCGCGAGGTGATCGCGCTGCGCACGCGTCATCCGTTCGTGATCGCGCGGGGCGGGTCGAGCGACTACCGGGTGGTATGGGTCCGGCTCACGGATTGGGACGGCGTCGAAGGCTGGGGCGAAGCGGATCCGTCGTCCTACTACGGCGAGACGGCCGACACCGTGCTGGCCGCGCTGCAACGCCTGGAGCCATACCTTCCCGAGGACCCATGGCAGCTCGAGCGGGCCGAAGCGCGCTTCATCGAAGTCGCGCCGGCAGCTCGGGCCGCGCGGGCGGCGCTGTCGGCGGCGCTCCACGACCTGATGGGCAAGCGCCTCGGGCAACCCCTGTGGCGCCTCTGGGGTCTGGACCCCGCGCGCGCGCCGCAGTCGTCGTTCACGATCGGGCTCGACACGCCCGAGCGCATGCGCGCCAAGGTCGCCGAGGCCGGCGAGTATCCGATTTTGAAGATCAAGCTGGGCACCGATCAGGACGAGGCCATCCTGCGGACGATTCGCGATGCTACCGAGAAACCCATCCGGGTGGACGCGAATGCGGGCTGGAGCCGTGAGCGCGCGTCCCGCATGCTGCCAATATTGAAGGAATTCGGGGTCGAGTTCGTCGAGCAACCACTCGTGCCCGACGATGTCGAGGGCACGGCCGCGCTGCGGCGTCTTAATGTCCTCCCGATTGTGGTCGACGAAAGCTGCCTCGTGGCGGCCGACATTCCCCGCGTGGCTCATGCCGCTGACGGCATCAACATCAAGCTCGCCAAGTGCGGCTCCTTGCGAGAGGCGCTGCGCATGGTGGCCGTGGCGCGCGCCCACGGGATGCTCGTGATGGCTGGCTGTATGATCGAATCGTCGCTGGGCATCACGGCCGCGGCGCAGCTCGCGCCGCTGCTCGATGCGGCCGACCTGGATGGGGCGGCGCTCACCGCCAACGATCCGTTCGAGGGCGCCACCATCGAGCAGGGCATGATCCGGTTGCCGAACGCGCCGGGACTGGGCGTTCGCCGCCGATGAGTGGCGGGGAGGGGCTCGCCGCCGAGGTCGTTCTCCCGCTTCCGATCTCCCGCACCTACGCCTACCGCGTGCCCGCCGAGCTCGCGGCGCGCGCGGTGCCGGGCGCGCGCGTGGTGGTACCGGTGCGGCGCCGCGGCGCGATCGGCATTGTCGTCAGCGTGGCGCCGGCCGACCCCGCGCGCGATCTGAAGGACATCGTCGCGGCGCCGGATGACGAGCCGGCGCTCTCGCCCGCGATGTTGCGGCTGGGTCGCTGGATCGCCGGCTACTACGGCGCGCCGGTGGGCCTGGCCGTGCGGGCGCTCCTGCCCGGCGCGCTGTGGCGTGCGGGCCAGCCCGCGGGCCCGCGCGAGGGCGGCGAGCGCGTGATGATCCTGACGCGCCGACTCCCCTCCTTGCTCGAGCGCGAGCAGGCGTTCCAGCGCTCACCCAAGCGCCGCACCGCCTACGAGGCGCTCGAGGCGCTTGGCGGTGAAGCGCCCGTCCGGCACCTGGTCGAGCAGCTGCACGTATCGCCCGGCGTCCTCAACGGCATCGTCACCGCGGGACTGGCGCGCATCGATCTTCGCACTGCACCGCGCGATCCCTTCGCCGACCTGTCATCACCTCCACCGCCCTCCCTGACGCCGGATCAAGAGCGGGTCGTCGCCGAGATCCACGCCACGCCCGTATCCACGGCCGTGCTCATCCACGGGGTGACGGGGTCCGGAAAGACGCTCGTCTACCTCGAGCTGCTGCGCCGGGTGGTGAGCGAAGGCGGCGGGGCGATCCTGCTCGTGCCCGAGATCGCGCTCACGCCGCAGACGGTCGCCCGCGTGCGCGGCGTGTTCGGCGACCAGGTGGCCGTCCTGCACTCGGGACTGTCGGAGGGAGAGCGGGCCGATGCGTGGCGCGCCCTGCGGCGCGGCGAGCGGCGGGTCGCGGTGGGCCCACGCTCGGCCGTGTTCGCCCCGGTCGCACGGCTGGGTGCGATCGTCGTAGATGAAGAGCACGAGGCGAGCTACAAGCAGGGCACCGCTCCCCGCTACCACGCCCGGGACGTGGCCCGCGTGCGGGCGCAGCTCGAGGGGGCCCGTCTCATCCTCGGGAGTGCCACGCCCGCGCTCGAAACGCTGCATTGGGGTGACACGGGCGTCGCCCGCGTGTTCGCGCTCCCCGAGCGGATTGGCGCGCGGCCGCTGCCTCCCGTGGCGCTCGTCGATTTGCGGAGCGCGCCCCGGGTCGCCGATGCTGGAGGCGTGCCGTGGAGCGAAGCGCTGGACGACGCGGTGCGAGACGCCCTCGGGCAGGGGGATCAGGTCATCCTGCTGCTCAATCGTCGCGGGTTCGCCACCTTCGTGCAGTGCCCCAGCTGCGGCGACGTGCGGGAGTGTCCCCGCTGCGCCATCACGCTCACCGTCCACCGCACGCCGCCCGCGCTCCGCTGTCACTATTGCGGACATGAAGAGCCGATCGTCGAGACCTGTCGCGTGTGCGGCGCGGGCATGCAGCGCATGCGCGGCGTCGGGACGGAGCGCCTCGAGCACTTCGTGGCCGAGCGATTCCCGGCGGCGCGGGTGGCGCGCATGGACCTGGACACCACGAGCACCAAGTGGGCCCATCATCGCATCCTCGAGCGCGTGGCGCGGCGCGAGGTCGACATCCTGCTCGGCACGCAGATGATCGCCAAGGGGCTCGACTTTCCCGGCGTGACGGTCGTCGGCGTGGTGGACGCGGACACGAGCCTGCATCTGCCCGATTTCCGCGCGGCCGAACGAACCTTTCAGCTGGTCGCGCAGGTGGCGGGGCGAGCGGGGAGGGGGCCCAGGGGCGGTCGGGTTCTGGTCCAGACGCGCACGCCCGAGCACCACGCGCTGAAGGCGGCCCAGGCGCATTCGGCGCAGGCCTTCGCGGCCGCCGAGCTGCCGTTGCGAGCGCCGCCGCACCCGCCGTATCCGCCGCACGCGGCGCTCGCCCGCTTCGTTGCGTCGGCGCGCGATCCGGACGCTGCCCAGGCGGGCGCCGAGCACGTGGCGGCCTGGTTGCGGCGCGCGAATTCGGCCATGCTGGGCGGAGCCATCACGGTGCTCGGGCCGGCGCCGTGCCCTATTGCGCGGCTCAAGGAGCGCTGGCGGTGGCACGTGCTGGTGAAGGCAGGCGAGCCGCGCGCGATCGGGCGCGTGGTGCGGGCCTGGGGCCGGGAGGAGGGCCGCGGGCCGGGGCGTGGGGCAGCGATCGTGGTAGATCGCGATCCCGTCACACTCCTGTGACGGTGCGGACGTTGCGTCAAGGCTTTGGAAACAGATAACTTTCGCGTCCGTGACGCTGCCGCGCTTCCGCTATCGACCTCCCAACTTCCACACGCCGCCCCTCGCGGACGCGCGGGACGCGCCGTTCGAACCGGCGCCCAAGGATGGCGTGCTCCCGGAAGGGTTCTTCTCGACCACCAACCTGCCCACCTACCTCAAGGTGGGGGGGGTCTGGCGTCGGCCGAAGCTGCCGCGGATGGACTGCGTGATCGTCCGCCATGCGAACGGAGACCTGGTGGTCACCGAGCCGCGCAAGGTGCGCCAGGGCCAGCTCGTGGCCGTGGGCGCGCTGGAAGACGGCAGCCAGGGCATCTTCGTCCACGCTGAGGGCTTCCTCGGCGGCCGCCACAGCGCGAACGAGTTCGGGTTCATGCAGACCGAGGTCTCGCGCGAGCGGCCCGTGGACTACGCCGTCCTGGCCCAGCTGCTGGGCGAGGAGAAGCGGCGCGGCGGACGGATGCTGTGGGTCGTGGGGCCGGCGCTGGTGCATGCGCGCGCGCGCCAGGATCTGATCTGGTTCGTCGAGAACGGCTACGTGAGCGTCCTCCTGGGTGGCAACGCGGTGGCCGTGCACGACCTCGAGGCGGCGATCTTCGGGACCACGCTCGGCATGTCGAGCTCGGGCGAAGGGGTCGAAGGCGGTCACGCGCTCCACATGCGCGCGATCAACGCGATCCGGCGAGCGGGGTCGATCAAGGCGGCCGTCGAGAGCGGGCTCGTGACCGAGGGCATCATGCACGCCCTCGTGACGCACGATGTGCCGTTCGTGCTCGCGGGGTCGATCCGGGACGACGGTCCCTTGCCCGAGGTGCTGAGCGATACGCTCGCGGCGCAGGATGCCATGCGGGCGCACACGACCCAGGCGACCTTCGCGGTGTTCGTCGCTACCGCGCTCCACGCCATTGCCGTGGGGAACATGCTTCCCGCCTTCGTGGACGGGCCGGCGCCGGACGATCTCAGGCCGCTCACGACCATCTGCGTGGATCAGACGGAATTCGTGGTCACCAAGCTGCGGGACCGCGGGACGCATCAGGCATTCGGCGTCGTCACCAACGCGCAGGACTTCATGCACGTGCTGCGCTTCTACGTGGAGCGATGGGAGCAGGCGCAGACACCCGCATCGGCGGTCCGCTGACCCCGGGGCAGGGCCCTGGCTGGGCCGAGCTCGCCAAGGCGGTGGCGCTGCGCGTGCCGCCGGCCGAGATCGAGACGATCTACGCGTTTCGCCCGTCCAAGCGCGAGGGGCGCGAGTGGGGCACGGCCGTGGTGACGCGCCGCGCGGACGGCGAGCCCCGGCTCCGGGTCTATACGGCGCGGTACATGCTCATCGTGCGCGGCAAGGAGCGGGGCCGCTTTCGGGTCGAGGTGGAGGAGGTCGCGTTGTCGCCGGCGGAGGTGCTGCGCGAAGTGATGCACGCCACCACGGACCGCACCGGCGACGCGGAGCCTCCCGTCACCGTCGAGCGTTCGGTCTGGTATGAAGGTTGACGGCGACAAGCTGCTCGGGGAGTTCCGCCGCTACCTGGGCGACCACAACCTCCCCGCGACGCAACAACGTCTGGCGATCGCGGAGGTCGTGTTGTTCTCCGCCGAGCATCTGTCCGCGCACGACATCGAGCATCGCGTGGCCAAGCGGGCCGGTCCGATCGGCACGGCGACGGTGTACCGCTCGCTCGACCTGCTCGTAAAGAGCGGGCTCGTGAAGGAGCACGATTTCGGCGAGGGCTTCAAGCGGTACGAGCCGATGGCGGCGGGCAACACGCACGAGCACTGCATCTGCACGTCGTGCGGCAGCGTGATGGAGTTTTCGAACGATCGGCTCGAGCGCATGATCGCGCTGCTCGCGGAGGAAGCGGAATTCCGCCCGCATCATCACCGGGTGGAAGTGTACGGATTGTGTCGCAGCTGTCAGCAGGCGAACCCCCTAGCACGGACGAGGTGACGCGCGTGATCGATTCACGCCAATTCGTTCCCACCAAGGCGTTCCTGACCAAGGGCGTCGGCCGGCACAAGGAGAAGTTGACGAGCTTCGAGATGGCGCTGCGGGACGCGCACCTCGCCTACTTCAACCTCGTGCGGGTCAGCTCGATCTTCCCCCCCCACTGCGAGCTGGTGGACCGGGAGGAGGGTCTGTCCATGCTTGCGCCCGGGCAGGTGGTGTTCGCCGTGATCGCCGAGTCGGCCACGAACGAGGCGAGCCGCCGCGTCGCGGCGTCGATCGGCGTCGCGATGCCGGCGGACGCGAGCCACCACGGCTACATCTCCGAGCACCACAGCTACGGGCAGAACGAGGTGGCGGCCGGCGACTACGCCGAAGATCTCGCGGCCTCGATGCTCGCGACGGTGCTCGGCGTGCCGTTCGATCCCGAGCAGGCGTGGGACCAGCGCCGGGAACAATGGATGTTGTCGGGGGATATCGTCCGTACCATGAACATCACATCAGCCGCCGAATGCGGGGACGACGGCCGCTGGACGACCGTCGTGTCCGCCGTGTGCTTCTGCGGATGACGCCGGAGGGGCCGGGAGGCGTTTCGTTCGCGGTGGCGTTCGGGGCCGGGCTGCTGAGCTTTCTGTCGCCGTGCGTCCTGCCGCTCATTCCGAGCTACGTCGGGTTCTTGACGGGGCTGAGCGCCGAAGAGATTCAGATGCGCCGCGGCACGACCCTGCTGCACGCCGCGTGGTTCGTCGGCGGCTTTTCGCTCGTGTTCATGGTGCTGGGCGCGACGGCGTCCGAGCTGGGCAGCTTCCTGTTGCAGTACCAGACCCTGATCGGACGGATCGGCGGGGTCCTGATCATCGCCTTCGCGCTCTATCTGCTCGGCATCGCGCGGCCGGCCTTTCTCATGCGCGAGCGGCGCGTCCACCTCGCCCGCAAGCCGCTCGGCTATGTCGGGTCGGCCGTGGTGGGAGTGACCTTCGGGGCCGCCTGGACCCCGTGCATCGGCCCGATTCTGGGTGCCATTCTGACGCTGGCGGCAGCGGCCGCGAGCGTGGGGCAGGGCACCGCCCTGCTCGGCGTGTACGCCTTGGGGCTGGCGGTGCCCTTCGTCCTGACGGCGGTGGCCCTGGACCGCTTCCTTATATGGTTTCAGCACTTCCGCCCCTATCTTGTGTGGGTCGAACGGGTGTCCGGGGCGTTGCTCTTGGTTTTGGGCGTGCTCCTGGTCACCGACCGTTTCAGCCTCCTCGCCGGATACTTACAAGGTTTGACCCCTGAATTCTTGAAGAGCCGCCTGTGAGCGGGGCAGCCCCTATGTGAGGAGAATGAGATCATGAGGTTCAATTCCCGGAAGTGGATTCCCTTCGGCGCCGCGCTGAGCGCCGCCCTGCTGCTCGGCTGTCTCAAGAGCGAGAAGTCCGATCAGAGCGCCGACGAGGCGGCGCGCAACCTGACGCTCGCCCCGACCGATTCAACCGCCGCCATGCGCGACGTGCCGGCTCCGACGCCCGCGACGCCGCATCGCGAAACGCCGCCGCCTCCTCCGCCAGCTCCCAAGAAGCCGGCCGCTCCCACGAGCTTCACGCTCGGGACCGGCACGTCGTTCGGCTTGAGCGCCAGCGACTCGATCAGCACGCGGTCGGCCAAGGCGGGCGACCCGTTCAGCGCGACGGTGTCGCAGAACGTGCGTGACCGGTCGGGCAACATCGTCATCCCGGCGGGCGCCACCGTGTCCGGCACGATCGTCGCGGCCGAACCGGCGCCCAATCCTCGCGCCACGGGCCGCCTCGAGTTGTCGATTACCAACGTCACCGTGCGGGGCCGGAGCTACCCGGTCGACTTGACGGTCGGCGCGAAGGACACCGTGATGCAGGGACGTGGCGTGACGGGCGCCGATGCCGCCAAGGTCGGCGCCGGCGCGGCTGCAGGCGCGGTGGTCGGGAAACTGTTCGGCAAGAATGCGAAGGGCGCGGTTATCGGCGGCGTGCTGGGTGCTGCCGCCGGCGGCGTTGCCGCGAACCGCTCGCGCGACATCGATGTCGTGCTCCCGAAGGGTGCTGCGATCCAGGTGGAGCTGGCGAGGCCTCTGACGGTCAGCGCCCACTAGGTTCTCGATTGTTTTTCTGAAGACCCGGCTGACTCCGCTTGGAGGCGGCCGGGTCTTCGGCTTTGTCCCGTTGTACCAAAGTGCAATCGCCTCGGGTTGCCGGATGAAGCAGCTTGGAGTTGTTGCGAAGATGGGGCTCTGTTGTGATTCCACCCGCGTGAGCGGGGATTCGAGCGTGGGCGGGGCGAGCTATGGCTACGATCTCGTCGGGAACCGCAAGGACCAGCCGGCCGACTCCGTGGCGCCCGGCAACCGGCTGCGTCGTTGGAAGACCTTCCGCATGAGCTACGACGCCGACGGCAACCTGCAGGTCAAGCGCACGCTGAACCCCACCGACACGCTGCTCACTCTCGAGATCGATTCGCTGTTCTGGAGTGCGCTGGGATTGTTGGACAGTGTGCACATCGCGGATAGCGCTGGCACGGCGAAGCAGCTCGTGTACCGCTACGACGGGTGGGGCCGGCGCGTGCGGAGCTCCTTCCATATGTTCGGCCAGAGCACGTTCCGGTATTTATGGGACGGCGACAACCTAATTTTCCGGCTTGACAGCCTCGGCAACCGCAACAGTTACTGGACGTTCTTCCCCGGCAGCCCGCGACCCCAGAGCATGGGCTACGCGGGTGACACGACCCTCTACTATGTCGCGGACGCGCAGCACAACACGGTGGCGATTCTCAGGTCGACGGGCGGGGGAGGTTACACCCCCTACAACCAGATGCGCTACGAGCCATTCGGAAAGCGGACGGTGCTCACGGGCCCGCAGAGCGCGGCGTACTGGTACGGGTTCAAGGGGGCGTTTTTCGACGTGGATACGCGCTTCTATCTGATGGGGGCGCGGAACTACGATCCCGATGTGGGGCGGTTCATTTCGGAGGATCCGGCTGGGCTCCAGGCGGGGATTAATCTCTACGCGTTTGCGGGGAATGATCCGCTGACGGGATATGATCCGAGCGGTGAAGTGAATTTGCGTGACCTATTGCGCTGGGCACCAGCGGTCGCGTTTGTCGCGATGGTAGCTGCCGGCGGTTTCACGTCTGCCGCAATTCTAGCGGCATCGAAAACCATGGCATCGACAGCGCTTGGAGCGGCTCTGTCTGCAGGGGTACAAAGCGCTCTATCCGGAGATCCGTTCCTAACAACGTTTGAAAACACTTTCGGAGTTGCCAGCGTTTGGCTCACAGCGAGCGTTGGTATTGCGCTAGCGAGTGGTGGAATACAAAGCATCCGTCCAAATACCATTCTTCAGGGAACCATTGTCTCTAAAAACCCAGTTTTGGGAGGCAGTGGTGGTGGTCTCACTCTTGGTGGAACAAGCGCCGCCATCTACGGTGTCCCGTACGGAGGCACCCTGGCACACGAACTGGGGCATACTCTCCAATTTGTTGCGCTCTCGGCGCTGGGCCGACTGAGTCCACTTGCTCCGTTTCTCACGTTCTGGGGCCTCGGAGGACTTGAAGCGTTAGACGAGAAGGGATGGTGGCAGAACCTGATAGGCCACGCGTTTGCTAGTAATGCCAGATGGCTCGGCTGGACCGTTGGGTCCTATATTCCTCAATGGTGACCCCAAGTGGAGAATGAATGCCCCTCAGCACCAAACAAACGCTGACATTAGTACTTTCCTGCGCGGTGCTAGCAGAGTCCGCAGAGTGCGGACCGTCGAGATACATCGTGTACCATTTTCAATCGCGTTCGTGTCCAGACTCTGCCTCTGTGTTGCCTGACTCAGCCAAGGAAGGTGAATATCGCTTGTCCTCGAGGAAACCCGGCTCATTCCCACAATGCGGGAGATTCCAGTTGTACGATATCGAACGGCACACGAAGAGGACGCTCGTTGGCCAGTCCGGCGTCTACATCAGGCTCAATCGGCGCACTCCGTGTGGAGTGGACGTCATCCTGCGCTATGACCCTCGTGACGATCCTGAACCATCGTCCTTTGCCGAAGTGATCAATCGGATGGTGCAGCCACCCTCGGACACTCTGCCTAACACCCTGCCGATCACCAAGGATACACTGGAGTCAATGAAGGATTTCAAAACTTGGTGTGCGCGAAGGCCCGACATCGATACAGCCGCGTCGACCACGGCTCCGTCAAATGGCGGGGAAAACCAACTACAGCGTTAGCGCACCTTCGCTGCCTTGAGCAGTCGGCAAACGGTCGTTAGCCTCAGGGGATTCAACCGCCGGCTGCTCGCTGCTGACGCCGCCAGCGTTCGTATTCATCGAAGGTCTCAAAACTGCGCGCTTCACCTCGACCTAAGGGGAGTTCATGACGCCACGGAGTAAGGCGATAGCACTGGTCGCCATGTCATTTGTGATTCTCGGCGCATCTCCTGAGTGCGGAGGGCAGCAGGAATATGTCGTGTATCGAGTGCCGCTCGCCCCGGTTCGGGGTTCGCTTTTCCCAAGTCCGTCACTCACAGTGATTGACGTGACCCCCGCAATCTGATCCAAGTATTCTTACCGGTCCTCACAGTGGAGGGCCGATGCGAACCAGCCGATTCACCGAAGAACAGATCGTCGCGATTCTGCAGGAGAGTGCCGCCGGCGCCAAGACGGGCGAGCTCATCCGGCGGCACGGGATCTCCCGCGAAACCTTCTACAAATGGCGTCGGA
>DATIXG010000074.1:0-66867 GCA_035518815.1 Gemmatimonadales bacterium | reverse complement strand
CGCCCCGATGAAGACCGTATAGAGCAGGAAGGACACGAGCGTACCGGCGGTCACGACGCCGGCGAGCACGAGCCGGCCACCCTGCCACAGCACCACCGCCGTACCGGTGAACGTCGCGAACGTGATGACGGCGAAGAACGCACCGCGGATCACGGCGCGGTGGATCGCCGCGTCGACGACGGCGCGGATCCCGGAGCCGTATCGCGCCGCTTCCCCGGCTTCCTGGACGAAGCTCTGGACGATGCGGATCTCGCTGAACGCCTCTTCGGCCACCGCGGTCGCGTCCGCCACCTTGTCCTGCACCTGCGTGCTGGTGCGCCGCAGCCGCCGCCCGAAGAACATCGCCGACCCCACCACGAACGGCACCACCACGAGCGCCGTCGCCATCAGGCGGGGATTGGTGAGCGTGAGCAGCGTGATCCCGCCGATCAGGTACAACGTCTGGCGCGCGAACTCGGAAAGCTGGTAGCTGACGAGCCCTTGCACGGTCCCGATGTCCGCCGAGAGTCTGCTCACCAACTCGCCCGTGCGGCGCTCGGCGAAGAACGCGGGCGACAGATGCACGAGGTGCTCGAACAGGTCCTGGCGCAGCCGCGCCACCACGCGCTCGCCGGTCGAGGAGAGCAGATAAGTCTGCGCGAAGCTCGCGATCGCCTGGATGCTGAACAGGCCGACGAGCATCAGCGCGATCCGGTCGAGCATGGCCCGGTCGTGCTGGACGAATGCCGCGTCGAGCAGGTGGCGGACGACCTGCGGGAACGCGAGGCCGATGGCGGCCGACAGCACGAGGCCGATGGTCGCGATAGCCAGTTGCCAGCGGTACGGCCGGATACGCGGCCACAGCCAGCCGAGCGCGCGCGGCGACGGGATCGCCATTAGCGGGCTGCGAGCACGAGGCCTGCCCACACCGCGGCACCCACCGCCACGTGGGTCGCCTGGAGCGGGGCAGGGAGCGCGAAGAGCACCATCGCAGCGGCGACGGCGATCTGCACCAACACGAGGTAGAGCACGTGGCGGGCGGCGGGCGCGCGGGTCTTCCAGGCCCACACGAGGAGATACAGGGTGAGCGCGTACGCGAGCAGCCGGTGGGTCCAGTGGATGTGCTGCAGGGCGCCCTCGGGCATGATGCTGCCATTACACAGCGGGAATCCGGTGCACGCCCCCGCGGCGCCCATGTTGGCGGTGAGGGCGCCGAGCAGGATGGTGACGAACCCGAGGGCGGCCGCTACTAACCCCGGGCGTAAGCGCGGGGTGACCGAATTCCCCGGGCTTGCGCCCGGGGTCAGTCGGGGTCCTCGTGCCGCCAGCAGCAACACGGCGAGCAACAGCATCGCCGTCCCGAGATGCAGGATGACTGTCCACGCTGGAAGGGAGAGCCTCACCGTGATCGCGCCGAGTGCGATCTGCAGCGCGAGCAGTCCCACGGCGACGTAGCTCGCCCTGACCCGTCCAGTACCACTCCCACTCCCCACCGTCTTCGCCTCCATCGTCCCCACCGCGGCCAGCGCGACGACCAGCACGCTGACGGCCACGGCGGCGAGCCGGTGCCCGTATTCGATCATCGTCGGGAGATCGAGCGGCGGGAGCAGCTTGCCGTTGCAGAGGGGCCAGTGCTCCCCGCAGCCCAGTCCCGAGCCGGTGATGCGCACGATGGCGCCGAGGATGATGAGGAGATAGGTGGCCGCTGCTGCGGCCCAGGCGAGGGTCACGAATCGGCGCGTCATAGGTGGCCGAAATGTATATTCTCGCTCGCCATGACTGCACCTGCGGATCGCTGGGGCGAACGGCTGCCGCGGCGGCTCGGCTTGTGGAGCGCCGTTGCCGTGCTCATCGGCTCGACAATCGGCGGGGGCATCTTCCGCACCCCGGCGATCATCGCCGAGCGCGTCCCGTCGCCCTGGGCGATGCTCGGCGTGTGGGTGCTGGGCGGTGCGCTCGCCCTCTGCGGCGCCCTGACCTATGCCGAGTTGGGCGCCATGTACCCGCGCTCGGGCGGCGTCTTCGTCTACATCCGCGAGGGGTTCGGCCGCCTGCCGGCGTTCCTGTTCGGCTGGACCGAGCTGGTCCTCATCCGCGCCTCGGCGCTCGGTGCGATCGCCACCCCGTTCGCCGAGTACCTCCTCCGCCTGCTCGGCTACGACATCGGTGCGCCCGGCGGGGCGCGGCTCGTGCACTACGTCGCCGCCATCGCCATCGCCGCCACAGCCGCCCTGAACTACACCGGCGTGCGCTGGAGCGCGCTCGCCTTGAACGCCGCCACGGTCGCGAAGTACGGAGCCCTGCTCCTGCTCGTGCTCCTCGCCTTCGGGTCGGGCCGCGGCGACTTCGCCCATTTCACCGCCGCTGCCGGCTCGCTCTCGCCGGGACTGCTCGGCCTCGCGCTGGTCTCGGTTCTCTGGGCGTATGACGGATGGGGCGATCTGTCGTTCGTGGGGGGAGAGGTGCGGGATCCGGAGCGCACCCTGCCGCGCGCCATGGTTCTCGGTACCGCGGCGATCGTCGCCATTTATCTCCTCGTCAACGCCGCATACCTCTATCTCATCCCGATCGGCACCATGGCCGGCTCACCGCTGATCGCGGCCGACGCGGCACAGCTGCTCGTGGGCCGGACCGGCGTAACGATCGTGGCGTCGGTCGTGATGGTGTCCACGTTCAGCACGCTCCTCGGATCGCTGCTCACCGCTCCGCGCATCTTCTTCGCGATGGCGGACGATGGCCTGTTCTTCAAGAGCGTCGCCCGCGTGCATCCGCGCTTTCAGACGCCGTCGGTCGCGATTGCGCTCACGGGATGCCTGGGCGTCGCGTTTGTGCTGGCCCAGTCGTTCGAAGAGCTGGCCGATCAGTTCGTGGTGGCGATCTTCCCGTTCTACGCGCTCGCTGCCGCGGCGGTATTCGTGCTGCGCCGGCGCCGGCCCGACGCCCCTCGGCCCGTGCACGTGTGGGGCTACCCGGTGGTGCCCCTCGTCTTCGTGCTCGCGTCCCTCGTCATCCTCGTGAATGCGCTGCGAGAGCATCCGGGTGCGACGGGGCTGGCCTTTGGCGGGATTGCGCTCGGGGTGCCTGTGTACTACGGCTGGGCGGCAACAGGCGGGCGGGGGCGGTAAGAGGCGCTAGCAGCCACGTTGCCGTACCGCCCCTTACCGCCCCTTACCGTCCCCTACCGCCCCTTACCGTCTACGTCCTCGCCTTCCTCAATAACCACACTGCCGCTCCCCCGAAGGCCAGATTGGGCAGCCAGGCCGCGAACACGGGTGGCAGCACGCCCCCGGCCCCGACGGCCTTGGTGAGCTGCACCAGCAAGAGGAAAACGAACGTGGTGCCGAGGCTCACGGCCACGCCCCAGGCGGTGCCGGCCCGCGGCCCGGAGACGGCGAGTGGCGCGCCGAACAGCGCGACGACAATGCAGGTAAATGGCACAGCGAGCTTCAGCGCGCGCTCCACGCGCAGCTTCTTCGTATCGGAGCCACTGCGCGCGAGCGCGTCGATGTAGCGGCCCAGCTCCGCCGACCGCATTTCCTCGGGGGCCTTGGGCTCGGCGAGCAGGTCGATCGGCCGCTCCCGCAGCGCGCGCACCGTGAGGGTGTCGAACGTGAATGCCGTCTCTTTGTCGCCACCCTCCAGGTAGCGGACGGTGCCCTGGAGCAGGGTCCAGCCACGGTGCGGTCCCTTGGGCTGATAGCTCGCGCGTGCCGCCGCGATCTCGATCGTCGGATAGTCAGGTCCCTTGCCGGACTGCTCCATGATGATGTCCCGCATGGTTCCCGATCCCGTCTCGAGGATCCGGACCGCGTAGACCCAACCCCCGTCAGCACGGTACACGAAGTTCGAGCGGGTGGCGCCGCTCGAGCGCACGGGCCGCTGTCCCAAGAGCTCCGCGCGGCGCAGCGTGCCCACGGGCGCGAGCTCGCCCACGACGATGCCGAACAGCACGGCCCCTCCGGCGGCCAGGAGCAGAGGACGAATCACGCGGTGGAACGAAAGACCGGACGCCTTGGCTGCCGTCAGCTCGGAGTGGCGAGCCATGGGGCCGACCGTGAAGACGGTCGCAAACAGGACCGCGGCGGGAAGCACGAGGAACATCACTTCCGGCAGGTAATAGACGTACGACAAGGCCACGGCTCCCCGCGTGAGTCCGCGGGCGCGGTAGGAGCCGAGCTTGTCCGTCAGGTCGATGATGATCACGACGAGTGGAAAGCCGATCTCCGCCAGGAGGACGATCCTGAGCCACTCGCGCAGGAGGTAGCGGTCGAGGGTCTTCACCGCCGCCGCCGTGCCAGCGGTCCGAGCAGCACGCTTCCGATGTCCGCCCAGTTCGCGCCGGAGATGCTGTGCGCGGGCCGGCGGGCGAGCACGAAGCCGATGAGCGCGAGGAGCGTGAACAGCCCGTTGGCGGCCCACATGGCGAGCACCGGAGAGACCACACGGTGGTCGCCCAGCTCCTCGCCGCCGATCAACCCGATGTAGTAGATCGTGAAGACCACCAGGCTCACGCCGATCACCAGTCCGATGCCGCCTCGCGGGAAGTGAATCGCCACCGGTACGCCCAGCAACGCGAACACGACGCACGCCGCCGCGAGCGCGAACTTCTTGTGGATCTCGACCGTGAGTCGCGCCTCGCGATCGAGTGCGATATCGGTGCGCACCCGCGCCGCGGAGACGGCTGCGTCACTCAATACCGGGCTGAGGACCGCCGGGGGGCGTTGGCCCGGCACGGGATTCTGGACGAGCGGGACGCGGGCCGGCGGCGGTGGGAGTGGTGGACGCGCAGGATGCGCGGGACGCGCCGCGCGCCGGCCGGGTGTCTGCGCGGCCGCCGTGGCGGGTTTGAGCCACCCCGCCACCCAGGCGAGCACGCGACAGTAGACGCCCACGGGCGTCGAGTCCGCCGGCGCCTTCACCGTAGGGGGCACGGGCAGCGCCCCGAGGCCCGCCAGGTGCCGCAGATCGCTCTGCACCGCGCGACGGCCCTCCTGCATCGCGTCGGCCACGTCGCGCCTCGTGTCGCGGACGATGCCCAGCATTTCGCACGAGCCCATTTCGCGGTCGGAGCGGTAGGAGTCGTTCTCCGTCCGTTCCAGCGTGTTACCGACGCCGGCGACCCGGATGCGGTTCGTCTGAAAAAACGTTCGATTGAATTGGCTGGGGTCGCTGCGCTTCACTTCACGGATGTCGCCGTCGCGCAGCGTGAGGTATAAGTCCTGCCCCCCGGGGGTATAAGCCATCTGCCCGCTGTCGGCGCTGATGAACCGTCGTCGCTCGGCGTCCCCCAGGTCGTAAATCGTCACATCCTTGAGCTTGTTCGACGCAGGGTCGATTCGTGCCGCGCGCAGAAAAAACTGGCCTGCCACGACCTCGTTGATGACCTGTTCCTTGAGGCTGAATGACGGCTTCTTGCGCTGGATATCCATGAGCAGCATCCGCAGCTCATGATTGGACCGGGGGAGCACCTGGTCGTTCCAGACGAAGGCGACGAGCGCCACGGCGAGCGCTCCACTCAGCACGGGATGGAGCAGCTGCCAGATGCTGACGCCGCCGGCTTTCATGGCGGTGATCTCGTTATCGGTCGCGAGGCGCGTGAACGCGTACAGCACGGCGACGAGGACGGCCATGGGCAGCGTCGTCGCCACGATGAACGGGATCGAGAGCGCGAACACCTGAATGATGACGCCCCACGGCAAGCCCTTCCCGACGAGGTTGCCGAGCTGCTTCGCGACTTGCTGGATGAGGAGAAAGAACGTGAGTGCAGCGAGTGCGAACGCGAGCGGAGCGACATGCTGGCGCAGCAGGTAGCGATTGAGGATGCGCACGGTCGGTCGCGCCATTATATTCGCACCTCCACGCCTCTACAAGGGATGCGGCGCCCCACCCTGGCCGGTCTTCTCGCCCTGTCGGTCGTCGTACCCCTCGCCCATGCTCAGGATCAAGCCGCGGCGCCCCAGTTCGTTGCCTCATTTCACGCGGCGCCCATTGCCGTCCCCGTCATCGCCGCGCTCGAGCCCGGCGGCCGCCTCGGGCCGCGGACGTCGCCCGAGCTCGCCGCAGCCGCGTGGGAAGCGCGCGTGCGCGCGTCGCTGTCGTTTCAAACCGGCGCCCTCGCGTCCGCGGCCGTTCTCGCCGCGCTCGCCGCCCGCGCGGCGGCGGAATCGGCCGGGGCCGCCCCCCCAACGCCCCCTCCCGCGACGCATCGCGGGTTGCTCGGACCCTATGCCGATATCGGCATGCAGCTCAATCTCCGCTTCGAGCTCAAGGCCGATCAGTTCCGCAACCTCCGCTGCTCGTCACTGGACGAGCTGCAGGCGCTCTCGGGGTGCAGTCCCGGGTTTCCGACCATCACGCCGACGCCGCAGTACGCCATCCGCACGGGTGGCACCGTGGCCCAGCGGCTCCATGTGAACGTCGACTTCGACAGCCAGCGCGAGTTCGACGCCAACAACAACATCCAGGTGTGGTACGAAGGCCTCGAGGACGAGGTGTTGCGCCGCGTCGAGGCCGGCAACGTGACGTTCCAGATGCCGCGCTCGCGCTTCATCTCGGCCGCGATCCCGGCCAACAACTTCGGCGTGCAGGCCGTCGCGCAGATCGGGGCGCTCGAGCTGCGCGGCATCTACGCGGAGCAGAAAGGCAGCGTGGTGCAGGACCGCACGTTCACCATCGGACAGACGACGACCGAGCCGGTGGACCGCGTGGCCCGCGACGCGGAGTACGAGCCGGGACGCTTCTTCTTCACGGTGGACCCCGCGCTCGTGCCCGGATACCCCGCGGTGGACGTGTTGAACCTCGATCCCGCCGCGCTCCCTACCAACGTACGCGTCGGCAGCCTCCGCGTATATCGCCTGCGCGCCACGTCGCCCACCTCGGTCATCAACCAGAACATCGGCGGCGTCCGCGCGGTCGCCTGCGGCGCGGGTACCGTGCTCGCCGTGGACTGCACCGCGCAGCGCGCCGGACCCTTCCAGTGGGAGGTGCTCCAGGAAGGGAAGGACTACTACGTCGACCCGAGCGGCGAATGGTTCGCACTCGCCACGCGGCTCGATCAGAGCGACTACCTGGCCGTGTCGTACGTCCCGGTTGGCCAGGAGGGGTGCGGGATTGGCAGCCCGTGCGTCGGTACGTATCCGATCGTCGCGAATCCCAATCCGACGGTGGTCGACACCCTGCGCCTCGTGTACGATCCACGGCCTGCGCTCACCGCCGCCGCGCCGTCGTTTCGGTTCGAGATTCGCAGCGCATATCGGGTGGGGGGCGCCGAGATCACGCGCGAAACGGTCCGGCTGACGTTGACCGTGAACCAGCGCGAGAAGACGCTCACCACCGGCGAGACCTATCTCGCGCGTCTGGGACTCGCGCTGCCGTCCGACCCGACCAAGTTCGACGAATACAATCGCCTGTTTCCCCGCGCGCGCGACCCGGATCAGGGATCGCCCGTGCGGGACTATTTCATCATTTTTCCGCACCTCACGCCGTTCGCCGACTCCACGAAGCTCGCGGCCGGCGAGCGGAACGATTCGCTGTACCGGACCCCGCGCGTGCTGCTGCTCACGCAGGGTTCACCCGCCATCTTCTCCCTGGTCCTGCACGCCAGCGCGTCGCTCGAAGGGGACCGGGGCTCGCTGTCGCTGAACAGCTTTCAGATCCGCGAGGGAAGCGAGCGCATCACGGTCGGCGGCCGGCAGCTCGCGCGCGGCGATGACTACACCATCGACTACGCGACCGGCACGGTGTTGTTCAGGAATCCCGATTCGCTGTTCACCGGCGGCGCGACCCAGGTCCAGGCTCGGTTCGAGGAGCGCGCGGCATTCGCCGTCGCCCCCACATCCATCTACGGACTTGCCGCGCGCTACGATCTGGGCGAACGCGGCGAAGTGAACCTCACGGGCCTGTTCCAGCGGCAGCAGAGCGCGTTCACGCGGCCCCCGCTCGGCTCCGAGCCCTCGTCGAATTTCATCGGGGGCATCTCCACCGAGCTGCACTTCAAGCCCGACTGGGTCACTCGGGCGCTCGACGCGCTGCCGGGCCTCCACACCCAGGCGCCGTCGTTTCTCAACGTCTCCGCGGAGGTCGCCCGGTCGCGCCCCCGGCCCAATCCGCTCGGCGAGGCGACGGTCGAGGACTTCGAGGGCGAGTCCGGCCGCTTTCTCACGCTGGACGACGCGGCCTGGCACTGGGGCAGCCTTCCGACCACGACGCGCGGCGCGGAGCCGTACGGATTCAGCGGCGTGCCCTTCGACACCGTCAACGCCGCGGCGCTCACCTGGCAGAGCGTGCCGTACAATCGGGACGGCTCGCCTGTCCAGTTCTCCGCGCAACAGATCGATCCGACGATCCGCACCGTGGGGCAGGCCCAGTCGGAAGAGCCCGCGCTGTGGATCATGCTCAAGCCCGATACGGTGCTCGGACTCGCGAACGCGACGACGGGCCTGCCCAACTGGGTCCGGCCGCATCAGGACGGCCCGCGCTGGCGCTCCATCTCGCAGGTGCTCGCGCCGACGGGCATCGATCTCTCCCGCGTCGAGTACCTCGAGCTGTGGGTGTGGGAAGACAGCCACCGCACCGCGAAGGCCAACCAGACCGCGCTGCTGATCGACTTCGGCTCGGTCTTCGAGGACGCCACGGCGTTCGTGCCGGAGACCCTCACGGTCACCGGGGGAGACACGACGTACGGCGGTTACCATCGTGCCGGTGTGGGGCGGCTCGATACCGAGTCCGACCTGCTCACGCGCTCCTGGAATGCCGCCATCAACGATGAGGGCATCCTGACCGATCGCGTGGTGGACGGGATCTGGAATGCGACCACCGGCGCCCTGGTCGACACGCTGCCGCTGTGCAGCGCATCGGTGAACGGCACGATCGCGCACTACGGATTCGGCGACCTGCGCTCCCGGTGCGGGCGCCACAACGACGCGATCGACACCGAGGATGGGGACGGCGACTTCCAGCTGGACTCGGCGGCGGGCGTGCGAACGTCCGAGAGCTTCGTGCGGTACGTGTTCGCGATCGGCGACGACCGCTACTACGTCCGCGACGGCGGCATGACGCCAGCGAAGGACTCCCTCGGCAATCCCGACGGATTCGCCGGCTGGCGCCTCTACCGCATTCCCTTCCGGACCGATACGCTCGTCCAGGGCACGCCGTCGCTGCGCCAGGTGCAGGACGTGCGCATCACGGTCGTGGCGCCGCACACGGCCCCGGCGGGCCGACCCGACCCCCAGGTGTACTTCGGCCTCTCCCGCGTGCGCCTGGTCGGCGCGACCTGGCTCAAGCGCGCCGACACACCGCTGCGCGGCATCAGCGGGAGCGACGCGACGGGCACGGGCGACGTGGTGGCCTCGACCGTGAGCACGGAGAACGTGGACCTCGGCTACACGCCACCGCCCGGCGTCACCGACGAGGCGTCCCGTGTGGACGCAGGCGTCCAGATCGGGGCGACGCAGATCAATGAGCGCTCGCTCCGCGTGCTGGGCAGCGGGCTCGAGCGCGGGCAGCGCGCGGAGGCGTTCCTGCAGTTCACCACGGTGGGTGACAAGAACTTCCTCAAGTACCGCCGTATGCGCGTGTGGGCGCGCGGCCGCGGGGCGGGGTGGGAGGAGGGCGACCTCCACTTCTACATCAAGGTCGCGAAAGACGCCGACAACTTCTACTTCTATCACGCGCCCGCGCACGTCACGACATGGGAGCCGGAAGCCGTGGTGGATTTCAGTCGCTGGCTCGCGCTCCGGGCGAGCGTCGAACAGGCGTGGCTCAAAGGCGAGCTGCCACACGTGTACCCCGGCTGCCCCGACAGCGTGCTCGTCCCGTCGGATTCCGCCTACGTGATGTGCGACGGTCCCTACGTCATCCACGTGCGCGATCCCGCCACCGGCCCGCCCAATCTCGCCGCCGTCCGGGAGCTCGCGGCGGGCATCTGGCGCGTGGACACGCACACCACTGTCGATCAGGCGGAGCTGTGGGTGGACGACATCCGCCTGAGCGACGTCGTCCAGGACGCGGGGACCGCGGCCGCGCTCGACCTCACGCTGATCGCGGCCGACGTCGGCGACTTCGCGCTCAGTGTGTCGCACAAGGACGACCAGTTCCGCCAGCTGGCGGAGGATCCGAGCTACTCCACCGACAACGGGCTCAGCATGGGGGGCACGATCCAGATGCAGCGCTTCCTGCCCGACCGCTGGGGCGTGGTGCTGCCGATCTCAGTGCGCTATGCGCGGACGGCGAGCGATCCGTTCTACCTGTCCGGGACCGACATTCAGGCGGCGGCGCTCGGCGGGGCCTTGCGCACGCCGCAGTCCACGGCCATGAGCTACGCGGCGACGCTGCGTCATGCCCGGCGCTCGAACTCGGCGTTGATGCGCTACATCCTCGACCCGTTCGCGTTGTCCGGCTCGTATCTGAACGGCAGCACGCGGAGCGATCTGACGTACGCCAAGGCGTCCTCCTACGCCGGCTCGGTCGACTACGCCCTCTTGCCAGGTTCGATCAGGCTGGCGGGGGTGCGCGTCACGCCCAGCGCCGTCCGCCTGCAATCGACCTTGGCGGGCGCGGATGGGTCCCGCTTCACCTACGGCGTGCCGATTGCCCTGCCGACCGATTCACTGCTCGCCCCCGCGTTGTCTCAGAGCAAGGTGTGGCGCACGTCCGGGGGCCTGGACTTCTTGCCCGTGACCGCCGTGCAGCTCCGCGGCGCGCTCAGCTCGGGCCGCGACCTGCGAGATTACGGCGATACGACCACGCGCGGACGCCTGGTGCAGCAGGAGAGCCAGACGTTCCTCGGGCTGAACGCCGGCATCGAGACCCAGCGGGCCATGAATACGTTCCTCGGTCTCACCCCCCGGGTGAGCGACTGGCTGCGGCCGCGGTTCACGCTCACGACGGTCTTCACGTTCAACCGCGATCCCAACGCCGCCGCCCCGGTGCGCGACATCGGCGACACCGCCGGCGGATTCCACATCCCGACGGCCTACAGCAATTCGCGCCGAGCGAACGTAGGCGCCCAGCTCGACGTGCGCCGGCTCGGGCAGCGGGTGTTCGGTGAGAAAGCCACCGCGACCCAACTCCTGGGCCGCCTGTCGAACCTCGACGTGTCCTACGGCCGCGGCTACAGCTCGAGCTACTTCGGGGCGCCCGACGTGCCGCCGTTGAGCTATCAGTTGGCCCTCGGCGGGATCGACGATTTCCGCAAGCAGGGGGACCTCCTGGCCGGGTCGGCGTCGGACAACTTGAATCTCAACGCGGCGGGTGCCCTGGACCTCGTGCTCGGTCTCAAGCTCACGGCGAACTACCTGCGGACGCGGGGCATCACCTGGGTGGTCCGGGGGGGCGAGCAGGTCCCGCTTCAGACCAGCAACGTCGAATGGCCGTCGGGGGTCGTGACGTGGAATCTCACCCCGTCGGGGACTCGCTGGGTGATCCGGGGGCTCTCCGCCCGCCTGACCTACCGCCGTCGCGAGACGGACGCCGCGCAGGCGCTGTTCGGGGGAGGGGCCGCGGTCTCGAGCACCCAGACCACGGAGACCGCGATCGGGCCGGCGGTGACGCTCACCTGGCCGGGCGGCGTCTCCACATCCTACGACCTGTCGCAGACCACGAGCGATGCACTCAACGCCGGCAACCTGTTCCATACGAGCGCCAGCGTCGAGAACGCCTCGCTGATCTTCTCTTTCCGTCCGCCATCGGTGATCATGCGCCTCAAGGGCTCCATTCGCGCCAACGCGACCTACCACGCGAGCGCCAACACCACCTGCCTTCAGACGGCGGCGCAGATGACCTGCGTCCCGTACGTGGACACGAGGCAGCGGCAGGCACAGCTTACACTCGATACCGCTTTCCCTCCCTCTCTGACCGCGGGGTTCCAGATGGCGTACCAGCTGAACGACGAGCGTCAGACGAACCACAAAACCGGGCAGCTCGGCGTCACCCTGTTCGTGAATTTCTCGACCAACGTCGGTCAGATCCGGTGAGCCGGGCCGCGCGATTGGCGGTGGTGGGACTGCTGCTCGCCTGCCGGGCGGGGTCGGGGGGGGCGCGGTCGGGAGGAGGGCAGAAGTTCGACGGCCAGCGGGCGTTCGAGTACCTGCGCCGGCAAGTCGAGTTCGGACCGCGCGTGCCGGGAACCCCGGCCCACGAGCAGACCGGCGACTGGATCCTCGAGCGGTTGCGCGCGAGCGCGGATACCGTCGTGGTCCAGGCCTTCACGCACGTCACGAAACGCGGATCGAAGCTCGCGCTGCGGAACTTCCTCGGTCGTTTCCGCCCCGCCGCCACCGAGCGCGTGCTGTTCCTCGCTCACTGGGACACGCGCCCCCATGCCGACCAGAGCGCCAACCTCGCCGCTCAGCGCATGCCGGTGCCGGGCGCGAACGATGGCGCCTCGGGCGTCGCCGTCCTCCTGGGTGTGGCGGACGCGCTCAAGGCCACCCCACCCGCGCTCGGCGTGGACCTGCTGTTCGTCGACGGCGAGGACTACGGCGACTTCGCGGATTCGACCGACGTCCTGATCGGGTCCCGCTACTTTGCCGCGCACCAGCCTGCGGGATACGCGCCGCTCTACGCCGTGTTGTTCGACATGGTCGGCGACAAGAACCTCGAGATCTACTACGAAGGAAACTCGCAAGCGACGGCGCCCGAGGTGGTGGATCGCGTCTGGCGCGTCGCCCACGACATCGGCCACGGCGCGCAGTTCCGGCCGGGCGTCCGGCACACGCTGATCGACGATCACGTGTCGCTCCAGAAGGCAGGCGTGCATGCCATCGACGTGGTCGACTTCGACTATCCCTACTGGCACACGACCGAGGATACGATCGACAAGGTGAGCGCGGCGTCCCTCCAAATCGTTGGAGATGTTGCTGTGGCGCTGGTGCGCTAGAACGCGGAACGTGGAAGTCGGAACGGTTCGTTCTGTTCCGCCTTCCGCCTTCCGACTTCGGCAATTTGCCGGCGCTCCCCGCGCAGAACGGGTACCGCTGTGTACGGGCGCACCGTCACATTGGCTCCATGGACGACCGCCGTGCCGCCCTGCTCTTGAGCGCGCTCGCCCTCGTGGGCGCGGGGGTGCGCTACGGCCTCTCGCCTCGGACGGGACAGTCCGCCGCAGCCGCCCCGGGCGACGTGAGGCTCATGCCGGTGGACACACCGCCCGAGAGCGGCCTCGCGCAACGCGCGCACACCGCCGAACGCCTCTCCCGCCCGCTCCTGCCAGGCGAGCGGGTGGACCTCGACCGCGCGGACGTGACGGAGATCACGCGCCTCCCTCGCGTCGGGCCCTCACTGGCAGAGCGGATCGTCGCCTGGCGCACCGAACACGGTCCGTTTGGCAGTCTTGAACGCCTGGACAGCGTGCCGGGGGTCGGCCCCCGCCTGCTGGACGTGGTGCGTCGTTTCGTCACTTTTTCGGGGGTGGAGCCGCCCGCCCATTGACACGTCTTCGCCACAACCTATTTTAGGTCGTTCTATTTCAACGAGTTGCATACGGCGACCGCAGCGGCCACCTCGGACAAGCTGGGCGACATTCTCGTCCGCGAAGGCCTGATAACCCAGGACCAGCTGAGAAAGGCCCTCCTCGAGCAAAAGAACTCGGGGATGCGCCTCGGCTACACCTTGGTGAAGCTCGGCTTCATCGAGGAAACCGAGGTCACCAAGATGCTCGCCCGCCAGTACCGGATGCCGGCGGTCGACCTGTCGCGCTTTGAGGTGGAGCCCAGGATCCTCAAGCTCCTGCCCGGGGACATCGCGCTCAAACACACCGTTCTGCCCTTGAAGCGCGAGGGGCGGACGCTCACGATCGCGATTGTCGACCCGAACAACGTCACCGCCATCGAGGACATCAAGTTCATCACGCGTTGCGACGTCTTTCCGGTCATCGCCGGGGAGTACACGCTGCGCAACGCGATTGAGCGGTACTACCAGCAGGGCGATGTGCGGCTGCAGAGCCTCCTCAAGAGCGTGGAAGCGGCGGAAGACCTGGAGGTCGTCGAAGAGGCGCAGGACGAGGATGTCAAAGCGCAGGATCTGGCGGACGACGCGCCGGTTGTGAAGCTCATCAATGGACTGCTCACCGACGCAGTGAACCGTGGCGCGTCGGACATTCATATCGAGCCGTTCGAGCACGAGATGCGCGTCCGGTACCGGATCGATGGGGCCCTACAGGAGGTCATGAAGCCGCCGATCAAGATGCGCGCGGCGCTCACCTCGCGCGTCAAGATCATGGCCGCTCTGAACATCGCCGAACGGCGCATCCCTCAGGACGGGCGCATCAAGCTCAAGATGGGCAGCCGGGTGATCGACTTCCGCGTGTCGACGCTGCCGGTGTTGTTCGGCGAGAAGGTCGTGTTGCGAATTCTGGACAAGGGCAACCTGGCGCTCGACCTGACCAAGTTCGGCTTCGAGCAAAAGGCCGAGCAGGACCTGATGCGGGCGATTCTCAATCCGTACGGGATGGTGCTCGTCACGGGTCCGACGGGGTCGGGCAAGACCACGACGCTGTACTCCGCCCTGTCGCGCATCAACACGATGGAAGTGAACATCATGACGGCCGAGGACCCGGTCGAGTACAACCTCATGGGCATCAATCAGGTGCTCGTGCGGAACGAGGTCGGGATGACGTTCGCGGCGGCGCTCAAGGCGTTTTTGCGCCAGGACCCGAACATCATCATGGTCGGCGAGATCCGGGACATGGAGACGGGGTCCATCGCGATCAAGGCCGCGCTGACGGGCCACCTCGTGCTGTCCACGCTGCACACGAACGACGCCCCGTCGACGGTGACGCGCATGATCGACATGGGCATCGAGCCGTTCAACGTGGCGAGCGCGGTGAACATCATCGTGGCGCAGCGGCTGGTCCGGCGCATCTGCAGCAACTGCAAGGCCGAGCGCAAATATTCGGATGAGGAGCTGCACGCATTGGGGATCGCCGTCGCCGAGGCGGCGAAGCTCACGTTCTTCAAGGGACAGGGCTGCGATACCTGCAACGAGACCGGCTATAAGGGTCGCCAGGGTCTGTACGAAGTGATGGCCATGAGTAGCCACCTGCGGCGCCTCGTCCTCAAAGGCGGGTCCACCGAGGAGCTGCGGGAGCAGGCCGTGAAGGACGGCATGCTCACGCTCCGGATGGACGGCATGCTGAAGGTCAAGCGCGGCATTACCACACTCGACGAAGTTGTGAAGGAGACGGCGGCATGACGGTGAACCTCCGGGCGCTCTTGGAAGAGATGATCGAGAAAGACGCCTCCGACCTTCACATTGTCGCGGGCGAGCGGCCCAAGCTTCGCGTCGACGGCGACATCGGGAACGCCTCGACCGCGGAGGTGCTCACCCCCAAGGACACGCTGTCGTTGGCTTACTCGGTGCTGACCGAGAGCCAGAAGAAGCGCTTCGAGACCGAAAGCGAGCTCGACTTCTCCTTCGGGATCCAGAACCTGGCGCGCTTCCGCGGGAACTGTTTCAAGCAGCGCGGGTGTGTCTCGCTCGTCATCCGGCAGATCCCCTTCAACGTGCGCACGTTCGACGATCTCGGCCTGCCACAGGTGGTGGGAAAGCTGGCGGAGCGGCCCCGCGGCCTGGTGCTGGTTACGGGGCCCACGGGATCGGGCAAGAGCACGACCCTCGCGGCGATGATCGACAAGATCAACCGGGAGCTCAAGGGGCACATCATCACCGTCGAAGACCCGATCGAGTTCATCCACCGCCACCAGAGCTGCATCGTGAATCAGCGAGAGGTGGGGACCGACACGAACAGCTTCGCGGCCGCGCTCAAGTACGCGCTGCGCCAGGATCCCGACGTGGTGCTGGTGGGCGAAATGCGAGACCTCGAGACGACCCAGGCCGCCCTCACGATCGCCGAGACCGGCCACCTGGCCTTCGCCACGCTGCACACCAACTCGGCGGCCGAGACCATCAACCGCATCATCGACATCTTCCCGGCGCACCAGCAATCGCAGATCCGCGCCCAGCTCGCGTTCGTGCTGGAGGGCGTGCTCACCCAGACGTTGCTGCAGAAGGTGACGGGCCGGGGGCGCGTGATGGCCGCGGAGATCATGGTGTGCACGCCGGCGATCCGGGCACTCATCCGGGACGACAAGGTTCACCAGATCGAGTCCTCGATGCAGGCGGGGAAGAAATACGGGATGCAGACCCTGAACGACTCGCTGTACCAGCTCTACATGGGCCGCGAGGTGTCCAAGGAGGAGTGCCTCCGCGTCAGCTCGAGCCCGAACGAATTCCTGCGCATGATCGGCGAGCCCCCGATGGACGAGCGGGAGCCGGTTGGAACCGCGACGCCGAGCGGACAACAGAAGGTGGCCGCCCGCCGATAGGGCCTACGGGAGGACGTCATGCCGGTATTCCAGTACACCGCGCGCACCCTGAAAGGGGAGCTGCAGCAAGGCGAGGTCGACCTTCCGTCGAAGGACGACGTCGTCGCGCACCTGCGCAAGAACCGCATGCTCGTGGTGCAGGTGCGGCAGGCGCCCAAGCAGTTCAAGATCAGCTTCAAGTTCGGCAGCGGCATCAAGACGCGCGACGTCGTGGTGCTCACCCGCCAGTTCGCCACCATGATCAACGCCGGCCTGCCCCTGGTCCAGGCGCTCGACATCCTGGCCCAGCAGACGGAGAACAAGATCCTGGCCGACGTGACGCGCCAGGTGGTCTACGACGTGGAGAGCGGCCACACGCTCGCCGACGCCCTCCGCAAGCATCCGAAGGCGTTCGGCGACCTCTACGTCAACATGGTGGCCGCCGGCGAGGCCGGCGGTATTCTCGACACCATCCTGCTGCGGCTCGCCCAGTTCCTCGAGAAGAACGACGCCATCATCCGCAAGGTGAAGGGCGCCATGGTCTATCCGGCGGTGATCATGTCGGTCGCCGCGATCGCCGTGACCGTGCTGCTGATCTTCGTAATCCCGACGTTCCAGAACATGTTCGCGTCAGTGAACCTCGAGCTGCCCCTGCCGACGCGCATCGTGATCGGCGCGAGCAACCTGCTCAAGCACTACTGGTGGGCCATGGGCGGCGCGATCATCGGCATCGGCATCGGGATCACCCGCTACTACAAGACGCCGCCGGGCAAGCTTCAGATCGACACGTTGCTGCTGCACATGCCCGTGCTCGGCGATCTGATCCGGAAGTCCGCCGTGTCCCGCTTCACCCGCACCCTCGGCACCCTCATCTCGTCCGGCGTGTCCATCCTCGACGGCCTCGAGATCACGGCCCGGACCGCCGGCAATATGGTGATCCACAACGCGGTGATGGAGTCGCGCGCGTCGATCGCGGGCGGTGAGACCATCGCCGCGCCCCTGCAAAAGTCCAAGGTCTTCCCGCCTATGGTGATTTCCATGATCGCCGTGGGCGAACAGACCGGCGGATTGGACGAGATGCTGTCGAAGATCGCCGACTTCTACGACGAGGAAGTGGACGCGGCCGTGAGCGCGCTGCTCTCCCTCATGGAGCCGATCATGATCGTCGTGCTGGGCGTGATCGTCGGCGGCATGGTGGTCGCGATGTACCTGCCCATTTTCGACATGGTCAACGCGGTTCAGTAACGGTAGGAACGAAGAGAGCGGGACCGGGACGGGGGCTTACGTCCCGGCCTTCCCGGCACCCTTCGTGGCTTGCGCGGCCTGCTCGTGGAACGAGTCGAGGTTCTGGGCGTGGTCGGCGTACTCCGGCAACTGGCGCGCCCGTTCGGCGGCCTCGTTGCGCAGGAAATCGCGATAGGCCTGCTGGACGCCGCTCGGATCCTTGCGCAGCTCGGACGCGTGCGCACGGAGCACGAATCCGAACAGATGCGTCGGGGCCTGGCGCAGAATCGTGTCGGCCTGCGCCATCGCGCCCGCGGCATCGCCTCCCGTCAGATGCAGCACTCCCACATGATAGCGCGCGTCGATATCCAGCGCGGGCAGCATGGCGTAGGCCTGCAGGGCCATCGGCAGGAAGAATTCCGCGCTGTCCGTCTTGCCCGCGGAATGCAGCGTCATGATGCGGTTGTACAGCCGGTTGGCGCGTTCCTCGGGCGACATCCGGCTGATGTCCGGCGGGGCCATGCCGCCTCCGCCCCCCCCGCCGCCGGCCATGGGCGGCGCTCCGGCAAAGGGTGGTGGAGCGCTCTGGCTTTCGAAGGATCCACCGCCTGAGCTTCCCGAAAAGCGGAGGCCGACGACCGCGATGAGCGCGCCGAGCGCGGCACCGGCGAGGGCCCAGGGGAGGCCCGCGCGCCAGCCGGTCGGGGTGGCGCCCTGAGTGGCAGCGCCGCATTTGTGGCAGAACCGCGCCGTGGGCGCGAGGGTGGCACCGCAGGCATGACAAGTCATGGGCCGGAATCTAATATCGGCGGCGCCGACTGGTTCGTGCCGTGGCGGACACATACCTTACCGACCAACCACATCCGACTGGAGCTCCTTATGGGGAAGGGCGACCTCCGCAGCAGCCGCGGCAAGATCTTTCGCGGCACCTATGGCAATAGCCGGCGACGCAAGAAGCTCAAGGCCAAGCAACGGGGCGGCCGGGCGCGGCGTGAGGGGGGCGCGACGCCACCCGCCACCGCGCGGTAGCAGGGCGCGAAGCGCATGAGCTGGCTCGGCCGGCGGACGCGGGCGTCGGCGATGCCGAGTCCCCGGGCCCTCCTCCGCTCGGTCTACATCGGGCGGATGTGCGTGGCGATCGCGATCTATCTGAGCGCGGCGCTCCGCGTCACGGTCGCCACCCCGACGGATATCCTCGTCGCTTCGCTCCTGCTCGTAGCCGCCGTCGTCGTCACCATCCCGTCGTACTGGTACACGCATGTCCGGGACCGAGCGCCGGGTCCGACCTTCGTATACCTCCAGGCGCTCTTCGACACGGCGCTCGTGACGGCCGTGGTCCATATGACCGGCGGACCCCAGAGCGACTTCACGTCGCTCTACGTGCCGCTCATCGCGGTGGCCGCGGTCCTCATGCCGCCCGCCAACACGGGTCTCGTCACGGTGCTCGTGGGCATGGTGTATTTGGCCGACGTCTTCTTCGGCCACCGCACCGCGATGACGCCGAACATCGGGGTCCAGCTTGCCTTGTTCGCGGCCGTTGCCGCCGTCACGGCGTACTTCTCGAGCCGGGTCTCGGTCATGGAGGCGGAGCGCGTCGCGCTCGCCGGGGAGCTGCGTCAGGCGAGGCTCGAAGCGTCGGACGTGCTGCGGAACATCCCGACCGGTGTTGTAACGGTGGACGGCGACGGCCTCCTCCTGTATTGCAATCCGGCCGCCGAGCACATCCTCGGCTTCCACGAGCGCGACTGGCGCACGCGGCCGATCATGCCGGAGTTCGCGCGCATGGCCCCCGAATTCTGGGCCGCGATCACGGCCACCGCCCGTCGCGGGGTGCGCGCCATGCGCGTCGAAGCCACGGTGCGCCGCCCCGACCGCACGTTCCCCATCGGCGTGACCACCACGACCCTCGAAGCGCCGCCCGCAGGGCCGCCACGCGTCACGGCCATCTTCACCGACATCTCCGACTCGAAACGGCTGGAGGAGCTGCACCTCCGCACCGAGCGCCTGGAAGCCGTGGCCGAGCTGTCGGCCAGCCTGGCGCACGAGATCAAGAACCCGCTCGCCTCCATCCGCTCGTCGGTGGAGCAGCTCGCCCGCCCGAAACGCTCCAACGCCGACGACCACGTCCTGGCCGGACTGATCGTGCGCGAAAGCGACCGGCTGACACGCCTGCTGTCGGAATTCCTCGACTTCTCGCGCGTCCGCGTGACCGAATGCCGCCCCCTGGACCTGCAGCGCGTGGCCGCCGCCGCGATTCGCGTGGTGCGCGAGCATCCCGACTGCGCCGCCGATGCGCGTATCACGCTCGAGGGCGAGGTCGCTTCCATGGAAGGCGATGAAGACCTGCTGCATCGCGTGGTCTCGAACCTCGTCCTGAACGCCGTCCAGGCCGCGGGCGCCGGCGCCCAGGTCGTCGTGCAAACGGGCCGCTCGGACGCGCGCGAATTGCCAGGTGGCGCGGGAATCGAGAACCCGGTGTTCCTCCGCGTCAGCGACAACGGCCCGGGCATTCCGGAGACCGTGCGGCCCCGCTTGTTCGAGCCGTTCGTTACCGGTCGGGCGGCGGGGGGTGGCACCGGACTTGGCCTGGCCATCGTCCAACGCGCCGTGGACGCCCATCGCGGAATCGTCTTCGTGCAATCCGTTGCAGGACGGGGGACAACCTTCACCATCCATTTCCCCGCCAGAGCGCGGGTGGAGCAACCGGCACCGGCGCTCGCCTAGCCCACCCTCCGTCTTGCACTCTGCGAGACATTCTCCAATGTTAGCGCTGCGTCCTCCCGGGCATTTCCGGTAACCTTTTGCTCGCAAACGGGTTGCGTAAACATGCACGACAGCGCACAGCCCTCGATCCTCGTTGTCGACGACGAGCAGGGCATCCTCGACACCCTGCGCATCCTCCTCAAGAACGAGGGGTTCGACGTCATCACCGCGCAGGGAGGCAAGGCGGGCCTGGAGCAGATCAAGACGGCCGCCCCGGATATCGTCTTGACGGACATCAAGATGCCCGGCGTGACCGGAATCGAGATCCTGGCTGCCGTGAAGGAGCAGGACCCCGAGACGCCGGTCATCCTCATGACCGCCCAAGCATCCCTCCAGAGCGCCATCCAGGCGGTGAACGAAGGCGCGTTCCACTACGTCCAGAAGCCCTTTTCCAACGACGAGATCGTCGCGCTGTGCCGCCGCGCCGGAGAGGTGCGGCGTCTCAAGGCAGAGAACAAGCAGCTGAAGCAGGAGATCCGCCGCCGCGAGCGCTCCGGGTTGGACAAGCCTCTGGGCAAGGCACGCGCCTTCCAGGACGTCCTGAGGCTGGCCGAACAGGTTGCCCCGACCGAAAGCACGGTGCTCATTCAGGGAGAGTCGGGGACGGGCAAGGAGGTCATCGCCCGCTACATCCACGAGCTCTCGACGCGCAGCGAAGGCCCATTCCTGTCGATCAACTGCGGCGCGCTGCCCGAAAGCCTCCTCGAGTCGGAGCTGTTCGGGCACGTGAAAGGCTCATTCACCGGCGCGGTTCGCGACAAACAGGGCCTGTTCGCGGCCGCACGCGGCGGCACGTTCTTCCTCGATGAGATCGGCGAGATGTCGCCCGCCACGCAGGTGAAGCTGCTCCGCGTGCTGCAGGAGCGGGAAGCGATCCCGGTGGGCGGGACGGAAGCGATCCCCGTGGACGTCCGCGTGGTGGCGGCGACGAACCGCGACCTGGAAGAGGACATCAAGCGCGGCCGTTTCCGCACCGATTTGTACTACCGCCTCAACGTGATCGCGATTCACCTGCCGCCGCTGCGCGACCGCCGCGACGATATCGAGATCCTCGTCAAGGCATTCCTCGAGCGCATCGCGGTCGAGCGCGGCGAGCCGCCCAAACGGCTCGATGCCGAAGCCTTCGATGCGATCATGAGCTATGACTGGCCGGGGAACGTGCGAGAGCTCGAGAACGCGCTCGAGCGAGCGGGGGTGCTGACCAAGGGCGAGACGATCGGGCTCGATGCCATGCCCGCCAAGATCAGTGAGCGGCGGGCCGAGCCGCTCGTAGCGGAGCGCCCGCACGTGAACCCCACGCTCGATGTGATCGAACAAGCCTACATCACGTGGGTGCTGCAGAGCGAAGGCGGCAACAAGACCCGCGCGGCGGAGGTGCTCGGTATCGACCCATCGACCCTGTATCGCAAGCTGAGCCGCTACGACGGCGTGACCAAGACGGTCGCAGGGACGGGGGCTGGGGCGGGGACGGAGGCGTGAAGCTGTCGGTTCTGATTCCCGTCTACAACGAAGCAACGACGATTGAGCAGGTAGTAGAACGGGTGCGCGCGGTGCCGCTGCAGATCGAGGTGATTGCCATCGACGACGCATCGGTAGACGGCTCGGACAGCGTGCTCGAACGGCTCCGGGGCGCGGGCCGGCTCGACGCGCTGCAGCGCCACCCCGTAAACCGGGGCAAGGGCGCCGCGATCCGGTCGGGCATCGCCCTCGCCACGGGCGACGTCGTCGTGATCCAGGACGCGGACCTCGAGTACGATCCCGATGAGCTCCCCACGCTGCTGAAACCCATCCTGGACGGAAGGGCCGACGCGGTTTTCGGCTCCCGCTTCCAGGGCGGCCCGCATCGCGTGCTCTACTTCTGGCATGCGGTCGGGAACCGGGTACTGACCCTCCTGTCCAACATGTTCACGAACCTGAACCTGACGGACATGGAGACGTGCTACAAGCTGGTCCGGGCCGATTTGATGAAACGCTTGCCGCTCACCGCCAACCGGTTCGGCTTCGAAGTTGAGATCACCGCGCGGCTTGCGCAGGCGGGCGCGCGGATCTGGGAGCTGCCCATTTCCTACAGTGGCCGCACCTACGCGGAGGGAAAGAAGATCACTTGGCGCGATGGCGTCGCGGCACTCTTCCACATTCTCCGGTACAACCTGTTTCGCCCCGATAGTGCCGGGCGGCGCTGAGGACGGCGCCGCCGCGCGACGGCTCGCGGCTGCGATCGCGGCGCTCGCCGCGGTCATCTACCTGGGCGCGCTCGCGAACGGCTTCGCCTGGGACGACGTTCCCCTCGTTGAGGACAACGGCCTTGTCCACCGCGCGAGTGGATTCTGGCGCGCGTTCGCGGTGCCGTACTGGCCGCCGCCGCGCGGCGGGCACCTCTACCGGCCCCTCGTCCTCGCGACGTACACCCTGGACTGGCTTATCGCGCCGTGGCGCGCTTGGTGGCTCCACGGCGTCAACATCGCGTGGCACGCCGGGGTGAGCGCCGCGGTCGCGCTTCTCGCCCGGCGCTGGGCCGGCCTCACGGCGGGCGTCATCGCCGGCGCGTTGTTCGCGGTCCATCCGGCGCACGTCGAGGCCGTGGCCAACGTCGTAGGGCGCGCCGAGCTCCTGGCCGCGCTCTTCACGATCCTCGCGGTGTGGCTTGCCGTGGAGAACGACCGTCTCGTCTGGAGCGCGGTGGCGTGGACGCTGGGGCTCCTCTGCAAGGAGAATGCGGTCGTCGTCCCAGCGCTGGTGGGTACGGCCTGGCTGCTCGGGTTCGGCCGCCCGGCGCGGCGGCGCATCGCGGCGTACGTCGGCGTGTGGTGCGCGATCGGCATCGCGTGGGCGCTCCTGCGGTACGCCGTGTTCCGGCCGTACCCGGTCACCGCGGGGTTGGCCATCGTCTTCCTGGGCCAGTCGCCGCTGGGCGTGCGGCTCACCGCGGTGGCAGCCCTGGCGGACGTCACGCGCCTGCTCGTGTTTCCGTGGCACCTCCGCGCCGACTACTCCCCCATGGAGCGGACCGCCGTCACCAGCGTGGCCGATCCGCGCTTCCTCGCGGGCCTTGCTTGCCTCCTCCTGTGGGGTGGGCTTCTGTGGTCGCTGTGGCGCCGCCGCCGGCGGGTCGAGACATTCGGCGTCGCATGGATCGGCATCGCGCTCGCCCCCGTGTCGAACCTGGTGTTTCCGTCCGGCGTCCTGGTGGCCGAGCGGACCCTCTATTTGCCGTCGGTCGGCCTCGCGCTGGCCGTGGGGGCAGGGCTCGCGGCATGGCGACCGACCATCGGCGCCGCCGCCCGCCGTTGGGCCGACGCGGCCGTCGCGCTGGTGGTGGTCGCCGGTGGCGTGCGCGTGGCGCTGCGCGTGCCGGTGTGGGAGAGCACCGAAACGGTGTACCAGAGCGTCGTGCGGGACTCGCCACGCTCGTACTTCGGTCCGGCGATCGCCGCGCGGTACGCGGAGACCGAAGGTCGCCTCGACGACGCGCTTGAGGCCTACCGTCGCGCCGCGCGCCTCCTTCCCTCGGACAACCGGCTGACCCTGCACGCGGCGGAGGTCGCGTTTCGCCTCGGCCGGGTTGCGCTGGTCGATTCGCTGATCGCCCACGTCGACTCGACTTGCGTGAACTGCGTGACGTTTTACCAGGCGGCGGTGATGGAGGCCCGGTGGCGGGGCCGGACCGTCTGGTCGGATTGGTTGTCCCGGCACCTGGCGGCGCGCATCGCCGAACATCGGTCGTGACCGCCGGATGCTGACTCCTCGCCGCGCCGGGCTGGCCGCTGCCCTCGCGACCCTCGCGGGCGGCCTCCTCACGTCGAACCATCACCTCGTAGGCGTCTTCTACGACGACGCACAATACGCCAATCTCGCCTGGGCCCTGGCGCACGGTCTCGGGTACGTGCATCCGAACCTGCCGGGCCGGCCGGTCGCCGTGCACTACCCGCCGCTGTATCCGGTCATCCTGTCGCCGCTGTTCGGCTTATGGCCCGTGTCGACCGCTGCGCTCGTCGGCAAGGCCTTCAACATGCTGTGCGCCGCGGCATCGTCCGGTTTGATCGTGTGGCATGCGATGCGCATTCGGCTGATCGGTGGGCCTGCCTGGCTGCCCGGATGCGTCGTCGTGGCCGCCGCTCTGTCGATTCCGTGCCTCACGGTCTTGACGGTGCTGCTCTCGGAGCCCGTCTTCACGCTGTTCGTCGCGGTGGCCGTGATCTTCGCGGATCGCCCGACGCCGGGCCGGTTCTCCCCGGACGCCGCGGCCTTGATCTCGGGAGCGGCGGCGGCGCTCGCATTTCTCGCTCGGTCGCTGGGCGGCGCGGTGGCCGCGGGGGTTGTCGTGTGGACCTACTTCACGCACGTCCACCGCGTCCAGGAGGGACGGGCGGCCGGTTGGCGCCGCGTGGCCCTGGCGGCGGCTCCCTCCATCGTGGCGGGGCTCGGGTGGGGGGCCTGGGTGATGATCCACCAGGGCGGCATCGACCCCATCATCGGGTCGGACTACGGATCCTACCTCGAGCTGGTAGCGGGTTCCGGCGTCGCAATGGTGGGAGCGCGCGTGACGGATCTCGTCCGCCCGCTCGGCGTGCTGACGCTGAGTTGGACGGTGACGGGCCCCGCATACTACGCGTGCGGCATCGCGGCGCTCGCCGTGGGCTTCTACGGGCTCGTCGAGCTCGCTCGCCGGTCGGCGATCGGAGGCGCTCTCGTGTTGTACCTCGCGCTGCTCGCGTGCTGGCCCGTGCCGCCGGATCGATTTCTCTGGGCCGTCCTTCCATGGATCGCCCTCGGCTGGGCGGCTGGCGCGGTCGCCTTGTGGCGCCATACCCGCCTGCGCATACCCGTCGCGGTGCTGGCGGCGATTCTCGTCGGCGGCTACGCGCGCTACGAGGCGCGTGGCTTTGCCCATCAATGGTGGGATCTCGCCGCCGCCCGGATGTCCGACACGCTGGGCGACATGCTCCCCGCGCTCGATTCCCTTCCTCAGAACGCCGTGGTAGCCACCGACCACGACCCCCTGGTGTGGCTCTACACGCGCCGGCTGGCCGTGCCCCTCTACGTCTACCGCATGCGCGGGAATCAGGTGCTCGAGCCGCCTCCGGCCGTGCACCGCGCCTATCTCGACCGTCAGGGCGTGACCCACCTGCTCGTCGCCGCGGGAGACGAGGGCGGGCTCACTGAGCTGCAGCGCCTGCTCACCGCCTATCCGGCGCGGTTCGAGCTGCGGCGCCGCTGGGCCAACGGCGGGGCGCTCTTCGGAGTCCGTAGTGAGCCGTAGGCAGGTCTACCTCCTGGTCGCCGCCTGCGCCGTCGTCGTGTACATCGGCGCGCTCTGGAACACGTTCGGCGGAGACGATCTCGAGATCGTCACGTACAATGATCTGGTGCATTCGTGGAGCGGGTTGTGGAGCGCTTTCGTGCACCCCTACTGGAACCGAGAGCAGGGCGGCCAGCTCTACCGGCCCCTCACCGTCGCCAGCTACGTGCTGGACTGGCACCTGGACGGTCCCGCGCTGTTCCATGCGGTCAACGTGGCGTGGCACGCGGGCGTCTCCGTGCTCGTGGCCGCGCTGCTCTACACCTGGTGCGGCGCCGCCGCGGCTCTCGTCGGCGGCGTGCTGTTCGCCGTTCACCCCGTGCATGTCGAAGCGGTGGCGAGCGTGGTGGGGCGCTCGGAGCTGATGGCGGCGGCGTTCACCCTGCTGGCAGTGTACGCGGCCGTGGAGCGGCACAGCGTCGCGTGGAGCACGGCGTGCTGGATCCTTGGCCTGCTGAGCAAGGAGAACGCGATCGTCGCGCCTGCTTTGATCGGGGCGGCGTGGGTGCTCGGGTTCTCGCGCCCCGCCCCGGGTCGCATGGGGGTGTTCGCGGCATGGTGGGCCGTGGCCGGCATCGGCTACGCGCTGCTCAGGGAGCACGTTCTCCAGGCCTATCCGTCCTTCATCGCTCCCGTGTTCGTCGGCCAGCCGCTCACAACCGTGCGCCTCACGGCGATCGCCGCGCTAGCCGACGTGACGCGCTTGCTCGTCCTGCCGCTCAAGCTGCGGATCGACTACTCGCCGGCGGAGCGCACGGCGGTGACGAGCATCTTCGATGGGCGGGTCCTCGCCGGTGTCATATCGCTGGCCGCATGGGTGCTCTGGTTCATGCTGGCGCGTCGGCGGGGCCGGCGGGTGGAGGCGTTTGGGATCGCTTGGCTCGCGCTGGCCTTCGCGCCGGTCGCGAATCTGTTGTTTCCAATCGGGGTGCTGGTCGCCGAGCGGACCCTGTACCTGCCATCGGTTGGCCTTGCCGTGGCCGTGGGCGCACTGGCTGCGGAGCTGCGCGGGCGAGGACTCGCGGTCCTCGTGGCCGCCGTGGCGGTCGCGGGGGGCGTGCGTAGCGCGCTGCGGGTCCCCGTCTGGCGGGATGAGAACTCCGTCATCCAAAGCGTCATGAGGGACTCGCCTCATTCCTACCTCGGATTCATGCTGTCGGCGTCGCTCCTCCTCATCGATCGGCAAGATGAGAAGGCCCTCCAAGCGGCTCAGATTGCGATTCGTATGGTCCCCTGGGACGCGCGATCCTACATCGTGGGGGGGCATGCGGCGTTGAAGCTCGGGCGGCCCGCGCAGGCGGCCGAGCTGTTGGTTCAAGGCGATCGCATCTGCAACGCCTGTCTCGGCTACTATCGCATCGAGGCCGATCTCGCACGCCGGCTCGGCGATGACGCCGTCGCGGACTCGCTCCTGGCCCACGCGTCACGGGCGCACCAGCGGTGACAATGGATCGGGAGTCCTGGCGCCTGTACGGGGCCGTCGCCGCCTGTGCCATCCTCGTCTACCTCGGCGCCCTGTCGAACCGTTGGGCGCTCGACGATCTGCAGATCATCCTCGGCAGCACCCTCGTCCATTCGTCCGACGGATGGTGGAAAGCCTTCGGGACGTCCTATTGGCCTCCCGAGGTTGGCGCCTATCTGTACCGGCCCCTGACGGTCGCGACCTATGTGCTCGACTGGCACCTGGACGGCCCGGCGCTGTTCCACGCCGTGAACATCCTGTGGCACGCGGCCGCATCGGTGCTCGTGTCCGTGCTCGCGCGACGCTGGATCAACACGACAGCCGCGCTCGTGGCGGGCGTGCTCTTCGCGGTACATCCGCTGCACGTTGAAGCGGTCGCGCAGGTCGTCGGCCGCGCTGAATTGATGGCGACGGTATTCACGCTGCTCATGCTGTACGCGGCCATCGAGCGCCGCAGCGTTGCGTGGAGCACGGCGTGCTGGATCCTGGCGCTGCTGTGCAAGGAAAACGCAGCCGTGGCCCCCGGCCTCATCGCGTTGGCCTGGGCAGCGGGTATCGGCCGGCCGCCCAGGCGCGCCATGTTCGTGTTCTGTGCGAGCTGGGTAGTCGCGGGTGCGGCCTACGGAGTGGTGCGGCACCTCGTGCTGCGGCAGTACGACCCCGCCTACATCATCGCGGCCGTGTTTGTCGGGCAGCACCCGACTCCCGCTCGCCTCACCGCGGTTGCGGCCTGGTCCGACATCTTCCGCCTGCTCGTGTTCCCGCTCCAGCTGCGGGCGGACTATTCACCCAACGAGCGCTCGATCGTGACCAGCCCGTTCGATCCGCGTTTCGTGATCGGCTTGCTGTGCGGCCTGGTTTGGGTATGCCTCGCGATCGTCGCGTGGCAACGTGGGCGCAAGATCGAGGCGTTCGGGCTGGGATGGGTGCCGTTCGCGTTCGCTCCTGTTTCCAACTTGCTGTTTCCGGTGGGAATCCTGATCGCGGAGCGGACGCTGTACCTCCCGTCCGTGGGACTGGCGATCGCGGTGGGCGGGGCCGCGCGGCAGCTGCGCGGACGTCCGCTGATGCTTCTGGTGGCGGCGCTCGCCGTGCTCGGGGGCATACGCAGCGCGCTCCGCGTGCCCGTCTGGGAGACCAACGTCACGGCCACCCTCAGCATCCTCGAGGACTCGCCGCGCTCGTACGTCGGGCCGATGATCATGGCGTCTATCTACCTCGAGCAGAGCAAGCCCGAGAAGGCGCTCCAGGCCGCCCGGGTCGCGATCGACACCTTCCCGCTGGAATCCCGCCCCTACATGCTCGGCGCCCACGCCGCGCTCATGCTGGAGCAGTATGGCGTCGCGGACTCCTTCTTCATGCGGGTGAACCGGTTCTGTAATCCGTGCAGGAGCCTCTATGAGACCGAAGCGACTGTTGCCCGACGGCTCGGCAGTCCCACCGTCGCCGACACCCTCCTCGCACATGCCCGACGCCTCACCCGTCCCTAGCGACGCCCCCCGCGCGAGCGCGGCGCGTCTCTACCTGGCGGTCGCCGCCAGCGCCGTCGTCGTGTACGTCGGCGCGCTGGGGAACCGCTGGGCCTGGGACGACATCCCCATCATCGTCTACAACCCGTTGCTCCTGTCGCCCAGCGCGATCTGGCGGGCATTCCTCGCGCCCTATTCGCCCCCGCAGCTTGGCGCCGGCCTGTACCGTCCGCTTGCCATTGCGAGCTACGCCCTCGACCTGCGCATCAGCGGGGGCGCGACCGTATGGTTCCACGCGGTGAACGTGATGTGGCACGCCGGCGCGTCGGTGGCGGTCGCTCTGCTCGCGCGGCGTCTGAGCAGCGACCGGGCGGCGCTCGTCGCCGGCCTGCTCTTCGCCACCCATCCCGTACACGTCGAGGCGGTGGCAAACGTGGTCGGGCGCGCGGAACTGATGGCCGCGCTGTTCGCGTTGCTCGCCGTGTACGCGGCGCTCGTCGCCGACCAGCCGTGGTGGAGCCTGGCCGCGCTCGCCGGCGGCCTGCTCTCCAAGGAGAACGCGGCGGTGGTGCCGGGGCTCGTAATTTGGGCCTGGGTGCTCGGTCTTGCGCACCCGACCCGGAGGCGTGTCGCGCAGTACGTGACAGGCTGGATCGGGCTCGCGCTCGTATATGGCGTGGTGCGGTGGTCGGTGCTGCATGCCTACGCCGCGATCTACAACATCGCCCCGGTTTTCGTGGGGGCCGATCCGCTGGCGATTCGCTGGACGGCCGTCGCCGCATTCGCTGACGTCGCACGGCTCCTCGTCTTCCCCGCGACACTGCGCGTGGACTACTCGCCTGCCGAGCGCACACTCGTCGATTCGCCGTTCGATGTGCGGTTCGTGGCCGGCCTGGCCTGCGTCGCCCTGTGGGTGGGGCTCGTCTATCTCGCGTGGCGCCGCGGCCGGAAGGTGGAGGCCTGGGCTCTCGGGTGGATCGGGATCGCCCTCTCACCCGTCGCGAACCTGCTGTTTCCGGTCGGGGTGCTGGTTGCCGAGCGCACACTCTACCTCCCGTCCGCCGGCCTCGCGCTCGCGCTCGGCGCCTGGCTTCCGACCGCCGCCCCCCGCGGGTGGCTGGCCGTGGCCGTAGCGCTGGCCGTGGCGGGGGGAGTCCGGGCGGCCGTCCGTGTGCCGGTGTGGCGGGACGAAGCGACGGTGGTCCTGAGCGAGTTTCAAGATTCGCCTCGCTCGTTCGATGGGCCGGCGCGTATGGTGCGATTGTACCTGAGTCGGCATCAGCCTGAGAAAGCGCTCGCGGCATTCCGTATTGCCGAGCGGATCTATGACAAGATGCCGTGGATCTATGTGACCGGTGCGGACGCAGCGTTCATGCTCGGACGGCCCAGCACGGCGGACTCGCTGCTCGCGAAGCTCGATGAGCTGTGCTACCGGTGCGAGCATTACTATCGCTTTGAGGCGGGTGCGGCCCTGGCTCGGGGCGACACCGCGACCGCGGACTCACTGGTGGCTCGAGCCAACAAGATCATGCGGCCCAAAGGCTTGTGACATCTAGCCGCTCTTGCGTCTGGCACGATATCTCGCACGATGCACGGATTCTTGCAGTTTGAAACAAGTACTCAGAATCGCGTTGGTCGTTGTGGCGTAACGTGTTAGCTGCCTTCGGCCATGATCGGCATATGGCTTGCCCCGGTCCGTACACGCTGATCAGGAAGAACGTCACCGGCTCTCGCGAGGGGGGTTTCTTGATGAACCGCAAGGGTTTTACACTCATTGAGCTTCTGATCGTGGTCGTGATTATCGGCATCTTGGCCGCGATCGCGATCCCGAAGTTCGCGAACACGAAGGAGAAGGCCTACATCGCGTCGATGAAGTCCGACCTGCGTAATCTGGTCACCGCGGAAGAGGCCTACTTCGCTGACTCGATCAAGTACAGCTCCAACGTCGCCTGTGCCAATCCGCCGACGGCAGGCACGGTCGCGTTCTGTACGACGACCGGCAACACGCTGGCGGCGCCACAGGTCGGCACGGGCACCCAGGCTGGGTGGACCGCGAGCATCACGAACCAGAACACGACCAAGAGCTGCGCGATTTACGTGGGTGCGCAGGCTCCGGCGGCTCCGGCCACGACGGCGGATCCGGAAGGCGCGCCGGTTTGCCGGTAAGCTTTCTCGGTTGAGCTGAGCTAGAAAGAGCGGCGGGGTTCTCCCCGCCGCTCTTTTTTCGTCGCAGGGGGCGCATGTACCGTTCTGTTGCGTCCGGCGGGGACGCTTGCAAAAGGCGAGATTCTGCCGCCTTGCGGCGGGCTGCGGGACCAGGGCCGATCATGGTAAGTGATTGTGCAGTAGATAGTTACCCAGCAACCCCTGATTCGGCATACCCCTTGCTTGAACTTGGGCTTCGGCTGATAGCACTTACCGTCACCGGCTTTCACTAGGGGGTTTTGGATGAACCGCAAGGGTTTTACGCTCATTGAGCTTCTGATCGTGGTCGTGATTATCGGCATCTTGGCCGCGATCGCGATCCCGAAGTTCGCGAACACGAAGGAGAAGGCCTACATCGCGTCGATGAAGTCCGACCTGCGTAATCTAGTCACCGCGGAAGAGGCCTACTTCGCTGACTCGGTCAAGTACAGCACCAACGTCGCCTGTGCCAATCCGCCGACGGCAGGCACGGTCGCGTTCTGCGCGACGACCGGCAACACGCTGGCGGCGCCGCAGGTCGGCACGGGCACCCAGGCTGGGTGGACCGCGAGCATCACGAACCAGAACACGACCAAGAGCTGCGCGATTTACGTGGGTGCGCAGGCTCCGGCGGCTCCGGCCACGACGGCGGATCCCGAAGGCGCGCCGGTTTGCCGGTAAGCTTTCTCGGTTGAGCTGAGCTAGAAAGAGCGGCGGGGCTTTCCCCGCCGCTCTTTTCTTGTACCTATTGATGCCTCTAATGACGGTTAAACCGTGGCTCCGTACGGAGCTCCTCTTCAACCTGGCGTTCCTCGCGGCCGCGGCCCTACTCCTCGGCGTGACGACCGTCCTCCTGGTGGCCGCCCTCGCCCCCGAGCGGGCACTGCCTTTCATGGTACTCGTGGTGCCGCTCGACATCGTCCTCTTCATTGTCTTCGGCCGCTACCTGATCAGTCGTCTCGTGCTCCGGCCGGTGGAGCGACTGGTGGCCGTGGCCGACGCGGTCGCCGGCGGCGACTTCGCGGCCCGGGCGGAGAGCGCGGAAACCCGAGACTTCCAGATTCTTGGGGAGCGGATCAACCGCATGACCGACCACCTGCTCGATGCCCAGAGCCAGCTCGTTCGCTCCGAGAAGCTCGCGAGTGTGGGCCGGCTGGCCGCGGGCATCGCCCACGAGGTGGGGAATCCGCTAGGTGCCATGGGGACCTACCTTGAGGTCCTGCGGCGCCGGGGCGCCGATCCAGATGTCGTGGCGGGGTTGAGCCGTGAGGTGGACCGAATCGATCACATTGTGCGAAGCCTCCTCGACTACGCGCGCCCCCAGGAGGAGGCCCTGGTCCCGATCGAGCCCGGGGCTGTCGTCGAGGGCGCTCACGGGCTCCTCATGGCGCAGGGCGTCCTGCGGTCGGTGTCCACCAGGCTCGAGGTTTCGCAGGAGGTCCCGCAAATCCTTGGACGCGCCCATCTGTTGGAGCAGGTGATCGTGAACCTCGTGTTGAACGCCGTCGACGCCGCCCCCCGGGGTATCGTGGTCCTCGGCGCGCGGCGCTGGGACTTCGAGCCGGGCCGGGCGCTCCCACGGCGGGAGACCGATACTCCGCGCACGAGCTTCGCCCGGCAGCCGGCGCGCCGGCCCGGACGCATCGACTTTGCCGCCGGAGAATCGGGCGCACTCGTGTTCGTCGCCGACTCGGGCCCGGGCGTCGCATTCGAAGACCGTGCCCGGGTGTTCGACCCCTTCTTCACGACCAAGGACCCAGGGCGCGGCACCGGACTGGGCCTCGCCATCGTCGCCCGTGCCGTGGACGACATGGGCGGCGTGGTTTGGGTCGATACCGCGCGCGAGGGCGGAGCGGCATTCAAGATGTTTTTCCCGGCCGCCGATCGCGCGCCACGAGCAGCCCCGTGACCCGCGTCCTCATCGTCGACGACGAACCGGGGCTCCGCCAGTCGCTCGGCCTCCTCCTCGCCGACGCGGGGTACGAGGTCGCGTCGGAGAGCGACGGCGCGAAGGCGCTGAAGCGCGGGCTGGCCGAGCCGTTCGATCTGATCCTGTGCGACGTGCGGATGCCCGAGATGGACGGGCTCGCGTTCCTGCGCGCCTACAAGCAGGGTGGCGGCGGCGCCCTCATCGTCATGATGAGCGCGTACGGAGGAGAGGAAGCGGCCCTCGCCGCCATGAAGGAGGGCGCCTACGACTACATCCCGAAGCCGTTCCGGCCAGACGAGGTCGTGCTCACGCTCCGCAAAGCCGAGGAACGGGAGCGCCTTCGCCACACCATCGCGACACTAAGAGCACAGCTCGACACCACCCCGGCCGTCAGAGCGCTCATCGCCGAAAGCTCGGCGATGAAACAAGCCTTGGAGCTGGTGGCGCGGGTGGCGGGGCACAAGAGCACCGTGCTCATCACGGGCGAGCGGGGGACCGGCAAGGAAGTGATCGCGCAGGCGATCCATCGCGCCAGCCCGCGGGCGGCGCAGCCCTTCGTGGCAGTCAACTGCGCCGCCATTCCGGAGTCGTTGCTCGAGTCGGAGCTGTTCGGCCACGTGAAGGGCGCGTTCACGGGCGCGGCTGCCGATCGCCCCGGTCTCTTCGAGCAGGCGGACGGCAGCACTCTGTTGCTCGACGAAATCGGCGAGCTCCCGTTGCCGTTGCAGTCGAAGCTCCTGCGCGTGCTCCAGGAGGGGGAGATACGCCGGGTCGGTGACCAGCGCACCCGGCGGCTCGACGTGCGGTTGCTCGCGGCCACGGCCAAGGACCTCGCGGCTGAAGCCCGCGCGGGTCGTTTCCGCGAGGATCTGTTCGATCGATTGAACGTCATCGCGATTCACCTGCCGCCCCTGGCCGAGCGACGCGAGGACATCGCGCCGCTGGCGCGGCATTTCGTGGCGCAGCTGGCGCATCGGTTCGGCCGTCCCTTGAGTCTCAGCGCCGAGGCGTTGACGTGGTTGGAACAGCAGCCCTGGCCCGGCAACATCCGTCAGCTCGAGCACTCGCTCGAGCGGGCCGCCGTGCTCTCCGACGACGACGTGTTGGAGGCCGGTGACCTGCGCACGACCTCCCCTGGCGCGCTGGCGCCGCGGTCAGACGCGGGGGCCGGGACCCTGAGCGAGGCGGTCGAGGCTGCCGAGCGGGCGGCCATCGGTATGGCGCTCGAGGCGACCGGGGGCAACCGACGAGATGCGGCTCAGAAGCTGGGGATCAGCTTGCGCACCCTCTTCTACAAGCTCCGGCAGTACGACCTCGAGTAGTGCAAGCCTTTGCATGGGTGCGAGGTTTTGCGCTCGGTCCCGGGGCCGACCTGATGTGTCAACTTATTACAGATAAATGACTTACGTCATGGCATGGGACGTGTACATGGTCCCGGGCCGAGGAGGAGTTCATGCGCGATTCGCGCCGAGGTTTCACGTTCATCGAGATCCTGATCGTCGTGTTGATCCTGGGGATGGTCGCTGCCTTCGCGGCGCCCAAGATCGACGTGACCAAGTTCAAGGTCGAGAGCGCCATGCAAACCATGGGCATGACGTTGCTAGCGCTCGAGCGTCAGTCGATCGCCCAGCAGCACGACATCATCGTGATGTTCGATCAGACGCAGAACGCGTTGCGGGTGCACGAAGACAACAACAACAGCGGGACCATGGATGCCGGCGAACGCGTGCGGCGGATACCGCTCGGCGACGACATCGTGTTCGGGCGGGGCGCCGCCGCCGCGATGGCGTCGATCGGCGCCGGGCCCGTGTCGTTCACAAAGACGATCGGCGGCTACCAGGCGCTGGTGTTCCACCGGGACGGCAGCGCGAGTGAGGCGGCCGGCTTCTATCTGACCTCGAGACGCGGCATGAAGTACTCCGGCTACCCGCAGGATTCGCGGGCCATCGTGCTCGACCGCGCCACGGGACGGGCGTCGTGGTTTCGCTACAGCAATCTCGGCGCTTGGGTGAGGGCCTTCTGATGAACAACGAACGCGGTTTCACCCTGATCGAGGTCGTCATCGCCCTCACGCTGCTGCTCGTGGTGATGGTGGGGCTCGTGACGATGACGGGCAAGACGACGAACGTCGCGGCCACGGGCGATCGCCAGGAGGCGGCTGTCCAGCTCGCGAGCGACCGGATCGACCAGGTGCGGTCCGACCCGGACTACGCCGGTCTCGATACGACATACGGCAAGACCGAGAACAGCTTTCCCACGCTGCCGGGGTTCACGCGGACCACGTTGCTCGTCCGCACCACCGCCGGCTCACAGGACTTCAAACGAGTCACCGTGACGGTGAGCGGCCCGGGGGTCAACCCGGCGGTCACCCGCACGGTGACGGTGGCGGCGCCATGACGACCCTTCGTATGCGCGATGAGCGCGGTATGACGCTCATCGAGATGTTGCTGGCGTTGTTCGTCTTCTCGATCGTAATGGCGGGCGCGCTGTCGTTCCTGCGGGCGCAGAGCAAGAGCTTCCAGCTCGGCACCGAGCGCGTGTCGATGTACCAGAACACGCGTTACGTGCTGAACGAAATGGAGAAGGACCTGCGCACCGCGGGGGCGGCGACGGCGGATCAGCAGCCGCAAATGATCTACGCGTCGTCGAACGTCGTGGCCTTCAACGCCAACTACTGGACCAACACGCCGGGCGACGTGACGGCGGTCTACTACAACCCGGACGCGCCCGACAGCGCGGTACAGGCGTTGGTCAAGGCGCAGAAGGCGACGATCCCGCTGACGAGCTTCGGGTACCCCGACACGTCGTACTTCGTGAGCGGGGCGAACAGCGCGGCGGAAACGATCGTGTTCTACTTCGTCCAGGACTCGACGAGCGGCCGCACGGACGACTACCTGCTGTACCGCAAGGTCAACAACCTGGCGCCGGAAGTGGTCGCGCGGAACGTGCTGCAAACGTCGGGTGTGCCGTTCCTCCAGTACTACCGTCTGATCACGCCGTTCGGTGGCGGTACGCCGTCCCTCACGCTCGTGGCGGCGGGCAGCCTGCCGCTGCAGCATACGGCCAAGATCCACCTGTCACCGAGCGACACCGGTGCGCTCGCGCTCATCGACAGCCTGCGCGCGGTGCGGGTGAGTTACACGGTGACCAACGGCCGCACCGGCAGCTACGAGCGCAAGCGGCAGGTCTCGCGCATGATCCGGCTCCCGAACGCAGGGTTAGCCAACACGAAGTCGTGCGGCGACCCGCCGTTTGCCACCGCCGCGCCCGTCGCCAGCCGCGTGGTGATTGCGGGTGTCCCCGTGGTGCAGCTCACCTGGGCCCAATCGGTGGACGAGGTCGCCGGCGAGAAGGACGTCGAGCGCTACGTCGTCTGGCGGCGGGTGTCTACGAATCCTGATTGGGGCGATCCCCTGGTGAGCATCCCGGCGGGCTCGCCGAGCTACACGTACACGGACGGCTCCGTGAGCATCGGTACCACGTACTACTACGCCGTGGCGGCGCAGGATTGCAGTCCGGCACTGTCGCCCCAGGCACTCAGTGGCTCAGTCACTCCTTGAGGAGAGGTCCTATGCGTTCGGTATTGCGTAACGAGCGAGGCATTGCCCTCGTGGTGGTGCTGCTCGTCGTGTTGGCGATCGCGGCGGTGGCCGCGGGCGCGGCGTTGCTCGGCTCGAGCACGTCGCTGATCACGACCTACCACAGCCGCATGAGCGTGCTCGAGACGGCGGCCGACGCGGGCCTAGAAGAGGCGCGGTCGGCGGTGAACGCGTCCAGGGCGCTCTATCCCGACACCGGGTACAACACGCTGGAGAACGGCGTCGCCGTCTATTCGGCCAACGGTACCCTGATCCCGAACGTAAAGCGGTGGACCTACCTTGGTCCCGTCGGTGTGACGAGCGGCCAGTTCGGCGTGTTCGGCAGTGCCGTCGTGGTCACCAAGAATACGCAGGGAGACCGCGTGGTACGCCGGGGCGAGATCTATCAGGAGAGCTTCGCCAAGTACGCGTACTTCACGAACATCGAGGGAGCCATTCAGTTCGGTAGCGGTGACCAGATCTTCGGGCCCGTGTTCTCGAACGACGCCATCTCGATCAACAGCGGTGGGGTCACCTTCTGGGGGCCCGTCGCGACCCACAAGACGATCAGCGGCAAGAGCTATGGCGTGTTCAAGCAGGGCTACACCGAGAACGCGCCGGCGATCACGTTCCCGGCGACCGCCGATCTCACCAAGCTCCAGGCGCAGGCGACGATCGGAAACACCGCGATCACGAGCACGACGTCCGGCACCGCCGGCCAGGCGACCACTCGTATCGAGTTCGTGGCCGTGGACTTGAACGGCGACGGGACTGCCAACGGCGTCGACGAAGGCTTCATGAGGGTCTACCAGGTGGTCAGGACCCCCGTCGCCAATTACGCGGCGTGGGTGGTGGCGGACACTGGCGGCTACAGCGCCACCGGCGTGGCAATTCCGTATTCCTCAAACGGCGTGCTCAAGTCCCGCAACTGCGGCCACATCCTGGCGGGAACGCACAGCTACTTCAAGCAGTTCGCTCACCATGCGGCCGGGACAACCGGAGACCTCGCGGGGGCGGCGATCACCGGCGGGACCAGCAGGCGGTGCTACCTCGGTGGTGATCCGATTCTGAACGACTCCATACCGGCGTCTTCGGTTCATGGCAAGTTCCTGACGGGCGTTACGTCGACCTCGGGCACGTGTTCACCGGCGAATTCGTGCGACTCCGTCGGCATGTGGCTGCCGTGGTCGGGTGCCGTGGACCCTCGGGTCACGGCCGCGCGCGCGGCGATCGGGGATGCGGCCTACCTGTGGCCCGTCAACCGCGCCCTCAATCCGAACTTCAAGGGCGTGATTTTCGTGACGGGCAAAGTGGCGGTCAGCGGCACGGTCCGCGGGCAGATCACCCTGGCGGCGACGGACAACATCGTCATCGCCGACGACATCAAGTACGTCACCGACCCGGGGGTTGGGCTGCCGTGTGCGTCCCCGAACCGGGACATGCTGGGGCTGTTCAGCGGCACCGATATCGTGGTCGCCGACAACCTCATCAACGATCCCATCCCGGCCAAGGGCAGCTCGACGGGCTGCGCGTCGTCGAGCTGCACGAATCCCTTTACCTGGGACGACACGATGGATGAGTTCATCCAGGGTACCCTCCTGGCGCTCAGCAACTTCACCGTGGAGAACTACGACCAGGGCTCGAACAGCGCGGAGCCGTGCCAGACGCTCGCCAAGGGGCGCGGCTGTCTCTACCTGACCGGTGGCGTGATTCAGCAGCAGCGCGGCGCCGTGGGTACGGCCAGCGGTACGGGTAACCTGAAGCGGTATTCGTACGACCAGTGCGCCGCGACCAATCCGCCGCCGTACTTCCCGACGACGGGCCACTTCGCGAAGGGTCACTACTACGAGGTCGAGCCGACGAACTTCAACATCGCCACGTACTGGCCGCTGCTGGTTCCGCTGACGCACTAGCACCCCGGTCCACATGGGTCGTGAGACACGGCGGCCTGAGCTTCGCGAATAGCGCGGAGCTCAGGCCGCCTCGCGTTGCAATAGCTGAACACGTTCCGTGGTTTTCTGATACCGGACACTGGTAGGGGGCGGAGCATGTTCGGCGCGTGGCGCGCCATCCCCGCGGTTTCACTCTGCTCGAAGTCGTCATCGCCCTCGTCGTACTCGAGGTCGGCGTGCTCGGCCTCCTCGCTACCGCAGCCACCGCCACCCGCCTGATCGGCCGCGCCCGGCGCGCCACGCGCGTGACGACCCTCGCCGCTGCCCGTCTGGAACGCCTCCGCACTACGGTGTGCGCCTCGCGGACCGCCGGGTCCGAGGTTCGCGGCAGCGCTGACGCCCCACTTGACTCGATCGCCTGGCGGTTCGTAGACGCGGGGAGCGGCCACTGGCGCATCGTGCTGCGCATGAGCTCCCCCACAGAGCGGCACGGGTGGCGTGCGGACAGCCTCGAAACCGAGGTCTCGTGCCGCGTCTGAAGCCGCGAGGGTTCTCACTCGTCGAGCTGCTGCTGGCTCTGACGCTGCTCGCCGTTGTCGCCGCGGGCCTGTGGCAAGCGCTCGACGCGACGCGGCGCAGCTACTCGCGGGAGGCGGAGCGGGTGGAGCTCGAGCGCACCCTCCGCGCGAGCGCGGCCATCCTGCCGGCGGAGCTGCGGGAGCTCGACGCCGGCGATTCCGATATCACCGCCATGGCGACGACCTCGATCCGGATCCGAGCCACCCGGCAGCTCGCCTTCCTCTGCACGGTCCCGCACCGTCAGGATGACGGCGCGCTGGCCGTGACCGTGCGGCAACGCCCGCTCCTTGGCCTGCGCCAGTCGTTCAGCGCCGGTGACTCCGCGCTGCTCTTCTTCGAAGGCGACCCGGCGACCCGGGAGGACGACCGCTGGTGGAGGGGGCGGATTCGCGCGGTCTCGGACGATGCCTGCCCGGACGCGGACCAGCCGCGCCCCGGATATCGCCTGACCGTCGAGTTGCCCTGGTCGAGCGACGGTCCGCCGGACCTCCGTGCCGTAACCCGCGGCGCGCCGCTGCGCGGGTTCGAAAGCGTGGCGTACGCGGTCTATCGCTCCCCGGCGGACACGCAGTGGTACCTCGGCCAGCAAGTCCAGGATGAAACCGTCCAGCCCCTGATCGGCCCTCTCATCGGCCCGGCGGGCGTGGCGTTCGCGTTCTTCGACAGCACCGGTGCACCTACCAGCTCAACCGTCCGGGTGGCCCAGATCGAGATCCGGGTGCGCGGCAGAACGGCGCGCCCGGTACGGGCGCCCGGCACCCACCGCTTGGAGTACGAATCGGACAGCCTCGTGACCCGCGTGGCTCTCCGCAACAACCCCCGCCCTAGCGAAGGCCCGTGAGCAACGCGCGGGGAGAGCGAGGCATGGCGCTCGCTCTCGCCATCGTCGTGATCGTGGTGGGAGGGGGACTCACCGCGTTGATGTTCTACGTGGCGTTCGAGGAAGGGCGCCTGAGCGGCAGCGGCGTTCGCGTACAGCAGGCGTTCGGGGTGGCGGAGGAAGGTGCACTCGAAGTGCTCCGCGCCTGGGACCCGCGGACCTACAATGTGCACGACCCATATCCCTTCCATTCGGCGATGGTGCCGGCCGGCTTCCCGGCGGACTGGACGGCCGCCCCGCACGGCACCGGTGCCTATGGCGGGCAAGTCTACAAGCTGAACAGCGAGCTCTATTTGATTGACATGACCGGGCGCGATGACTGGGGCCCGCCGCCAGGAGCGTCCGCCGTACGACAGCGGGTCGCCGTGCTCGCCCGCGTTCAGCCGGTCGCCCCTGGCCTGGTCGCCGCCCTCACGGTGGGGAAGGGCAGCCGCCGAGCGGGCACGGTCTCTATTGCTGGACGGGATGGCTTGCCCCCGGATTGGGAGCCCTGCGGGCCACCCGACAGCAACCGGGTAGGGCTCGACACGGTGCGAGGTGGCCTGGCGGCCTTCTCGTCCGGAGGGTTCACGTACGCCGAGCTGGCTTCCCTCGCCACGCGCTCGGTTGCCGGCGCGGCGGTGTTGAGCAACATCGGGCCGACAGTAGTGGACGGTCGCTGTGATGAGACTGTCGCTACCAACTGGGGCGGAACGCAGCCTAACCAGGTATGCGGCGGGTATCTGCCTGTGGTGCATATAGTTGGGGCCGCTACCCTGGCGGGGGTGGACGGTCAGGGTACGCTCTTGGTGGACGGGGACCTCACGGTCCGGGGCGGCCTACGGTGGCGAGGTCTCGTGCTGGTCGGTGGGGCCCTGCGGGTCACGCCAGGTGCCGCCAAGGACGTCGCGGTCTGGGGCGCGGTGTTCGCGGCCGACAGCGCTACCTTAGAGGCCGGGGTTGCGGGATCAGTTGCGATCACATACTCTAAGTGCGCTGTGGTCAAGGCGTTGGAGTCAGTGGCCCCCGCCGTGATGTTCTCGAGCCGTGGTTGGCTCGGGCTCTCCGAAGCGCCTTAAGTGTTTGAAATCAACGTAGTTTAGCTATCCAATCTCGTGTAGGTTCGAGGCTTGACAGGATAAGGGCCCAACCTTACTGTAGTTTGCCCTCGCCCGGTCTACCACTAACTCCAGGCTGCCAATGGCTCTATTTGGCTTGTTGGGCGGCAAAAAAAGGTCAGTTGGGCTCGACATCGGCTCCGGGATCATCAAGCTGGTGGTGATCGACCACTCCGGGAGCGAGCCAGAGCTCGTCAAAGTCGCCACGACGGAAGTGGCGACCGACGCCATCGTCGAGGGCGAGGTGATGGATCCCGGCCTCGTGAGCGAGGCGATCCGGGGGCTGTTTTCCACGGCGGCGGTCAAGCAGAAGTCGGTGGTGACGGCGGTCGGCGGGCGTGACGTGATCGTCAAGAAGATCCAGATGGACCGGATGACAGAGAACGACGCGCGCGAGGTGATTCGCTGGGAGGCGGAGCAACACGTGCCATTCGACATGGCGAACGTCGAGCTGGACTTCCAGATCCTCGACCCCGAAGCCGAGCGGCTCCAAATGAACGTCCTCCTGGTCGCGGCGAAACGGGAGTTGGTCGAGAACCGGGTGAGCCTGCTTTCGGAGGCCGGCCTCGAGCCCGCGCTCATCGACGTGGATGCCTTCGCGATCCACAACGCGTTCGAGCTGAACCATCCCGACGGGATGCAGGGGGTCGTGGGGCTCGTCAACATCGGGCATGAAGTGACGAACGTGAACATTCTCGAGGATGCGGTCCCGGTTCTGACCCGGGATCTGCCCGTCGGCACCCGGCGCTTCCGCGAGGATTTGCAGCGCGAAAAGCAGCTGTCAGCGGAGGAATCGGAGCGGGTGATCCAGGGCCAGACCCAGAGTGCGGACCTGGGCTCGTACGTAGACGCGAGAGGCGAGGAGATCGCGGTGGGCGTCGAGCGCGCGGCGGCCTTCCTGGCCACGGCGTCGCGCTCGAGCGGTGGGTTGACGCGCGTCTATACGAGCGGGGGCGGGGCCCGCATCCCCGGGTTGAACGAGGCCCTGGCAACGAGGTTGCGAGTTCCCGTCGAGATCGCGAACCCGCTGCAGCGGCTCAAGGTACAGGACTCGGTCTTCGACGTGGTGGCGGCCGATGAGGTGGCGCCGCTGCTCATGCTCGCGATCGGTCTCGCGTTGAGGCGCCCGTGATTGAAATAAATCTTCTTCCTACCAAACGGAAGAAGAAAAAGTCCGGCGCGGGCGGCGGCCCGGGCTTCCAGTTTCGACTGGAGAGCCTCAAGGGGCTCATCGCCGGGATCAAGAACCCGTGGCTACTCGCCGCCAGCGGCGCCTGGGTGGCGCTCCTGGCGGGCGGTGGCGCGCTGTTCGTCACCAGCCGGGCGCGCATCGCGGTCCTGAACTCCCGCCTCGAGGCGGTCCAGACGGAGAAGAAGCGCTTCGACGTCGTGATCGCCCAGAAGCGCCAGTCCGAGCGGATCCGCGATTCGCTCGTCGCGGAGATCGCGGTGATCCGCTCGATCGACGCCGAGCGCTATATCTGGCCGCACGTCCTGGATCAGCTCGCCAAGGCGCTTCCGCCCTACACCTGGCTCACGACGCTCGGCCAGCTGACCCAGCAGGGCGGCAACGCGCCGCCGCCCGCCGGCGGCCGCGACACGTCGCGCGCCGGGCCGCAACCCGTTCGCGTGCAGATCACGGGCAGCACGGTGGACATCCAGGCGTATACGACGTTCCTGCGCCAGCTCGCGGCGTCGCCCTGGTTCACCGACGTGACGCCGCTCTCCTCCCAGACGGTCGTCGAGCAGGATCGTCCGGTCACGGCGTTCACGATCACGATGAAATACAAGGTGGCGGACTCCGTGTACATCCACACCGTGCCGTTCACCCAGTCCCTGAGATAGCGCATGGCCCTCCTTCCTGCCGACCAGCGCAGCCAGGTGATGCTGCTCGCCACCATCGGGGCCGTGGCTCTGGGCTACGCGTTCTGGAACTACTACTACAAGCCCGCGAGCGAGGAGATCGCAACGACCAAGGTCCAGATCGACAGCCTCCAGAAGGTCCTGGACGACGTCAAGCGGGACCTGGCGCAGGGCACGGTCGAGGATCTGCGGGCCAAGGTCGAGCAATACCGGTCGCTCGTCGCGCTGATGCGCCGGCTGGTTCCCGAAAAGAACGAGGTCCCCGCGCTGATCGACGACTTCTCGACGAAGGCGAAGGTCCGGGGCGTCACGATCAACCGAATCGACCCGCTGCCGGTCGAGCCCGGGCCGATGTTCGACACGTACCGCTACCGGCTCGAGATCGTGGGCCACTACGACCAGCTGGGCGAGTACCTCTCCGACATCGCGAGCCTGTCGCGCGTGGTCGTGCCGCAGGACTTGTCGGTCAAGCGGGCCTCGCAGGGCGCGCAGCGCCTGCTCGCCGACACCGCGGGGCAACTGCTCGAGGCGGACGTGGCGCTGCGCACCTTCGTCAAGGCCGCGGCACCCGCCCCCGCGCGGCGCCCGCCCGGCAGCGCCGGAGACGCGCAGTGATCCGCGCGGGCGTGCTCGTGGCCGGGCTGGGCCTCGTCGCTATAACCCGCCTTGCGGGCCAGGCCGCGAGACCTGACACGGCGAAGCACGATTCCGCCGCGGTCACCCTGCTGCGCGAGCAGTTCGCGTATGAAGGCGGCGGGCGCGATCCGTTCGTCTCGCTGCTCAGCTCGGGCGACATCCGGCCGATGCTCACCGACTTGAAGCTCGTGGGGATCTACTACGACCAGCGGTATCCCGTGCGCAGTGTGGCGGTGCTGCGCGACGTGACCAACGGGAAGCGGTACCGCGCCAAAGCGGGCGACGTGATGGGGCGGCTCAAAGTCACTCAGATCCGGCCGCGGGAGATCGTGTTCACGGTGCAAGAATTCGGTTTCGAGCGGCAGGAGAGTCTGCAGCTCGCCAAGCAGGAGGAGATGCCATGAAGGTGTTTGCTGCCCTCGTCGCGATGGTCCTCATCGCGGCGCCTCCTCCCCGGGCCCTCGCAGGGTTCCGGGGCGGGCCCGACGGCGAGGTGCGCGCCGTCAGTGTGGTCCCGGCCTCCGGCAAGGTGGCGGTCGTCATCGCGTTCCAGGGCGCCCTGGACGTCCAGGACTTCACGTTGAGCAATCCCGCGCGCCTCGTGCTCGATCTCAAGGGCGCACGTCTGAATGGGAGGACCGCGGCATACGACGGCCAGAACCGCGGCGGGGTGCGCAACCTCCGCTACGGGCAGTACCGTCCCGACGTCGTCCGGGTCGTGATCGATCTCGATGTCGTAAAGGACTATCAGGTGAAGCGCACGCCGGGTGAGGTGCGCGTGGAGATCGGAACGGATCGGACCGCCTTTGGCCCCTGGTCCAGCCGCTCGGCGGGCGCGGTTCCCACGCCCGTTGCGGCCGCCACCACCGTTGTGGCGCCGGCCGCGGCTGCCGACGAGATGCCGGCCGGTCCGGAGCTCGCCCGCCTCTCGATGCCCGAGGCCACGCCGACGAGCGGTTACCAAACGGCGTCGGTGCGGATCGGCGAACCCGCGACCATCGATCGCTACCTCGCGGCGCATGCGAGCGAGAGCGCGCAGTCGCAGGCGCCGCGCATCACCGTGCGCTGGGACGACGCGGACATCGAGGACGTGGTGGCAGGCTTCGCGGCCTTCAGCGGCCGCACGATCATCATCGCCCGGGAAGTGAAGGGCAAGGTGACGGCGGAGATCAAGAACCAGCCGTGGGACCTGGCCTTCGCCGCCGTACTCGAATCGCAGGATCTCACGTACACGGTCCTCGAGGGCGGGATCATCAACGTCCTCAACAAGGCGGACTTCGCGCGGGCCGACTCCACCGTGCCGGTCGAGACTCGCCTCGTGCGCATCAACTACGCCAAGGCCACCGCCATGCTGCCCGCGGTGCGCTCGATCGTGTCGAAGAACCGGGGCCAGGTGGTCGCCGATACCACGAGCAACTCACTCGTGATCACGGACGTCCGCAACCGCATCGGCGAGATCGAGCAGTTCGTGCGCGGCCTCGACATCCGCACGCCCCAGGTATCGATCCAGGCGAAAATCATCTTCGTCGACCGCACGGACATCGAGAGCTTCGGCATCAAGTACGACCTCGGCTCGCAGACGCAGTTCTTCAACCGGCTCGTGCAGCGGCCGATCCCGTCGAGCGCACAGCCGGGCGGCTTCAACCCGAACGGCGTGCCGACGGGAACGGTCCCGACCCAGTTCTTCTCGCCCGATCAAACGGTGATCGATCTGGGCGGCAATTCGCTCGCGGCCCTCGGGAACGCGGGCCAGGCGGTCGTCAATCCCGCGCTCGACCTGATCTTCTCGACCGCGATCGGCAACTTCAACCTGACCGCTTTCCTGCAGGCGCTCGAATCCCTGCAGCTCGACGACATCGAAGCCGAGCCCACGATCACGACCCTGGACAACCGCCCGGCCCAAATCCTCGTCGGCGATCGTGTCCCAATCCGCGTGATCGACGTGAGCTCGGGCACCACGGTCGGGGGTCAGGCGCCACGCGCCACCGTGGACTTCGAACAGACCGGTATCAACCTCAAAGTCACGCCGCACGTCACGGCGAACCGGCAGATCCTGATGGAAGTGCACGCCGAGCGGTCCAACGTCGTACCGGCGTCGGTCGACATCGGCTTCACGTTCCAGACCCAGCAGGCGGACAATCAGATCCTGGTGGCAGACGGCGAAACGGCTGTAATTGGCGGACTTACGGTGACCGAGGTCACGGTATCCAAGACCGGAATTCCGTTGCTTGTAGACCTGCCCTTTGTGGGCAAGCTGTTCGGGTTCACGACCGAGCAGGAGAGCCGGCGCGACCTGCTGATCCTGATCACGCCGCACATCATCGACGACTTGAGCGTCGGGAAGTAACGGGAGCGCGCGCATGAAGCCGGGAGCCGTAAGGGCGATCGTCTGGGGCGGCACTGCACTGGCCCTCGCGGGATGGGCGTGCGAGTCCGCGCGCAATCCGGGAGGGTTCCAGCGGGACCTCGTGCCGCCGCAGATCGTACTGACGGCGACCCAGGACACCCAGCCGATCTCGAGCGGCCTCTCGTTCACGGCGAGCGCGACCGACAACCTCGCGTTGAACGACATCCGCCTTATTTACGCGGGCGGCCTAATCGACACGACGGATACCATCTTTTTCAATCAGACCCTGCAGAAGGTCACCCTGCCGGTGCATCTGACGTTCCCGCCCACCTCCGGTGCCGGCGGGTTCATCACGATCATCGGCCGCGCGACGGACGGCGCCGGGAACTTCGGTGAGGACACGCTCGTCATCTTCCTGTCGAACGTGCAGGCGCTGACGGTGCAGTTGCTGTCGCCTGCCACGGGGGCCGTCGCCTCGACAGGCAGGAGTCTGCTGGTGGATGTCGTGGCCAAGCAGCTCTCGGGTATCCGGAAAGTCGGATTCACGGTCGCTCCGCCCGCGGCTGTGACCAACCCGACCGTGCCGCCGAACGACTCCATCGTGTTCACCGTGCCGTTCGTGGACTCGGTCGAGTACGTCGACACGCTGACCGTGGTTCAGGCGACAGGCACCTTCACGATCACCGGCTTCGCCGAGGACTCGGCCGGCCGGCGGGCCACGACCAACGTGGTGACCGTGAACGTGCTCTCCGCCGCGAACGACAACACCCCGCCGCAGGTGAGCGAGAGCCTGGCGGCGCGCATCGAGGTGAACGACACCGTGGTGGTCCACGCCACGGATCCGAGCGGGATCTCATGGATCGGGTTCCGCGTGCGGCTCGCGGCCGACACGACCATCCAGCTACGCTTTGACTCGGTGGCCGTGGGCGGGGCGTTCACGGATGTGGTGCGGCGGTTCAGCCTGCAGCTGTCCGCGGCGGTCGCGAACTTCCCGACCAGCATTGTGGTTGACGGCTATGCCTGCGATCAGGCGGCGGCGCGCAACTGCGCGTTCTCGAACCAGAACAACTTCGTCGTCCCGCCCCCGAAGTCGGATTCCGCCCAGGTGGTCGCCGGCGTGACGATCGGGTTCCCACAACCCGGCACCCACATCGCGGACGCGATTTTCAATGCGAACGGCGGCGGCGGCACGGGCGAGCTGTACCTGACGAACAACCCGCTGTCGCGTGTGGAGGTGTTCCAGGTTGCGAACACGGCCTTCGTGGCAAGCGGCATTCTGACGGCGGGACCCCAGCCGTGGGGTGTGGCCTTGTGGCCGCACGACACCCTGGGGAACTACGGCGACTCGATCGTCGTCGCCGACGCGGGCGGGACGGAGTTCTCGATCATCGACGTGGCGGCGCGACGGCTGCGCTGGCGCCAGGATCTGCCGAACTACCAGATCCAGCTGTACAAGGTGATCCAGATCGCCGCCGGGGTGTACACGGCGCGGATCACGATCCACGACCTGTCAGACCGGCCGCAGTTCGTGGCCACGGTGTGCCGCGGCAACTGCAACCAGACGGACTCGGTGTTCGCGCTGTACTCGACGACGCCGACCCTCAGCTCGAGCTCGCCGTTCGACGGCAAGGGCACGTTGCGGATGGAGAAACTGATCAACACCGCCAACCCCGCCCAGCTGTTCGGCCATTTCTTCTGGGAAATCGGCGGCCAGGGTGCCAGCGACTTCACGGATACGCTGCGCGTCGTGATGCGGCGCGGGCTGCCGTACAACGACACCAAGGTCATCCTCCCGGCGTGCGCCGGAGTCACGATCAACTTCTCGACCTTCGGGCTCGGCGACACGACCTACGCGCGCAACTCGGGGAACTTTACCCACAGCTTCTTCGGCGAGGGCGGCAACGCGGCCTCGACGTTCCGACGCGTGATGAGCTATACGAGCAAGGGGACCCTGGTCCACCCCTCGACCTCCGGGAGCACGGTGTTCTGCCGCACGTCACCCGACACGCTGACCGGGCCTACCGACCAGGGGTCGATCGACGTCGATCTGGGCATGTCGCCCGCGGTGGACGTGAGCGACTTCATCTCGAACACGGGCGTGAAGATTTCGTCCATCGCCACCAACTTCAACGGCGGCACGAACCTCGTCCGGGCGGACTCGATCTACTACCTCGACGAGGGGCTGCGGCTCAAGGGCCTCTCCTTCGCGCCGATCGGGGCCTACGGCATGGACATGAATTACTTCCATGACTTCGCGGCCGGTCAGGGTGGGACGACGGCGTTCGGCGGCACCCGCGACTCGACGAACCGCGTCGTCTTCGCGGCGGACCCGAGCGGGCAGATCCTGGTGTTCGATACATTCTTCTACGGCCTGATCACCGCGATCCCCGTACGCGACCCGATCGTCGGCCCGCTGCGGGTGGCGAAGGATGCCGGTGGCAACCAGCTGCTGTTCGGGGTGACCTCACGGGGACTCGTGATGGTGCGGTTGCCGCCGATCCCGAACCCGAATCCGGCTCCCCCGCGCGCTCAGCGGGTGCGTCGCCCATGACGCGACGGCAGGCGGCGGTACCGGTGAGAGCGGCGAGCCCGACGGTCGGTCGGGCTCGCGTGTTTCCGGAGGTCTGGCAGTGACGTTTCGCTTCACGACGGCGGGAGAATCCCACGGCCGCGGCCTGGCGGCGATCCTCGAAGGCATCCCCGCGGGCCTGCCGGTCACGGCCGAGCGGGTCAATGTCGAGTTGAAGCGCCGGATGGGCGGCTACGGACGCGGCGCCCGGATGAAGATTGAATCCGACCAGATCGAGTGGCTCGCCGGCGTGCGCGCGGGGGAGACCCTCGGCTCGCCCATCGCGATGCTCGTGTGGAACCGCGATTGGGAGCACTGGCAGGACGTCATGGCGCCCGAGGCAGACGCGCCCGGCGGGGAACGGCGCCGCCAGGTGACCCGCCCGCGGCCGGGCCACGCGGATCTCACCGGCGTGCTCAAGTACGATCGGAAGGACGCGCGCGACATCCTCGAGCGGGCGAGCGCGCGGGAAACCGTGGCGCGCGTCGCGTGCGGCGCGGTGTGCAAGATCCTGCTCGACCAGTTCGGCATCGAAATCGGGAGCTACGTCGCCGAGCTGGGCGGCGTGGCCGCCAAGGTTCCCGTACCGCTCCCCACACCGCTCAATGACGCCGCCGACGCGAGCCCGGTGCGGTGTCTCGACCCGGCCGCCGAGCAGGAGATCATCCGGCGGATCGACGCGGCGAAGGCGGCCGGCGACACGCTCGGCGGCGTCGTGGAAGTTCTGGCGCTCGGCGTGCCCGTGGGATTGGGCTCCCACATCTCCTGGGACCGTAAGCTCGATGGGCGCCTGGCCCGCGCGCTGATGTCCATCCCGGCCGTGAAAGGCGTCGAGCTCGGGCTGGGCTTCGAGGCCGCGCGCCGCAAGGGCTCCGAGGTCCACGACGAAATCCTCCCCGGGTTCGATCGCGCGACAAACCGCGCGGGCGGCACCGAGGGAGGCATGACCACGGGCGAGCCGCTCGTGGCGCGGGTCGCAATGAAACCCATTTCGACGCTGATGTCGCCGTTGCGCACCGTCGATTTGAAAACCGGCGGGCCCGCGCAGGCGCAGTCGGAACGTTCCGACGTGACGGCAGTACCGGCCATGGGGGTCATCGCCGAAGCGATGGTAGCGCTGACGCTGGCCGAGGCCATGCTTGAGAAGTTCGGCGGCGACGCGCTGAGCGAGATGAAGCGCAATTTCGAGGGCTACCAGGCGCAGGTCCGCGCCCGGACGCCCAAAGGGGCAGCGTCGTGAAACGGCATGTCGTGTTGATCGGGCTTCCGGGCTCGGGCAAGACGACGGTGGGGCGGCTAGTCGCGGAACAATTGCAGGGCGGATTTGTTGACATCGACGCGGTGATCGTGCGCCGCGAGGGCAAGCCGATCACGATGATCTTCGCCGAGCGAGGCGAGCCGGCGTTTCGCGAGCTCGAGCGCAAGGAGATGGAGACCACGCTCGCGGGGGAGCCGGCGATCATCGCGTCGGGCGGCGGATGGGCTGCGCAGCCGGGCGCGGTGGACGCGGCGCGCGCGTATGCGCTGGTCGTATATCTCCGCACGCGGCCGGACACGGCGGCACGCCGCACCGAGGGCGAGGGAACCCGGCCGTTGTTAATGGGAGAGGATCCCGTGGAGCGGATGCGGCAGCTCCTCAAGGAGCGCGAGGCCGCGTACCTCAAAGCGGATGAAAAGGTTGACACGGACCGCGCGACGGCGGCGCAAGTGGCGACTGACGTCGTCAGGCTTGCGCAAACCCGGGCCGGATGGTAAAGATGCCGGTCCGCGAGCGATCGCGAGTTGATGAAAGGTTGATGCGTGGCTGCTAAGAAACGAGTCGTGACGAAGGACGCTGCGACGCAGGATGCTGCGATGCCGGAGGCCGCGACGCCGGAAGCTGCGGCGCCCCCCCCCGAGCAAGCGCCCAAACCCAAACGGCGGTCCCGCGCCGCCGCCGCGGCAGACGTCGGCGTGCAACAGGACGCGGCTGTCGAGCAGGAGCCCAAGAAGCCCAAGCGGCGGTCCCGCGCTGCGGCTGGAGCGAACGGCGGCAAGGGCTCGCTCGTCGTCGTCGAATCGCCCACCAAGGCCAAGACCATCGGGAAGTACCTGGGCCGCGGCTACACCGTGAAGGCGACGGTGGGCCACGTCCGGGATCTTCCCCAGCGCGAGCTGGGCGTCGATGTCGACCAGGGGTTCACCCCCAAGTACGTGACCATCAAGGGCAAGGCCAAGACGCTGTCCGAAATCAAGAAGGCCGCCAAGGCGTCGGACCAGGTGCTGATCGCCACGGACCCCGATCGGGAGGGCGAGGCGATCGCGTGGCACGTGGCCGAGCAGATCGGGAACGGCGGCAAGGTCCGGCGCGTCCTGTTCCACGAGATCACGAAGGACGCGGTGGCCCAGGCCCTGGCGCACCCGATCGACATCGACCAGAAGAAGGTCGACGCGCAGCAGGCGCGCCGGATTCTCGACCGCCTGGTGGGCTACAAGGCGTCGCCGCTCCTCTGGAAGAGCCTGAAGACCGGACTCTCGGCGGGCCGGGTGCAAACCGTCGCGTTGCGCCTGATCGTCGAGCGCGAAGAGGCCATCCGCAAGTTCGTGCCCCAGGAGTACTGGACCATCGAGGCGGACCTCGAGAAGGACGGCCAGACATTCCAGGCGCGTCTGCACAAGCTCGACGGGCACAAGCCGGAGATCAAAGACTCGACAGCCGCCCACGCGATCGTCGCCGACGCCCTCACCCTGCCCTTCGTGGTCAGCGAGGTGTCCCGCAAGGAGCGCAAGAAGCGCCCCTCGGCCCCGTTCACGACCAGCACGTTGCAGCAGGAGGCGGCAAAGCAGCTCGGCTTCTCTGCCAAGCGCACGATGCGCGCGGCGCAGGCGCTCTACGAAGGCCAGGAAGTCGGCGCCGAGGGACAGGTCGGCCTGATCACCTACATGCGTACCGATTCGACCCGCGTGGCCGACTCGGCCATCGCGCAGGCCCGCGAGTTCATCGGCGGACAGTTCGACCAGCGCTACCTGCCGCCCGTCCCCAACGTGTACGGCGGCAGCAAGGGCCAGTCCCGCGTGCAGGACGCTCACGAGGCCATCCGGCCCACCGAAGTCATGCGCCGGCCCGAAGACGTCCAGGCGTTCCTCGAGGCGGACCTCTTCAAGCTGTACCAGCTGATCTGGCGGCGCTTCGTCGCGTCGCAGATGACCCCGGCCGTCTACGAGACCACGACCGTGGACTTCGACCTCGGCCGCTATCTGTTCCGCGCGACGGGGTCACGCGTGCTGTTCGACGGCTACCACGTGCTGTATCACGAGGCGCACGAGCCCGAGGAAGGAAAGAGCCTCGACGACCTGGCTCCCATTCCGGTCCTGGCAGCGGGCGATCCGGTCGTGGTCCAGAAGATCACGCCGAGCCAGCACTTCACCGAGCCGCCGCCGCGCTTCAGTGAGGCGAGCCTCGTCAAGGAGCTCGAGCGCCTCGGCATCGGCCGCCCGTCCACGTACGCGACGATCATCTCCACGCTGCAGACCAGGTTCTACGTCACTACCAAGGACCGCCGGTTCACCACCACGGATCTCGGTGAAACGGTGTGCAAGATCATGGTACGGCTGTTCCCCGACACCTTCGACGTGAGCTTCACGGCGCAGATGGAGACGGAGCTCGACAAGGTCGAAGAAGGAGACCTCGGGTGGCAGCAGGTGCTGGGGGACTTCTGGACGCCGTTCTCGAAGGCACTGGGAGCGGTGGACGTGCAACAGCTGATCCGTGAGACGCACGACCTCTCGAAGCTCGACCAGGAGAAGTGCCCCAACTGCGAGAGCGCGCTGGTGGTGAAGAGCGGGCGTTTCGGTCCATTCATCGCCTGCACGCGCTACCCCGAGTGCCGGTTCACGCGGCCGCTGAAGCGCGACAAAGTGCCGGACCGGCCGACGAACGAGATATGCAAAGAGTGCGGCGCCCCGATGGTGATCAAGACGGGCCGCTACGGCGAATTCCTCGCGTGCACACGCTATCCGGCCTGCAAGCACACGCGGCCCGTGCCGCTCGGGATCAAGTGTCCCAAGTGCGGGACGGGCGATCTGGCGGAGCGCCGCACGCGGAAGGGCCGTACGTTCTTCGGGTGCCTGCGGTATCCGGAGTGCGACTACTCGGTGTGGAATCGCCCGGTGCCCGTGACGTGCCCGAGCTGCGGGTTCCTGGGGATGGAGCAGCGGCAAACGAAGGCGACGGGGGCGTTCCAGCGATGCCTGAAGTGCGCGCACGAAGTGCCCTTGAACGCCGGCGCGCCCGCGGAGCCGGTCGCGACCTGACCGGAGCGACGGTCGTCGGGGGCGGGCTCGCGGGAAGCGAGGCCGCGTGGGCGTTGGCGGAGCGGGGCGTCCCGGTCACCCTCCACGAAATGCGGCCGGTGCGCATGACCGCCGCACACCAGACCGACCGGCTCGCCGAGCTGGTCTGCAGCAACTCCTTCAAGTCCGAAGAGCTCGCGAACGCGCACGGCCTCCTCAAGGCCGAGATGCGGCGCCTCGGCAGCGTGGTGCTCGACGCCGCCGACCGCGCCCGTGTTCCCGGGGGCGCCGCCCTCGCCGTGGACCGGGTGATCTTCGCCGACGAGGTCCAGGCGCGGGTCTCGAGCCATCCCGGTATCACGATCGCGCGCGACGAGGTGACGGCGCTCGTCGCGCCGGCGGTGATCGCGACCGGCCCGCTCACGTCGGAAGCCCTGAGCCGGGCGATTGTCGAGCGCCTGGGCGTGGCCGCGCTCGCGTTCTACGATGCCATCGCTCCCATCGTCGCGGGTGACTCGCTCGCGGGGAGCGTGCTGTTCCGCGCCTCGCGCTACGGCAAAGGCGGTGGCGACGACTACTGGAACGCCCCGCTCACCGAAGCGGAGTACGACACGTTCCTCGCGGCGCTCCTCGCGGCGGACCAGTACCAGCCCAAGCACGAGTTCGACCGCGCTCCGTACTTCGAGGGCTGCCTTCCCGTGGAGGAGATGGCGCGCCGGGGCCGGGACGTGCTGCGGTTCGGTCCGATGAAGCCGGTTGGTCTCACCGACCCTCGCACGGGCCGCATGCCCTATGCGGTCGTGCAGCTGCGGCAGGAAGACCGGGCGGGACAGATGTGGAACCTGGTCGGGTTTCAGACCCGGCTCCGGATCGCGGACCAGCAGCGGGTCTTCCGTCTCATTCCGGGGCTCGAGCAGGCGGAGTTCCTGCGCTACGGCAGCCTTCACCGCAACGCCTACATCAACTCGCCGGCCGCGCTCGCGCCGCATCTGGCAGCGCGGGACGAGCCCATGCTCTTGTTCGCGGGCCAGCTGAGCGGGGTGGAGGGCTACACCGAATCGGCGGCGACGGGTATCCTGGCTGGCGCGAACCTGGCGCGGCTTCTCAGGGGAGAGGCGCCGCTCGTGCCGCCGCCGACCACCATGTTGGGTGCGCTGTACCGCTATCTCCGCGACTCCGATCCCGCGCACTTCCAGCCCATGAATGCCAATTTCGGATTGCTCGAGCCGCTCGATGCACCGGTCAAGGACAAGGCGCGCCGTCGCGACCAGCTCGTGGCGCGCGCCCAGCGGGACATGGACACCTTTGTCGCCCAGCTCGGGGCCGCGGCGGTACCGGCGTGACCGGCATGCCCGAGCTGGAAGCATTCGAAGCTTTCCTCGCGAAGGAGCGCAACGACTCCCCGCATACCGTCCGCGCCTACGTCCGGGACGTGACGGAGTTCGCGGCGTTCTGCGACGGTTTCTACGGAGGCCCGTGGCAGTGGGCGGGGGTGGATCGGCTCGCCGTGCGGGGGTTCCTGGGCGCCCTGCAGCAGCGGGGGCTCGCGAAGCGCTCGACCGCCCGGGCCCTGTCGGCGCTGCGCACGTTCTATCGGTTCCTGAACCTGACGCGCGGTATCGAGGTGAATCCCGCCAAGGCGACCCGCACTCCCAAGCTCGGCCGCACGCTGCCGACGCATCTCGATCGCGCCGAGATGGACCTGTTGTGCGCGGCCGCGGAGCGGCGGGCGGAAGGTTCGGGGCCGAAGGGCGCGCGCGACCTCGCGATGCTCGAGCTGTTCTACTCGGGTGGCTTGCGGCTGTCCGAGCTCGCTGGTCTGAACGAGACCGATGTGGACCTGGTATCGGATCAGGTCAAGGTGCGCGGCAAGGGCAAAAAGGAGCGGATCGTGCCGATCGGCGGCCACGCGGTGGCCGCGCTGCGGAATTACTACCGCCACCGGGACGCGCTGCTCTCGGCGACTAGCGGCGAGCGGCGGGCGGTGTTTCTGAACCTGCGGGGACGCCGGCTCACGCCGCGCGGGGTGCAGCTCGCGATGAAAGCTCTGTTCGGCGAGCTGCCGCGGGGGCGCGACCTCCATGTCCACGCGCTCCGCCACTCGTTCGCGACGCACTTGCTCGACGCAGGCGCCGATCTGCGCGCCGTGCAGGAGCTGCTCGGGCACGCCTCGCTCTCCACGACGCAGGTGTATACTCATACATCGGTCGAGCGATTGAAGAAGGTGTACCACCGGGCCCATCCGCGGGCCTGAGCGAAAGGAACGCTGAGTTGGAGATGCCACGGATCCACAGCACCACGATCCTCTGCGTGCGCCGGGACGGTCAGGTGGCCCTGGGCGGCGACGGCCAGGTCACGATCGGCGATACGGTGATGAAGGCCAACGCGAACAAGGTCCGCACCCTCAAGGGGGGGCGGATCCTCGCCGGCTTCGCGGGGGCCGCGGCGGACGCGTTCACGCTGTTCGAAAAGTTCGAAGAGAAGCTCGAGCGCTACCCGGGCAACCTGCCCCGGGCCGCGGTCGAGCTGGCCAAGGATTGGCGCTCGGACCGCATCCTGCGGCGCCTCGAGGCGCTCCTCGTGGTGGCCGACAAGGAGCACGGCTATGTCATCTCCGGCTCCGGCGAGCTGATCGAGCCGGACGACGGCGTGCTCGCGATCGGCTCGGGAGGCAGCTACGCCCTGGCTTCCGCGCGCGCGCTCCTCACGGCGTCCCCTCTGGCGGCGAAGCAGATCGTCGAGCGGTCGCTGCAAATCGCGGCGGAGATCTGCGTGTACACGAACAACCACATCACGGTGCTGGAGCTATAGTGGCCGAGCCGACGCGCCCGACGGGCGAAGAGACCCCTCCCCATCCCCCACTGCCCGAGAAGGCCGTGGTACCCGAGGAGGCGCTTCCCTGGCTCGAAGAGCTGCCGCCCCGCAAGATCGTGGCCGAGCTGGACCGCTACATCGTGGGCCAGGAGGTTGCGAAGAAGTCCGTGGCGATCGCCGTGCGGAACCGCTGGCGGCGCGCGCAGGCGCCGGAGGACATCCGGGACGAGATCCTGCCCAACAACATCATCATGATCGGGCCCACCGGGGTGGGGAAGACGGAGATCGCGCGCCGGCTGGCCCGCCTGGCCGGAGCCCCGTTCCTCAAAGTCGAGGCCTCGAAGTTCACCGAGGTCGGCTACGTGGGGCGCGACGTCGAATCCATGATCCGCGAGCTGGTGGACGTCGCCATCAACATGGTCCGCGCCGAGCGCGAGGACGACGTCTATCCTGAGGCCGAAACGCGCGCCGAAGAGCGGCTGCTCGACATCCTTCTGCCCCCGCCGGCCGCTGCACCCTCGCCGGCCGCGGCGGCGGGCGACAAGCCGGACGGGCGTGGCGAGAACCGCCCGCTCTTCGTGGTCTCGTCGAAGGGCGATGTCACCGCGAAGCCGACCGATGCCGACACGGAATCGCAGGAGCGCCGCCGACGGACCCGCGAGAAGCTGCGGCAGCAGCTGAAGCAGGGCGCCCTCGAGGAAAAGGACGTGGAGATCGAGGTGCAGCAGCAGAGCTTCCCGTCGCTCGAGCTCATGCAGCCCCCGCACGGCATGGAGGGAACCGACGTCAACATCACGGAGATGCTGCAGGAGCTGATCCCCAAGAAGAAGAAACGGCGGACCGTCCACGTCCACGAGGCGCGGCGCATTCTCATCGACGAGGAGCTGAAGAAGCTGGTCGACATGGACGACGTCGTGAACGAAGCGCTCGACCGCGTCGAGAATCACGGCATTATCTTCATCGACGAGATCGACAAGATCGCGGGCGACCGGAGCACCGTGGGTCCGGACGTGTCGCGCGAAGGCGTGCAGCGGGACCTGCTCCCCATCGTCGAAGGCTCGACGGTGCAGACCCGATACGGCTTCGTGCGCACCGATCACATCCTGTTCATCGCGGCCGGAGCGTTTCACGTCGCCAAGCCATCGGACCTGATCCCCGAGCTGCAGGGCCGGTTTCCCATTCGCGTCGAGCTGTCGCCGCTCACCGAGGCCGATTTCGTCCGCATCATGACCGAGCCCGAGAACGCGCTCACCAAGCAGTACGCGGCGCTGTGCGCGGCGGAGCACGCGACGCTCGAGTTTACGCCGGACGGCGTGCAGGAGGTGGCGCGGATCGCGGCCAAGGTCAACGAGCAGCTCGAGAACATCGGGGCCCGCCGTCTGCACACGGTCCTGACCACCCTGCTCGAGGACGTTCTGTTCGCGCTGCCCGACTATCCCACCAAGCACATCGTGATCGACGGCGCGGTGGTGCGCGACCGTCTGGCCAAGATCGCCGGCGACGAGGACCTCCGGCGCTACATCCTCTAGCCTTGTCAGCGCCACGCGCGCGGGCTAGACTCTCCCTTCCTAGACTGTCATTTTGACCTGCCGCCGGGGCGACTAGTGGGCAAGCGGGACTTTCTGGCCGTTTCCGATCTGACCAGCGAGGAGATCGGGCGCCTCATGGACCTGGCGGCGCGCATGAAGCGGGGCGCTTACCGCGAGACGCCGCTCGCCGGCCAGACCCTGGCGATGATCTTTGCCAAGGCCAGCACCCGCACCCGCGTTTCCTTCGAAGTGGGCACGTATCAGCTGGGTGGCCAGGCCCTCTTCCTGTCCCACCGCGACATCCAGCTCGGGCGGGGCGAGCCGATCGCCGACACGGCGCGGGTCCTGTCGCGCTATGTCGATGGGATCATGATCCGGACCTTCGACCACGCGGAGGTCGAGGAGATGGCCCGCGCCGCCCAGGTGCCGGTCATCAACGGACTGACCGACCTGATGCATCCCTGCCAGGTGCTGGCCGACCTGTTCACGATGCGGGAGACGCTCGGTGGGTGGGAGGGGAAGCGCGTGGCGTGGGTGGGGGACGGCAACAACATGGCCAACAGCTGGATCGACGCCGCCGGGGTGCTCGGGTTCGAGCTGCGGCTCGCCTGTCCGGAAGGGTTCGAGCCCGACCGGGCGCTGTTCGACGAAGCCCGCGCGCGCCCCGGCGCGTGCCTGACCATCACCGAGGTTCCCGAAGAAGCCGTGGAAGGAGCGCACGTGGTGAATACCGACGTCTGGGCGTCGATGGGGCAGGAGGACGAGGCCGAGTCCCGCCGCAACGCGTTCAAGGGCTACGCGGTGGATGCAGCCCTGATGAAGCTCGCCGATCCGGGGGCGATCTTCCTGCACTGCCTGCCGGCGCACCGAGGCGAAGAGGTCTCGGCCGACGTGATCGAGGGCCCTCGCTCGCGCGTGTGGGACCAGGCCGAGAACCGGCTGCACGTCCAGAAGGCGCTCCTCGCCAAGCTGCTCGGGGGGGTGGCGTGAAGCGCACGCCGCTCTTCGCCGTGCATCAGGCCCTCGGCGCGAAGCTCGTGCCGTTCGGGGGCTTCGAGATGCCGGTGCACTATCACGAGGGCATCAGCGCCGAGCACAAGGCGGTGCGGGAAGCCGTGGGCGTGTTCGACATCTCGCACATGGGCGAGTTCGAAGTCACGGGCCCTGACCGGAACGCGTTCGTGCAGCGCGTCACGAGCAACGACGTCGGCGCGCTCAAGACCGGCCAGGCGCAATACACCGCGATACTCACGGACCGCGGCACGTTCGTGGACGACTGCGTCGTGTACCGGTTCACTGATCGGATCATGATCGTGGTCAACGCCGCGAACATCGCACGCGACTGGGAGCACGTCGTGGCGCACAAGCAAGGCAACGTGCGGCTGCGCGACGTCTCGGATGAGACCGGTCTCCTCGCCGTCCAGGGTCCGGGAGCCGAGGCGCTACTTGCACCGCTGACGACTGCGGGCCTGTCGCTCCTGCCGTACTACCACTTCATCGAAGGCAAGGTGGCCGGGATCGAGTGCTTCATTTCCCGCACGGGCTACACGGGCGAGGACGGCTTCGAGCTGTATTGCCGCGCCGTCGACCTGGAGCGGATGTGGTACGCGCTCGTGGGCCCTGGCCGCGCGGTACCGTGCGGACTCGGCGCGCGGGATACGTTGCGCCTCGAGGCGGGATACCCGCTGTACGGGAATGACATCGACGATACGATCACGCCGCTCGAAGCGGGCCTTGGCTGGATCGTGAAGCTCGAGAAGGGTACCGACTTCGTCGGCCTGGCCGCGCTGAAGCAGCAACGGCTGGCCGGCGTCCCGCGTCGCCTCGTGGGATTCCGGGTCCTCGAGCCCCGGGTGGTGGCGCGGCCCGGCTTCGGCGTGTTTCTCGACGGCCGCCAGGTGGACGTAGTGCGCAGCGGTACCGTGACGCCGACGGCTGGCAGCGCGGTAGGCATGACGTACCTGCCGACGGCGCAGGCCAAGCCGGGCACGCGGTTTACGATCGACGTGCGCGGCCGGCAGGCGGAGGCGGAAGTGGTCCGGTTGCCCTTCGTGCCACACCGCACGCGGCGGGCGCCGGCGGCGGTCTGAGGGGTGCGGAGTGGCGATGCGGATCGGGGTGCTTACGGTGTCTGACCTGGGTGCGCTGGGGCAGGGGGGAGACGCTTGGGGAGATGCCATCGCCGAGTGGGGGGCGCGCGCGGGCACGAAGTGGTGGTACGGAGCGTCGTGCCGGACGAGAACGACCGGATCGTCGGCAAGCTGGCGCGCTGGGCCGACTCCGGTGAGGTGGATGTGATTCTGACGACCGGGGGCACGGGCCTGTCCGCCCGCGACGTGACGCCCGAGGCGACGCGGGCGGCGCTTGAGCGGCCGGTGCCGGGCATCCGCGGGAGGACCTTGATCATCAATCTGCCGGGCTGGGCGCGCGGCGTGCGCGACGGCCTCGCCGTGCTCGATGGGCTGCTGTCCCACGCCGTCGAGCTGCTGACCGGCTCCACCGAGACTCATTGATGGCCGAGCGCATTCTCGTCACGGGCGACGACCTCGAGCATGCGGTGCGGATCAACGCGCAGCTCGAGTCCGCGGGGTTCGAGACGAGCATGATCACGTCGCTCGACGACGTGCGCGGCGGGTTCGAGCGGCGGGAGCCCGCGTGCGTGATAATCACGGGCGGCTTGCACGACGATCGCGCGCGGCAGGTGCTCGTGGTCGCCCGCGACCGCGCCATCCCCGTGCTGGGCCTGGTCGAGGCGACCGAGCCGGACGCGGCGGGCCTCGCGCGCCGCAGCGGGCTCGCCGCCTGGCTCGAGAAGCCGGCCGACCCGTCCGAAGTAGTCGCGACCGTGCGCCGCCTGCTCGACCGCCGCGCGCTGCAACGCCGCACCGGCATCATGGGCGAATCGCCGTCGATCCAGGAAGTGCTCGTGAAGATCGAGCAGATGGCGCCGGTTACCTCCACGGTGCTGATCGAAGGCGAGTCGGGCACGGGCAAGGAGCTTGTCGCGCGCGCGATTCACGATCTGTCTCCGCGGCGCGGCATGCCGTTCATCGCCGTCAACTGCGCGGCGCTGCCCGAGACGCTGCTCGAGAGCGAGCTGTTCGGTCACGAGAAGGGCGCCTTCACGGGCGCCGCGGAACGCCGCCTCGGCCGCTTCGAGCTGGCCGACACGGGGACGATCTTCCTCGACGAGGTGGCGGAGACGCCCCTCGCGACGCAGGTCAAGCTGCTGCGCGTGCTCGAGGATCGCACGTTCTTCCGTGTGGGCGGGACGCAGCCGATCAAGGTGGATGTGCGCGTCATCGCGGCGACCAACCAGCCGATCAAGGAAGCGGTGGCGCTCGGCGAATTCCGCGACGACCTGTTCTACCGGCTCAACGTGCTGCACATCTATCTGCCGCCGTTGCGCGAGCGGCGCGAGGACATCCCGTTGCTCGTGCGCCGCTTCATCGCGGAGTTCGCAGCGGAACACGGGCGGAAGTTTCACGGCATCGATGCCGAGGCACTGCAGATCCTGGTCGACGCGCCGTGGCCGGGCAACGTGCGCCAGCTGCGCAATCTCATCGAGTCGATGGTGGTGCTCGCGCCCGAAGGAGAGATTCGCGCGGCCGACATTCCGCGCGATGTCCGCGACGGCGGCCGAAGCCTTCCGGTGCGGCTCGCCGGCCACACTCGGGAGGTTCAGGGCCAGGAACTGCAGTTTATCTTCCGCAGTTTGGTGGAATTAAAATTGCAGGTGGAGGAGCTGCGGCGGCGGCTGGACGAGCGCCCGCCACATGTCGAAGTGATCGAGGTCGGTCGCTCCACCCCGGTCACGGCGATCGAAGCAGAGCCGGTCCCCGAGCCGGTCCTGTACCGCGCGGGGATGACGATGGCGGATGTCGAGCGGGCGGCGATCCAGGCCGCGCTGCGCGAGACCAAGGGCAACCGGCGCAAGGCCGCCGAGCTACTGGGCATCGGCGAACGCACCCTCTACCGGAAGCTGAAGGAGTACGCGCTCGCGTAGCCTGGGATGACCCGTGGACTTTAGGATCGTACCCGAAGTATGCGTGGCCTGTCACGCCTGCGTCCGCGTGTGTCCCGCGGATGCGGTCGGCGTGGAAGGCGACAGCGTGCGCATCCTGGATGAAGCGTGCACGCGCTGCGGGGTGTGCCTGCCCGCCTGCCCGCACGACGCGATCGTGGCCGTGGGCGACGTGCAGCGCGCGCAGGAGCTCGCGCGCAGCAACCGCGCCGTCCTGATTCTCTCCGTCGAGTCCGCCGCCTTCTTCTATCCCTCCACTCCCGAGCAGGTCGTCAACGCCTGTTATGCCGCCGGATTCCGGACCGTGCATCGCGGCGTGCTGGGTGACGAGCTGGTGGCGCACGAGTACATGCGTGTGCTGGCGGACGAAGGGTGGGGCACGATGATTCGCAGCACGTGCCCGGTGATCGTAGACACGGTGCGTGCGCAGTATCCCGAGCTGATTCCCTATCTCGCGCCCGTCGCCACGCCGATCGCCGCCGAGGCCCGCTACCTGAAGGAGCTCTACGGCAAGCGCACCGCCGTCGTCTACGCCGGTGTGTGTCTCACCGAGGGCCGCGACGAGGTCGACGCAGCGATCACGTTCGCCGAGCTGAAGCAGATCATCGAGCGCCGCGGGATCCGCATCGAGGATCAGCCGCAGCACTTCTCGCGGATGCCCGAGGAGCGGCGGCGCCACTGGAGCACGGCCGGTGGCCTGCCGCTCGAGGTGCTGATGGCGGAGCGCCATGCGAGCCGGCGATTTCGCAAGCTGCGCGGCCTGGGGCACCTCGAAGCGCTCGCCCGGGCCGTGGCCGTGGACCGGATCGACGTCGGGTTCGTGGACATCCTGCCGTGCGAGGGGTGCCTCGACCATCCGCTGCTCGGGCCGCGCGAGTCGCTGTTCTGGCGGCGCGAAATCGTGGGCGCCACCGAGCCCCTGCGGGCGCGCGCCCCCGTGGTCGACGCAGGTGTGGCGGAGTCGGTACAGGTGGGCGCCGTGTTTCCGATCAACCGGAACGGGCACGCGCCCCCGGCGGACGCGGTGGACCAAGTGCTCGCGGAGGTCGGCCTCGCGCCGAACGGCAAGCCATGGGATTGCGGCGCATGCGGTTATGGCACGTGCCGAGCGTTCGCGATCGCGGCGGCGCTCGGGCGCACGTCCCTCAAGGCGTGCCCGCCCTACCTCGACCGGCAGGCCCAGCAGGCACAGCTCCAGGCCGCCGTCGACTCGCTCACCGGCCTCGCCACGTTCCGCGTGCTCCGCGACCGCCTGGCGAATGAGACGGCCCGCAGCGCCCGCACGGGGGACCCGTTCGCCGTGCTGTTCGTGGACCTGGACAATTTCAAACAGGTGAACGACCAGTTCGGGCACGAGGCAGGCAACGAGGTGTTGCGCCATGCCGCACACGAGTGTGCGCTGTTGATTCGGTCCACGGACCTGGCGGCGCGCTACGGCGGCGATGAGCTGGTGCTCGTGCTCGTGCGGACCGGCCTGCAGGGCGCGAGCGCGGTGGCAGAAAAAGTGCGTGTGCAGGTCGAAGCGCTGGGCCGGCGGCTGGGCTATCCGCCCGGGCTCGTCACCGTTAGCATTGGTGTCGCCGAAGCGCGGCCTGGGCCGGAGCACGAGGACGTGCTCATCGCGGCGGACCGCGCGCTGTACCGGGCCAAGGAAATGGGGCGCAATCGGGTGGAGACGGGGGAGGATTAGGCGTGACGATTTCCAAGCCAGCACACGAACCGGGCGACTCCGAGCCGATGCCGATCCCGATCGGCGGCGGGGGGGCGGACGCGTGGGGCGTGAAGCGGCTGGAGAATCTGATCAGCAGCCTGACGGGCGTCCTGTCGGCGCGCGTGGTGGTGACGGCGCAGGGCGAGGTCACCGAGGTCCACGTGCTCACGGCGAGCGACATGCAGGCGAAGCAGGTCGTGCGCAACATCGAGTCGGCGCTGATGGCGCAGCTCGGCCTCAAGATCGATCATCGGAAGATCAGCGTGGCGCAGACGGCCGACGTCCGGCCCATCGAGGCGCTGCAGCAGGAAGCGATCAGCACGCGCGCCAAGAAGCGCGTCGTCACCTTCCGCGGGATTGACGTGCGTCCGTCGACGCGGCCGCAGCGCGTGATGGTGCGGGTGCGCCTCGCGTTCGAGGAGCGGGAAGCCGAAGCCGAGGAGCAGGGGACGGACACGGTGCGGAACCGGGTGGAGACGGCGGCGCGCGCGGCCGCGCAGTGCCTGGACGAGTTGATGCCTGACAACTCGATCGCGCTGGAGGGGACGCAGCTCATCGAGGCGTTCGACCGCAAGTTCGTGCTGGCGGCGGTGCACGGGTTGGGGGGCCGGGAGGCGCAGCTCCTGACCGGCACGTGCGAAATTCGGGAAAGCCCGGAGCGGAGCGCGGTCCTGGCGGTCCTGGACGCGACGAATCGCTGGACTGACGCCCGCCGGTAATTAGCTGCCGTAGAACCACTTCCACACCCTTCCACAGCCGTGTAGCAAGCCTGCCACACCGCGCGGCGCCCGCCGTGACGGGGGATCTTGCGGACTTCCCATTTTGGCGGTATTTGGTGTTCTGTGACTTCTAGCCGATTCAAGCAATACTGGGGCACCCAACGGGTGGCGCGCCTGTGCGAGGTATCGCCGGCGACCGTTGCGAGTTGGATCGACCAGGGGCTGCTCAAGGGGCACAAGACGCCCACGGGGCGCCGCCGGGTCGAGGTCGCGGAGCTGATCAAGTTTCTGGGCGAGCGGGAGATGCCGGTGCCGCCCGATCTGCGCGACTTGCACGGACTGGTCGAGATCGTGATGGTGGACGACGACAAGACCTACCTCGAGGCGCTGGCGCGGATCGTCGAGAAGTCGGACCTGGGGGTGAAGGTCGTCCGGGCGACGAACGGGGTGGACGCCCTGCTCGAGATCGGCCGGGTGCACCCACCGCTCATCGTGCTCGACTTCCGGCTGCCCGACTTGAACGCGGTGCAGGTGATCGAGCGGCTGCTTGAGCCAGGGCGCCAGCTCGACGCCGAGATAGTGGTAGTCACGGGCGGCATTCGAGAGGCGGAGCAACAGCGGCTACGGGCCGTCGGCGTGCAGACAATCATCAACAAGGCCGACGGCGCGGAAGCATTGATTGAGGCGATACGCAAGGCGCTACGGCGTCAGAAGGTGGCGTAGTCGCGACGTAAGGGATTACTCGCACGCGCCAGACGGGCGCGTACGGAACAACCGACGTCAAGGAAAAGGAGGGGGAAAGGGGCCCCAGTTTGCCGTTGCCCAAGCGGAGCCGAGCGAAAAGCTAACAAGCGGAGCGTCGGGCATGCCATAGCGAGGTGTGCCACTCCTGGTCTATCGAGCCGCGACTCGTAGGTCCTAAAAAGGGGGTGACGCTCAGTGTTCGCAATCAAGCTTCTCGCGTTGTTGGTGGGAGCAGTTTTAAAGGTTCTGATGGCAAACATATCGGCAACATGGTAGCGACAAGCTTGGGGCCACCCTCTCTCAACTCTTATAGGGTTTCGAATTTTGGAACTTGCTTCGCGGCGCAACTATCGTCTGATCAGGTTTTACGTCTCCGTCATCGCCATGGGGGGGACGTTAGCTCTGTTTGTAGCTGGTTGGGGCGAGACTTGGGACTGGTCCAGCAAGGCGTCAAATGGACTCATCATCATCTTCCTAGTAGCGCTCGCTGCGGAGACGAGTTCGGTAAAGGTGCAGCTTGGTACGTCGACAATGTCCGTTGCGTTCATCCCATTGCTCGCGGCCGCGTTCTTGTTTGGACCCTTCTGGGCGATGGTTATCGGTGGCGTCACGTTTCTCATCGCCGAGTTGTGGGTTCGGAGGAAGCCCCCGATCAAGGTCGTGTTCAATGTGTCCAAGGAGATTCTGGCACTCGGATTTGCGGCTACTGCGTATCGGTTTTGTGGAGGGACGCCTTCAGTCTATACCTTTGACCTTGCTCCCCTAGGTGTTCTTGCTGCCGGTGTAGGCTACTCCGCGGTGACGTCCATCGCTGTCAGCTTTGCTGTTTCGATGTCCGAGGGAATCGATTTTGCCTCCGCCTGGGGACGGATCTTCGGCGGCTCTGCCGTCTATGATCTTTTTGCCAGTCCTATCCCCGCTCTGCTGGCCTACGTCTATGTCAATTGGGAACTCGCTGGGGTACTGGGGCTCGGAGTTCCGTTGTATATCGTTCGACACATCTACGTGCAAAACCTCCGACTGCAACAGGCTACACACGAACTGTTGGAGTTGATGGTCAAGAACATCGAGGCTCGGGATCCTTACACCTCGGGCCACTCGCAAAGAGTGGCACAATACGCCAGGCTTGTCGCTAAGGAGGCTGGTGTCTCCGCGAGACAGGTCGAGCAGATCGCGACCGCCGCGCTCTTACACGACCTTGGCAAGGTGTACGAAGAGTATGCACCACTACTCCGGAAGGAAGGTCGATTGACGCCGGAGGAGCGAGTCTTGTTGCAGACCCATCCCGTGAGATCAGCGGAGCTCATCAGTACCATTTCGAGCCTCAGGGGTCCGATCGAAAGGGCGGTGCGCCATCATCACGAGAACTATGATGGCACGGGTTATCCAGACGGTCTCGCCGGTGAGGGCATCCCGTTTGGCGCTCGAGTCATCATGATCGCTGATACTCTCGATGCCATGACGACGGACCGGCCATACCGGTCCGCCCTTTCGTTCGATCGAGTCCTTGAGGAAATCCGAAAATACTCGGGGCGGCAATTTGACCCACGACTGGTCGAACTCGTTGTGAAGTCAACTGCGATTCGACGGTTGGTAGCGGTCGGGTACATGACGCCGCAGGACTACAAACCCGCATTTGTCCGAGTCGGCGTTCCTCGCGTCGAACGGACGGCGGTGTAGCGCTTACCCCACTTCCGCAGGTGGGTATCTCTGCATCAGAAGGCTACGTTAGGAAGCCCTGGCTGACGAGAGCTGCCCGTTTTCCCGCCAAGTCAGATCTCTCGAAGACTGCAAGTGCTGCTTCTGTTTCTTCGCCGACGGTCCCTAGAAGTAGACGTTCGGTCCACGCTCGGGCTCCGAGAACGTCGAGATAGCATAGGACGCTTTTGTTCAGAAATCGGGCCGTCGCCTCAACCGCCATCGCATGGGCTGTGCTCGGACCTCTGACGTGAGCTGCCCTAAAGATCCGTAACTTTTCGACCTGCCCGAGGTCCGGAGCGGCGCGCTCGCTCGTCCCGAGGAGTCGCTCCGCAGCGCCAATCGCCTCGATAGCTCGGCCGACGTTGCCCGCGAGCAAGGCGAGGTTGGCACTCTCGCTGAGGAACGCGACTCGAGCTCGCCAACTGCGACCCCCTTCGACAAGCGCTTGCGCGGCCTCGAGGCAATCAAGAGCGTTTCCCATCTTCCCCTTCAGCATGTACGCCTCGGCAAGATTGGTGTATGCGGCTGGGACGCAGGGATGGCCAGTTCTCTTCGACCCTGTTTCGACACTATGACGACCGAACTCGATCGCTCTTTCATAGTCTCCCTCGATACAGCGAAGAGAGCACAGATTGGAGGCAATTATCGAAACACGGGAGTCGTCCCCTATTCTCTCAGCGAGGCTAAGGCCCTCCAGGTAGGCTGTTGCTGCGGCCCCAAATTCGCATAGGTACTGCTTGGACAGGCCATAACCATTCAGCACGTAGTTCAATGCTACGCAATCAGACGACGCTTTGAGCAGACTGACCGCCTTCACGAGGTAACGCGCTGCCATGTCGAGCTCCGAAAAAAACCAGTGGCAGAAACCCAAAGCGTGCAGCAGGCTAGGGTCTTCCGCCAAGGATCCAGCGCACTCGAGTTCTCGAAGATCAGCCATTGCCATTCGTACGCGAAGGTCGTTGCCAGCTTCCGCGCCAGCCCGTGCGCATTCAAACAGCGCACGTGCCACAAGTCGAGTGTCCCCTGTCTGTCGAGCGGCGCTGAGAGCCCTGTCGACTGCCTCCGCGTACCCGTTTCCTGCTCCACGGTCAAGGATGTATTCAGCGGACGCTCGCATTCCAGCTGCGTCAGCGAACTCGTTGGGCGACAGTGGCACCGATTGCAAGAGGGCATCGAGGACCGGAATTGCAGCTTCGGCTTTGGATTGGTCCAGGAATGCCCTGGCAACTAGCAGGTGGATGCGGCCCTGAGCTTCCTGGCACGCGCGTTGACGCATCAGGGTGGTCAGTATTTGCTCCGCC
>DATIXG010000073.1:0-66745 GCA_035518815.1 Gemmatimonadales bacterium | reverse complement strand
TACACCGGCGGCAACGAGGTACCGGTCGAGAACTGCGGAACGGCGTCACCCATGGATTGCGGGGCCGGAACGGTCAACTCGCACTGGCGCGAGCCGACGTTCGGGCCAGAGCTGATGACGGGCTATCTCAACGGTGGGATCACCAACCCACTGAGTCGCATGACGGCCGCCGCGATGGGGGACATCGGCTATGGCGTCAACTACGCCGGTGCGGACGCCTACAGTCACACCTTCACACTGCGCGCGGGTGGCTCGCCCCCGCGGCTCATCAACCTGGGCGACGACGTGCTGCGGCGGCCCATCCGCGTGGTCGACCCGAACGGCAGGGTCGTGCGGGTGATCCAGCCCCTTCAACGAGCGGGGCCCGTGCGTTAGCTTTGGGCCTTGAGATGACTCGGCCAGACCGCAGCACGCTCCTCGACGCCCGCGCCATGTCGCGGGCGCTTCAGCGTATGGCGGTCGAGATTCTCGAGCTGGCGCGCGGCACGGACGATCTCGCGCTGATCGGCATCCAGCGGCGGGGCGTCGAGCTGGCCGAACGCATCGCCAAACTGATCGAATCGCAGGAAGGCGTCGTCATTCCCCGCGGCGCCCTCGACATCACCCTCTATCGCGACGACCTCGAGACCGTGGGCCCGAAGCCCGTGATCGGGCCGACGCACATTCCCGGTGATCTCGCGGGCAAACACGTGGTGATCGTCGACGACGTGCTCTACACTGGCCGCACCGTCCGCGCGGCCCTGGACGAGCTCGCGGACTTCGGCCGGCCGCAGCGCATCTCGCTCTGCGTCCTGATCGATCGCGGCGGCCGCGAGCTCCCGATTCAGGCGGACGTCGTGGGCGCCACGGTGAAGACCAGTCCGGGGGAGCGGGTGGATGTCCTCGTCGAGGAGCTCGACGGCCGGGACGAAGTCTCCCTCATCCGGCCGGTGCGGGCGGAGGCCGCGACGTGACGGCGGTCCTGGGCAAGGACCTGATCGGCCTCGCGTCGCTCACCCCGGAGCAGATTCGCCTCATTCTCGATACCGCCGAACCCTTCAAGGACGTTTCCGAGCGCCCCATCAAGAAGGTCCCCGCGCTGCGCGGCAAGACGATCGTCAACCTCTTCTTCGAAGCGTCGACCCGCACCCGCATCTCGTTCGAATTCGCCGAGAAGCGGCTGTCGGCCGATACGGTGAACGTGGCCTCGACGGGCAGCTCCGTGCAGAAGGGCGAGACCCTCGTCGACACGGCCCGCAACCTCGAAGCGATGCGGATCGACATGGTCGTGATCCGGCACCCGTCGTCGGGGGCGGCGGAGTTTCTGGGCAATCGCATCCGCTCGAACGTCATCAATGCGGGCGACGGCAAGCACGAGCATCCCACGCAAGCGCTGCTCGACCTCCTGACGCTGCGCGACAAGTTCGGCAAGATCGCCGGCCTCAAGGTCTGCATCGTCGGCGACGTGCTGCACTCGCGGGTGGCGCGGTCGAACATCTGGGGGCTCATCAAGCTTGGCGCCGAGGTCGCCGTGTGCGGGCCCCGCACGCTCCTGCCGCGCGGCATTGAGCAGCTCGGGGTGCGGGTGATCGACCACGTGGAGGACGCGATCCAGTGGGCGGACGCGCTCAACGTGCTCAGGCTCCAGCTCGAGCGCATGGAGGCGGGGTTCATCCCCTCGGTGCGGGAGTACTACCGCGTCTTCGGCGTGACGGCAGAGCGGGTCGCGAAGGCTCCCCGCGCGCTCACGATCATGCACCCGGGTCCCATGAATCGCGGCGTCGAGATCGACAGCCGCGTGGCCGACGGCCCCCATAGCGTCATCCTCGCTCAAGTGACGAACGGCGTCGCGGTCCGCATGGCGGTGCTCTACCTCCTCGCGGGCGGCAAGCCGGAGCTCGCCGACGCGGCCAAGGGCGCGGCGGTGCCGGACTGATGCGGTCCCTCCTGCTCACAGGGGGCCGGGTGATCGACCCGAGCCGCGGGCTGGATCAGCGGGCCGACGTCTTGCTCCAGGACGGCAAGGTCGCAGCGGTCGGCGTTGGGCTGGGCACGCCGGACGGCGCGGAGGTGCGCGACGTGGGCGGCGCCGTGGTTGCGCCCGGGTTGGTCGACCTGCACGTGCACCTGCGCGAGCCGGGCAACGAGGACGTCGAGACGATCGCGAGCGGCGCGCGCGCCGCGGCGGCGGGAGGCTTCACGGCCGTGTGCGCCATGCCCAACACAGATCCCGTCACCGACAATCAGGCTGCCGTGGGCTTCATTGTGCGCCAGTCGCTGCGCGCGCGCTCGGCCCGGGTGTATCCGATCGGGGCGGTATCCGTGGGCCAGAAGGGCGAGCAGCTCGCCGAATTCGGCGAGTTGGTGGGCGCGGGCGCCGTCGCGGTATCGGACGACGGCAGGCCCGTGAAATCGAGCCATCTGATGCGCACCGCCCTCGAATATGCGCGCACGTTCGGCATCCCCGTCGCCGACCACTGCGAGGATCCCACGCTCGCGGCGGGTGGCGTGATCCACGAAGGGCTGGTGTCCGCGCGTCTCGGCCTGAAGGGCATCCCGGCCGCGTCGGAGGAGATCATCGTGGCGCGCGATCTCCTGCTCGCCGAGCTGACGGGCGGACGCGTGCACCTGTGCCACATGTCCACGCGCGGCGCGGTCGAGCTGATCCGCCGCGCCAAAGAGCGCGGCATTGCGGTGACCGCCGAGGTGACGCCGCATCATCTGACGCTCACGGATCGCGCGTGCGAGGGGTACGACACCCACGCCAAGATGAACCCGCCGCTCCGGGAAGAGGCCGACGTGACGGCGCTGCGCGCCGGGCTCAAGGAAGGCGTGATCGACTGCATCGCATCGGATCACGCGCCCCACGCGTACGACGCCAAGGAAGGCGCGTTCGACGACGCACCGTTCGGCATCGTCGGTCTCGAGACGGCGTTCGGGGTGGGGCACACGCTGCTCGTGCAGGAGGGCGTATTGACGCTGCCCCAGCTGATCGAGCGGATGAGCACGATCCCCGCGCGCGCGTTTCGCCTCTCGGGCGGCACGTTGCAGCCGGGGGCCATGGGCGACGTGGTGGTCCTCGACGTGTCGACTCCGTGGACGGTCGATCCCACCGCCTTCCGTTCGAAGAGTCGCAACTCGCCCTTTGTCGGCCGCACCCTCGTGGGGCGGGCCGTCCTCACGGTGGTGGGCGGCGAGACGGTGTACGACGCGGAGGCGGCGCAGGCGCGGTGAACGCGCGCGACACGGCGCGGCGCATCGTTCTCTGCTGCCAACGCCTCGCCGCGCAGGGCCTGCTCGCCGGTCAGGACGGCAACGTGTCCGTCCGCCTCTCATCCACGCGGGTGCTCGTGACGCCGAGCGGTCTCTTCAAAGCGCTCCTCACGCCATCCGATCTCGTGGAAGTGGACCTGGCCGGCCGGAAGAAGCGCGGTCGTCGCAACCCTACTAGCGAGTTAGACTTACACCTGCGGATCCTGCAGCGGCGCCCCGACGTTGTGGCGGTCGTGCACGCGCACCCCCCCATCGCGACCGGGTTCGCCGTCGCCGGGGAGGGATTTGATAGATTGGTATTGCCGGAGCTTGTCTTGTCGCTCGGTCGGGTGCCTCTCGTGCCCTACGGGACCCCCGGAACGAAGGAGCTCGGTGACCGGGTCGAGCCGTACCTCGAGGGGCATGATGGGTGGCTCCTCGCCAACCACGGTGCGGTCACGGTCGGGCCGACGCTCGATGCGGCGTGGATGCGGATGGAGAGCCTGGAGCACGCGGCCCGGATCATCTATGCCGCCCGCGCGCTCGGCAGGGTGACCGAGCTCACGGGCGAAGCTGCGGCGCGGCTCGAGGAGAGCCGCTGGCACGCACAACGGGAGCCGGATGCCTAAGGGGTCGTCGAAAGACACGGCCGCGCTCGAGCGGCTGCTCGAAGAGCGGCGGCAGTATGAGGCCTGGATTGCGCGGCTCTCCGGGGCCGAGGATTCCACCCCGGAAAACGTGCGCGTGAAGGTCCTGGCCGACTATCAGGCCCGGCTCCAGGCGGTCCTCGCGGAGCTGAAGGCCCACGCCGAAGGTGCCCGCCAGACCATCGATCAGAAGCAGCGGCTCCGGGCCGAGCTCGAGAAGAAGGAAGCGGCCGCCGCGGAGAAGCTGGCGGAGTCGGAGCTGCGCCACGCCGTCGGGGAATACGACGAGGCGCAGTGGAGCGCGGTCCACAAGGATGCGCTGGCGGAGCTGCTGGCGGTGCGTGAAGAGCTGCACGCGCTGGACGGGGACCTGGAACGGCTCGGTGAGCTCGAGGGTTTGGTGCGCCGCAAGCCGGGCGCCGCTCCCGCCCGGCAAGGCGCGCCCCCCCCACAAGCGGAGACCCGCGCGCGACCGCCCGCTGACGAGCTCGAATTCATCAAGTCGGTCACCGATGACAACCCCGACGCCACCCCCTCGCCCAACCGGGCAGGCGGCGCGGTGTTCCAGCCCGCCCCCCCTTCCTCGAGCCTTCCGAGTCCGACGGCGCGCGCGCCCGATCCGAACGTGCAGCGGAGCCCCGAGCCCGTGCTCCCCGCGCCATCCGCCGATGACGATGGGGAAGACGAGCCACGCACCCTGCGATGCCGGGCGTGCGGCACGATGAACCTGGCGACGGAGTGGTACTGCGAGCAGTGCGGCGGGGAGCTGGCCGCGCTCTAGGCTTTGGTGAGCTTGCTGACGTGCGCCGCGAGACGGGACTTGTGGCGGGCGGCGTTGTTGGGATGGATGAGTCCCTTGCGGGCCGCGCGGTCCAGCAGCTGCACGGCCTTCGCGTAGGCCTGCGCGGCCTCGGCCGCGCCGGCGAGCCGAACGTGCTTCACGGCGGTGCGCAGGGCGGAGCGTTGGGCGCGGTTGCGCGCCTGACGCGTATAGGACTGACGCAGCGCTTTCTTCGCAGACTTGATACGGGGCACGAGATCCTCTCCTCGAACGGACGGGGAAGATAGCGCGGTAAGTGCAGAGCGGTCAAGGCGCTACGACGTTGACCGCTCGCGCCTCAGTTCATTATCTTAGGCCGTTCCCGACGGGAGAGGGCCGCTATCTCGTTCGAATTCCTCGTGTGGGCCCCGGTGTTGCTGTTCTCGGTCGTGGCTCATGAGTACGCCCACGCCGAGGCAGCCTACCGCCAGGGCGATGACACCGCCTACATGCTCGGGCGGCTGACTCTGAATCCCCTGAAACACATCGATCCCTTCATGAGTCTCATCGTCCCCTTCGCCCTCTGGCTGATGGGCGCGCCGGTGTTCGGTGCCGCCAAGCCGGTCCCGGTGAACCCGAGGAAGTACCGGGAGTATCGCCGCGGCGACGTGATCGTGTCGCTGGCGGGGATCGCGGTGAACCTCGGGCTTTTCGTCGTGAGCGCGCTCTTGTTCGCGGTCGTGGGGATGCTGGCGATCGGGCTGCCGTCACTCACGCCCAGCTTCGAGATCGCGCAGCGGATGCTGTACTACGGCATGTCGCTCAACCTGATTCTGGCGTTCTTCAACCTGATTCCGGTTCCGCCGCTCGATGGCAGTCACGTGTTGTACCAGCTGCTGCCGCCCGCCGCCGGCCTCCGGTTCCGCCAGCTGCAGCGCTTCGGGTTCCTGCCGATTCTGCTCATTGCCTATGTATTTCCCGGCGTCTTGCGGTGGCTCTTGTGGCCCGCGATGCAGCTGATGGGGGCGGGGTGGTCAGTGGTGGGCGGCTTCGCGATTTCACGGGGAGTGATTCCGACATGACCGCGTCGCTCGTGCAGAACGAATCGGGCTTCGTCGTCGAGCTGGAGCAGTTCTCGGGTCCGCTGGACCTGCTGCTGCACCTCATTCGCGAGGACGAGCTCGACATCACGGATTTGCCCATCGCCAAGGTCGCCGATCAGTTCCTCCTGGTGATCAGCGAGCTGGGGCTGAACCAGGCCGCGGATTACCTGGAGATGGCGGCGCGGCTGCTTCGACTCAAGGTGCAGATGCTGCTGCCGCGGCGCATAGGCGACGACGAGTGGGAGGACCCGCGCGCCGAGCTGGTGCGCCGGCTGCTCGAGTACCAGCAGATCCGCGAGCTCGTGGACTGGCTGGCGCGCGCCGCCGCGCGGCGCGCGGAGCAGTTCGTCCGGGGATACGCCCCCGAGCCCGAGCCCCTGCCGGCGGCCCCGCTCGCCATCGACCTGAACGACCTGCTCGGCGCCGCCGAGCGCGTAATCGCGCTCATTCCGGAACCGATCCTCCATCGTGTGGTGCCGCGCCCGCTCGACGTCGATGGCGCCACCGCGCGGATTCAGGAGCTGCTCGCCACTCGCGAGGAGTTCGGCTGGCTCGATATCGTGGGCGAGCGCGCCGGCATCGTCGAATTGCTCTCCGCCTTCATCGCCCTGCTCGAGCTGGCGCGTCGCGGCGCGCTGAGTGTGGGCCAACCCCGTGCGTTCGCGCCGATCGTGATCCGCCGTGAGTCCCCTCGCGAAGCTGCTTGAAGCCGCGCTGTTTGCGGCGTCGCGGCCCTTGACGTTCGAGGAGCTGGCGGCGCTCGACCCCGAGGCGGGGGAGGCCGCCGTGCGCGGCGCGCTCGAAGAGGTGCAGCGCGCGTTCGCGACCGACGATCACGGGGTCGAGCTGGTGGAGATCGCCGAGGGCTGGCAATTCCTGACCAGACGCGAGTACGCGGAGGCGGTCTCGCGCGCCGGCATCGCCCAGCGCGCCCGCCGCCTGTCGGCGGCGGCGCTCGAGGCGCTCGCCATCGTTGCCTACCGGCAACCCGTGGGCCGGCTCGAGATCGAAGAGATCCGCGGCGTGGACTCGGGTGCCGTGCTGGATAAGCTGGTGGAGCGGGGACTGGTCGAAGTCGTCACCCGGGGCGACGGGCTGGGCCGTCCGCTCCTCTATGGGACCACGCCCGGATTTCTCGAGATCCTCGGCCTGCGGGACCTGGGCGAGCTGCCGCGCCTCGAGGAGCTGTCGGTGGCGTTGCGTCCTCCGGCGCCCGCCGAGCCCGAATGACGCTGATGCGCCTGCAGCGCGCCCTGGCGCGCGCGGGCGTGACGTCGCGACGCAACGCCGAAGGGCTGATCCGCGCCGGGCGCGTGAGGGTCGACGGCGCCGTCGCCTCGCTGGGCTCGAGCGTCGATCCGGAGCGGCAACGCGTGAGCGTCGATGGACGGCCCGTCCGGCCGGCCCGCGCCGCCTGGCTGGCGCTCAACAAGCCGCTCGGGTACGTCGTCAGCCGGCGCGATCCCGAAGGCCGCCGCACCATCTACGACCTCCTCCCCAACCTGCCCGGGCTCACATACGTTGGACGCCTGGACATGATGACCTCCGGCCTGTTGCTGCTGACCACCGACGGCGCGGCCGCGCATCGGCTCACGCACCCCCGCTACGCCGTGGCACGCACCTATCGCTTGCGGGCGCACGGGTTGGGCGTGCGCGCCATCCAGGCCGCGCTCGCGCGGCCCGTAGTCGTCGATGGCCGCCCCGTGGTCGTGAGTCGCGTGCGGGCGCGTGCGCACGGACGGGCCGTCGAGCTCGAGCTCAGCCTTGCCGAAGGCCGCCACCGGATCGTGCGGCGCCTGGCTGAAGTCCTGGGCCTGAAGGTGGAGTGGCTGCACCGCGTCGCCTACGGGCCGGTACGGTTGGGCCGCCTGCCCGAAGGGCGCCACCGCGCGCTGGTCGCCACCGAGATTCGGGCGATCGAGCGCCTGGGCGGGGCATCGCGCGCGTGAGCGCCGACACGAGTGGCGTGGAACGCGCGCTCGGGGCCATCGGGACGACGTTCCGGCTGAGCCGGCTCTATCCCGCAACCCATCCCGCCCTCGTCGAAGCGATGCGACAGGTGGGCGGTGCGCTGCCGTCGATCGTCGCCTCGGGCCCCGTCGAGTTCAAGATCGGGGCGACGGGCCTGCATTGGCACGGACAACACCTGGTTCCCAGGAACACGCAGGTGTCCGAGCTGGCGGGTCTGCTGTACGCACGCGGCATCCGCACCATCCAGATCAAGCCGGGGCTCGCACCGGAGCACGTGCTGGCGCTCTTCGGCGTGGCGACGGGCGCCGTGGCGGTGAACGACCAGGCGCTCGGATTCATCACGCTGGGCATGGGGCGGCGCAGCCAGAGAGGGTCCACGGCGATGGGCGTCGTCGAAACGGTCTCGGTCGTGCCGGCCGCCGCGGTGCCGCCACCCCCGCCACCCCCGCCGCCTCCGCCCCCGCCGCCCCCACCGTCGCCACCGCCGCCCGCGCCAGCGGCTTCGTCCCCGCCCTCGCCGCCGGTGGCGCCCGCGAGTCGCGCTGTGACGTTCAAGCCCGACGCGGGGGTCCCAGTCGATGTCGAAGTGAAGCGGGCGATCGCGGCGCTCCGGGAAGCGGAAAGCACCGAGGCGCGCCGCGAAGCGGTGAGCAAACTGCGGAATCTGACACCGGCGTTGCTGGGGTTGCGCGACGTCCAGGTCGTCGCTGAAGCGGTGAGCGCGCTCGACCGCCTGCTCGTGGTCGCGGGCGATGACACGCTCGCGAGCGCGATCGGCGAGGCCGCGGGGGCGCTGGCCGACCGCGCCGTGGTCGACCGCATGGTGGCGCGGATCGCCGAAACGCGCGTCGCGCCGGCCGAGCGCGAGGTCCTGATGGCCGCGCTCGGTGCGCTCGCGTCGGTCTCCATCGGTCTCGTGCTGCACGCGTACATTGCAGCGCGCATCGACCAGCGGGAGCCGTATCGCGCCGTGATCCGCCGCGCCGGCGACCGGGCGCTCGAGTCGCTCCAGGGGCGCCTCGTGGATCCCGAGCCGACGATCGTGGCGGCGGCCGCGGAGCTGATGGGACTCACGGGGACTCCGCAGGCGGTGGTGCTCCTCGTCCCGCTGCTCAGGCACGAGTCGGATTTCGTGCGTGAGGCGGCGCTGACGGGGCTCAGTGAAGTCGGCGGGCGGGAGGTGAGCCGGCCGGCCATGCCGGCCCTCAAGGACCCGAGCATCGGCGTGCGGGCGGCTGCCGCGCGGGCGATTGCGGCCGCCGGCGATGCCACGGCCACGACGGTCCTGATACGGCGCCTCGAGCAGGAAGAAGACGACGGCGTGCTGGCGGAGCTGCTCCGGGCGGTGGGCCGGCTGGGATCGCGGGAGGCGCTCGAGGTGCTTGCCAAGCACGCCGAGCCGGGAGGCGTGCTCAAGCGCCGCAGCCCGATGGTCAGGGCGGCGGCGGTCGAGAGCCTCGCTCGCATGCCGAGCCGCGAGGCGCGAGCTTTGGTGGAGCTGTACACCCACGACAAGGAGTTGACAGTGCGACGAGCAGCTGAAGCGGCGCTCCGGTGACCACACGTACGGTGCCGGCGGGCCATGCCGCCCTGACGCAGAGCATCGCCGGGGAAGTGGCGAAGCGGGTGGTAGGGCAGGAGGTGATGATCGAGCGTCTGATGATCGGGCTGCTCACCGGCGGTCATATCCTGCTCGAAGGAGTGCCCGGCCTCGCCAAGACGCTCGCCGTGCGGACCGTGACCGAGTGTCTGCGGATCACGTTCTCCCGGATCCAGTTCACGCCGGACCTCCTCCCCGCCGACGTGATCGGGACAATGGTCTACGATCAACGAACCCAGGAGTTCTTCCCCAAGAAGGGGCCCCTGTTCGCGAACATCGTGCTCGCCGACGAGATCAACCGGGCGCCGGCCAAGGTGCAGTCGGCCCTGCTCGAGGCGATGCAGGAGAAGCAGGTCACGATTGGCGGCGAGACCTTCTACCTGGGCGAGCCGTTCCTCGTGCTCGCGACGCAGAACCCCATCGAGCAGGAGGGCACCTATCCGCTGCCGGAAGCGCAACTCGACCGTTTCATGCTCAAGGTGCGGGTGGGCTATCCGACGCGGGACGCCGAGAAGGAGATCGTGGCCCGGATGGCGTCGGGGCGCCCGATCGAGGTGCAACGCGTGGCGGAGGCCGAGGACATTCTCGCGGCGCGGAGCGCGATCGCCGATCTGTTCATGGACCAGAAGGTCGTCGACTACATCGTGGACGTGGTGCGCGGCACGCGCGAGCCGCAGACCGTTGGTCTGACGGAGCTCAAGCCCCTGATCGCGTTCGGCGCGTCGCCGCGAGCGTCGATCTACCTCGCGCAAGCCTCCCGGGCCTACGCCTATCTGCGGGGCCGCACCTACGTCGTGCCGGAAGACGTGAAAGCGATGGCGCTCGACGTGCTTCGCCACCGCGTGATCCTCACGTTCGAAGCGGAGGCGGAAGACATGGACGCCGATCGCGTCGTCGCCAAGATCCTCGAGGCCGTGCGCGTGCCGTGACCTACGAGGGGGAAGAGCGCCGGCGCGCCCAGGCCTCCCCGCTGCGGGCCCGCCGGCGGGCCGTCACGCCGGAGGTGCTGCGCCAGGTCAAGGGGATCGAGCTCCGCACGCGCACGCTGGTCAATTCGCTTTTCACGGGCGAGTACCGGTCTGTCTTCCGCGGACACGGCATCGAGTTCGCCGAGGTGCGCGCCTACCAGCAAGGCGACGATTTCCGGGCGATCGACTGGAACGTCTCCGCCCGCATGGCCCATCCGTTCGTCAAGACCTACGTCGAGGAGCGCGAGCTGACGCTGCTCCTCATCGTGGACCAGTCGGGCTCGTTGCAATTCGGACGCCCCTACACCAAGGCGGGCCTCGCCGTCGAAGTCGCCGCCGTGCTCGCGCTGGCCGCCGCGCGTCACAACGACCGCGTGGGCGCGCTGATGTTCTCCGACCAGGTCGAGTACGTGGTCCGCCCGGCCAAAGGGCGTCCGCACGCGCTCCGCGTCATCCGCGACCTGATTGCCTTCCGGCCGCGCGGACGGGGGACGAACCTCACGGAGGCGCTGCGCTACGCGATCCGGCTCCTGCGCCATCGCTCCATCGTGGCGGTGGTCTCGGATTTCCGTGCGGATGGCTGGGAGGGACCGCTGGCCAATCTGGCGTCGGCGCACGACGTGGTGGCGATCACGGTGGACGACCCGCGGGAACACGACCTGCCCGACGCTGGCTGGGTGGACGTCCAGGACGCGGAGACCGGACGGCGGGCGTTGCTCGATTCGAGCCACGAGCCCACGCGTACGCGCTTCCGCGTCGCGGCGGAGCGCCAGCTGCAGGAGCGCCACCGGCGGCTCGTGCAAGCGGGCGTCGAGAGCGTGGGGCTGCACACCACCATTCCCTACAGCGTGCCGCTGCGCCGGGCTTTCGCCGAGCGCGCCCGGCGCTCGAACCGGTGAAAGCGCGCCTCGCCGCGCTGGCGCTCGCATGCTCGTGGCGCGTGGCAGCGGCCCAGGTTGGCGAGTGGACGGCGTTTCCTCCGGGCCCGACCGTTGGCGACACTGTCTGGCTCGAGCGGTCCGTCGTAGCTCCCGCTGGATGGAGGGTGCGGCCGGGCAAGCTGGTGCCCGGAAGCGACTTCGAACCCCTCGCCGATCCCGGTGTGCTGCGCGCCCCCGGCCCGGCAGGCAGCTGGGTCGTGCGCTACGCGGTGGCGGTCTGGACGCCCGGGGCCCACACCATCACGCTCCCGCCCGTGTGGCGCCTCGGCCCAAATGGCGAGACTGACTCCCTCCCCGGTGGTCACGCGCGCGTCGACGTCCGCCGCGTGATCCCCGACAGCGTGACGCAGCCGCAGGCGCGGGGCGCCATCGCTCCCCTCCGTCCCGAGCGGCGCAGCGCGCTCCCCGTCCTGGCCGCCGCCGCGCTGGCGGGTAGCTTGCTCGCGGGCGCGATCGCGCTGCGTCGCAGACCCCGGCCGGCCAGGCCCAGCCCTGAGGCTCCAGTGGAGCCTCAAGTGCCCGACGCCCGCTGGCTCGGAGCGGGGGAGCCCCGCGCGGTCGCGGCGCGGGCCGGCGCCCAGCTGCGGATCGCGCTGGCGCGCGCGTATCCGCGCGCCTCGCCCGCGCTCTCCACGGCCGAATGTCTGGCGATCCTCGCCCAGGACGTGCCAGCTGAGCGGCTGCGGCTCCTGGCCGAGCTGTTGCCACAGCTCGATCGCGTCGCCTTCTCGGCGCCGCCGGCCCAGGGGGCGGACGTGGCCGCTCTGGCCCGGCAGGCGCGGGCCCTCGCTCAGGAGCATGCCCTGTGACGTTTGCACGGCCGCTCCTGCTCGGACTGCTGCTTGCGCTGCCGCTCTGGTGGTCGCTGCGGACGCGGCGGCTGGCGCGCCTCTCGGGCACCATGATCGGCGACGTGCGACCGGCGTTGGGGGCGGGCGAGCGGCTGTGGATCGCGCGCCTGCCCGTGAGCCTTCGCAGCGCGTGCCTCGCCGCCTGGATCATCGCGGCCGCGGGCCCGCGCATCGGGGGAGCGCGCACGGAGCTACGGACCGAGGGCATCTCGATCGTGCTGTGTCTGGACATCTCGAGCAGCATGCTCGCGGAGGACTTCGCGCCCTCGAACCGCATCGACGTGGCGAAGCAGGTGGCCCTCGACTTCGTGCGCGCTCGCCCGAACGATCGCATTGGCCTCGTGGCGTTCGCCGGCCAGGCGCTGACCCAGGTGCCCCTGACGACCGACTACGCCGTCCTCGAGGCGGCGCTCGAGAACGTGCGGATCGGCATGCTCGAGGACGGGACGGCGATCGGGACGGCGATCGCAACGGGCGCCAACCGGCTGCGGCGCGCGCCGGGCAAGACCAAGGTCATGATCCTGTTGACGGACGGGGTGAACAATCGCGGAACCGTGGACCCGCGGACGGCGGCGCAGGCGGCGGCGGCGTTCGGCATCCGGATCTACGGGATCGGCGTCGGCACGCAGGGAGAGGCGCCGGTGCCGACCGGTATGGGTCCGCAGGGGCTGCGGTATGAGTCGCTTCCCGTGGAGATCGACGAGAAGCTGCTCACGGAGATCGCCACGATGACCGGCGGACGGTATTTCCGCGCGACCGACACCGAATCGCTGAAGCGCATCTTTGCCGAGATCAACCGCCTGGAGAAGAGCACGGTGCAGCGGGTGGTCTTCCACCGCCACGACGAGTCGTATCGCTGGCCGCTCGGACTCGGGCTGGTGGCCCTGGCGCTCGAGATCGTGCTGTCGGCGACGTTCGCGGTGCGGGTGCCATGATCTCCTTCGACGCCCCCTTCGTGCTCGCGCTCGCGCCCGTGGTGGCGGCCGCCGTATGGTTCGGGGCCGCGTGGGCGCGGCGCGTACGCCTGCGGCGCGCCGCGCTCTGGTCGTCCCAGACGGCCGCGCTCGCGCGCGGTGCGGGGCGGGGCGGGCCGACGCTCCTCGCGATCGCCGCGTTCTTCGGGACCGTCGCCCTCGCGGGCCCGCGCTGGGGACAGGAAACCGTGATCGCCGAGACGCGCGGGTTGAACCTGGCGATCGCCGTGGATATCTCGCGCTCGATGCTCGCCGAGGACGCAACGCCCAGCCGCCTCGGCCGCGCCCTGCGGGAGGCGCGGCGCCTCGTGCAGGACCTGGACGGCGATCGGATCGGTCTCGTGGCGTTCGCGGGGTCGAGCTACATCCTCTCGCCCCTCTCGGTCGACGGGCCGGCCTTGATGTTGTATCTCGACGCGCTCGATCCCGACGTCGCGTCGGAGGGAGGGACCAACCTGGCTGCCGCGCTCGAACAGGGCGGCGAGTTGCTGCGGGCCAGCACCGAGCTGGCCGACCGGGTCCTGGTCGTGTTCACCGACGGCGAGGCGCACGATTCGCTGCCCGGAATCGTGGCGCAGGCGCGGCGCCTGGGTGACCGGGGGATCCACGTGATCTTCGTCGCCGAGGGGCAAGGCACGGGCGCTCGCATCCCCGTACGGGACGAGCACGGCGCGTTGCAGGGCTACCAGAAGGAAGACGGCGGTGAGGAAATCGTGACGTCGCGCCACGACGACATCCTTGCCGCGGCGGCGGACGCCGCCCAAGGCGCGCAGGTCGCCGCCGATCTTCCCGATCAGGCTGGGGCCGTGCGCGACCTCGTGGCGTCCTACAAGCGGGCGCGCGCGAGCGAGGCGCACACCGAGCTTGGACGGCCGCGCGCATGGATCGCTTTGCTGCTCGCGGTGGTGCTGCTCGTCGGTCAGGCGGCGGGCAGGCGGACGGCGGCCTTGCTGGGCCTGGCGCTGCTCGCGACGGTCGCGCGGCCGGTCGTGGCCGCTGCGCAGGATTCCACGCGGCGCCGGAGCGCGGCGGAGCGGGCGTGGGATCGCGGCCAGGTGGACCGGGCGCGCACCGCCTATCTGGCCGACCTGGCGGCGCACATGCGCAATGACACTGCGCTCTACAACGCGGGCACCGCCGCCATGGCGGCCGGCGATCGCGAGACGGCGCAGGGCGCGCTCGCGCGGGCCGCGGCCTCACTCGATCCCGATCTGCGGTTCCGCGCGCTGTACAACCTCGGCGTCCTGGCCCTCCGGGCAGCCGATGCCGATACGGCCCATCGGGATGCGCACCTCGCCGACGCCGAGCGCGCATATCGCGAAGCGCTGTTGCTCCATCCCGACCATGCGGCGGCGAAGTGGAATCTCGAGCTGGCCGTGCGGCGGCGGCAGGAGACCCCGAACACCCCTCCACCTCAGTCCGGCGGGTCGGGTGCCCCGCCCCCGAGTGGCGGCGGTGGGGGCGGCGGGGAAGGCGGTGGTGGCGGGCTCAATCAGGCGCAGGCCGATCAGATTCTCGCGACGATCGGCCGCGAGGAGTTGCGCACGCGACGCGACCGGACTGGGCGCAGCCGCCGGGCAGGCGAGCCGGTAGGGAAGGACTGGTGATGCTCGCACTGCTCGCGCTCGTGCTCGCGCAGGGGCCCCGCGGGGGGCCGGCCCTCACTGCGGCCGTCGATCGCGCGCGGCTCACCGTGGGTGACGCGCTGGTCCTGACGGTCCGGGCGCGTACGCGCTCGAGCGAGCCGGTCACCTTCACGATGCCCTCCTTCGCGGGATTCGCGATCGTCGGCACGCGGGAGATCACCGACGTATCGGTGGGTGTGGTCCCGGGGGCGGCCGCGCGGACGACGGTGCGACAGCTCACGCTCCGTGCCGAACGGGCCGGCGGCCTCGTCATCGGCGCGGTGCGGGCAAGGCAGGGCAACCTCGTGCTCGCGACGGAGCCGATCACGATCACCGTCGATCGCGCGACCGGAGCGGCCGCGGTCCTTACGCCCCCGGCGCGCGCCCTGCTCGACGCGGCGCCTCCGCCCGCCTCGGGTGACCAGGTCGCGCTGACCGTGCTCGTGCCCGCCGACACCGTGCTCGCGGGACAGCAGCTCGATATCGTGCTCGCAGCCTGGTTCCCGCGCGAGCTGCGGCTGCGGCTGCGGGGCCAGCCGCGGCTGGCATTGCCCACGCCGGCCGGCGTGTGGTCGTTTCCGGAGGAAGCGCCTGACGAGCCCGTCGCGGCGCGCCAGGTACGTGGGCACTGGATGGACGTCTACGTGGCGCACCGGATCGTGTTCCCGCTCGAGCCTGGTCGCGTGACCATTCCGCCCGCCGCGGTCGAATACGGCGTCCCGCTGTCGTTCTCCATCTTCAGCCGCGAAGAGCGGTATTCGCTCCACAGCGACTCGGTCACGATCGAGGTGCTGCCGCTTCCCGCGGAAGGCCGCCCGCAGGACGATCAGCGCCTGGCGGCGGGGGGCTTGAGTCTCGACCTGGCGGTCACGCCGGCGGACACGCGCGTGGATGAGCCCGTGACGGTGCTCGCCACGCTGACCGGGGTCGGGAATACGCCGCTGTGGCCGGAGCCCGCGTTGCATTGGCCGGCGGGATTCCGCGTCTATCCGACGGAAACAGACGTGCGGCTCGACCCGCAGAGCGGTCTCATTGCGGGAACGAAGACGTTCAACTATCTGGTCGTCCCCGATTCCGCAGGGACGTTCATGCTGGGCGAGGTGCGCTACCCGTACTACGATCTGCGAGCGGGCGTCTACTCGGTGGCGCGCACGCCTCCCCACACGATGGTCGTGCTCCCGGGTCCCGAGGCCCGGGCGGCGCGCCCGTCGCTGCCGCTGCTCACCACGCGCGCCGTGTTGTGGGCGGATGTGGCGGCGGAAACCCTCGGCCCGTGGGGCTGGGTGCTGATCGGCATCGCGCCCCCGCTCCTGACCTGGGTGGCGCGGCGCCGGCGGCGTCCCGAAGAGGCCGTGACCGCGCGCACGCCGACCCTGTCGCGCGTTGGACGACTCGAACGGGACTTCCATGCCTTGCTGGCGAGCCACGTGCCGGACCGCGAGGCGCGCGACGGCGACGGTCTCGCCCGGGCGCTGCGCGCGTCGGGAATCGACCGTGCCGTCGCGGACCACGTGATGCGGTTGCGCGACCGATTGCGCGCGGCGCGCTACGGACCGAATGGCTTGGGCGACGTGGGGGACCTCGTGGCGGAGCTCGAGCGGATGCTGCAGGTGCTGGGCGCCGAATCGGGGTCCCGGCGCCGCCGCATCCTCGCCGGCCTCATGTGCGTGGCAATCGCAGCGTCACGCCCCGGCGCCGCACAGACGCCGACCGCGGAGGCGCTCTACGACGCGGGCGCGCTGCGGGCCGCCGCTGACTCGTTCGCCGCCCGCGCCGCCGCCGAGCCGGAGCTCGCGGCCCACTGGTACAACCTCGGCGCCACCCTCTATCGGGCGGGAGCGGACGGCAAGGCCGTTGCCGCATGGACCACGGCCGCCCGTCTCGCGCCCCGCAACGAAACGATCGCCCGCGCGCGCGAGCTCATTCCTCCCCCTGACGCGGCGAGCGATCCCCTCCTCGCCGTCGGCGTGGCGACCCCGGTCGAGTGGGCGCTCGTGGCTGCGGTGAGTTGGATAGCGCTCTGGGTCGCGATCGCGCTCGGCGCGCGACGCATCGCCGTCGGCACCACGCTCGCGGTGACGCTCGTGGCAGCTGGGTTCGGGGCGCTCGAGGCGGGCCATCGCGCCAGGCCGGTCGTTGTGGTCGTCAACGCGGCAACGCCCGTACGCGTGGCGCCCTACGGGAGCGCGAGCGCGACCGCCACCGTCGACGCGGGTGCGGCCTTGCTCGTCGCCGGCCGCTACGGTCGCTGGCTCGCCGTGCGCCGCGACGACGGCGTGCGCGGCTGGGTCCTGGGCGCCGAAGTGGTCCGCCCGTGACCGGGAAGATCGCGATCCTGCCCGCGCAGGTCGCCGACCAGATTGCCGCGGGTGAGGTCGTCGAGCGGCCCGGGTCCGTGGTCAAAGAGCTGGTCGAGAACGCGCTCGATGCCGGCGCGCGCACCGTCCGAATCGCGCTCGAGAACGGCGGCCGCACGCTGATCCGCGTCAGCGATGACGGCGAAGGCATGAGCCGCACCGACGCGGAGCTGGCGCTCGCGCGGCACGCGACGAGCAAGATCCGGGATGCGGCCGACCTGATCGGCGTCGGCACCTTCGGGTTTCGCGGCGAGGCCTTGCCGGCCATCGCCTCGGTGTCGCGCTTCCAGCTCGAGACCTCGGCCGACGGCCGGACGGGAACGCGGCTCGACGTCGTCGGAGGGAAGCTCGAAGCCCGGGCCGACGCCGTCCGCCAGCGTGGTACGACGGTCACGGTCCGCGCGCTGTTTTTCAATACGCCCGCACGGCGGAAGTTTCTGCGCGCCCCGGCGACCGAGACGCGGGCAGCGCTGGAAGCCGTGACCGTGCTCGCGCTCACGCGGCCGGAGGTCGCCTTTGCGTTCTCGAGCGATGATCGGGTCCTGCTCGACATCGGTCCGGCACAGAGCGCGATCGAGCGCGTGCACGCCATCTGGGGACGGGAGCTGGCTGACACCCTCCTCCCCGTCGCCTACCGCGAGGGGCCGCTCGCCATCACGGGCTTCGTGCAGCGGCCGGCGCAGGCCAAGCCCGCGGGGCGCAAGGGATACGTCTTCGTGCACGGACGCCCGATTCGCGATCCGTTCATCGTCCGGGCCGCCGAGGCGGGATACCGCTCGACCATCGCCCCGGGCGATCGCCCCTCGGTCTTCCTGTTTCTCGAGCTGCCGGGAGACGCGGTGGATGTGAACGTCCATCCCGCCAAGCTCGAGGTGCGGTTTCGCGACAAATATTTCGTCGAGCATGTCGTCGAGGCGGCGGTGCGGGCGGCGCTGGCGCCGCTGGCAGCCGCAGTCCCGATGGGAGTGACAGCAGGCGTCGGATTTCAGGTGCCAGGTGTCAGTGGGTCCGGTGACACCTTCGAGATCTTCCCCCGCGAGCCCGGCAGTTCCCTGACACCTGACACCCGACACCTGACACCGCTTCTTCAGGTGTTCGATACCTATCTCCTCTTCCAGAACGACACGGGCGTCGCGATCGTGGACCAGCACTCGGCGCACGAGCGGGTGCTGTACGAGACCGTCATGCGGCAGCTCACGGGAGACGGGGCACCCGCCCAGCGGCTGCTCCTGCCTCTCACGCTCGAGTTCACTCCTCCCGAGCTCGACGCGATCGAGCGCCACCGCGAGCTGCTGCTGCGCGTAGGGTACGAGGTGGAACCGTTTTCCGGTCGCACGGTGGTCGTCCAGACCGCTCCGAACCCGCACCCGCGATTCGACGCCGCCCGCTGCCTCCAGGAGCTCGTGGCGGATCTGGCGGGCGGGCGATTCGGCGGGTGGCAGAACCGCCTCGAGCGCTTCGCGGCGACGTTCGCATGCCGGGCGGCCATCAAGGCGGGCCAGCGGCTCGATCCCGACGAGGCGCGGGAGCTTGTGGCCCGGCTGCTGGCGGCGACCCTCCCGGCGCACGACGTGCACGGGCGGCCCACGATCGTGCAATTGCCCAAGGAGGAGCTGGAGCGGCGGTTTGGGCGTGCCTGACCGGCCTCTCGTTCCCGTCATCGTCGGCCCCACCGGAGTGGGCAAGACCGCGGTCGCGGTCGCGCTCGCGCGGCTCCTGCCGCTCACCGTGATTTCGGCGGATGCCCGTCAGGTGTACCGCCATCTCGATATCGGGACGGCGAAACCGGGGCCGGACGTCCGGCGCGAGGCGCCGCACGCGGGGATCGATTTGATCGACCCGGGCGAGCGGTATAGCGCCGGCCGGTTCGCGCGCGAGGCGGTATCATGGCTCACCCAGGCGCGCGCGGAGGGCCGCCAGCCGGTCGTGGTGGGAGGCACCGGTTTCTATGTGCGCGCGCTGGCGGACGGTCTGTTCCACGAGCCGCCGCTCGACCCCGCGCACCGCGAGCCGCTGCGCGTCTGGGCGAGCGGCCTGCCCGCCGCCACGGCGGCCCACTGGGCGGCGCGCCTCGACGGCCGGTTTGCCGGTGGCGGACGGCAGCGGGCGATCCGCGCGATCGAGGTCGCCCTCCTCACGGGCCGGCCGCTGTCGTGGTGGCAGCGTGAAGCGCGGGAGACCGGCGCGCTTTCGCCCTGGTACATTCACCTGACCCTGCCGCGGGAGACGTTGCATCGTCGGATCGCGGCGCGCGTCGATGCGATGCTCGCCGCGGGCCTCGTGGGCGAGGTGCGGGCGCTGCTCGCGCGTGGAGTACCGGCCACCGCCAGCGGCCTGGATGGGGTCGGCTATCGCGAAGTCGCCGCGATGCTGGCGGGGCGCTTGCCGGAGAGCGGGTTGCGGGAGGCGATCGTGGTGGCGACGAGAAAGTATGCGAAGCGGCAGGAGACGTGGTTCCGGCACCAGCTGCGGGACGAGGGACGGGGGACGGGGGACGGGTACCTCTGGACGCTCGACGCGACTGAGAGTCCTGACGTGCTGGCGGCCACGATTATGGAACGGTGGCGCGCCACCGCCCGTCGCTCTTCCCCCGTCCCTCGTCCCTCGTCTCGAGTGCGTGCATGAGAATCGGGATTACCTGTTACCCGACCTACGGCGGCTCCGGCGCCGTCGCCACCGAGCTGGGACTCGAGCTGGCGCGGCGCGGGCACGAGGTGCACTTCATCGCCTACGCCAGTCCGTTCCGCCTCCGGGGCTTCGCCGAGCGGGTCACATTCCACGAAGTCGTGATGTCGGATTACCCGCTCTTCGAGCACTCGCCCTATGCCCTCGCGCTCGCGGTCAAACAGCACGAGGTCGCCCTGCGGGAGGAGCTCGAGCTCATGCACGCGCATTACGCGATTCCCCACGCCGCCACCGCCTGGCTCGCCAAGCAGATGCTCAAGAAGCAGCGCGACCTCAAGGTCGTGACGACGCTGCACGGCACGGATATCACGCTCGTGGGGCAGGACCCGTCGTACTTCACGATCACCAAGTTCTCGATCGAAGAGTCGGATGCCGTGACTGCCGTGTCGGCCTACCTTCGCGACGAGACGTACCGGGCCTTCGGCTGCGTGGACTGCGATCTGCAGGTGATCCCGAACTTCGTCTCGCTCGCGGAATACCATCCGCCCAACGGCGGCTCGTGCCGGAGCGCACTCGGGCCGCGGGACCACAGGATTCTGGTGCATGTCTCGAACTTTCGGCCCGTGAAGCGCATCGGCGATGTCATTCGCGTCTTCGCGGGCGTGCGCCAGACCATGCCGGCCACGCTGATCCTCGTGGGCGACGGGCCGGATCGCGACGCGGCCGAGCAACAGGCCGATCGCTTGAACCTCCGCCACGACGTCCGGTTCCTGGGCAAGGTCGATCAGGTGGCGGAAGTCCTGCGGGGAAGCGATCTGTTCCTTCTTCCCTCAGCGACGGAGTCGTTCGGGCTCGCCGCGCTCGAGGCCATGGCGTGCGGCGTCCCCGTCATCGCGACCGCCGTCGGCGGGCTGCCGGAAGTGGTCCAGGACGGGGAGACGGGCGTGCTCGCACCGCTCGGCGACGTGGACGCGATGGTCGCGTCGGCCACGGCGATCCTCGGCGATCCCCAGCGCCACGCCCGCATGCGCGCTGCGGCAGCGAGCCGCGCGCAGGCGTTCTCCACCGAACGGATCGTGCCGCAGTACGAGGCACTGTACGAGTCCGTGCTGCGCGCCACATGACCCTCTGGCAAGGGATCGTCCTGGGCCTGGTGCAGGGACTGACGGAGTTCCTCCCGGTGTCGAGCTCGGGCCACCTCGTGCTCGTCGAGGTGCTGAGCGGCATCAAGCTCCCCGGCGTTTTCGTGGAGGTGATGCTCCACGTGGCGACGCTGGGCGCGGTGCTCGTCGTGTTCGGGGGCCGGTTGTGGGCGCTGGTGCGGAGCGTGGCGCGCGGCGAGCCCGAGGGATGGCAGGCGGTAGGGCTGCTCGCGCTGGGAACGCTGCCGGCAGGGCTCATCGGCGTCCTGTTTCATCGCGCGATCGAGGAGTACTTCCGGTCGCTCATCTTCCTGGGACTGGGATTCATCGTGACCGGCTTCATGCTGTGGTCCACGCGGCGGCTCGAGGGGACCAAGGTCGCCCCGTCCCCACTGGCCGCGCTCGGCATCGGCCTGGCGCAGGCGTTCGCCATCCTGCCCAGCGTCTCGCGCTCGGGCGCGACCGTCGCCGCGGCGCTGTGGGCGGGGCTCGCGCCGTACCCGGCGGGCGAGTACAGCTTCCTGCTCACCGTCCCCGTCATCGCCGGGGCGGGCATCCTCGAGGGCCGGCACATGACGGTGCAGGTCGCTGCCGTGGGCGCAGTGTCGCTGATCTCGAGCCTTATCGTGGCCTTTGTCGCGGGGATCTGGTCGATTCGTTTTCTGATCGCGCTGCTGCAACGGGGGCGCTTCTACGCGTTCGCGCCGTATTGCTGGGTGGTCGGCGCTCTGACCCTGGGGTACGCGCTCTGGCACCGGTGACGCTCGACGGGGTGCCCGCGGCGAGCCTGCCCCGCCGCTGGAGCGTGCCGCGGGTGCGGGTGTCGCGCACCATGCCCTCGAGTCTCGACGCGGTGCACGACCTGGGGGCCGGCGGGGCGGCGCACGGCGCCACCGTGATCGCCGAAGAGCAGACGGCGGGGCGGGGACGAGACGGGCGGACATGGCGCTCGCCTTACGGCGGCGTGTGGCTGGCAATGCTGCTGCGTCCCGGCTCGGGCGAGATCAGCGCTCTGTCGATTCGGGCGGGGCTCGTCGTGGCCGACGCGGTGGACGAGTTGCTCGGCCGCCCGGCCACGCGTCTCAAGTGGCCGAACGACGTGCTGCTCGATGGCCGCAAGGTGGGCGGCGTGCTGTGTGAGACGCGCTGGCAGGGCGACGTGCCGCAATGGTTGGCGCTGGGTGTCGGCATCAACGTCGCGAATGAGCTGCCCGCGGAGCTCGCGCCGCGCGCCGCGAGGCTGTGCGACTTCCTTCCCGACCTCCACCGCATCGATGTGCTCGACCGGCTCGTGCCGGCGCTCGCCAGGGTGGCCGCCGGACGGCGGTCGCTCACCGAGGGCGAGTGCCAGGCGTTCGCCGAGCGCGACTGGTTGCGCGGGCGCGCGCTGCGCCTGCCGACTCCGGGCCGGGCCGACGGCCTGACGCCCGACGGCGCGTTGCTCGTAACGAGCGGAGCCGGGCAAGTCGCCGTGCGGGAGGGACACGTCGAACTCGCCTGAACGCTGCGCCGCGTCTATACTTCCGCCGCCATGCTCCTCGCGATCAACATCAACAACACCGAGACCAAGATCGGGCTGTTTCGCGGCGACAGCCTGGAGGCGCATTGGCGTCTGACCACGACGCCCGCCCGCACGCCCGACGAATGGGCGGCGACGCTCACCGCGTACCTGCTCCAGGCGGGGCGATCGACGCAGGAGGTGCGAGCGGCCATCGTGGCATCGGTCGTCCCACCCGTGACGCAGGGGCTCTGCGAAGCGGTGGAGCGCGCCACCACCGTGCACCCCGTGGTTGTGGACGGGGCGCTCGCGCTCCCGATCAAGCTGGAAGTGGATGAGCCGCTCCAGGTCGGAGCGGACCGCATTCTCAACACCCTCGCCGCGGCGCATCTCTTCCATCGCGACACGATCGTGGTGGACTTTGGCACGGCCACGACGTTCGATTGCATCACCGCGGATGGGCGATTTCTGGGTGGTGTGATCATGCCGGGCGTGCGGACCGCCGCGGATGCGCTGATCCGCAACACCGCGAAGCTCCAGGCCACGGAGCTCAAGCCGCCGGCGCACGTGATTGGCCGGCGCACCGACGAGGCCATCCGGGCGGGGGTGCTGCTCGGCACGGCGGACGCAGTCGATGGCCTCGTGCGGCGGATCAAGGCGGAGTGGCCGAACGGCGCCACGCCGCAGGTGATCGCCACCGGCGGCCTGGCCGGTCTCGTCGCCCCGCTGTCCCGCGAGATCGAGGCGGTGAATCCCGACCTCACGCTGACCGGGCTGCGCGTCGCGGCGAACGCGCTCGGACTCACCTGGTGAGCGACGCGCGGACGCTGAATCGCTGGCGACGGTGGGGGTATCGCTGGCTGCCCGGCGAGACCTTTTCGTATCTCCTGCACACGCGACCCGCCGAGTGGCCCATCATGGCGGGACACACCGCCCTGGGGTATGTCCTGGCGGTCGGGTTCGGCGGCGTCGCGAAAGGGGAGCAGCTCGGTGCGGCACTGCTGGCGCTGGCGCTGTGGGTGCTCTGCTTGAACGGCGGCACGCTGGCGCTGAACAGCGTGTTCGACCGCGACGAGGGCGACATCGGCTACCTGCGCGCCCCGCCGGCGCTGCCCCGCCACCTGCTCGGCTTCAGCGTGACGTTGCTCCTGGGCGGGCAGATCGTGGCGTTCGCGCTGCCACCCGGGTTCCGCCTTGCATACGCGATATGCCTCGTCATGTCGCTCCTGTACTCGGTCCCGCCGTTCCGCTTCAAGGCCGTCGCGGGAGCGGACTGGGTGATCAACATGTGGGGGTTCGGCACGCTCACCCCGTACGCGGGCTGGGCCGCGACGGGCCGCCCGCTCGACCTCGGCCATACGTTGGTCCTGTTCGCGTTCTGCCCCCTCTTTGCCGGGCTCTACCCCCTCACCCAGCTCTACCAGTTCGACGAGGATCGCCGGCGCGGCGATCATACGCTGGCGCTGCGCCTCGGGATGCGGGCCAGCCTGATCGTGGCGCTGGCCTGCACGGGACTCGCGTTCGGTGCGTTCGGGTTCGCGGCGCGCGCCGTCGGGGCAGGCGCCTGGACAAGCGTCCTGGCCGTGGCACTCGCTGCCTGGACCGCGGTGCTCCTGCCGTGGTACAAAGACCACAGGTCCTGGAGTTCGGCGATGCATCAGCGCGGCATGTACCAGGCGCTTGGCGCCTGGGCAGTGACCGATCTCACGGTCCTGGTCGTGTTTGCCCGCTGACAGATTCGCGGCTTAGATTTGGCTCGAGACCCTCTACGAGGAGCCCGCATCACATGTCCGCGACTGTAGCGTCTGCCGTCAGCGATCGGTCGGATTTCCGGTCCGTTCTCATCGCCGGCACGAAGGTCGGGATAACCATTTCGGTGGCGGTCGTCGCGTACCTCGCCGTCGCCTGGTATCTGCCCGAGGGGACGGCGAGCGTCGTGGAGGCGCTGCTCGTGTTCGTGGGCGGGACCGTGGCGGCGTTCCTGCCCGGCCGCTTGGCGGTGGCGCGCACCATCGAAGGGATCGCGGGAGCGGCTGGGATCGGTTTGTGGGGAGCACTCGTGTTCTCGATCATCGACATCGCCCTGCTGCGGCCGATGCATGCGTATCCGTGGACGTGGGACGACGTCGGCGGCGGCAGCACGTGGTGGTATCTGCCCATCTGGTGGATGCTGTCCACGTTCCTGGCGTGGATGGGCGGCGTCCTCACCGCCGCGGGTGCCGCGCGGGGCCGCTCGAGCCTCGGGAGCGTGGCGGGTCCCGTGCTGGGCGGTGCGGTGGTCCTCGCGGCCGTGCTGCGCGTCACGGGGTTCCATGCGGTGCTTCCGGTGCAGGCGGGGCTCGGGTTCAGTGTGACGCTCGTGGCGTTGGCCGCCGTCGCGCTCGCTCGCAAAGCGTAGCGCGACGGGGAGGGAGAAGGGCGCGTGCCGCGTTGGTTAGCGCATCTGTTGGTGGTGTCGGGATGGCTCCTCACGCCGCTGCTGGCCTGGGGAGCTTCGTTTGTCGGCCTCTGGGCGGGGACGCTCGTCGCTCTCCAGTTCACGCGTCCCCTGGCCGGGCTCGGCGTCGCCGGCGGCTTGGCGGCACTCGCGGGTCTCGGGGCCCTGGCCGTGTGGGTCCGGTTCATGCGCCGGGTGCCACATCTCCTGTCCCATCACATGGCTCCACGCGCCTCGGAGGAGCAGCGCGCTGTCGCCGCGGCTGACTGAGGTCTGCAGTCTCCTGCTCGCGGTCCTTCCCGTCACCGCGAGCGCGCAACGCACGGCCTTTGAGTTCCACCTCGGACACTGGTCCGGCGACAACCCGTCGACCACCTACGAAATCCGCATGAGCCCGCCCAGCCTCACGCACGGGTTCGTCGCGATGGCGCTGATCAGCGACTCGCTCGGACGGCATCAGGCCTTCTACGGGGCGGGCTACGAGTTCACCTTCTTCCGCGGGCGCCGTGCATTGGGCCCGTACGCGATTGTCGGGGCGGCCCTCGGCGCTTCGACCGACACGGCGACGCAGCAATTCGCGATCCTCTGGAACATCGGCGGCGGCCTCGAATGGCGGCCGGTCCCGTTCGTCGCGGTGGGAGCGGAGGTGCGCTACCGGCTCGACGACCGCGGGCCCCGCGGGTTCTGGCGCGCCGCCCCGGACGCCCGGGCCGGGCCGAGCATCGCGGTGGGCGTGGCACTGCACATCGGAAAGCGACGGGGCGGGGGTGGGGGAGCCGCCGAAGGCGGGCAGACCGGTGCCAGCGGCGGGGCTGCGGCACCGGCGCTGATTCCGCCGCCCGAGGTGGTGACCGGGAACGCGGCCTCGGTCGTTGAAACGGCGATCTCGGTGCTCGGCGTGCCGTACCAGTGGGGTGGCACGGCCGAGAACGGCTTCGATTGCTCGGGCCTCATCCAGTACGCGTACGGCCTGCACGGCATCCGCTTGCCGCGCCGCGCCAGCGATCAGGCGCGGGCCGGTGCCGAGGTCACGCCCGTTCTCGATGCCCTGCGGCCGGGAGACATACTGCTGTTCTCGAGCCGTCCCGGCGCGGGCGTGACGCACGTGGGCCTGTTTGCCGGGGAAGGGAAGTTCATTCATAGCAGCAGCTCGGGGGTGAAGATCTCGCTGCTCGACCCCCACGATCCCGACGGGGCGTACTGGATGACGCACTGGGTCGGGGTTCGGCGAATGATTCCGTGAAAACGGTTGCCGTGCTCGCGGCGCTCGCCTTGGGGTGCGCGTTCGGAAGCCGCTCCGCGAGTCCATTGAAGGGGTACCGGTTGCTGGTCGAACCGCGCGACTCGCTTTCCAACGCCCTCGCCGAAGCGCTCAAGGCCAAAGGATTCAGCGTCAAGCGCCGAGTTGCCGGTGGCAGCCCTCCGACGGCGGCGGTCGTCACCTTCACCTATCACGACTCGACCGTCACCTGGCTCGCGGCCCGGCTGGCCGATACGCGGACCGGCGCGATCGTCGCTGCCGTATCGCTGCCGCTCGATTCCCTGGGCCCGACGGCGGCCGGCCAGGCTCGCATCGTCGCCGATTCCGTCGCTGCCCTCCTCACCCAGCCTGTTGCGACCCCTTGACACCAGCGTGCGGCGGGGAGAAATTGTCCGCGGCTTAGCACTCATCGTATCAGAGTGCTAACATGCTGTTGGGCAATCTGTTACATCACTGCTTTGGAGGCGTGGCATCATGGCAACGGCGACTGGAAGCAAGAGCAAGCTGAAGGTCCACCCGCTGGCCGACCGCGTCGCGATCAGACCGCTGGAGGAGACCGAGACAATGAAGGGCGGTCTCTACATCCCCGACACCGCGAAGGAAAAGCCGATTCAGGGTGAAGTGATCGCGGTAGGGCCGGGGCGGCGGGAAAAGAGCGACCTCGTGCCGATGGAATTGAAGGTGGGGGACCGCGTGGTCTATGGGAAATACAGCGGCACGCAGGTGGAGCTGGACGGGGAAGAGATCATTCTGATCAAGGAATCCGACGTCATCGCAAAACTCGCCTAAGGGGTGAGGGAGGAACTTTAGATGGCAGCGAAGTTGCTGGAATTCAACGCTGAAGCGCGCAACCGCTTGAAGCGGGGCGTGGATCAGCTGGCGGAAGCGGTCAAGGTGACGCTCGGCCCCAAGGGCCGGAACGTCGTCATCGACAAGAAGTTCGGCAGCCCGACCGTGACCAAGGACGGCGTCACGGTGGCCAAGGAAGTCGAGCTCGAGGATCCGGTCGAGAACATGGGCGCCCAGATGGTGAAGGAAGTGGCGACCAAGACCTCCGACCTCGCGGGCGACGGCACGACCACGGCGACCGTACTGGCGCAAGCGATTTTCCGGGAAGGTCTCAAGTCGGTGACGGCCGGTGTGAGCCCGATGTCGCTGAAGCGCGGAATCGAGCGCGCGGTCGAGAGCGTGGTCGAGGAGCTGAAGAAGATCTCCGTGCCCACCGCGGGCCGGAAGGAGATCGCGCAGGTGGGCACGATCTCGGCGAACAACGACAACGAGATCGGCAAGATCATCGCCGACGCGATGGAGAAGGTCGGCAAGGACGGCGTGATCACGGTCGAGGAAGCGAAGGGCCTCGAGACCACCTATGAGACTGTGGACGGGATGCAGTTCGATCGCGGGTATCTGTCGCCGTACTTCGTGACGGATCCGGAGAAGATGGAGGCGGTCCTCGAGGACGCGTACGTCCTGATCCACGACAAGAAGATTTCCTCGATGAAGGACCTGCTGCCGACGCTCGAGAAGGTCGCGCAGGCCGGTCGGCCGTTGCTGATCATCGCGGAAGACATCGAGGGCGAGGCGCTCGCGACGCTGGTCGTCAACAAGCTCCGGGGCACGCTCAAGGTGTGCGGCGTCAAGGCGCCGGGCTTCGGGGATCGGCGCAAGGAGATGCTGCGCGACGTCGCGATCCTGACCGGTGGCCAGGTGATTTCGGAGGAGGTCGGGTTCAAGCTCGAGAACACGGTGCTGACCGACCTCGGACAGGGCAAGCGCATCGTGGTGGACAAGGACAACACGACGATCGTGGATGGCAAGGGCAAGCAGGACGCCATCCAGGGCCGCATCAACGAGATCAAGGCGGCGATCGACAAGTCCACGTCGGACTACGACCGCGAAAAGCTCCAGGAGCGGCTGGCGAAGCTCGCCGGCGGCGTGGCGGTGATTCACGTCGGGGCAGCCACCGAGACCGAGATGAAGGAGAAGAAGGCGCGCGTGGAAGACGCGTTGCATGCGACGCGCGCCGCGGTCGAAGAGGGCATCGTGCCCGGCGGCGGCGTCGCGCTGCTGTGGTGCCAGAAGGTCCTGGACAAGGCGCGGGGCGCGGACGAGGACGAGAAGATCGGCATCGACATCGTCCGCCGTGCCTTGGAGGAGCCCATCCGCATGATCGCCCAGAACGCGGGCGCGGAAGGCTCGATCGTGGTCGGGAAAGTGAAGGAGTCGAAGGACAAGAACTTCGGCTACAACGCTCAGACCGACAGTTTCGAGGATCTGGTGGCTGCGGGCGTCATCGACCCGACGAAGGTCACCCGCACGGCGCTCCAGAATGCCGCGTCGATTGCGGGTCTCCTGCTCACGACGGAGTGCGTCGTGGTGGAGAAGAAGGAAAAGGAGAAGGCGCCCCCCATGCCCGGTGGTGGTGGCATGGGCGGTATGTACTAGCCTGCGCTCAAGTTGCCTGCCGCGCCCCGGGGCCGTTTCCCGGGGCGCGGTTGTTTTGTACGTTGTAGTCCGTGATCGACCCCGTCCTTCGCGCCCGTGGGTCCCGGTGGTGACTCCGCCGCAGGCGGGCGGTCAGCCCGAACGCGCGGCCCAGCCCGAGCGCGCCGTCCTCTCACGGGATCTCGCCGACCTGCTCGTCGAGCTGTCGATCGCGCTCCACAAGCACGCGATGTATCCGTCCGATCACCCGTCGCTCCCCCCCGCCGCGGAAGCCGTGGTCTCCCGGTGCGAGCGGCTGCTCACCGACCGCAGTACCGTGTCCCTGGGCGTGGCGCGTCACCAGCTGGTCATCGAGGGGGTCGCCACCGACCCCAAGCATCCCGTCTTACGCGAGCTGGCCGACCGCCTGCACCGCCATCACCTGGGCGCTATCACCTTCAGCAAGGGCGTCACGGCCGAGGAGATCCGCGACGTGCTCCGGGTCCTCGCGGTCGAGGCGGACCGCACCGGCCGGCCCCTGGGGCTCGGGGCGCCTGAGGATCTGCGGCGCTGGGCGCACGTTCGCCTCTATTCGCTTACGTACGAGCGCCTCGAGCTGGTGGACGAAGGCGCGGCGCCCCAGGACGCCACCCAGGGCGCGGCCCGCGCCCGCGCGGCGCAGCTCTGGATCGGCCTCGCGCGTGCCGCGCTCGCCACCGACGGCAGCGACACGCCGCCCTCGTCCACCGAGCCCGCGGTCATCGCGCGGGCCATCGACGAGCGCTCCAAGGGGGAAGCGGGGGCCTACGATCAGGCGATCGTCGGGTACCTGCTGCAGATCGCTGAAGAGCTGAAGGGGGCGGGATCGGCCGAAGCGGTGGCCTTGCGACGGCGGATGTCGCGCCTGTTGCGCAGCATGAAGCCCGAGACGCTGCGCCGTCTGGTCATGATGGGAGGCGATTCCGCTCAGCGCCGCCGCTTCGTCGCGGACGCCACGGACGGGATGGCCATCGACGCGGTCGTGGCCATCGTCCAGGCGGCCGCCGACAGCTCGCAGCAGCAGATCTCTCACGCGCTGGTTCGCATGCTGTCGAAGCTCGCCGCCCATGCCGAAAGCGGGACTGCGGAAGCGCGGCCCCAGGCCGACGCCGCGCTCCGCGACCAGGTGCGGCGCCTGCTCGCCGGGTGGTCCATCCAGGATCCCAACCCCGGCGTCTACGGCGCGGCGCTGGACAAGATGGCGCGCGCCGCCCCGATGTTCGCCGCCCCGCTCGAGGTGGCCTATCCCACCGAGCCCGACCGCATCGCGGCGATGGGGCTCGAGCTCGACCTCGCCTCCGAGGCGGTGCTCGACGCCGCGGACCGCATCGCGGAGTCGCGGCTACCGCAGCTCCTCGAAGCGCTCGAACACATGCCGGCCACGAGCGCGGCTGCCGCCGAGCTGTGGAAGCGCGTGGCGACCGCCGAGACGATCCAGCGGCTCGCGACGCAGCATCCGGTGGAGTTTCCCTTGCTCGACCGGATCGCCCCGCGCGCGGGCGCGGCCGGCGCCGAGCCGCTGCTCGATGCGGTCGCCGCCGCCGAGTCGCGCGGCGAGCGGCGCGGGCTGCTGGCGTTGCTCGCGCGTCTGGGGCCGGACATCGCCCCGCTCGTCGTCGCCCGGCTCGACGACGAGCGCTGGTACGTCACCCGCAACATGCTGGCACTGCTGGAAGAGCTCGGGCAGACGCCACCGGGCTTCTCCGCGCTTCCCTGGCTGACGCACAAAGACAGCCGCGTGCGCCTGCAGGCGCTCAAGCTGCAGCTCAAGCTCGGCGCCGAGCGCGCCCGGGCCCTGGCGGCGGCGCTGCGCGACGCGGACCCACGCGTCCTCCAGGTCGGGCTCATCGCGGCGCACGGCGGCTGTCCCGAGGCCGTCCTCCCGCTCGTCGCGGGCCACGCCACGGACCGTGCGGTAGACCCCAAGGTGCGCGTGCTCGCGATCCGCGCGCTCGGCGGCGCCCGTTCGCACGCCGCGCGGGATACGCTGCTCGAGCTGACCAAGGGCGGGCGGACGCTGTTCGGGCGCGACAAACTGGCCGCGAAATCGCCCGAGCTGCTCGCCGCGCTCGCGACGCTCGCGACGGGATGGGCGAACGATCCGACGGTGCGGCGCGTGCTGGCGCGCGCCGCTGGCGCCAAGGACCCCGAGGTTCGCGCGGCGGCGGTGGCGCCCGCGCCAGCATGAGCGGCGACCCGGCACGCTTTCTCACCGCCTTCGCGCAGGCCCTCGCGACCATGACCCTCTATGCCGAGGGCCACCCCGCGCGCGAGCGCGCCATCGACGCCGCGTACCGCGAGCTGCACGACCTGCAGCAGACGACGTCTCAGCCCCTCTTCACGTTCCTGGGCGACGAGATCGTGTACGGCAACCTGCCCTTGAAGGGGTTGGGCGGGTGGGACTGGTCGCAGCGTCTGGCGCAGGCCGGCATTCAGCGCCTGCAGTTCGCCGACCGCGTCGGCAAGGACGAGTTCGAGACGTTCCTGGACGAGATCCTGGCGCGCCTCACGCTCTCCGCGATCGATACGACGACCGCGTCACACCTGCGGTCGTCCGCCATCAAGTACGGCGCCGTCGGCGTGCGGGGCGATGCCGGGCTCGAAGGGGAGCAGGGCCCCCTGCCCACTGCCACGATCAGCTACTCGCTCGCGGAGGAAACCGACACCCTGCGCTGGGTGCAGGACGAGGTGGCCACCAAGGGGTTCCTGCCCCTCGTGGAGGCCGAAGCGGTGGTGCGCTCGCTCTCCGTTGCGATGCACTCCGGTCGTCAGTTCATGATCCCGCTGCTCCAGCTCAAGGAGTTCGATCAGTACACCACCACCCACTCGCTCAACGTGAGCGTGCTCGCCATGGCGCTCGCCGAGTCCCTCGGGCTCGGCGCGCGCGACGTGCAGGCGTTCGGGATCGCGGGGTTGCTGCACGACCTCGGCAAGGTGCGGATTCCGATCGAGATCCTCACGAAGCCCGGACGGTTCACCGACGAGGAGCGGCAGGTGATGAACCGGCATCCGGCGGACGGGGCCCGGATCATCCTCGGCTCGGAGAACCGGCTCGACCTCGCCGCCGTGGTGGCGTACGAGCATCACATCATGCTGAACGGGGAGGGGTATCCGACGCTGCAGTTCCGCCGCGACTGCCACTTCGCCAGCAAGCTGGTGCACGTGTGCGACGTGTACGACGCGCTGCGCACCACGCGGCCCTACCGCGAAGCCTGGCCCCAGGAGCGGACGCTCGCGTATATCGACGGGCGCAGCGCCACGGAGTTCGATCCGGTCCTGGCGGGCGCGTTCACGCGCATGATGCGCCAGCGGGAGACGCAGGTTGCCGTCGTCAACGACGCGGAGGCTCCCATTGGGAGCCAGCCCGCGGCGGGCGCCTGAGCAGAACCCCCCTTTCCCGTCGGGGTATCTTTCCGCACCATGGTGGACCGCACGTTCATGAGCGTTATCGTATTCGCGCTTGTTGCCATCGCGCTTCCGGCGCAGAGCACCGGATCGTCCCGGCATGCGCCCGTCGAGGGCGACTGGCAGGCGAAGACCGGCGACGAGATTCGCCACATCATGGTCCGTCCCGACAGCTCGGCGCAGTTCGGGGATCAGGTGGCTCGCTGGCGCCTGGTCGGCGACAGCCTGTGGCTGACGCTGGGTGATGGGGTGTGGATGGTGTACCGGGTGGCGCTCGCCCCCGACAAGCTCACGATCTCGGGCGGCGACTTGAAGAAGGCCGTCACGCTGCGCCGCGTGGGACCCGCACACCAGCGCGCCGATACCGTGACGATTCCCGCGCCGCCTCCCGATACGGAGCGCGCGTGGGACTGATGGGCTAGCGCTTCAGCTCGCTCACCCGCGTGACGCGCCAGTCCTCGAGCGTCCGCATGAATTCCATCCCGAGGGTCGTCCGCTCTTCCTGCTGGACGCCGCTCTCCGTCGCCACGAACCGGTATTCCGCGCGTACCGTGGCGCTCGCCGTCGACCCGGCCACGTGGAGACTGGTCGCCGTGAACCGCGCCTCGAGGCGCGAGGCGCGGCGGAAGAACCTCTGCCAGCTCCCGGCGTCCTGGGCCGTCATGGACGGAAACAGGAGCCGCAGGTTCGCGACGCGCTCACTTGCCACCGCGCGCGCGAGGTCGAGCAGCAAGACGCCGATTGCAGCGCGCGGGTCGGCGGGTTGCGGGCTGGGCGGGGCGACCCCGACCGCCACGCCGACCCGCTCGGCGTCCTGTGCCGCCAGCGCCGCGAGCGTGTAGTCCATGGCCGCGAGGAGCGAATCTGCCCGCGCGAGCGACGTCGCCGCCCGCGTAGCCTCGGCCCGCTTGGTGATGCCTTTCACTACCGGCGTGGCTCGCGTGATCGCGCGCTCAGCCTCGCGCCGCAGCTGCTCGGCCTCGATCCGGGCATTCCCGTACAGCGGCACCACGTTGATGTAGCCGCTCGACGCGCGCGCCTGATCGCCCTGGCGCAACCCCAACTCAGCGGTCTGCAACATCGTCTCGGCCAGCACCACGGACGGCACGTTGTTCTTCATGGCGCCTGCCGCCCGCGCGCGTCGCCGGGCCTCGAGCGCCGAGTCGCGCAACGCCGCAAGCGCGGTATTCAAACCCGCGGGGACGGGCATTTGGATCAGGTGGTCGAGCGGGGTCGTGACGTCCACGTGCGGCGCCGCCGGGGGCGAGGCTTGCCCGAGACCCGGTGATCCCCCCGCCTGCGCGGCGCCCCCGGACGTGACCCCTCCTGACGGAGCGGTGCCCAGGGGTGCGGCCACGACGGCCGGCACGCTGGCCGTACTCTGCGCGTCGGGAGGGGTCGCGGCACCCGGGCGCGACACGTACAGGAGGACGAGCGCGACCGTCAGCAGCGTGGCCAGCGCGGCAACGCGCACCTTGAGCGATGTGTGGGTCAACAGCCGGAGGAGCGGCGCCGGGAGCGGCGTCCACCGTGCCGGCAGCCGTTGGGTGATGCCCGACGGACTCGAGAGCGCCGCCCGAATCTCGAGCAGCGTCTGCTGCATCTCGCGCGCGCTCTGATAGCGGTCCTCGGACGCCTTGTTCATCGCCTTGGCCACGACGCGATCCAGGGCGGCGGGCAGCGACGGCGCGACCACTTGCAGGGGCTTGGGATCGGTCGTGAGCACCTGGTACAGCACGCCGTGCACGGTGTCGCCGTCGAATGGCTTCTTGGAGCTCAGGAACTCGTAGAGGAGGCAGCCGACTGAAAAGATGTCGGTCGCCGGCGTGATGGCGCCGTTCGTGACCTGCTCCGGTGCCATGTAGTTCGGCGTGCCCACGATCGCGCCCGAGCCCGTGACGTCGGCGGACTGCAGGCGGGCGATCCCGAAGTCCATGATCTTGACCTGGCCGTCGGAGGCTACCCGCACGTTGGACGGTTTGATGTCGCGGTGGATGACGCCATGGTCGTGCGCATGGGCGAGCCCGTCCAGCATCTGAATGGCCAGATCGAGCTTGCGCTCGAGCGCAAGCGGCGCGCCCGACGCGATGATATCGCTCAGGTCGCGGCCCTGGACCAGCTCCATGGCGATATAGAGCTGGCCATCGGCTTCGCCCAGGTCGTACAGCGTGATGAGGTTGGGATGCTGGAGCACGCCCGCCGCCCGCGCTTCCCGGAGGAAGCGCTCGCGTGCGTCGGTGCTCTTGCCGATGCGGGCGGTGAGAAGCTTGAGCGCCACGAACCGCCGGATGACGGTGTCGTAGGCTTTCCACACGACCCCCGTCGCCCCTTCACCAATGAGGTCGTGCAGCTCGAACTTGCTTACCCGGCTGAGTCGATCCGTCTTGGCCATGCGCTAGCGCGTTGGGGGGCGCGGGATCAATGTGCGCTGCGCGCCCTGCGGCGGCAACCTCACGGCCGGCCCCCGGCCGTCGCCCAGTCGTAGATACGGCATAATGCGGTGCGCAGGGCGGGGTCCAGGGTGACCTTGCGGCGGGGGAGCACCCGTCCCGCGACGGTCAGGAAGCCGTCGCGGGTCATGCGTTCGCCGCCCGTGCCACCCCACGCGAAGGGGGGGACGTATTTTGGGGGCCGGACGCCCTCGAAGACCTGGGCCCCGGTCCCGATCACGCTGCCGGTGTCGAGCAGGGTGCCGATCGCCGTCTTGGCGTGATCCCCGATGAGACTCCCCAGGTTCATCAGTCCGGTTTCGAGCGCCGTCCCCGCGACCTCGAGGCGGATCGGGCCGTAGGTGCTCTTCAGATTCGAGGTGATGGTGCCCGCGCCCAGGTTGGCCCAGCGGCCAATCACCGAGTGGCCAACGAAACCGTCGTGGGACTTGTTCGCGTACCCGAGGAACACAGTGCTCACCAGCTCTCCGCGAACGACTGAGTACGGGCCGATCGCCGCCGCGCGCAGCTCGCCGCCGCGGACGCGGACGTGAGGCCCCACCCAGAGCGGACCCTCAAGTCGCGTGCCAGCACGCACCTCGACGCCCTCCTCGAGCGCGATCGCGCCTCCACGCGTGTCGAACACGACGCCCGGCTCGACGCTGGCTCCGTGCAGCACGAGCGCCGCGGCATCGCCGAGCACGATGCTGCCACGCGGCACCGGGTCTGAGTCCCCGAGCATCCGCTGGACGTCGTCGGCGAGCAGGGAGTCCAGGGCCCGCACGAGGTCGTAGGCGCCGTGCAACACGCAGCCGGAGATCTCGACGGCGACGGCGCCCGGCTGCGGGCCGTCCCACGTCGCGCCCGCGCCGACCCCCCAGCCCACCGTGACGCCGGCGGCGGTGAGGCGAAAGGCCCCGTCCGGGAGCGGGGGGGCGACGGCTGTGGGGGCGAACGTCGAGGATCCGATCAAGGCCGGCCCGGTCACGGAACGGCGGGCGACGACCGGCGGCATGCCGGGCTCCGCGAACCCCTCGAGATGCGGCAGGGCGAAGATTTCGCGCGCCGTGGCGCCGGCGAATCGCTCCCAGCGCTCGCGCACGAGATGCGCTCCGGCGCGGAGCTCCGACAGGGGCCGCGCTCCGGCGAACGGGGCCCAGGCGGGGGCGGGCTCTGGGTCGAGGAGGTACAGGGCGCGCGTCACAGCCGTTGTACCAGCTCCTTCAGCTGGTCGGCACGGCCCGTGGGCATGACCAGGGTATGGCCGTTCGCGCGGACGACGATCATGTCTTCGACGCCGGCCACGGCCACGTGCTCGCTGTCGGACCAGATCACCGAGCGCTTCACGTCGTCGGCGACCGAGGCGTTGCCGACCACCACGTTGCCCCGCGCATCGGTGCGGCGGATGCGGAGCAAGGCGTCCCAGGATCCGATGTCGTCCCATTGGAAGCCACCGGTGACGACGGCGAGGCGCTTGGTGCGCTCGAGCACCGCGACGTCCACTGCGGCGGGTCGCACCGCCGCGAAGAACCCGGCTACGTCGCCGCCGGCGAGCGCCGGCCACCCGGGCTTGAGCTCGCGTGCGTACGCGCCGATCTCGCCGAGAAACCGTGCCACGCCCCAGGCGAACAGCCCGGTGTTCCAGAGCGCGCCGCGGCGCCGCAGCAGCGCCGCGCGGGCCGGGCTCGGCTTCTCGAGGAAGCGGCGGACCGTGCGCGCGGTACCGAGGGGCTTACCGGGCAGGATGTAGCCGTACGCGGAATCGTTCCGCGTCGGTTTGACTCCCACCGTCACCAGCACGTCGTACTCCTGGGCGATGCCCAGCGCTGTGCGGGCCGCGCTGCGGAACGCGCGCTCGTCGGCCACGGCCCAGTCGGCGTGGAGCGAGAGCATTTGCGCGGCCGGATCGCGCGCGGCGATCCAGTGCGCCGCCCAGGCCAGCGCGGGCGCCGTGGAGGCCGCGCGCGGCTCGGCCAGGAGCTGGGCCCGCGGCACGTCGGGGACGAGACTGGCCACCTCATCGATGAGGAACGGCCCGGTGAGGATCACGATGCGCTCGGGCGGCACGAGCCCGTCGAGGCGACGCACCGCCTGCACGAGCAGCGGTTGGTCGCCGGCGAGCGGCAAGAGCTGTTTCGGACGCTCAGGGGTAGACAGTGGCCAGAACCGCGTGCCCGTCCCGCCCGCGAGAATGGCGGCCCAGATGCTCACGAGGCCTCCGCTGCGTCGGGTGCGACAGGCGCGGGCGCGAAGAGCGCGGCGATCCGGGCGGTGAGCTTGCTGGGACTGAAGGGTTTGGTGACGAGCTGGGCGCCAAGGCCGCGCACCGCCGTGAGGACGCGCTCTTCCCCTTCGGCCGTAAGCACGATGACGGGAAGCGCGCGCCCGGCGTCGGTCGCGCGCAGATCCCGCAGGAAGTCGAGTCCCGAGCCGTCGGGGAGATGCAGGTCGAGCAGCAGGCCATCCACGGCGGCCGTGCGGTCGGCGAGCATCGTGCGCCCGAGCGCGAGGGTCCGGGCGAGGCTCACACGGTACCCGATCTGCTCGAGGTGCGGGCGGAGCAAGAGGCCGATATGCGGCTCGTCATCCACAATGAGGAGATGTCGATGCGAAGTCGGAGACACCACGCGGTCAGTCCCGCGTTAGAGCAGGCCAGCGATCGCCGAGCGGTGGCGGCGGAGGTCGTAGAGCAGCTCGCCCACGTTGGCGGACGGACGTACCAGCACCAGGAGGAGGGCATCGGCATTGAGCACGGACATCACCACCATGCCGGCGCCGAACTCGATGACGCCCGTGCTGAAATCGCCGCGCTGGCCCGCATGCCCCAGCTGCGCGAGGCCGTTGATCGCCGAGGGCAGGAGCGCGGCGACGCTCTCTGCATCGATGCCGTTGGGCCCGCGGGAATCGATCGGGAGTCCGTCGCTGCCGACCACCACGACGGCGTCCACCCCGGCGCGCCGGCTCAGGGCGTCGACCACGTCGCGGATCGTCGCCATACGGCGGCCAACCTAGGCCGCGTGGATAGCGAAGTCAAGGAGAGATCGCGGGTTGACCCACCTAGGCTGCAACTGGTAACTTCTTCGCCGATGTCCGCTCTGCGTCGCGCCGCGGGCGCGCTCCCCGCCGCCGCCCTCTGTTTCGCCCTGCTCACTTCGTGCGACAACGGCATTGGCCTGCCGCCGGCCGCGATCGCGAACGTGGTCGACACGGTCACGTTGTACGCCCTGACCGGAACCGCCTTCGACACCCCGTCGGCGTACTCGGTGAGTGGGGGGGGCCCGGTCAGGACCTCTTTGTCGCCCTCGTTCGATTTCGCCTTCGACTTCAAACCCGTCCTCGGCCCTGTTCTGCTGCCGACGGGCGCGGTGGGTCTCCCGACGTCCTCGGGGCTGCTGCTCTCTGGCCAGTCGTTCGAGGCCATCACGGAGGCGCCGACACAGGAAAACTACGAGGCGACCAAACCGACGCTCGTGAGTCCCGGGGCGGTGATCCTCGTGCGGTCGCGCCCGCAACCCTGCGTGTCGATCAGCTCGCAGCCGCTGTACGCCAAGCTCCACGTGCTCGCCCTCGATCAGGTGCAGCGCACGGTCCAGTTCGAGATTCTCAGCGATCAGAATTGCGGCTACCTGGGCCTCTCGCCTGGCCTCCCCTCCCGTTAGGCTGTGATTGATCTCAAACTCCTGCGCACCGCCCCGGCGCAGGTCCGCGCCGCCCTCATGCGTCGTGGTGATCCGTCACTGAAGAAACTGCTGGACGAGCTGGAGGCGCTGGACATGCGGCGGCGTGCCGTGACGGGCCAGCTCGATCAGCTGAAAGCCGAACGCAACGAGGCCGCCCGGGCGGACGCGCGCCTGATGAAGGAAAAGGGCGCCATCCCGCCGGAGGTCCTGGAAGAGCGTCGGGTGCTCGGGAGCAAGATCACCGCGCTCGAATCCGAGCAGCGCGACCTCGAGTTCACGCTCGAAGCGAAAGGCCTGTTCGTCCCGAACCTGCCGCTCGCCGACCTCCCGGACGGTGACGCGTCCAACAACGCCGTCGTCCGGTCGTGGGGCGAGGCAGCACCGGCCGGCGGCAAACCTCATTGGGAGCTGGCCGAGGCGCTGGGGATGCTGGACCTGGCGCGGGGCAGCAAGGTGTCGGGCTCCGGCTTTCCCCTGTTCATGGGGATGGGCGCGCGGCTCGTGCGCGGGCTGATCGCGTTCATGCTGGACCTCCACGGGCGCGAGCACGGCTACACGGAGGTCGCTCCGCCGATCGTGGTGCGGCGCGATGCCATGCAGGGCACGGGGCAGCTGCCCAAGTTCGAAGCCGAGGCCTACCGTACGACGCCGGACGACCTCTATCTCATCCCGACCGCCGAAGTGCCCGTGACGAACATCCATCGTGACGAGATCATGGACGGGGCGGCGCTCCCGCGCGCGTACGTGGCCTACACGCCCTGCTTCCGGCGCGAAGCGGGCGCGGCCGGCAAGGACACGCGCGGCCTGCTGCGGGTCCACCAGTTCGACAAAGTCGAGCTCGTGCGGTTCTGCCGCGCCGCCGAATCGGGCGCCGAGCTCGACCGGCTCACGGGCCACGTCGACGCGGTGTTGCAGCGGCTCGAGCTGCCGTATCGGATGGTGCTCCTGGCGGCCGGGGACGTGGGGTTCGCGAGCGCCAAGACCTACGACTTCGAGGTGTGGGCGCCCGGGGTGGGGCAGTGGCTCGAGGTGTCGAGCGCGAGCACGTTCACCGATTTTCAGGCGCGCCGGGCCAACATCCGGTGCCGTCCCCAGCCCGGCGAGAAACCGGAGTTCGTGCACACGTTGAACGCGTCGGGGGTCGCCCTGCCGCGCACGATCGCCGCCCTGCTCGAGACGCGGCAGCAACCCGATGGCTCCGTAACGCTTCCCAAGGCGCTCGTCCCGTACGTCGGCGTCGAACGCCTCGCTCCCGCTGGTGGCGCGTAACGGGCCACTGCGCCGCGCGGGATTTCGGGCCGTCATCGGCCTCGCGCTGCTACTCGGCGCGGTTTCGGCAGGATATACCTGGGTCATGGTGCGGCACCTCCGCGCCGATGCGCGCGAGACGGGCCGCTTGCTGGGGCGCGTCTTCGTGGGGCTGAACGACCCGCGCCCCGACGCCACGACGAGCGCGCTGCTCGACCTGGCCGAGCAGGTGCGCGCGCTCGGGGTCCCACTGGCGGTGACCGACACCGCGGGCCGCGTCACCGCCCTCGACAACGCGCCGCCGGACTTGATGAGGCACCGAGACCCCGAGGGACTGCGGGCGTGGGTGGCGCAGCTCGACGCGATCCATGACCCGGTTATCCAGCCCGGCGTGGGCACGATTCACTACGGCGCCCTGCCTGAGGCCCGCCACTTCATCTTCCTCGCCGAGCTGCAGGCCTTCGTGTTCCTGAGCCTCGTGGCCCTCGCCGTGTGGGCGTATCGCGTGCAGGTGACCGGCGCGCGCGACCGCCTGTGGGTCGCCATGGCGCGCGAATCCGCGCACCAGCTCGGGACGCCGCTCATGAGCCTCACGGGATGGATTGAATACCTCCAGGAGAATCCGGATACCCGTGGCCAGGAGCTGGTGTCGCACCTTCGGGCGGATGTGGAGCGTCTCGAGCGGGTCGCCAAACGGTTCGAGCGGATCAGCCGCAACGCCGGACGCGAGCGCGTCGCCCTCGGCGCCGTCGCGGAGCGCGTGGTCGCATACTTCCGCCCCCGCCTGCCGACGCTCGCCAGTCCGGTGACGCTCGACCTCACGGCCTCGGGACCGGGACCGTTCGTGCTGGGGGATCCGGTGCTCGTCGAATGGGCGCTCGAGGCGCTGGTGAAGAATGCGGTGGATGCGCTGAGTGGCCGCGGCGGCCGGATCGAGGTCCGGGTCGAGGCCGTGGGCCAGACGGCGCAGCTGAGCGTGCGGGACGATGGCGCGGGCGTCCCGCCGGACGCGCGGTCGCGGCTGTTCGAGCCCGGCTTTTCCACCAAGCCCGGCGGATGGGGCCTCGGGCTCGCGCTCACACGCCGGATCGTGGAGCAGCAGCATCAGGGGCGGGTCCTCTATCGTCCGGCGTCGCCGGCCGGAGGCGCAGTGTTTCTCCTCGAGTTCCCGAGCGTCGCGACGTGAGCCCGCTCGCGCTCAATCCGGCGCAGCGTGCCGCGGTCGAACACGGCGACGGGCCGTTGCTCGTGCTCGCGGGCGCGGGCTCGGGCAAGACGCGCGTGCTCACGGCGCGCATCGCGCATCTCATCCGCGAGCGTGGCGTCCCGCCGGAGCGGGTCTTCGCCGTCACGTTCACGAACAAGGCCGCGGGCGAGATGCGCGCGCGCGTGGCCGCGCTGCTCGGTGCCGATCCGCGCGGCCTGTGGATCGGCACGTTTCATTCGCTCGCGGCGCGACTGCTGCGGCGCGAGGCGGCCCACCTGGGCTTCGGCCCGAACTTCACGATCTACGATCAGGACGATTCGGAGTCGCTCACCAAGCGGCTGCTCGAGCAGCGGGGCCTCTCGCCCAAGGCTAACCCTCCCCGCGCCATCCACTCGCTCATTTCGGCCGCCAAGAACCGCATGATCTCGCCGGAGGAGTACGCGCACACTGCCGACGGCTCGCTGACGCGCGCGGCGGCGGAAGTGTACGCGCTCCTCGGCCCCGCGTTGCAGCAGGCGAACGCCATGGACTTCGACGACCTCCTGCTCGCGCCGCTCACGCTGTTCAGCAAGTTTCCTGAGCGGCTCGCGGCCTGGCAGCGCCGCTTCCAGCACGTGCTGGTGGACGAGTTCCAGGACACGAACGCCGCGCAGTACCGTCTCGTGCAGCTCCTCGCCACCCAGCATCGCAACCTGTGCGTGGTGGGCGACGACGACCAGGCGATTTATGGGTGGCGCGGCGCGGACTCCCGCCACATGCTGGTCTTCCAGCGGGATTTCCCCGGCACCACCATCGTCAAGCTCGAGGAGAACTACCGCTCGACGCAGGTGATCCTCGACGCCGCGAACGGCGTGATCGCCGAGAACGCCGAGCGCCTCGGAAAGACGTTGTTCACCGCGCAGGCCGGCGGGGATCCGGTTACACTGCTCACCGCGGCCGACGAGCGCGACGAAGCGCAGTGGCTCGCCGGGGAGCTCGCGCGCGTGGCGAGCGCGACCGACGTGCCCTACGAGGGCATGGCGGTGCTGTATCGCACCAACGCCCAGTCCCGGCCCCTCGAGGAAGCGTTCCGCTACCGGGGCGTGCCATACCGCCTGGTCGGCGCCGTGGGATTCTACGAGCGGCGCGAGGTGCGCGACCTGCTTGCCTACCTCCGCCTGATCGTCAATCCGGCGGACGACGAGGCCTTCGCGCGCATCGTGAACGTGCCGCGGCGCGGGATCGGAGAGGCGACCATCGACCTGCTCACGCGGACCGCGACCCGCTGGCGCATGCCGCTCGGCGAAGCCGCGGCGGGCGCCGACCGGATCCCCGAGCTGCGCCCCAACGTGCGCACCACGCTCCAGGACGTGGCCGCGCTCATGGGCCGCCTGCGGGAGCAGTGGGGCGCGGCGGACCCGGCGACGGTCCTCGAGCACGTGGTCGCGGAGACGGGATACCAGCAATACCTGGCGGACGAGGGGCCCGAGGGCGTGGATCGGCTGGAAAACGTCCAGGAGCTCATCGCGGGTGCCGCCGAATGGTCCGAGCTCGTGGGGGCGGGCGCGGTGCCTGACGCCGAGGACCCCACCACGCCCCTCGCCCGCTACCTCACCCAGATCACGCTGGTCAGCCCGGCCGACCAGAGCGGTCCGGACGTGGCGGCGAGCGGCGTAACCCTGATGACCATCCACATGGCCAAGGGGCTCGAGTGGCACGTGGTGGCGTTGACGGGCCTCGAGGACGGGCTGTTTCCGTTGGCGCGCGCGGTCGGCACGCCGGGGGGGCTGGAGGAGGAGCGCCGGCTCTGCTACGTGGGACTCACGCGGGCGCGCGAAAAATTGTATCTCTCATGGGCCCGTACCCGCTATCGCAACGGCCGCCTCGAGCTGTCCGACCCGTCGCGGTTTCTCGAGGCCGTGCCGTCGACGGTGATCGAGGAGCAGGTGACGGGCGCGCGGTGGGGCGCGAGCGCTGCACGTCGGCGCCCGCGCGCGAGCGACGAGCGCGCCGCCACGCCGAGCCTCATGGACGCGCCCGGCTGGGACGATGAACCCTCGCAGGACGCGCCCCGCTACGCGAGCGGCGAACGGGTCCGTCATCGCAAGTTCGGCGCCGGCGTGGTACGTGGTGTGCAGGGCTCGGGACGCGAGCTCAAGGTGACCGTCGCGTTCGACGATCCGGAAATCGGAACCAAGCACCTGCTCGTGGCCTATGCCGGTCTCGAGCGCGAGTGGGGGGGAGAGAGCGCATGAGTGTGACGCGGGAACAGGTGCTGAAGATCGCGCAGCTGGCCGAGCTCGAAGTGGACGAGGAGGCGCTGCCCGCGCTGGCCGAGCAGATGTCGCGCATCCTCGACTACGTGGCGCAGCTCGCCGGGGTCGTCGCGAACGACTCGGCGCGCCCCTTCATCCCGGGGCCCGACGCGCTTCGATTTCGCCCCGATGAGGTGAAGCCCATTCCGCTCGCACTCGAGGTGAGCGCGCTCGCGCCCGCGTTCAAGGAGGGATTCTTCCTCGTGCCCAGGCTGGGTCAGTTCGAGGAGGAGCCCGAAGCGTGAGCGAGGCGAGCGAAGCGCTGACCAGCGGCAGGGCCGCGGCCGACCGGATCGTCAAGGTCAAGCGGCTGAACGCGTGTCTCACGCCGCCCAAGGAGTTGCGGAGCTCGCTCATCCGGCAGGCGCAGGCGGCGCACCCCTCGGGCGTCCTGTACGGCATGCCGGTCGCCGTGAAGGACAACATCTGCACGCTTGAGTTCACGACGAGCTGCGGCTCGAAGATTCTCGAGGGGTACCGGTCGCCCTACGAGGCGACCGCGGTGACGAAACTGAAGGCCGCGGGCGCGCTCATCGCCGGCAAGACGAACTGCGACGAGTTCGGCATGGGCTCCTCCACCGAGCACTCGGCCTACGGCCGCACGCTGCATCCGGGGGACAAGAACCGCGTCGCCGGCGGCTCGTCGGGCGGGTCCGCGGCGCTCGTCGCCGCGGGCGCCGCGCCCGCCGCGCTGGGCTCGGAAACGGGCGGCTCCGTGCGCCAGCCGGCCTCATTCTGCGGTGTGGTGGGGATCAAGCCCACCTACGGTCGCGTGTCGCGGTGGGGGCTGGTCGCGTTCGGGTCGTCGCTCGATCAGATCGGCGTCGTGGGCCGCAGCGTGCACGACGCGGCCCGCGTGCTGTCGGTGATCAGCGGCCGCGACCCCAAGGACTCGACGTGCGAGGACCGTGATCCCCTGCGGCTGCCCACGGTCCCCGAGTCGCTGCAAGGGTTCGTGATCGGGATTCCCAAGGAGTATTTCCCGCCCGATCTGGATCCGGGGGTGCGGCGCGCGTGTGACCGCGCCATCCGGCTGCTCAAGGAGCTTGGCGCCGCGGTGCGCGACGTCTCGCTGCCGCACACGTCGTATGCCGTGCCCACCTATTACATCGTGGCGCCGGCGGAGGCGTCGTCCAACCTCGCGCGCTATGACGGGGCGCGGTACGGACCGCGGTTCGATGGCAGCGCGGACGTGCGGTCGCTGTATCGGCACACGCGCGGCGAGGGATTCGGGCCGGAGGTGCGGCGCCGCATCCTGATCGGGACCTACGTGCTGTCGTCGGGCTACTACGACGCCTACTACCGGAAAGCCCAGCAGGTGCGCGGGTTGATCGCGCAGGACTTCCGACACGTCTTCGACCGCGGCGTGGATCTGCTGTTCACGCCGACCACGCCGACTCCGGCCTTCAAGGCGGGCGAGAAGACGGCGGACCCCGTCTCCATGTACCTGTCCGACATCTTCACCGTGACGGCGAATCTCGCCGGGCTGCCGGCGCTCTCGCTGCCCCTGGGCCGCATCAAGGGCCTTCCCATCGGCGGCCAGTTCATCGGCCAGGCGTTCCTCGAGGACGAAATGCTGGAAGCGGCGTACGCGCTCGAGCGCGTGGTCCCGGCGGGAGAAGAGGTGTGATGGCCGCCTGGGAGACCGTCATCGGCCTGGAGACGCACGTCCAGCTTCGCACGGCGACCAAGATGTTCTGCGGATGCTCGGCGGCGTTCGGCGCGCCGCCGAACACGAACGTGTGCCCGGTGTGTCTCGGGCTTCCGGGCGCGCTGCCGGCCGCGAACGAGCAGGGCATCAAGCTCGCGGTGCGTGCGGCTCTGGCGCTCGGCTGCACCGTCCACGCCCGCAGCCTGTTCGCCCGCAAGAACTACTTCTATCCGGACCTCCCCAAGGGCTACCAGATCTCGCAGTTCGAGCAACCGCTCTCCACCGGGGGGGCGCTCTCGTTCCTGTCGCCCGACCGCGGGATCGCGACCGCCACGATCGCCCGGTTGCACCTGGAGGAGGACGCGGGCAAGTCGCTGCACGACCGGTTCGCCAGGTACACCGCGGTCGACCTCAATCGCTGCGGCGTGCCCCTGGTCGAGATCGTGACCGGTCCCGACTTCCGGTCGCCGCAGGAGGCGCGCGCATACCTCCAGACGCTCAAGCAGGTCCTCGAGTATGCGGGCGTGTCCGACTGCGACATGGAGAAGGGAAGCCTGCGGGTGGATGCGAACGTCTCCGTGCGGCGGCCGGGCCAAGCCACGCTCGGCACGAAGACCGAGGTGAAAAACATCAACTCGTTCGCCTACGTCGAGAAGGCGTTGCTGGCGGAGCGGGACCGGCAGGTCGCGCTGCTCGAAGGGGGCGGGACAGTCGTCCAGCACACGATGCTGTACGACTCGAAGAACAACGCGGTACGCCCGCAGCGGCTGAAAGAAGAAAGCCACGACTACCGGTATTTCCCCGACCCGGACCTGCCGCCTCTCGTGCTGTCGCCGGAGTTCATCGCCGAGCAGCAGGCCCAGCTGCCGGAGCTGCCGGCCGCCAAGCGCGAGCGTTTCGTGGCCCAATACGGATTGAGCGTGACGGACGCCGCCGTGCTCACGGCCGAGCGGGTGGTCGCGGACTACTACGAGAGCGTCGCGCGCGCGGGAGCGGAGCACAAGGCGGCCGCGAACTGGGTCATGGGCGAGGTGCTCGCGGATGCGAAGGACCACGGCGAACGGTTGCGGGTGCAGGCGCCCGCGCTGGCGCAGCTCATTGCGCTCGTGAAGGGCGGCACGCTGTCGCACCAGGCGGCCAAGCGGGTGTTTACCGAGGTGGCCGAGCGCGGCGGCGATCCCCGCACCGTGGCGGAGGCCCTGGGGCTCGTGCAGGTGGCCGACACCGGCGTGCTCGCGGGGTGGGTCACGGACGTGCTCGGCGCTCACGCCGGGGAAGTGAACCGCTACAGGAACGGCGAGACCAAGCTGATGCAGTTCTTCGTGGGTCAGGTCATGAAGGCATCGCGCGGCAAGGCAGACCCGAAGCTGACGCAGAAGGTATTGGAAGAAAAGCTCGCCTCCTAGCGAGCCCTCAATTGCTGCCGCGGGCCCGCCACGGGCGCTGGGCCTGCGATTGCTTCCAGTAGGCGAGCGAGGCGGCGGGCAGCCCGAAGTGTCCTTCGGCGGTCGCTTCCAGGCGCACGGGATCGCCGCGGGCGCCTTCGTCCAGCGCGTGCCGCCGCATCCGTTTCGCGAGGTGCAGCGCCTTGGTGCCCGCGGGGTCCAGCCGCCGCGCCGCCGCGTCCTTCTGGCCCAACGCTTCCATCACGTACTCGAACGCCACCGCCATGTGGCGCTCGACGTCCTCGTCCGGCAGGTCCCAGCGGCTGGTCTCCCGCAGCGTCTGGAACACCCATTGCCAGCTCTGGCTCTCGGTGAGATGCACCATGCCCCGGAACAGGCGGCGGCTGGTGCGCACGGAGAACAGCGTCGGCGAGATGATGCCGTCCAGGTGGGCGTCGCTCGTGCCGTGATCCTGGAGAATGACCTCCTTGGCCGTGGCCGCGTACGCGTCGCCCAGATGGGTCTCGAACCGGCTCTCCCAATACGAATGCCCGATGGCCGCCGTGCTCGACGTGAGCACGAGCTGGCGGGGGACGAAGAAATTGTGCGCGACCGTGTCCGCCGCGAGATGGGAGAGATAGCCCAGGCCGAACGCGCGCAGCGGATCGGTGGGGGCGAGGTCGAAGATCTCCTGGCCCACGTGCCAGGCGTGACAGTGCCGCCCGACGGGCGCATACTTCTTGGCGAGCGATGTATCCGCGGCGATGTTGCCGTAGAGGAAGTCGTACGGGAATGCGCGGATCAGGTCGGCGACGGCGGCGGGGAGCTGGTGCAGGTTGGCGAGCACCGATTCGCCGAGGTAGATGTGGGTGCCGGGCGTCCAGGCATGCGCGACGTCGGGAACGAGCACGAGGATCGCGACGGCAAGGCCCGTCAGGAGCAGGCAACGCGTCAGCGTTTTCCCCGCCCGCGCTTGATGGTCCGCCGTCCCCAATCCAGCAGTCCGACGCCCCGGCGCAACGTCCGCAGGGTGCCGGCGACGTCGATTGCGACCGACTCGACTTCGTCCTGCACCACTTCGACCAGCGCGTCGAGCTCCGCCAGGCGGGCCTGCGCGGCGTCCGCGGCCTTCACCACCCGCTCGCGCAGCTCGCGTGAGGTGCCCGTCACGCCGTCGACCTCCGTCCGGATCGTGCCGATGAGCTGCCGAACGTCGTCCATGGCGGGCCCGGCAAACCCCTGAAGCAGCCGGATCAAGGCGCGCATGGCGAGGGCCGCGCCCACGGCAGCGGCGGCGACGGCGATCACCGCAAGCGCGATGATCGCGAGGGACAACGCAGTGACGACGCCTACCCAGGTCGGAAACATGGTCAAGTCACGGGAGAGCCGGCACTAAGGTCGGATACCGGGCGACCCTGTGTCAACCGCGGGGGAGCGAGCGCGAGACCAAGCAACGGCACGGCCGCCACCTGCGCGACCACCCAGCCCAGCACAGCCGTGGTTATGAAGGTCCCCGACCCGCCTTGCACCAGCACGACGTTCAGGCTCATGGCGAGGACGACCCCACCCTGCACGACCAGCGCGAGTCCCGCGTTCAGCGGGAGCGCGGGGCGTGGGTCGGAGACGAGGACGGCCCGCATCCCGCCCCACTTCGCGGCGACTCGCACGGTCGCGAGCAACGCGACGGCGGCGAGGAGCACCGGCGCGGGAAGCGCGAGGAGCGCTCCGGCCGCGAGCGCGAGGACACCGACGAGCGTCGGCTCCCACGCGACGAGCACGGCCCTGGCGCGCCGGCGCTCGGCGTACCCACCAACGTTCACGATCAGCGCGCCTGCGCCCACGCACACGATGAAGGGAGACAGCCCGGCCGCCCATCCCAAGCCCGCGCCGACCAACAGGGCGGCGAGCAGCGCGAACGGGACCGGGATGCGGGGCGTCCCCAATCGGGTCAGCGCGAAATACACGAGGGCGGTAAGGGCGCCCGCGCCAACCGCGCGGCCCAGCCAGAGCAGGGTTCCCGCAAGAACGCCCGCGAGCGTGTGCCGCGAGTGGCCCGCGGCGAGCGTCAACGCGATCGCGAGGGTGCCAGCACCACCTTCGATCAAGGCGGCGCGCCCGAGAGCGCGGGCGGTGCGGCGCGGCGCGCCGACGATCTGCGCGAGCCGGCGCACGGCGCCTGGTCCCGACACCGCCGCCACGGCCGCGAGGGTGGCGACCGTGGGCCCGACCGGCGTCCAGGCGCCGGCGAGGCCCGGCAGGAACCGCGTGGCGGCCCAGGCGGCGAGGCCCACGGTGACGAACGCCGCGGCCCCTCCCGCGACGAGGCGCGCGGCCCGCTCCCACCCGATGCGGCGCACCAGGCGCCACTCCCAGCGGGCGCCAAAGCCGGCCGCGATCCAGCCGACGGCAAACGCGGCAACCGGTGCGAGGCTCGTCAGTGTGGCCTGGTTCAACAGGTCGATGCCCGGGCCGAGCACCAGGCCGAGGAAGAGCAGGGGCACACTTCCGGCCCGCAGGACTCGCCCGACCGTGGCGAGGGTGGCGGAGAGCGGGAGGGATGCAGGGAGCGACACGCGCGGGAGCCGCATCGCAAGAAGGCCGGCGACAGCGAGCAACGCGAGCGCGACCGCTGGGTTCACGGGCTAACGTTCGCGTACGCTTGACGCGAGCGCAAGCCGCGCCGTAAGATGGGCGCACGATGCCTTCGACGTTCCGCGTGTCCGGTGGGCGAGCGCTCAAAGGGACCATCCGGCCCGCGGGCAACAAGAACGCCGCGTTGCCTATCCTCGCCGCCACCCTGCTGGCTGATGGTCCCTGCCGGATCGAGAGCGTCCCCCGCATCCGCGATGTGGATACGATGCTCGAGCTGCTCGAGCACCTCGGCGCGAGCGTGCAATGGACCGGGCCGAACGCGGTCGAAGTGGACACCTCGCGGGCGGAGCCGCGGGAGCTCGATCCCGCGCTGTGCGCGCGCATCCGCGCCTCGATCCTCTTCGCGGGACCCATGCTGGCCCGGTTCGGCCGGGTGACGCTCCCGCCGCCGGGGGGTGATGTCATCGGGCGGCGGCGGGTGGACACGCACTTCCTGGCGCTCGAGCAGCTCGGGGCCGAGGTTGAGGTCGGGAACGTCTACAAGGTGGAAGGCGCGAAGCTCACCGCCGCCGACATCTTCCTCGACGAGCCGAGCGTTACCGCCACCGAGAACGCCCTCATGGCTGCCGTCGCCGCGACGGGGACCACCGTGCTGCGCAACGTCGCGTGCGAGCCGCACGTCCAGGACCTCGCGCACTTCCTCGTGGCCTGCGGCGCGCAGATCGAAGGGATCGGCACGAACGTCCTCACGGTCCACGGGCGTGCTCCCGCGCAGCTCAAAGCAGCGCCCTACACCATCGGCCCCGACCATATCGAGATCGGCTCGTTCATCGGGCTCGCGGCCGTGACCAACAGCACCGTCACGATCGACGGCGTACGGGCGGCCGACCTGCGGGGCACGCTGCTCGCATTCGATCGGCTGGGCGTACGCCCGCGGCTCGACGGGACCAGGCTGGTAGTGGACGCCGGGCAGGAGCGCCGCATCCGCGTCGATCTCGGCGGGCACGTCCCCAAGCTCGAGGACGGGCCGTGGCCGGCCTTCCCGGCGGACCTGATGTCCATCGCCATCGTCGTGGCGACCCAGTGCGAAGGGCTGCTGCTCGTGTTCGAGAAGTTGTTCGAGTCGCGGCTGTTCTTCGTGGACAAGCTGATCGGGATGGGGGCGCGCGTCGTGCTGTGCGATCCCCACCGGGCGGTGATCGCCGGCCCGTCGCCGCTGCACGGACAGGTCCTGGAAAGCCCGGACATTCGTGCCGGCATGGCGATCCTCATCGCGGCGCTCGCCGCCCAGGGGGATTCGGTAATCCACAACATCGGTCAGATCGAGCGCGGCTACGAGCGCATCGACGAGCGGCTCCGCGCCCTGGGCGCGCACATCGAGCGTACCGACGACGAGCGTCGAGCGCGGCGATGACCGGCGAGCGGGCCGTGGCGGGAGAGCCCGGGCTCGAGCGCGAGGAGCCGGTCGCCGACGCTGCGGTACCCCGGCTCGAGCTGCGCTCCTGGGCCGAGCGCTACGGCGTCGTGGCCGGCATCACGATGCGCGGACACGGGTTCAATCTCGGCCAGTGGACCGAGGACAACAGCGCGCAGGTGGTCACGCGGTGGCGGGCGTTCCGCACCGCGCTCGACCGGCGGTTCCCCGCGGTCGTGTCGAGCCATCAGGTCCACGGCACCGTCGCCGTCTGGCACGATCGGCGGGTTGACGGCTGGTTGATGCTGGACGACATCGACGGCCATGCCACCGCGACCGAGGGCGTGCTCGTCACGGTCACGGTCGCTGATTGCATCCCTGTCTACCTCGCGGTGCCCGACAAAGGAGCGGTGGCGCTGTTGCACGGCGGGTGGCGCGGCATTGCGGGCGGCATTCTCGAGCGGGGCGTGGACTTGTTGAAGCGGCACGCCTTTGCACGCGGGGGCGACATCGTAATGCACTGCGGGGTCGGCATTTGCGGCGACTGCTACGAGGTCGGCCCCGAAGTGGCGACGCGATTCTCCGGAGAGCCGGAGATCGGCCCGCGGCGCATCGACCTGCGTGGCATTCTGGCCCGGCAGGCGCGCAGCCTCGGCATGACGGCCGTGACGTGCTCGCCGTGGTGCAGCGCGCACGATCGCGCGTCGTTCTTTTCGCATCGCGCGTCCGGCGGACGCGACGGACGCATGGTCGCGTATCTGGGCCGGCCGCTCGCTTGACACCACCGGGGTCCCGGGTAGATTCCGCCGTGTAGCGGGCGAAGTCGGGCCCGCCCTTTTTTTTATGCTCTCCGACAGTCTCATCGAGCCGTTTCGAGCCAAGCTGGGTGAGTTGGGGCTCGAACTGGCCGATCTCCGCATCGGCGGCACGTCGCATCGGCCGCTGGTTCAAGTGCGCATCGAGTGGCCGCCGAGCGATCCGGCGCGGCGCGTCACGGTGAGCGACTGCGCTCGGGCGAGCCGCGCGTTGGAAGCGTGGCTCGATGCGGGCGGGCCACTGGGGTCGCGCTACGTGCTCGAAGTCTCGAGCCCGGGGCTCGACCGGCCGCTGCGCTGGCCCGAGCACTGGGCGCGGAGTGTGGGGCGGGAGGTGCAGGCGACGGTGGCGGGCCTCGGGCGCGTGCGCGCGCGCGTCGCCGCCATGCCGGACGCCCACACCGTCGTACTCGAGCCCGCCGGGCGTGAGGCGCAGACTGTGCGGCTTGCCGACATTCGGGATGCCCGCCTCGCGGTCGACTGGTAGCGACCGATTCAGGAAGGACCGATGACGAACACAACCGACGTTGTCTCCGCGATCCGCGAGCTGACGAGCACCAAGCAGCTCGAACGCGGGGAGTTGCTCGATCTGCTGAAGGACGGCCTCCACGCCGCCCTCGTGAAGCGCTACGGCCCGAACGTGCGGTCCGAAATCGGCATCGACGAGCTGAAGGGAACCATCAAGATCATCCTCCTGCGCACCGTCGTGGAGGCGGTCGAGGATCAGGGCAGCCAGGTCTCGGTGGAAGAGGCCCGCTTCGAGGATCCCGAATTCTCGGTGGGCGACGTGCTCGAGGAAGAAGTGCCGTTCGAGGCGTTCGGGCGCACCGCGGTGCAGGCCGCGAAGCAGCGAATCATCCAGCGGGTGCGCGAGGGCGAGCGGACCAGGATTCGCGAGGAGTTCACCGACAAGGTGGGCGACCTCCTGAGCGGCGAAGTGCAGCAGATCGAGCGGGGCAAGATCGTCGTCATGCTCGCCAAGTTCCGCGAGGCCGAGGCGATCATCCCCTATCGCGAGCAGAATCACCGCGAGCACTTCCACCAGGGCGATACCATCCGGGCGGTGCTGAAGCGGATCGAGGAGACGCCCAAGGGCCCGCGTCTCATCCTGTCGCGCGGCGACCCGGCCTTCGTAAAGGCGCTCTTCAAGCTCGAGGTGCCGGAGATCCAGCAGGCCGTCGTCGAGATCCGCGCCACGGCGCGGGAGGCGGGCAGCCGCACCAAGATCGCGGTCTCGTCGCGCGACGACTCCATCGATCCGGTGGGCGCGTGCGTCGGCCTGAAGGGCTCGCGCGTGCAAGCTGTGGTGAACGAGCTGGGCGGCGAGCGCATCGACATCGTGCCCTGGTCGCCTGATCCGGAGCGCTTCGCCAAGCTGTCGCTGGCGCCCGCGCGGGTGGCGCGCGTGTTCTCCGATCCCGAGACCAAAACCATCCAGGCCATCGTGGACGAGGACCAGCTGTCGCTCGCCATCGGCCGCAACGGACAGAACGTCCGGCTCGCGTCCGAGCTCACCGGCTGGAAGATCGACCTGTATTCGAGCCGCGAGTGGCTGGAGCGCGGCGGCGAAGGTCCGCTGTTCGCGCCCCTGCCGCCCGAACAGGAGCAGGTGGCGAACGTGGCATTGAAGGAAATGCAGGGCCTCACCCCCGAGCTCGTCGCCGTGCTCGAGCAGGCCGGCAAGAAGACGCTCCAGGACATCCTCGATCTCGAGCGCGAAGAAGTCGACAAATTGGAAGGGATGACGCCGGACCTCGCCGACAAACTCATGGCGTTCTTGAACGAGCTGACCGAAGAGGGCGATGACGAGGAAGCATCGCCGGGCGGTGCGCCCACCGGCGACACCGCGGCGCCGGCGTGAGTGACCGGATCGCCCGACTCCTGGGGTTGGGGTTGAGGGCCGGGGATGTGGTGATCGGAGTGGCGGGCGTGCGGGCCACGTTGCAGCGGGGCGGCGTGCGGTGCGTGGTGCTGGCGGCGGACGCCACCCAGCGCACGCGGGAAAAGGTTGAGCGTCTGGCCGTGGCCCGCGGGGTCCCGGTCGTGGCAGGACCTCGAGCCGAGCAGCTCGGGGCGGGTCTGGGCCGGCCGCCCGTGCAGGCGGTCGGCGTGAAGGGTGTGGCGCTGGCCCGCGGCGTCGTAGCGTCCATGGAAGGGGAGTAGGTGGCGACAACGAGAATCCACGATCTGGCGGCGGAGTTCGGCATCTCGAGCGAGCAGCTCATCAGCATGCTCAAGGAGCTGGACATCTTCGTACGCAGCCACCTGACGCCGCTCAAGCCCGAGCAGGTGGCCTTGATGCGCGCGCGCTGGGAGCGGGAAAAGCGCAAGCAAAAGGAGGCGCCCGCGCCGACCAAGCGCCGGCGGGTGGCGAAGCCGCTGGCCGAGCCTGCGGTCGCCGCGACAGCCGAGCCGCGGCCCAAGCGGCGCCGGCGCACGGCGGCGGAAGTCGCGGCCGCGGAGGCCGAAGCGCAGGCGGCGGCCGCGCTGGTCGCCGAGCGCGAGCAGCAGGCGCGGGAAGCGCTGGAAGCGTCGCGGGCCATGGAGGAAGCGGAGCGCCCCGCCGCATCGCTCGAAGAGCGCGCGGCCGCCCTGTTCCGGGACGTCCCCGCCGTCGAGGAGCCGCCGCGCATGGAGTCGGCGGTGGCGAGCGCGCTGTCGGCGGCGCCCACGGCGCCGCCACCAGCCCCTCCGTCGGTGGGCGGGCCGCGCCCCATGATTCCCACGCCCGTTCGTCCCAAGCCGGTGGCGAGCGCCGCACCGGGCGCGCCCGTGCCGCCTCGGCCCGTCGCGTCTGCCACGCCCGGCACCGCGCCCGTCGAGGAACGGCGGCGCGAAAAGGGGAAGAAGCGGCGCAAGGGGCGGAAATCGCTCGTGGACCAGGAAGCGGTCGCACAGAACATCTCTCGGACGCTGGCGTCGATCAAAGGGCCGGTCGGCAAGAAGGGCATGCGTCACCGCGACGAAGGCCCGAGCTTCCGCGACATCCAGGAGGAAAAGCGCCGCGAAGAGAAGGAGCGCGAAAAGACCCTGGTCCGCGTCACGGAGTTCATCACGGTTTCCGAGCTGGCGAACGCGCTCAAGGTGCCGCCCACTCAGATCGTGTCCTTCGCCTTCAAGGAACTGGGGCAGATGGTCACGATCAACCAGCGGCTCGATTTCGACATGATCGAGCTGATCGCGTCGGCGTTCAACTTCCAGGCGGTGCGCGAGGAGGGCTACAGCGCCGCCGAGCCCGCCGAGCCCGAGGCCGAGAGCGCCGAGTCGCTCCAGCATCGGCCGCCGATCGTGACCGTGATGGGCCACGTCGACCACGGCAAGACGTCGCTGCTCGACTACGTCCGCAAGGCCAACGTGGTCGCGGGCGAAGCCGGCGGCATCACGCAGCACATCGGCGCCTATCGGGTGACGCTCAAGGACGGGCGCTCCATCACCTTCCTCGACACGCCCGGCCACGAAGCGTTTACCGCCATGCGCGCGCGCGGCGCGCAGGTGACCGATATCGTGGTCCTGGTCGTCGCGGCCGACGACGCCATCATGCCGCAGACGATCGAAGCCATCTCGCACGCGAAGAACGCCGGCGTGCCCATCGTCGTCGCCATCAACAAGATCGACCTCCCGTCGGCGAACGTGCAAAAGGTCAAGCAGGACCTCCTGGCGCACGGCGTGGTGCTCGAGGAGTTCGGCGGCACCACGCTCGCGACCCCGATCTCCGCGAAGACCGGCCAGAACGTGGACGTCCTGCTCGACCAGATCCTGCTCCAGGCGGAGCTGCTCGATCTGAAAGCCAATCCGGACCGGCACGCGCAGGGCAGCGTGCTCGAGGCGACGCTCGACCCGGGCAAGGGCCCGCTGGCGACGGTGCTCGTGCAGAACGGCACGCTGCGCGTGGGCGACGACTTCATCTGCGGGCAGTTCGCCGGGCGCGTGCGCGCCATGTACGACGAGCGCCTCCACGGCGAGCAGATCGCGGGTCCGTCGACTCCCGTTCAGGTGCTGGGCTTCGAAGGCGTCCCTGAGGCGGGCGACGCGTTCCTCGTCATGGCGGACGCGAGCGCGACCCGCGAGATCGCGCAGAAACGGCAGCGGCTCGAGCGCGAGGCGCAGCACCGCCGCACCGGGCGGGTGAAGACGCTCGAGGACTTCATGACCGAGCACGCGCAGAGCGGGGTGGCGTCGCTCAACATCATCATCAAGGCCGACCAGGGTGGCCCCGCCGAGGCGCTCGCCGACGCGCTGGGCCAGCTCTCGACGGCGGAAGTGAAGGTCGAGGTCGTGCACCGGGGCGTCGGGGCGATCACCGAGAGCGACGTGCTGCTCGCCAAGGCGTCCGGCGCGATTATCGTCGGCTTCCACGTGCGGCCCGATTCGAACGCACGCGCGGCGGCGGAGCGGGAGCGCGTGGAGATCCGCGTCTACCGGATCATCTACGAAGCCGTCCAGGAAGTCCGCGCGGCGATGGAAGGATTGCTCGCGCCCGAGCAGCGCGAGGTGGTCCTCGGCGAAGCGGAGGTCCGCCAGCTGTTCAAGATCGCCAAGATCGGCACCATCGCCGGGAGCTTCATCCGGAGCGGCGTGATCCCGCGAACGGCGCGGGTGCGGGTCATCCGGGAAGGCGTCGAGGTCTACGACGGCACGCTCTCTTCACTCAAGCGGTTCAAGGACGACGTGCGCGAGGTGCGGGAAGGCTTCGAGTGCGGGATCGGCGTCGAGAACTTCAACGACTTGAAGGTGGGGGACCTGATCGAGGCGTACCGCATCGAGCAGGTCGCGCGGTCGCTCGACGCCGGGAGCGCCGCGAAGGGCGCCTGAGCCGTGATCGTGGGGATCACGACGTGGGAGCTGCATCTCGAGGGGTGCCAGTCGCTCAAGGACAAGCGGCATGTGCTGAAGAGTCTGAAAGATCGACTGCATAACCAGTTCAACGTGTCCGCGGCGGAGACCGACCACCACGACCTGTGGCAGCGGGCCGAGGTGACGGTCTGCGTCGTGAGCACCGATCGCGCGCACGCCGAACGGGTACTGCGGGAGGCCGACCGGATGGTGGCGGCGGCGCCGGGAGCGCGCGTGGTGGACCAGGCCACGAGTTTCGTCTAGCGATGCCCCGGCGTCCCAGTCACCGTCCTGAGCGGGTGGGCGAGCTGATCCGGCAGGCGGTCGGCGCGTTTCTCACCGGAGCCGCGCGCGATCCGCGCATCGGCTTCGTCACGGTCACTGGCGTCGAAGTGTCGCGCGATCTGTCGTTCGCGCGCATCGCCGTCAGCGTGATGGGCGACGAGACGGAACAGGCAAGGAGCATGGAAGGGCTCGCGAGCGCGGCGCGCTTCCTGCGCGCCCAGCTGTCCCGCGACCTGCAGCTCCGCACGAGCCCCGAGCTCCGCTTCGAGCTGGATCGGGGAGCGGAGCACGGCCGCCGCATCGATGCCGTCTTGAAGCAGCTGCGGGAGGACGAGGGCTGACCCCCGCCGGGCATGCCGGGAGCGGCGTGGTGCTCATCGCCAAGCGCCCGGGCCCGACGTCGCATGACGTCGTGGACGTGGCCCGGCGCGCCCTCGGCGAAACGCGCGTCGGCCATCTCGGAACGCTCGATCCGTTCGCCCAGGGATTGCTCGTGCTGGTCGTGGGGCGCGCCACGCGGCTGGCCCGGTTCGCGTCGAGCTGGCTCAAGGGCTACGAGGGGGTCATCCGGCTCGGGGCGCAGACGACCACGGACGATGTCACGGGAGCGGTGGTCGCCACGTCGGAAGCCTGGCGCGCGCTCGGGGAGGCCGACGTGATCGCCGCGCTGGGCGAGTTCGAGGGCGAGCACGCGCAGCGCCCGCCGGCCTACTCGGCGGTGAAGGTGGGTGGGGAACGGGCCTACCGACGGGCCCGGCGGGGCGAAGAGGTGACGCTCGAGCCGCGGACGGTGGCGATCCATACGCTGGCGCTCGAGTCTCTCGCGCTCCCCGACGTCCGGTTTCGCGCCACGGTCACCGCGGGCACCTACCTGCGGAGTCTGGCGCGCGACGTCGGCGAGCGCCTGGGGTGCGGCGGTCACCTGGCCGCGCTGACGCGGACGGCGGTCGGCCCCTTTCGCCTGGCCGATGCCGTGCCGCCCGAGGCGGCGACGTGGGCGGCGCTGCGAAGTCCCGCGACGCTGGTGGACGGACTGGCGCGCCGCCAGCTCGACGACGCGGAGCGGATGGCCGTGGTGCACGGGCGGCCGATCCCCGCCGGCGACACGCCGGCGGACCGGGCGGTGGCGCTGTTCGCGGGCGAGGAGCTGGTCGCCGTGGCCGAGCGGGCAGGGGACGCGCTCAAGCCCCGGGTCGTCGTCGCCGACCAGTGACGCACACCGCCCTGACGGTCGGCTCGTTCGACGGCGTGCATCGCGGCCATCAGGCGGTGCTCGCGGAGCTCGCCCGGGTGGCGCGGGACCGCGGGCTCGAGAGTGCGGTGATCACGTTCGATCCGCACCCGCTCGAGATCGTGAACCCCGCGGCGGCGCCGCGGCTGCTCACGCTGACGGAGGAGAAGCTCGAGCAGCTGCGGGCCGTCGTGGCACGGGTCGAGGTCTTGCCGTTCACCGCAGAGCTGGCAAGCCTCGGGCCCGAGGAGTTCACGCGACAGGTCCTGCTCGAGCGCTTCGGGATGCGCCAGCTCGTGCTCGGCTACGATCACGGGTTCGGGCGGGAGCGGTCGGGCGACGTCGCCCTGCTGCGGCGCCTCGGCTCCGATGCCGGATTTGGCGTGGATGAAGTGGACGCCGTGCGGGACGACGGGCAGCCGATTTCATCGACCCTGATTCGCACCGCGGTGGCGCATGGCGACCTGTCCTCGGCGGCGCGATGGCTCGGGCGGCCCTACAGCCTCCGCGGGGTGGTGACGCGGGGGGAGGGCCGGGGCCGGACGATCGGCATCCCGACGATCAACCTGCCGGCGCCGGACCCGCGCAAGCTGCTGCCGCCCGACGGCGTCTACGCCGCGCGGGTCGTATGGCGCGGGACGCGGTACGATGCGATGATGAACCAGGGTCCGCGGCCCACGTTCGGCGTGGCGGAGCGCGGCCTCGAAGCTCACCTGTTCGATTTCACGGGGGAGCTGTACGGGGAGACGGTGACGGTGGAGTGGGTGCGCCGGCTGCGGGATGTGCAGCGATTTCCGTCGCGCGACGCGCTGGTGGCCCAGCTCGCGCGCGACGCGCGGGCGGCGCGGGACAGCCTCAAACGCTAGGGGCACGGCATGCGCAACATTCGTTCACGGCTCATCACCATCGGAATCGTGACCGCGCTCGCGATCTGGTCGCTCATTCCGCGGACCACGACGGTGCGCGTGCGCGATCCCGTCACGGGCCTCATGCGGGACTCGAGCGTGCGCCGCGTGCCCATCAATCTCGGGCTCGACCTCCAGGGCGGTATCCACCTCGCCCTCGAAGTCGATCAGTCCAAGGGGCCGGTGGCCGATCCCAAGGAAGCGATCAGCCGTGCCGAGCGCGTGGTCCGCACCCGCATCGATGAGTTCGGCGTCACCGAGCCGGTCGTGCAGCTCGTGGGGGGCGACCGCCTGATCGTCGAGCTGCCGGGCGAGAAGGATCCCGCCCGCGCCAAAAGCATCATCCAGCGCACCGCCTTCCTCGAGTTCCGCATCACCGACATGCAGAACCTGTTTCGCGCCGCCCTGCCCGACATCGACAAGGCGCTGCGGGCGGCGGGGGTGACGGCGGCGGCGAGTGCCACGCCGAGCGCCGTGTCGCAGCTGTTCTCGAGCGACAGCGTGAGGAAGAAGGGGAAGAAGGCTGCACCCGACACGTCGCAGGCGAACCAGGCCGGCGCGCTCTCGGCGCTCCTGTACCAGGGCGGCATACCCGGAGAGTTTCTCGTGCCCGAGGAGCAGCGGCCGGTCGCGGAAAGCCTGCTCGTGCGGCCCGAGGTGGCCCGCCTGATTCCGCGCGGGATCGAGCTGCGGTGGGGAACGCAGGTCGAATCGCGGGGCGCGCGGTCCTACTACGCGCTGTACGCGGTGGAAGCGAAGCCGATCATCACCGGCGAAGAGCTCGAGAAGGCCACCGCACGGCGCGACCAGATGACCAACCAGTCCATCGTGGAATTCACGCTGTCGCGGCGCGGCGGGCGGATCTTCGAGCGCGAGACCGGACGACACGTGAACGACTACATGGCGATCATCCTCGACGGCAAAGTCCAGGGCACCCCGCCGATCATCAAGAGCCAGATCGGGCAGCGGGGCCAGATCGAGCTCGGGAGCCGCTCGCTCGAAGAGGCGAACGACCTGGCCCTCGTGCTGCGCGCCGGCGCGCTGCCCGCGCCGCTCAGCATCATCGAGGAGCGGACCATCGGGCCGTCGCTCGGCAAGGACGCCATCGCCGACGGCATCAAGGCCGGGATCGCGGGCGTGATCCTCGTGGTCACGATCATGGTCTCCTACTACCGCATGTCGGGCGTGCTCGCCGTGCTGGCGCTCGTTTTCTACGCGCTCTACACGCTGGCGGGGCTGTCGGGCTTCGGGTTCACGCTCACCCTGCCGGGCCTCGCGGGGTTCGTGCTCTCGATCGGCATCGCGGTGGACGCGAACGTGCTGATCTTCGAGCGAATACGTGAGGAGCTGGCGGCCGGGAAGAGCATTCGCCTCGCGATCGATCAGGGCTTTGCGCGCGCCATGAACGCCATCGTGGACTCGAACGTGTGCGCGATCCTCACCGCGCTCTTCCTCTTTCAGTTCGGGACGGGCCCCGTGAAAGGCTTCGCCGTGACGCTGATTCTCGGCGTGCTGGCCTCGATGATCACGGCCATCTTCGTGACCCGGACGTTCTTCATGATCTGGCTGCAACGCCGTCCCACCATGCAAACGCTGAGTATCTGATTTCATGCGCCGACTCTTCAGCAACACCACCTTCGACTTCATCGGCGTACGCCGCTACGCGTACCTCCTCACGGCCGCGTTCTTCATCCCGGGGCTCGTGCTCCTGCTCACGCGCGGCCTGAATTACGGCATCGAGTTCACGGGCGGAACCCTGGTGCAGGTGCAGACCACCGCGCCCGTGGACATCGGGACGCTGCGCCATGCGCTGGACGCGCACGGCCTGACCGGCGCCGAGATTCAGTCGTTCGGCAGCGACCGGGACTATGCGATCCGCGCGCGGTTGGGCGGGGGCGGCGGGACCGAGGCAGGGGAGGGGACGGTCGCGGCCGTGCGCGCCTCGCTCGACTCGACGCTGGGCAGCGGCCAGTACCAGATCGTGCGTCACGAGGCCGTGGGCCCCAAGGTCGGCGGCGAGCTACGGCAGAAGGCCCTGCTCGCCATCCTGCTGTCGTTCGGCGCCATCCTCGTCTATCTCGCGATCCGGTTCGAGTGGCGTTTCGGGCTCGCGGCCATCTCGGCCACGGCCCACGACGTGCTCGGTACCATCATGTTCATCAGCCTGATGCGGCTCGAAGTGAGCCTCGTGATCGTCGGCGCCGTCCTGTCGGTGCTCGGCCTGTCGCTGAACGAGACCGTCATCATCTTCGACCGCGTGCGCGAGAACGAGCGCAAGCGGCTCAAGCTCGACCTGCCCGCGATCCTGAACCTGTCGATCAACGAGACGTTGCCGAGGACGGTGCTGACGCACGGCACGGCGCTCTCGACCATGGCGACCCTCGCGATCTTCGGCGGCGAGGTGATCCGCCCGTTCGCCTTCGTGATGTTCTTCGGCGTCTTCACGGGCATCTTCTCCTCGATGTTCATCGCCCCCGTGGCCCTCATGTACATCCGCCGGCGGTGGCCGATGAAGGGCGCGGCGCGCGCCGTCACGGCGCCGACGCCCCGGGCCGCACCCGCCGACTGAGGGTGCTGGTCGACGCCCACTGCCACCTCGGCGATGCGGCCTTCGACCCGGACCGCGACGCGGTACTCGAGCGCGCGCGGCTGGCAGGGGTGGGACACGTCGTGGTGATCGGGACGTCACCGGAAGACTCCGAGCGCGCGGCGGTGCTGGTGCGCGAGCGGCCCGGGCTCTCCGCCACGGCCGGCGTCCACCCGCACGACGCGCGCGCCTGGTCGGCGGACGCGGAGGCGCGGATCCGCGCGCTGCTTGCGCACCCCGAGGTGGTGGCGGTGGGTGAGACGGGCCTCGACTACCACTACGACCACTCTCCCCGTCCGGATCAGCGCCGCGCCTTCGAGGCGCAGCTCGCGCTCGGCGCCGAGCTGGGGAAGCCGGTCGTGGTCCACGCGCGAGAGGCCGATGACGACGTCGCCGCGCTGATTGCCCAAACGCGGGCCACGGTCGTGCTGCACTCGTTCAGCTCGGGCGCGAGCGTATTCGAAGCCGGCATGCAGGTCGGGGCCTACTTCTCGTTCTCCGGCATGATCACGTTCAAGAATTGGTCGCTCACTGACCGTCTCACCGCCTGCCCGTCTAACCGCCTGCTGGTCGAGACCGACTCGCCCTACCTCGCGCCCGTGCCGCACCGGGGCAGCCGCAACGAGCCCGCGTTCGTCCGCGACGTGGCACTCGCGCTCGCGCGCGCCCGCAACGTCACCCTCGACGAGATCACGCGCCTCACCGGTGACAACGCGCGCCGCGCGTTCGGCAGCGGAGTGGCGACGGCACTCGCATGACCGCAACCGCCGTCCCGACCGACATCGCGATCGCCCAGGCGGCCAAGCTTCGCCCCGTCGTCGCCATCGCCGCCGAGCTGGGACTCGAGGAGAGCGAGCTCGAGCTGTACGGGAAGTACAAGGCCAAGGTCTCACTCGCCGCGCTCGAGCGCCGCAAGGTGAGAGGGCGGCTCGTGCTCGTGACCGGCATCAACCCCACGCCCGCGGGCGAGGGGAAGTCCACCGTCACCGTCGGCGTCACGCAGGCGCTCCGACAGCTCGGCAAGAACGCGACCCTGTGCATCCGCGAGCCGTCGCTCGGTCCCGTGTTCGGCGTCAAGGGCGGGGCCTGCGGCGGGGGATACGCGCAGGTGGTCCCCATGGAGGACATCAACCTGCATTTCACCGGCGACTTCCACGCCATCGCGAGCGCGCACAATCTGCTCTCTGCCTTGCTCGACGCGCATGTGCATCACGGCAACGAGCTGCGGCTCGACACGCGGCGCATCACCTGGCCGCGCACCATCGATATGAACGACCGGGCGCTGCGGAGCATCATCGTGGGTCTGGGCGGCATCAACGCCGGCCCCGCGCGTGAAGAGCGTTTCGTCATTATCCCCGGGTCGGAAGTCATGGCAATCATGGCGCTGACGGACGGCATCGCGGATCTCGAGGAGCGCCTCGCGCGCATCATCGTCGGGTTGCGGGCGGACCGCACCGCCGTCCGCGCCAGCGAGCTGCAGGCGGAAGGCGCGATGACCCTGCTCCTCAAGGACGCGCTCCAGCCGAACCTGGTGCAGACGCTCGAGAATGGGCCGGCATTCGTGCACTGCGGCCCGTTCGGCAACATCGCGCACGGCTGCAACTCGGTCGTCGCGACGAAGCTCGCGCTCACGCTCTCGGACCTGGTCGTGGTCGAGGCCGGCTTCGGCGCCGACCTCGGGGCGGAGAAGTTCTTCGACATCAAGTGCCGGGCAGCGGGTCTCGAACCCGCGGCGGCGATCGTGGTGGGAACCGTGCGCGCGCTCAAGATGCACGGCGGCGTGCCCAAGGACCGCCTCGGCACGGCCGACGTAGCGGCGGTGAAGCGGGGGGCCGCGAACATCCGCCGGCACATCGCCAACGTGAAGAAGTTCGGCGTGCCCGTCATCGTCGCGATAAATCGCTTCACGACGGATACGCCGGACGAGCTCGCGGCGGTGCGCGAGGAGTGCGCCGCCGAGGCCGCCGCCGCCTATGTGTGCGAAGTGTGGGAGAAGGGCGGGGCGGGCGGGGTCGAGGTCGCGGAGGCGTTGCTGGACATGCTCGCCAAGCAGCCCGCGCGCTTCCGGCCGCTGTACGACGCCAAGCGCCCGATCCGGGAAAAGATCGAAACGATCGCCCGCGAGATCTACGGCGCCGGCAGCGTCGAGTTTGCGCCCCCGGCCGCTCGGGCCATGGAGCAGCTTCCGGCTATGGGCCTGGGGGAGACCCCGGTCTGCATGGCCAAGACGCAGTATTCCTTTTCTGATGATCCCGCCCGACTCGGCGCTCCGTCGGGCTATCCGTTCCACGTGCGCGACATCCTGCCCAGTGCCGGGGCGGGATTCGTCGTGGCGCTGGCGGGAGACATCATGACCATGCCGGGGCTTTCGAAGACGCCCGCGGCGCAGAAGATCCGCCTCCACCCCGACGGCACGATCGAGGGATTGTTCTGATGGCCTTGAAAGGACTAGCGACGGTCGCGGCCGACGGTGCCCCCAAGGCCATCGGCCCCTACAGCCAGGCGGTGATCGTGGAGGGGACCGTGTACACGGCCGGCCAGATCGCCCTCGACCCCGCGACGAACGAGATGGTCGGCAAGACCACGGCCGAGCAGACCGATCGGGTGCTCAGAAACCTCGCCGCCGTGCTCACCGCGGCGGGCTGCGGGTTGAGCCGGGTCATCAAGACCACGGTCTACCTCGCCGACATCGCCGACTTCCCCGCGATGAACGAGGTCTACGCGCGGCACTTCGGGGCCCATAAGCCCGCGCGCTCGACCATCCAGGCCGCCGCCCTTCCCAAGGGCGCCCGGGTCGAGATCGACGCCGTCGCCCGCACGGGGTAGCCCGCGACTCTTGCGTGGGGACCGGCCGGTCCCCAATGTGCTGACCGTCATGACCGCGAATGCTGTGAAGAGCCTGCCGGGGAGCGATGCGGCGCGCGACGCGAGCGTGGGCACCGACTTGCGGGCCCTGCTGCAGGCGCGCGTGCAGCGCGCCAGCAGCGGCGTGGCGCTCATCGGGCATCCGCTGCTCATGCTGCTCGTGCTCCTGCTCACCTGGGACGACGTGCCGCATGCGGTCGCCGTCGGGTGGGGGATCGCCGTGACGCTCGCCACCGGGCTGCGTGCGGTCTGGATTGCGTCGGTGCCGCGCCGCGACTTGAGCGACGCGCAGATCCGGCTGGGAGTGCGGGTCACGGTGGTGCTCCTGGGTCTGTGCTGGGGCATGGGCGCGGGCGTGGCGCTCCGCTACCTGCCGTTCACCAACATCGCCCTCGTCCTCGCCGTTCTGGCCGGGATCATCGCGGCATCGCTCGCGACGCTCGCCGCCGATCCGGCGAGCTTCTACGCATTCCTCACCGCCGTCACCGCGCCGACCTTCTTCGCGGTGCTCGCGAACGGGCAGGATCGCCTCCACCTCCTGACGGCGGCGATTGTCGTGTTCTACGCCCTGTCGCTCGTGATCGTGTTTCAGCGCGCGCACGAGGCCTTGCTCGAGCATCTCCACAACACGGCGCTGCTCGTCTCGAGCGAGGAGGCGGCCCGGCTCGCGGAGCAGGCGATGCGGGACGCGCGCGATCTGGCCGAGCGCACCGCGACGGCCCGGTCGGCGTTCCTCGCGAACATGAGCCACGAGATCCGGACGCCGATGAACGCCGTGCTCGGGTTCGTGGAGCTCGTGCTCGATACCGAGCTCGCGAACGAGCAGCGCCGGGCGCTCGAGCTGGTGCGGTCGTCGTCCGAGGCCCTGCTCACCATCCTGAACGACATCCTGGACTACTCGAAGATCGAGGCGGACCATCTGGAGCTCGAGGAAATCCCCTTCGACCTCCACAAGCTCGTGCACGCGACCGCCTCCCTGCTCGCGGTGCGGGCGCGCGAGAAGCACTTGGAGCTCCTCGCCGACGTGTCGGCTGGCGTCCCCCGCATGGTGCGCGGCGATCCCACCCGGCTGCGGCAGGTCCTGACGAATCTGGTCGGCAACGCGATCAAGTTCACCGAGACAGGCGAGGTGGTCGTCACGACGTCGCTCGAAGGGCTGGACGAGGACCCCGCGCACGTGCGGTTCCACGTGCGCGATACCGGGATCGGCATCCCCGCGGAGCAGCTGCATGCCATCTTCCAGGAGTTCTCGCAGGCGGACGTCTCGATGACCCGGCGTTATGGCGGCACGGGACTGGGCCTCGCCATCTCGCAGAAGCTCGTGGCCCTCATGGGCGGCAAGCTCGAGGTCAGGAGCGAAGTGGGGGGGGGGAGCGAATTCTTCTTCACGCTCGAGCTGCCCGTCGAGGCGCCCGCCGAGGTCCATGGCGCCGCGCGCGCGTCGCTCGGGGGCACGCGGGTCCTCGTGGTGGACGACAACGAGTCGAACCGCCGCATTTTGCGCGACGTGCTGGCCTCCGAGGGTATCGCCGTGTCGGAAGCGACCAGTGCCGCCGCGGGCCTCGACGCCCTGCGCCGCGCCGCGGCCGGCGGCGCGCCCTACGACCTGACGATCCTCGATGCCCAGATGCCCGATCAGGACGGCTTCGAGCTGGCGGGCGTGGTGCGCGCCGACCCCGCGCTGTCACACGCGCGGCTCCTCATGCTCACCTCGGCGGGGCAGCGGGGTGACGGGGAGCGCTGCCGGGTCCTCGGCATCCAGGGATACCTCACGAAGCCCGTGTCGCGCGCCGATCTGGTGGAGGCGCTGCGCGTGGTGCTCGCGGATTCCGCGGGCCCCGGCGCGCCCGACGTCATCACCCGTCACACCATTGCCGAGTCGCGCCGCACCCTGCGGGTGCTGCTCGCGGAGGACAATCCCGTGAACCAGCAGGTGGCGGTCGCGATGCTCGTGAAGCGGGGACACACGGTGGACGCCGTGAGCAACGGGCGCCAGGCGCTCGAGGCGGTGCGCGCGCGCGACTACGATGTGGTCCTGATGGATATTCAGATGCCGGAGATGGATGGCTTCGAGGCGACGGCGGCGATTCGCGGCCTCCCGCAGGGCGCCCGCCTGCCCATCATTGCGCTCACCGCCCACGCGCTGTCGGGCGAGCGAGAGAATTGCCTCTCGCGCGGGATGACGGGCTATCTCGCCAAACCGTTCAAGGGCCACGAGCTGTTCGCGCTCGTGGAAAGCGCGATGGACGGCTCGCGCCCCACGCCGGCGCCCGGCACGCTGAGCGGGCCGCCGCCCGTGGACCTCGAGGCGTTCCGGACCACGCTGCGGGAGGCGGGAGCCGAGGAAGCCGTGGATTCCATTCTCGATACGTTCACACGCCAGGTGCCGGACCGGATTGCCACGCTCGTGGCGGCGGTCGCAAGCCGGCAGGCGAACGACACGATGCGCGCGGCGCACGTGCTGCGCGGCGCTGCGGGCACCATCGGCGCGAAGCGACTGGCCGAGATCCTCGAGCAGATCGAAGAGTTCGCGCGCAAGGGCGGCGACGTGAGCGAGCTGCATGACGACATTCAGCGCGCCGAAGTGGAGGCGGCGGCGGTGCTGGACCACCTGCGGCGCCGGCGCGCCCCGAAGGGAGTCGGCGCGGGAGCGTCGGGATGAAGATTCTTCTGGTGGAGGACGAGGCCGCCTCCCGCGCCATGCTGCAGGCGGTGCTCAAGGCGGGCGGGCACGAGGTTGCCGTCGCCGAGAACGGGTCCGAAGGATGGGGACTGTGGCAGGTGGCGCAGCAGCGCGTCGTGGTCGCCGATTGGCTGATGCCCGAGATGGACGGCCTCACGTTATGCAAGCGGATCCGCGCGCATCGGGGGGCGTCCTATACCTACTTCATTCTCGAGACGGTGCGGACGGGGACGGGGAGTTTTCTCGAGGCGATGGCGGCTGGTGTCGACGACTTCATCAGCAAGCCCATCGTGCCCGACGAGCTGCTGGCGCGCTTGAAGGTGGGCGAGCGCATCCTCGGCCTGCGCCACGAGCTGTTGACGCTCGAGGGGCTCCTGGCTATTTGCAGCTATTGCAAGCGGCTGCGGGACGAGGGGGGCACGTGGATTCCTCTCGAGCGCTACGTGGCGGCGCGGTCGGGCGCCAAGTTCAGCCACGGCATCTGCCCGGACTGCTACGAGACTCGCGTCAGGCCTCAGCTGGACGAGTGGCAGCCCTGAGTCGCTAGACTTCAGCGGACTACGGGGGCGGATCGGGCCTGGTGGTCCGACTGGTCTTCAAAGCCCGCCACCCTGCTGAACCCAACGACACAAGGCGACACCGGAGAGTAGAACTGATCACGAACACGGCCCCCTTCGGGGGGCCGTCGTGTCATCAGGTGCCGTCTAGTGACGTTGCGTCCGGGGTACAGGAGGGGTACAGCGCGGCACCGGACCTACCGCGTGATCGCAACCAAAATGGCG
>DATIXG010000072.1:0-190889 GCA_035518815.1 Gemmatimonadales bacterium | reverse complement strand
GAAGCTGAGCGTCAGCGTCACGCTGCCGCCCGCGATCGTGCCCCAGACCGCGTTGTACTGATAGAACGCCGGGGGCGGGACGCAGTTGACCGTGAAGTTCACGGTCTGCGTGCCACCGAGCGTCAGGCCCGTGTACGTGCCTGCGGCCGTGGTGCAGCCGGCGGGCAGGTTGGACAGCGCCACGGAGCCGTTGCCGGCGCCCGTACCCGTGCCGATCTGTACGGCCGGGATCGAGTACGTGAGCGCGCCGCCCGTGAGCGTCATGGACGCAGGCGACGTCCCCGCGGCGGCGGGCGTGGCGGTTACGACCGTCCCGTCGAGCGACGGCGACGCCGTGCCGGTCCGGCTGATCGTGCCGTTCACGGTGCCACTCGGCGCCGTACACGTCACAGTGAAGTTGAGGGTGGTCGTGGCGCTGGGGTTGACGATGATGACCTGCGAGCCGGGATCGGTGCACCCCGTGGGCAGGCCGCTCAAGGACACGGTCTTCGACCCGGTCGTCACGTTCGGGATCGTGTACGCCCCGGTTCCGCTCGTCGTGCCGGTGAATCCACCGACGTTAGCCGTCACCGTGACGCCGCTCAGCGCACCGCGCTGCGGCGACGTGACGGAGCCCGAGATAGTGCCGGTCGGGGCGGGGCCCGAGTTCTGGAGATCGGCCGCGACGATGATCTTGGCCGAGAAGTTCGCCACCGTGGGGTCGAGGTCGAACCCGATAGTGCGGGACGTCGTTGTGGCACCCGCGGCGATGGGCGCCGTGAAGGCCTCGTAGCGATAGCAGTCGTTTGCGCCCGTGGCCGCGCAATCCGCGTCGTTGAAGAAGTTGTAGGGCGCGCCGTCCCAATCCGTGCTCGGGGCGACCTGCCCGGTGTTCGGCAGCTCGACGATTACCGAATCGCCCGCTCCACCCACCGAGACGCCGCCGCTCGTCACCGTCACGTGCGTCGCGAAGGGGAAGAGCAACACGCCCGTCACGCCGGGAGGCGCGGGGGGCAGCGTGGGCGTGATCAACTGCACGCTCGACAGCTTGTTCGTGATGCTCAGGTCGAACCGGACCCGGATCTTCCCGGGGCTGAACTGCCCGACCGTCGACGCGAAGTAGTTCGACGCCGTGAGCGTGATCCCATCGCCCGCGATGAGCGAATAGCTCGGCGAGCCGGGGCCGCCCGCCTGCTGCGGGCTCGCGGCCACGGTGCCGTTCGGCGCGGCGATCTGGATCTGATGCGTCTGGGTGTTCACGTAGAAGATGAACGAGGCCTTGGTCAACTGCGGATTATCGGGCGGCGGCGGCGGCAGAACGGGACCGTAGTTGTTCGCAGTGGGCTCGCACGCGCCGATGACGAGCGCGGCGAGAGCTGCGAGAACGCGGACCGCCTGCGTTCGCACGCCGGCTCGACCCGAGGTTCCGGCAAACGGCATACGACCTCCAGGAGTAGGTGACCAGCGATGCAGGGAAGGGCTCGCCCTTCCGGATGCGGGTCGAACATTGTTTTCGCAGGCCACCTCCCGACCCCTATTCGTGTACCAGTCGCGCCAAGATCACGGGGTGGGACGGGCGGTCTTCGTGGCGCGATGGGAGCGGACTCTTGGCGGAAGCGTGACAGGCCGGTGACAAGCAGTGCCCGGCGTCAGGGCGACGTGATGGTTCCTTCGACGATGCCCGTGTACGGGCGATAGCTGAACGACCCGGTAGCCGGGGTCCCGATCAGCGAGCCCAGCGCCGTGCTGGTCGTTGCCCGGGCGCCGTGCGCGCCGATGACCTTGAACTGAATGCGAGCGATCGTGATCAGTCCCGTGTTGCTCGACGTGTTCTGCACGCCGCTGAAGATCAGTTTGCCCCGGGCCTGGTCGGTGGGGTTCACCGATCCCGCGCCGCCTGAGCCGAAGTTGAAACTGAAGAACCGGAGGACGGTCGGGTCCCATTTGAGCGAATCCACGTGCCATTCCGCGAGCGCCTCGACCCCCGGGGTCTGCGAGATGTCGGCCGAGAGGTCGAGAGTGATGGTCAGGGCGACGAGGCTATCCGTCGGGCTCACTGCGCCGAAGTCGCTGCGCCACGTGAACGGCGTTGAGGAGCTGCCGCCCGTAATCGTGGCGCTGGTCGAGGCCGACCCCACGGCACCCAAGTTGTCGGTCACGGTCAGCGTCACTGTGTACGTTCCCTGGGCGGTGTAAGAGTGCGCCGGCGCAACGCCGGTCCCGCTGCTCCCATCCCCGAAGTCCCAGGCGTATGTCGCGATCGAGCCGTCATTGTCATGCGAGCCCGTCGCATCGAATGCCACGGCCGAACCAGCCGTGCCGCTGTACGGCCCGTTCGGCACTGCCATCGGTGCCTGATTGCCACCGCCACCCGTCGTGACGTTAGCGGTGGTGGTGGCCGTCCCGGTGGCCCCGCCGTTGTCGGTCACGGTGAGGGTGACGGTGTAGTTGTTGGCCGCGGCGTAGCTATGAGAGGGCGTCATGCCCGTCGCAGTCGCGCCGTCGCCGAAATTCCACTGGTACGCGGTGATGGACCCATCGGGATCCCACGACGTCCCGCCGCTGAAGCTGATCGGTGAGCCCACCGTGCCTCCGTACGGTCCGCCGGGTCGCGCGACGGGCGCTTGGTTAACGGAGCCCGCCGCCACCGTGAACGTTCCCTCGCTCTTGCGCGTGAGCGGGATCAGGTCGTCGCCGGTCAGGGCGTCCGCAAGCACGGCGAAAGACGTGGCGATCGTTGTCCGGCTACCGGTCGTGCCAAGCACTGTGAAGTAGAATCGAGCAAACGTGGTGGAGTCGGTCGGGCCCGACCCGGTGACGAAGGCGAGCCACCCGACCGAGGCGGTTGCGGGATTCGCCGTCACCTGCCACGGGAGGGCCTGGCGCACGCTGTCGAAGCGAACGACGGTCGCATCGTAGCGCAACGCGGCCTGGACGGCGTTCACGTGCTGGCCCGGCTTGCGCGACAGGTCGAGGCTCACCGCGAGGGAAACCTGGGCGCCGGCAGGCGCCGTCGCGGCGGACCACGCGCTGCGCCACACCAGCGGCCGCGTGGGATCTTCGGCGGCCGGACACGTCACACTGAACGATCGAGACACGTCCTCGAGCGCGGCGAGATGGAAGCTCTGTGACGTCCCTCCCTGTACCGTGCAGTTCCCCGCGACGCCCGTGAGGTCGGCCGTGTAGTTGCCGGGGCGCAGCGAGGCGTACTGACGCTGCGCCAGCGCCTGCGACGCGAGGTTGTCCTGTTGGAAGACCGCGCGCTGGGAATCCGGGAGCGTGGCGTCGTCCGCAACGCCGCTCAGTGTCAGCGTGTATCCATCGGCGTCGAGGCTATCGCCCGTGGTCGCCACGTTCACGGTGAGGCTGCCCCGGTTCGGGTCGCGGCAGTCCACGTTGTAGGTTGCACGTTGCAGGGTCTCGAGCCCCTGGTCCGTCACGGTAACCGTGCGGTCGGGGCCACCGGATAGCGTGCAGTTCGACTCGAGGCCTGTGAGGTGCACGGCATATGGCCCGGGCGGCAACGGACCGAAGCGGTGTTCATCGAGGGCAGCGAGCGCCGCCTGGAGCGTGTCGCCGTTCCTCGCGACCGTGACCTCGTACCCGCTCGGCGGTCCCAGCTGGAGCGGGTTAGTGGCCACCGACGCGACGATCCCCGGCCAGGGCGCCGTCCGGGCTCCCGCCACCAGACTGGGCGTCGATTCGACGCCCTTGTTCGACAACGCCAGCACGCGGTAGCCGTAGGTCGTTTCCGGGGTGAGCGAATCGTCCACGAATTGGCGCACGGATGCCGAGGCGAGCTGCTTGATCGTTGCGAACGGGCCCGTCAGGTTCGCGCGGCGCTGGATGACGTACCCGGCCGTGCTGGTGCTCGGGAACCACGTGAGACGCACGGAGCGCATGCCCAGGGGTGCCGCGACAACGGAGTCGGGCGGAGCCACCGATCCCTCCGGCTCGAAGGAGTCGGAGCAGGACCCGAGCGCGATGGCGGCGCCCGCCCAGACGGCGAGCCAGACGCTAGAACGCATACGTCAGCGAGAGCGCGAGAGTGGTCCCGGGGTTGTAGCGCTCGACGGTGCGAAGGTCGCCCGAATCTTCGGCGATGATGACCGGCGCGTTCGTCAGGTTCGTCGCCGTGAACGAGAGCTTGAGCTGATGGCTGAACATCCAGCGCAGCTTGGCGTCGAGTGTCGCGCGACCCTGCTCGACCCAGTTGGGGTTGGCGTAAGGGGCAGCGCCGGGACTCGTCTTGTTGGAATAGAGCTTGATCCGCTCTCCGAAGTAGTTGAAGAGCACGGAGATGTTGAGCGCGGTCTGTGGGGGCTCGTACGCCACGTAAGCGTTCGCCACGAACGGTGACTGGCCGATGAATTGCCGGGCCTCGAGCCCGTCTTCCGGATGGAACTGGATCGACGATTTGACGAACGTGAGGTTCGTGCCCACGGCAAAACCACCCAGGAGCTTGCGCAGATCGACCTCGACCCCCAGGTCTTCTGCGCTCTGCTCGTTCTTCACGGTGCAGACGCTGTTGACGCTGTTGAACCCCCCGACGCTGCGCAACTCCACGATCGGGTCCTTGAAATGCTTGTAGAAGCCGCTCACCGCGACGATCTCACCCGGCCGGGGATACAACTCCCACCGCACGTCTCCGTTCGTGATCAGGCTGCGATCGAGCGTCGTGTCCCCCTGTTGGGTGCAGTTGCCGAAGCCCAGCAAGGAGGTGTACTGGCCCGGCGCGACCTCACGGGTGTCCGGTCGCGCCAGGGTGCGGTACGCCGCCAGCCGGAGGTTCATCCGCTCCGAGAACATGATGGTGAGGTTGGCCGACCAGAGCGGATCCAGATGATCCCGCGTGTAGACGGTGCCCTTCGTGAGGTAGTCACCCTTTGGGTTATTGCCCCCCGGCTTCAGTTGCAAATTCCACTGCTCGACGCGTAAGCCGCCGACCAGTCGCACACGGGAGAGAACCGGCACGTCGAGCATTCCGTATGCGGCGCCCACGTTGTCATCGGCGATGAACGGGTCGTTCGGTGTGCCGTAGGCGATGTAGGAGAAGTAGCTGCCCATATTCTCGTCGGCGAAGACCTGCTCGGGCGGGAGGGTTTCGATCACGCCGTCCATGCCGCTCGCGGGGGCAGTATTGCCGTCCCGGTAGATGGTCATGCCACGCCCGTCGTAGTCGCGGTGCTTCGCACGATAGCCGCCGCCGACCTTGAGGAGCGCGTCGCCCGGGCGACGCAGCGAGATCGGGAAGGACCAATCGAGTTGCCCGCTGCGGGTGAGATCCTCGAGCGAGCTCACCTGCCGGATGCCCCCCACCTGTGTCTCGGCGCCAGGCTCGAGCGCGGTCGTGTACTCGGCATAGTGGTTGTCCGGCACGTGAATGCGTCCGCGTCCGTAGGTCGCGTTCCACGCGAGGTTCGATCCGGAAAAAAGACTGTGTTCGCCCGTGAGCTGGGTCTGCCACAGGTACCGCTCGACCCAGTTCACCTGGTAACCGACCTTGTAGGTCACGCCTTCGGTGCCCTGGGCCGAAATGGTGCTCTGGTCCGCCGAGCGGGTGTAGAGGTTCTTCCAGCCGAACTTGTTGCGCCCGCCGAGTCGCAGAATCAGGTTCCCGACGCCGCCCCAATCGACTTTCTCATCCCCTTGCTGACCGAAGTAGTAGATGTTGGTGAGCCGATCGGGTGTGAATGCCAGGGTGTGACGATACGTGACCGACGCCACGGTCCCGAGCGTACTCGACCCCATCGGCCATTGGTCTCCGAAGGTGCCGGCAAAGTCCTCGCCCGGACCGATGTGCCGCGCCGCGGGATTCCAGACGACGTCCGGGAACCCCTGCAGGATCGGCTTCTGCTCCGCCACGGGAAGGTTCGCGTACGGAATCGCGGGGCCGTCGCGACGGCCGTCGTCGATTCCCAGGAAGTCGGTGCCGCTGGTCGGCGCAAGCGGCACCACGTGAAAGGTGGCGTCCTGGGACCCCCGCGTGCCCACGAGGAATTCGAGGATGCGAGTGTCGGGGAAGTCCTTCGTAACGAGGTTCACCGAGCAGCCGGCGAAATCGCCGGGAATGTCCGGCGTGGCCGTCTTCTGGGCGATCACCGAGCCGATCAAGCCCGAGGGGAACAGATCGAGCGGCGCGACTTTCTTCTCGACCACGGGATTGGGCATGACGGCACCGTTGAGCAACGCATTGCTGTACCGTTCGCCGAGCCCGCGGCACACCAGGAACTTGTTGTCGACCATGGTGATCCCGGCGACTCGCCGCACGGCCTCGCCCGCATTGGCATCGGGCGCGCGCGCGATGGTCTGCGAGCTGAGCCCATCGGAAACGGCGGGCGCCGCCTGCTGGGCGCTCAGGAGACCGACGTCGGTCGCCGGCTTGGGCGGCGGAGGCGCTGCGTCGACCACAATGGCGCTCAGCTCGAGAGGCAGGGCGGTGAGCGCGAAATTGACGTCGGTGGAACGCCCGTCCTCCACGAGCACGCTGTCCACCTGCGCCGCGCGGTATCCGATCAGGGCGGTGCGCACGTTGTAGCGGCCGATCGGGATCGGCGGCGTGCGGAAATGGCCGTCCATGTCGGTCTCCACCACCGCCTGGCCGATCACCGACACTTGCACCGAGGCGAGCGGACGCCCGTTGTCGTGATCGACCACCTGGCCGGAGATGCGCCCCTGCGGCGTACCTTGTGCGGCGAGGGTCGCGGCACAGGCGAGCAACACGCCTGCTCCTCCCATCACGCGCATCACAATCCCCCTTCGAGGAAGGTCCGGACCACGGCATCGAACCGCTCTCGATGGTCGAGCCAGGGAAACGGTCCCGGTTCAGACAGCACGACTTCCTTCGCACCGGGAATCCACTCGGCCCACGCTTGGGCGCTCGCCGCCGTTGCCGTGTCTGTCATGCCGTGGACGATCAACGTGGGCGCGGCCACGGCGCGTAGCGTGTCGCGCAGGTTGAACCCGCGTATCGAGCCGCGAACGTATCGATGGATGGCCCAGCTGTGCCGCAGTGCGAGCGGTGGCGCATCGCACATCTCACCGGCCAACCGGTGGACGAGCGCCGGGTCGGTCAGCTCCCTCGGCGCGAACATGAAGCCCCAGAAGTGCTCACAGAAGCTTGCGGGATCGAGGGAGTCGGCGTGCGCCGCGAGGGCACGACCATATGCTTCTATCGCGCGGCCGTCGTGCGGCAGCGAGGACGCCCAGTACACATAGGTCGCGCTCGGGTAGGTCGGGCTCACGAGCAGCAGCCGGGCCACGTGGTCGGGATACCGCTTGGCATACAGCGCGGCGAGCACGGCGCCCCAGTGATGGCCCACGAGCGTTACCCGCTGCAGCCGGAAGGCCCGCCGCAAAGAGTCGAGATCCTCGACGTCCTGAGCCGCCGTGTACATGGTCGTGTCGGGCCCGGTCTCGGAGCGGCCGCGCCCGCGCTGGTCGTAGTAGATCAGCGTGTGACGGGCGGCGAGCGGATCAAACGCGGCGCGCAGATATCGGGAGTTGAGACCTGGGCCGCCATGCAGCACGATGATCGTGTCGGCCGCGGCGCCCACGACCGTGTAGTGCAGCGAGGCCTGCCCGGGCAGGGGGATGTCCCCGTTCGCGATTGGTGCGGGGAGCACGGCGTCGCAGGCGGCACCCAGCGCCGCCAGCGCGGCCACAGCGGCGACACCCGCGCCGCACCCCTTAGAGCCTGCCCATCCCCGAGGCACCGGGAGACGCTAGACCTCACATGTCACGGCCCAGCCCGTAGCGGTCAACAATCGTGTAACCGCGACCCCAGCAAGAACCGCACAAGAAGGGCTGTAGAGTCCGTGACGAACGCGTGACCGAACGGTGACGGGGGAACGTCACATTCAGCGACACGTCAATGGGAATCGGGTCCATGCGCGAGACGAGTGAATCCGCCGCCCACGGGAACGGCGGAAGTACACACCGCGTCCTCGTCGCCGGGAGTGAGGCGGATCTGAACGCGGCGGTCGCGTATCATCTCGCGCGCGCCGGCTATCGGGTCAGCACTGTCGTCAATGGACTCGACGCGATCGAGACCGCGCGCGAGGAGCGGCCCACGCTCATCGTGCTCGACGCGGCCCTCGTCGGACTCTCCGGCTTCGAAGTGCTTGCCCAGCTGCGAGTGCGCGAAGAGACGAGAGAGGTCGGTGTGCTGTTTCTGGTCGAGCGCGACCGGGAGCCCGACCGCATCAAAGGCCTTTCGCTCGGGGCGGATGACTGTCTCTCCAAGCCCTGCTCGGCCGAAGAGCTGGTCCTCCGCGTGCGCGCGATCACCCGCCGGCTCGTATCCCACAGCGTCTCCTCGGGGGGCCGGCTGTCGGTCGGACCGATTGTGCTCGATCGCACCGCCCATCGGGTGCTGGTGCATGGCAACGATGTGAAGCTCACGGCCACCGAGTTCAAGCTGCTCCGGACGCTCATGCAGCGCGAAGGACGCGTGCAGAGCCGCGCGGAGCTGCTCGAAACGGTGTGGGGGGCGCCATCAGATGTGACGACGCGGACGGTGGACATGCATCTCCAGCGGCTGCGCCACAAGCTCGGCGACGCAGGGCTCTGCATCGAGACCGTCCGCAGCGCCGGCTACCGATTTCAGCGCTTGAAGCCGGCCCCCCGGCAGGGAGCGGCGGCGAAGCGCGAGCGAAAGACGGGGAGCGCCTAGCGGGCCCGCTTCAGGCCCTTTCGAAAATCCGCCAGCGGCCTGGTGTTGAGGATGTCCCCCGCCTCGAGTCCGGCTCTTCGCGCCAGATCCACGGCGTACTTCATGAACGCGAGATTGCCTGGCTGATGGCTGTCGGTGGACAGCACGAACCGCGCGCCGAGCTGTTTCGCGGCCGCGGCCAGCGTGTCGGGCAGGTCCATGCGGTCCGGGTGGCCGTTCAGCTCGAGCAAGCACCCCTCCGCCGCGGCCGCGCGGGCCACCGCGTCGAAGTCGAGGGGATAGGGCTCGCGCTTGCCGAGAATCCGGCCCGTCGGATGCCCGATCGCGTCCACCCAGCGGTGCCGCACCGCGCCCAGCATCCGGCGCGTGATCTCTTTCTCCGGTTGCGCGATGCCGTAGTGAATCGTGGCCACCACGTAGTCGGCCTCGGCGAGCACGTCGTCGGGCAGGTCGAGCTCGCCCGACTCGAGGATATCCATCTCCACGCTCTTCAGGATCGTGAAGCCGCGCGCGGCGGCGTTCCACGCGTCGATCACCTTCCACTGCGCGCGCAGGCCGGCGGCGTCGAGCCCATGGGCCATCATGACGCGCTTCGAGTGATCCGTGATCGCGATGTACTCGTACCCGCGGGCCTGCGCCGCCTGCGCCATCTCGTCGATCGTGCCCTTGCCGTCGGTCGTGTTCGTGTGCATCTGCAGGTCGCCGCGCATGTCGTCCACGGCTACGAGCTTCGGCAACCGATGCTCGCGCGCGAGGGCGATTTCGCCGCGCTCTTCCCTCAGCTCCGGCGGAATCCAGTCCAGCCCGAGCTTGGCGTAGATCTCCTCCTCGGTCTTGCCCGCCACGCGGCGCGCGCCCTTGAAGAGACCGTACTCATTCAGCTTGTAGCCCTGGTCCTGCGCGATCTTGCGCAGCTCGACGTTGTGGGCCTTGGAGCCGGTGAAGTACTGGAGGGCGGCGCCGTACGAGGCGGGCTCGACCGCTCGCAGGTCCACCTGCAACCCGCCCGCGAGCTTCACCGTCGAGCGTGTCTCGCCCTTGGAGACGATCTCGGCGACATCGGGATACGCGGTGAAGCGTTGCATCACCTTCGCGCTGCTCGTCGCCGTGGCGAGGATGTCGAGATCGCCGATCGTTTCCCGGCGGCGCCGGTAGCTGCCGGCGACCGCGATCTCGCGGATACCACCGCCTGCCTTGAGATAGTTGACCACGGCGTCCGCCTGAATCTCCGCCTCGTTGAGGAGCAACCGGCGCTCGGTGACCTGCGCTAGGCCGAGTCCCGCGCGCAGCTTCTCCTCCATCTTGGGGCCGAACCCCTTGAGCTTCGTCACCTTCCCGGCGTCGAGCGCTTTCTCGAGATCGGCGGCCGTTTTGATCTTGAGTTTCGAGTAGAGCAGCTTGACCCGCTTGGGGCCGAGTCCCGGGATGCGCAGCAGATCGAGGAGGCCGGCGGGCAGCTTGGCCAGGAGTTGTTTGCGCAGCGGCAGCTCGCCGGTCCGCACGAGGGCCGCGATCTTCTCGGCCAGGTCCTCGCCGATTCCCGGGATCTCGGTCAGGTCACGCCCGGCGCGCACCCAATCCGCCGCGGGGTCGGGGAAGTCGCGGATGGCGCGCGCCGCATTACGGTAGGCGCGGATACGAAACGGGTTCTCGTCCTTGATCTCGAGGAGGTCGGCGACCTCGTCGAAGGCACGGGCGATGTCGGGGTTTTGCATGAGCGACCTCGGCGCAACTGGGTATAATGCAGCGCTCGCAATGTACCCGTACCTCCTCGTCGTCGCGCTCCTCGTGCCCGCCGTGCTGACGGTCGTGATCGATCGCCGGCTCCGGCGCGGTCCGCCCAGCCCATAGGTGTACGCCGGTCATCTGGGGATCGCCCTCGGCGCCCGCGGTCTGCGGCGCGACGCACCGCTCTGGCTCCTGGTCGTCGCGACGCAGGCGTGCGATTGGGTGCAGGTCGTCGGGTGCGTAACCGCCCCCGACGCGTCCGCGATGGTGTCGCACTCCATCCCCGCCGTTCTGGTGCTCGCCACTCTGTTCGGGCTGGCAGCGTTCGGGTGGACCCGCAGTCGCGGGGCTACGGCTGTCATTGCGGCCACCGTCGTCTCGCACGCCCTCGCCGACTATCTCACCGGCTACAAGCCCACATGGCCCGGGGGCCCGATGATCGGCCTGTCGCTGTACGACTATCCGGCCCTGGACCTGCTAGTGGAGACGCTGGTCGTCTTTGTCGGCTGGAGCGTCTACCGCCGTTCGCTGGATTCGCGGGCCCGTTCGCGACGGCTCACGTGGTTCCTCTTGGTGCTGCTTGTGGGCGTGCAGCTGGTGGGCATCGTGAAAATGGCGGTGTTTCCCTCGCCTAAGTGCTCATAGAGCTGCACCTTGGCAGGACCAGGGACGCGAGTCGAGCCGTTGCGCGGCCGGGGGGAACGTGAGCCGGACTGCGCGGTAGAAGATGTTGCAGGGATAGTGCCCCTGCAGACCGCTCCGGCGACCATTGTCGGATGCCGGTCGTAATCCCCGGTGGAAGTTGCAGGAGAATTGCCTGAGAGGAGCGAGGCGGCCTTGTGCCGCCTCGTTTCATTTCAGGAGTGGCCCTCGGAGCTTAGAACGCGACCCGCACGCCGGCGTTGAGCACGCGCCCCTCCAGCGGAGCCCACACCTCAGTGGTCCACTGCAGCTCCGCGCTCGGCGCATGCATGAGCAGGGGGTCGTACTGCGTCTGTCGCACGTTGCCGAGGTTCTCGCCGTTCAGGTACAAGTCGATGACGCCGATGCGGCGCGAGGCGCGGAACGCGACGGTCGCGTAAGACGGGGTCGCGGTGCGGTAGGGGTCGTCGAAGACGGCTTGCCGACCAGTATAGGCGATGTGAAGCCCCAGGCGTGTCCTGCGGGAGGCTTCCCTCCACCCGACATCGAGCGCCCCGCTGTGCCGGGGGGTGAGTGGTGCCTCAACGCGGCTGGCCGTCGCTGCGGAAATCAGCGTCGAGTGGAGGTAGGTGTAGTCTGCCGCAATCCGTATGGTCCGCGGAGCATAGACTACGGCGAGCTCCGCGCCTGCGGTGCGAAGCGGGCCGGAGGCGTTGACCAGTTGTGGGCGCTCGTCGAACGGGTTCAGCTCCGAGAGGATGAGGGGGTGGTCGACACTGGCCGTGAAGAACGTTGCCCCAAGCTCGAGCCCTTTCACGCGTCGCGCGAAATCGAGCGAGCCGTAGCGGGCCCGTTGTGCCGCAATCGAGAAGGGCGCCGTGGTGCGCACGCCCCCCGAGTCGCTCGAGCAGAGGCCGGCGCTGCAAATCGTGATGACCCGCGTCGTGAACGGAACGAGTCGAGCGAGGGGGATCCCCTCGGTCTCGTCGAGAAACGGGGTCGGTGCGAAGAATCCGGTCGCGCCAGATAGCCAGACCTCCCACCGTCCCGGCCCGCGGAACAACGCAGTCCCGCGCGGGCTGCACGTGGTGCCGTATTCGCTCTGCCAGTCACAGCGGCCGTTCGCCATCACACTGAACCTCGAGCCGAGGGCCACGGTCGCCTGCGCCAGCAGGGACGGTGTGTTGTACGTGTATTCGAACCCCGCCAGGTCGGGGGAATGAAACGCATTCTGCTCGTACGCCGCCCCGACGACCCATGTGACTTTGGAGCCGGGGACAGTCAGCGTGGCCTGAGTGAAGGCCGTGTGGTACTCCCCGTGCTGCACGTAGCGCTGGGTGGTCGGTCCGAATGTTTCCCGCTCCCACGCGCCGGCCGCCGATCCCCGCACGGTGAATGTGTCGGCACCGGCTACCGGAAACACGCCGACCAGTCCCACATCCGCACGGTTGGTGTTCGCGGACGTGGCGAAGGACTGTCCGTCGGCCAGGATCATTCCCGGCAGGGTCCCACCCGCGCGCTCTTCGGACATCCCGCCCAGGGTCGCGACGAGCGAGGCGCCGCGCGGAGTCTTCCAGAAGAGCCGAGGTCGTAGCTCGATGCGCTGGAAGCCCGGCACGTCGGCCCAGGCGTCGTTGTTGACATCCTGCGCGCCCTGCCGGTGCGCGCCGCCGAGGACCGTGAGACCCCAGCGGTCTCCGAGACCCTGAGACAACCAGGCCATGAGATCGGTGCCGTCCTGGGAGGTCTGATTGAGCACGACCTCCGGTGCACCGCCGGGCGGACGGGAAATGAGATTCACGATCCCGCCCAACGAGGACGGTCCGTACAAGGCCGTCGCCGGACCCTTGACCACCTCCACGCGCTCGATGTCGAGCGCCGACACCTGCGCGAACCCCAACCCTCCGGATTGGACGCCGAGCAGCGGGAGTCCGTCGACGAGTACCTCGGTGTATTCGCCCGGGAGACCTTGAATGCGAATCCCCACCGAGCCGAGCCCCGGGGATGTGGTCTCCACACGAATGCCGGGCGTCTCCTCGAGTAGCTCGATGAGACTGGCAGGCGGGGCCTCGGCGCTGTCACCCGTGCTCTGCGCCGCGCCGACTCCGGCGACCACGCCGAGGCCTGCCGCAAGCCGTACCGCGGCGCTCAGTACGCCCACGTTACGCGGGCGATGAACGCCGCGACAGGTCGAGAAGCATCTCTAGACCCCCATGCTCACGCGAAATTGGACCGAACGCGGCCGGCCAACCGACGCTCCACTGAAGAAGGCCCCTTTTAGCAAGTAGTGGTTGTCGAGCAGGTTGTCCACGTAGAGCTGCGGCCGAATGGCGGTGCTCCCGACCACCCACGTGTAGCCCACGCTGGCGTTGAGAATGAAGTTCGGGGCCACGTGCCCATCCGCATTGAAGTCCAGCAGGCGGGTGCCGAAGGTGGCGTCTTCGTTGCCGTTCGTGAGGCCCGTCCCATAGATCCCGGTCGCCGACAGATACCAGCCGTGGTGTGCGTAGATCGCATTCCCCGCCACCGAGATCCGCTGGTCGTGATCGAGGTCGAAATCGCCGGCCGGCGGCGCCGTTGGGAAGAATCCCCCTGTGATCGCCCCGGAGCCGTAGGCGTGGTTCAACGCGAAGTTCAGGTAGCCCGAGAAGGGGCCTCGCGTCCGCACCTCCACAACCGCCTCGATCCCCGTGGTGTGAACCTCCTCGATGTTCACCGAGGTCACGATCGACGACCCAGGAACCGTGTTGTCGTCAATCCCTGGCTTGCTGACCTTGTAGTAGCCGGAGAGCTTCGTCACGACGCCGAACGAGAAGCGGTGGACGTAGCCTACTTCGAAAAAGTCATCCCGCTCGGGCAGCGTCGGCTCGGCCACGGTGTCGCCCTGGGCGACGCTCGTGATCGCTCGTAAGTCCTCCACATTCGTCGGAATAAAGAGGCGCCCGTAGTATACCCAGAACGTGTTGGCCGGATCCGCCAGGAAACTGAGCTTCACTCGCGGGCTCAGCTGGTTCTGGTTGCCCGCGAACGGCGCGTTGTGATTGTCGAAGCGGAGCCCGGTCCGGAGCTCCCACCGGTCCGAGGGGGAGATGGCTACCTGCGCGTAGGCGCCGACGTCGCTGCCATTCAGGTCCGAGTTGGAGGCGGGGCCCGGGTTGCCAGCCGAATCGACCGTCTCGAAATCCTCGTGCCCACGCGTGATTGACCCCTGAGCGCCGAGCTTGAACTCGAGACCGTGGTGCGGGCGGAACAGGTAATCAAGCTTTGCGCCCACCGAGTTGAAATTCCTGTCCTCGCTGAGGTTGTAAGCTGTCGTCGTGTCGGGATAGAAGACGAATGACGGCTCGTCCGCGACGCCGGGTGTGTAGGTCAAGCTGCCGTTCCGATAGAAGCCGCCGGCAAACAGCTCCGACGCGCGCCCTCCCTCTCCCTGCTCGACGGCGAAGCGGTGCCGCCACCCGAGATTGACGAAACCGTTTACATCCTGTTGATGAGCGTCGGTGATCCCCTGCGACGAGTCGAAGGGCACGGCGAAATGCGTACGCGACCAGTTCACGTCGAGGTTCACGACGTCGTGTGCGGACGGGACATACTCGATCTTGCCGAACCCGAACAGGTCCTCACCGTCGTTGTGGTAGTTGAAGGGCTCATTGGTGACGGTGTCGAAGGCGACGGGCTCCTGACGCATATCCGTGACTTTCCGGGTGCCCGACGCGAAGAACCCCCACTTACCGGCGTTGGTACTCAGGTTGAGCGACTGGCCGTTCGTGGTGAATGACCCGCCATACGCCCCGAGGTCGGCATGGAATCCGCCGGCGGGGATGCGCGTGGTGACGTTGACGATCGCCGCGTTTTTGTTCCCGAACTCAGGGTCCCACCCGCCCGTCTGAAAGACGATCTGATTCACGACCTCGGGGTCGAACAACTCGTTCAGGCTGCCCGAGATTCCCGATTGGACCGGGATGCCGTCGACGTAGTAGGTGTACTCGGCGTGCTGGCCCCGAATGTGGACCTCGCCCGTCGGCGCCCGCGCCGCCCCCGCGATGGACTGCTGCAGGATCTGCGACGCGGTGCTGCTGGGTGCGCCGTGGTAGTCGTTCTGCTTGAACACCTGATTTCCGGTCCTTGTGTCCACGGCGAGCGGCACCTCCGCCCGGACCTGCACCGCCTCGAGGTTGACGGGGATGGGCGCCATTTGGAAGGCGAGCGCTTGTTGCGCGGCTGCTCCGGTCAGGTTGACCTCGCGCGACGCAACGCGATAGCCCAGGTAGCGGACTTCGACGGTGTAGGAGCCCGCCGCGAGGTTGTGTACGATGAACTCGCCGAACGCGTCGGTGGTCGTCGTCGCGACCACGTTCCCACGTTGGACGATTCGCACCTCGCCGCCCGGCAACGGCTTCCCGGTGACGCTGTCGGTCACGGCACCGCTGATGTCCCCGACGCCGGTGGCCGGGATGGCGGCGGGTGCTCCGCCGACGGCCGCGACGCGGCCTGACACCTTGGGCGCGGGGGTCGAGTGAGCGGTGCGAGGTGCGGCAACGAGCGCGAGAAATACCAGGGCTCGCGCCAGGTATGGAAATGGAATGCTGCGCATGGAACTAGCCTCCCGTACAAGCGGTCATTGCACGGCGCGCCCCGGGGTCCCGGGGTTCGTTCCGTGCCAAGGGCCGCGCCGTGGCGCGGGTCAGACCGGGTTACGAGAGCTGCGGTGGAGCGCGAGAGTCGGGGAGGCGTTCCTGCGGAGCGGTGAAGCCGACATCACGGGAGACATACCAAACGGCGCGAGGTGCACCTACGCGAAGGCTGACCGCGAGGGGCCTGCCTGGCGCGAGGGGAGCGGACAGAAAGCGGTGAAAGGCGCAGTCCGCCGGATGGATGTGCACACACGATGCGGTCGTGTGCGATTCGAAGTGCGCGACGGCCAAGGCGCTGGTCGCGTCGAGCCGCGCATCCGCCCACGCGACGGCGCCCGGCATCCCGACCTGCAGGGCCAGGAGACCGGCGAGAAGCAAGCGGGCGCGCCGCGACCGTGACACCATGGACACAGGATAAGAGGGGAGGCTCGGAACTGCAACAAATGTTTCGAGATGCAGAGTATGGTCCGGCAAGTGTGTCGTAGCTCACGCCTGACGGGTTGCTCTTGCGCTCCGCGTCCTCGTGGGGGGATATATGCCCCGCGCCCTGGGCCCACTGACTCAGGGGGAAGTCATGATTGCCGTCTTCGGCCGTCGTTCGTTCCTGCTGTGCCTGCTCGTCGCTCTCATTTCGACCGCAGCCGCCCATTCGCAGGCGCCCGGTGCGACTCCCGCGTGGACGCTCCAGATGCGCGGGGATATCCGCTGGCAGCAGGTCACGCCGGCGGGTGGGCTGCTCGTCTCGACCGACGCCGCTCTCGCCGGCGTCGACATGGACCGCGGCCAGGTCGCGTGGACCAAAACGGAGCTCGGCGGCTTGCCACCCGACAGCGTCCGCATCGTCGAGGGGTCGCTCCTGATGGAAGCGGCGCGACCGGGTCTGCTCGAGATCTTCGACCCCGTGACGGGCTCGACCGTATTCGACTCGCGGCGCCTGGCGCTCGTGCAGGTCGTGACGCGCCGCGTCTTGCCGCAAACCGGCACACTGCTCGTCCACGGCCGCCGCGCCAACGGTCCGCCGGTGGTGGCGCTGTACGATCTCGCCACGGGCCAGCAGCGGTGGACGAACGAGACGCTGTTCGAACAAACCGAGCCGAAGAAGAAGGGCTTGGGCGGCCTCATGCAGGGGTTGGTCCGCGCCGCATCCGAAGGCACCGCGCTCGAAGTCCTGCAGGCCGGCCCCGACATGATCGTCGTCCACACCCTCACCGGCCTCCGGGCGATTGACGCCCGGAACGGCGCCATCCGCTGGTCGGCAACGCTCGCGACCGGGAAAACGGGCAACATCGCCCGGCACGTGCGGCTGTACCCGTCGGTTGCTCAGGCTGACCGCATATACGTGAGTTTCGACGACCGCCTCATGGCGTACCGCCTGACTGACGGTCAGGCGCTCTGGGCGCAGCCCGCGAAGGTCGACGGGTGGATCAGCGACATCGTGCAGCACCCGGCAGGGATCATCATGCTCCCCGAGGGAGCGCCCGAGGGCGAGCTATCAGGTAGCCGCAAGGTGGTGAACGGCGTCGTGCAGACGGGGCTCAACGTCGCCCGCTACGCCGACGGCACGACCATCGCGCCCAAGCCGGTGCACATGCGCGGTAACGTGACGGACGCGATCATCACGGGCGACGCCGCTGTTCTGGAGGTGGACGCCGAGTCGAAGACGTTCGTCAACGTGTTGGACGTTGCGACCGCGACACTGCGGTTGAAGAAGGACGTGAAGATCAAGGGGCAGCTGAGCTATGCGGAGTTGACGCCGGCGGGCCTGCTCTATGTGACGCACCCCGACTCAGTCACGAACGCCGAGGTCAATTTCGTCGACCTCGCGAAGGGTGAGCTCAAGTTCAAGGATGCGATCGAGAGCGGCAAGCCGATGAGCGCATCGGGCTACGACGCCGAGCGCTACTACCTGCACCATGCCGCCGAGGGGCGGACGATGTACGTGTTCGCGAACCGCGACCACCGCCTCTACGCTGTGGATCGCGACGCCGGAACCTTCCGGGCGTTGAGTGCTGAGATCAGGCTACAGGGCGACGAGGACCCCACGGACATGGAGATGCGGAGCGCGGGGATCGTCCTCATCTCGCCGCAGAACCTCGTGTTGGTCGGGCGCGACGGACAGGTCAAGCAGCAGGTGTACAATCCGGCGCCGCAGCTGCCCGGCCTGTTACGGGCGCTGCACCGTCTGGACGCGGTGCGCGCCGGTCTGTACGGCGCCGCGGCGTCGTCGTACGGGGACGCGTTCGCCCAGGCGTCGCGCACGGCGACCGACACGACCGCGCGCCGTATCTACGGGCAGGTCGCGTCGGCCTACACCACCGGCGGGGCCCAGCTCGCGGGGTACTCGCACCAGTCGGCGGCGCTCGCGACGAAGCGCTTCAAGGCCTCGCTCACGGTGCCCGGATCGGTCTTCATGCTGACGCGGGCGCCCGATGGCAACGGCAACATCCTGCTCCAGATCGACAAGGACAACGCGCAGGCGCGCTCGCGGGTGTTGCTGGGCAAGGAGCGCGAGCCGGTCTACGCCGTGGATGATGTCGCCGGGATGCTGTTTCTGCGGACCGCTCCGACGACCATCGTCGGGTACCGACTCTGATCCGTCCGGAGACGTAGAGGGCAGCCCACCTGAGCGAGAGCGTGGCGGCCGTCTGGGCGCCACGCTCCGCTCACCTCAATCTCGTTCGCAGTCGATGCCGTAGCACAAAGCCGGGCAGGGCAACTAGTTTGGTCTGGTTGCGACCCGGTAGCTCAGTTGGTAGAGCAGCGGACTTTTAATCCGCAGGCCGCGGGTTCGATCCCCGCCCGGGTCACGTCCCTCACCGCTCCGCTCGTCCGTCCACGACCTGCATGCTGTCCCGCAAGATCCCCGCGAGCGCACGCTTGCGCTCCTGCCTGTCGAGCTGCCACCGCACGAACGCTTTCGCCGCCGGAAGGAAACTTGCGCTGAGACAGAAGGAAACTCCCGCTGCACCGATCAACGCGAACGCACGCTCAAACGTCATGGTCCCTCCTCGAACGTCCCGAACGAACCCACTCCCCTTCGTAACCCGGACTCCCGCGAATGAGCCCTACCCTTCGCCAGGCCGTTCATCTGATGTGTCGCGCGTCCCGATGTTGACGTGGGCCCAGATCACACGCGAATAGCGAAAGATCACCGGGACGATGGGCAGATAGGCCCCGAGCGCGACGGCCAAGGCCAGCGGCAGGCTGATCAGCGGGGCCAGAAGCCAACTCGACGCGAGCGCCAGCGCGGCGAACGTGCCCACGCCGAGCGCCCAGGAGACGTACATGGCGCCCTGGAAGAACCCCGTCTCCCGCTCGAACTGATGACCGCACCTGGGGCACCGAACGGCCATCCTGAACGGCCCCGAAAACATCGGGCCTTCGAGGCACACAGGGCAGCGCTGCCGCAGAATGGCATCGAATCGCCTCTTGGTCCACACTCTTGGCTCCTGGTTGGCCCTATTTCCCCAAGCAACCCCGAAGCGGACGGGTTCCCACGTCCCCGTCCCCCTTTTTTAGACCGTGTCGCGGCACCATCTTTCCCAAACTATGTCAGCGACGATCTGGATTGACGGGCAGTACTACGACAAGGCGAACGCCAAGGTCTCGGTGTTCGATCACGGTTTGCTGTACGGCGACGGCGTGTTCGAAGGGATTCGGGTGTACAACCGGCGCATCTTTCGCGTCGAGAAACACCTCGACCGCCTCTATGCCTCCGCAAAGGCGGTGTGGCTCGAGATCCCACTGGCCCGCAAGGAGATGGGCCGCCTCATGGAGGAGGCGGTCGCGAAGAGCGGGCTCCAGGACTGCTACATCCGGTTGATCGTTACCCGCGGTGTCGGCGACCTTGGGCTCGATCCCCGCAAGTGCCCCAAGCCATCGATCATCTGTATCGTGGACGACATCGCGCTGTGGCCAGCCGACCGCTACGACAAGGGACTGGTCGTCATCTCGTCCGCGACCCCGATTCATCATCGGGAGAGCGTATCACCGCGTGTGAAGTCCCTCAACTACTTGGCTCACATCCTCGCCAAGGTGGAAGGCATCGCTGCGGGCGTCGACGACATCATCATGCTCGACCCCGCCGGGTTCGTGGCGGAGGCGAGTGGTGAGAACATCTTCGTCGTGACGAACGGAACGATCAAGACGCCGCCCGTCTACGCGGGAATCCTGCGCGGCGTGACCCGCGACGCCGTGCTCGAGCTGGCACGGGAGGCAACCTACGTCACAGAGGAAGTGCCGCTGAACCGGTATGATCTCTACACCGCGGATGAGGTCTTCCTCACGGGCACGGCCGCCGAGGTCATCGGGGTCACCAAAGTAGACGCTCGGACCATCGGGGCGGGGGTGCCTGGCCCGGTGACCCGGGAGTTGGCCCGGCGCTTCAAGGCCCTCGCCACCCGGGGCGACTGACCCCTTAAGTCGCCCCACTCCGCAACTTGGGTGCTTCCGCCCACCCCGCAGAATGGTCGGTTTAGGCGGGGTCTGTCCATCCAACTATTGACCGGACTTTAGGTTAGAACACATATTCGGGCGCCAACACCCCAGTGAGGTGGGACGTGCCTTGGAGGGTCATCGCCCACGGCGACCAGGTGTGGCACGTGGATGCCGTCGCGGAGCGCACGGCGACCACCGCATCCTGGCAGCTGGTGCTGGCATTTCGCATGGCGTCGCAGCAACCGCGGGGGCAGGCGGTATGGACCCCTTACCCGCTGGAGGCTACGTCCAAGTCGTCCCTGTTCATCCAGGCTGAGCGGATTCCCGACACCGCCCTGTCGCAGCTTCTCGCCAACCGCCTGGCATGAGCCCCGTGGGGTTGCACGACCTGCGCCGCATCGTTGCGGCGGTCGCGCGGTTGCGCGGGGAAGGCGTACGGGAGGTCACGGTGCGGTCGGACATGCGGCATCTGAAGGTCGAGCTCGACAGCGGCGTCATCCTCGTCGTTTCCGCGGATCAGGACGACCAGGGCCGGCCGCGGCTCGAGGTGGATGTCGTTGAGGCGCCTCAAGATGCGTCATCGCGGCAGCAGATCGAAGTGCGGTTCGACTAGTGCCCGCGACAGCTCCTCCCCCGGAAGGCCCCCGCCAGGCCGAGCGTCTCCGGTTTCATGACTTCCGGTTCGAGCGGCTCCCGAACGGGCGCTGCCGGTCCCGGGTTGTGCTGTCCTGGTCGGATGGCCGGGAGTTTGTCGGGGAGGCCGAAGGCGTGATCTCGCAGGCGGGGGAGCTTCGCTGCTCGGCTGCCGCGACCGTCCAGGCTCTCGAGAAAGCAGTCAAGCCCAAGCTCGCGTTCGAAATCCTTGGAGTGAAGGCGGTTCGTGCGTTCGATGCCAACGTCATCATCGTGTCGCTTTCCGCGCGCGCAGACGGGTCGCAGTCCCGTCTCGTGGGGTCTTATCTCACGGAAGGGGATGCGACGCGTGGCGCGGCGCTTGCTGTCCTGAACGCCACTAACCGAATCCTGGGGAACTACTACTCGAGATGAGCAGGAGGGGCATGGTTTTCAGTCCGGTGAGGGCCGCCGGGGTCTTGGTGGTCGTTCTCGGCCTCGCTGGGTGCGGCGGTTCGCGCCACGAGGGAGGCCCGCTGGGGCAGAGCCCCTCACCCGCGGAACCGGTGACCGCCGTGCGGGATCGGTCCGACTCGGCTGCCGACGAAGCCATCCTGGACAGTCTGCACCAGCCCGGGACCTCCGTGCTCCGGAGTGACACGTCGGCCCCTCCCCCCGCGGTGCGGGGCGAGGAAGTCGAACGAGAGGCGGTGCGGCTATTCGGGGCGAACGAGGGACGGGCAGTTGTCGGCGCTGCCCCGTCAGGGGAGCCAACCTTCGATATCGACGTCACCACCTTCGCTGCCAACCGGCGCGTACTGGAGTATCTCGAGTTCTTCCAGGTGGACGCCCAGGATCGGTTCGCGATCTGGCTTTCCCGGCTTGGCCGCTACGAGGGCATGATCCGGGAGCAGCTGCGCGCGAAGCGGCTCCCGGAAGACCTGGTGTACCTGGCGCTCATCGAGAGCGGCCTCTCCAACACCGCAGTCAGCCGGGCGCGAGCGGTCGGCATGTGGCAGTTCATGGCGGCCACCGGGCGGCTCTACGGGCTGACCGTTGATCCCTGGGTGGACGAGCGGCGTGATCCCTACAAGGCCACGCAGGCCGCCGTCACCTATCTGGCGGACTTGCGGGAGCGTCTGGGCGGCAGCGTGTACCTCGCCGCCGCGGCGTACAATGCCGGAGTTGGGCGCGTGGAGCGGGGGCTGAACCGCCTCCCTGGCGAGTCGGACTCCGTTACCGACCACACCTTCTTCCAGCTGGCTGACCGGCGCTACTTGCGACGGGAGACGCGGGACTACGTGCCGAAATTGATTGCCGCATCCCTCATCGCCAAGCAGCCGGGGCGGTACGGGTTCGACGACATTCGCCCGCTCGCACCACTCGTGTTCGATGAGATCTCCGTACAGGATGCCACCGGGCTGGACGTGCTCGCCCGCCTTGCCGACACGACCGTGGACGCCCTACTGGAGCTGAATCCGCAATTCGTCCGGGGCATCACGCCCCCTGGCCGGGCCATCACCGTGCGCGTGCCGCGGGGGCGCGGCACGCAGGTCGCCGCGCGGTACGACACGCTGCCGCCGACCGCCCGTATCACGTTCATCGATCACTACGTGACGCGCGGGCAGACGCTGTCGGACATCGCGCGTCGCTATCACGTGACCGTCCCGATGATACAGACCGCGAATCCGAGCCTGAAGCCGCACGCGTTGAAGGTGGGAGAGCGGATCATCATCCCGATGAGCGGCCGGGTGGTGCCCGGCGGGGCGTGGTCCGTGCCCCCCGAGTCACGGACGCGCTACACCACCCGCAGCGCCCGCCCGACGACGACCGGGCGGAGCGCAGTGGATGGTGGAGATCACCGGGTGGAGAGCGGCGAGACCTTGAGCGAAATCGCCCGCCGCTATGGGGTGTCCCTCGGAGCCCTGCTCGACTACAACGACCTGACGACGCGATCAGTCATCCACGCTGGTCAGATCATCAAGATCCCGCCGAGGTAGTCGCTTACCGCTTGTAACCCCGCAGAACCGCCGTCGAGTACCCGTTCTGCGGGTCACGCCCGGCATCGAGCAGCTCTTGGACCTTGCCCGGCCCGCGGTTGTACGCGAGGAGAGCGAGGCGCAGGTTACCGTTGTAGCGCTCGAGCAGGTCCCGCAGGTAACGGAACCCGAGGCGCAGGTTGGTGCCGCGCTCGAACAGCTGCTTGTTCGTCAATCCCGGCTCGTACAGGCGCGCCGTGCTCGGCAACACCTGGGTGAAGCCCAGGGCGCCGACCTTACTCTTTGCGTTCACATTGAAGCCCGACTCCGTCTTCACCAGACGGAACGCCAGGCCGGGGTCGACCCCCTCCGACAGCGCGACGTCGTAGATCGCCGCCGCCAGATCTGCTGCGATGTTGTAGTGCGTCGAATAATCGATGATGGCGTTTGCGCGCTCGAGCTGCAGCCGGGCCACGGCCAACTCGCCGCGGGTGGCTTCGAGCGACTGCGACAGCGTCCGCAACTCGCTGAGCAGAACGGGCGCCGTCACCGGGGTCGGCTGATCGTCGGCAGTTGCTCGACGCGCCCACCCCCCGACGCTGCTCACGACCAGGGCGCCGAGAAGGACGAGCCCTCCCTGCAACACCAGTCCCCGGGTCTTGGTACGCATAGTCATACTCCTCGTGATAGAGTGCGTCGCAGGATCCACAGCGGATGCTACGACGCGCGCATCAACTTCTGGTCAAGCGCCCAGGTCGTCCGCCATCACGGCGGTCAGGAGCTGGGGATTCACGTTCCCCTGTGCTTGCTCGCGGGCGCCGAGTACCTGGGCCATTGCCGCTACCACTCTTCCACTGTCACCGCCGGCACGGGCCTCGTGGCGCAACTGCTCTAGCAAGTCGTCCAGCAACGCGGTGAATCCCCCGCGGGCCTGAAACGGCTGCTGCGCCAAGGCCAGGGCAAATCGGGCGGCTGGCCCTTGCCGCACTGCGCCCAAAAACGCTTCTGCCAACTTGCCTGTTCCGTCGGCCCGCTGCCCCCCAAGAGCAAGGAGCCTGCCAATGCACCCATCCGCGAGGCGAACACGTTGATTCACCTCACTTTGCGATGTCAGGCCCAGCTCGCGCTGTGCGAATTCTGTCACGACACTGTCTTGAACGCGTGCCACGCGCACACGCACTACGCGAGACAGGATCGTCGCTGGCAGCGTCCTTGGCTCGGCCGCTGCGAGGATTACCACGGCGTCGGCCGGGGGTTCCTCGAGGGCCTTGAGCAAGGCGTTCGCCGCCTCAGGATTCGCTGCCTGAGCTGCGAGGCGCTCAGCTCCTCCAATAATGAATACCTTCCACCGGCCCATGGCAGGGGTCAGCCGCAGCCGGCGGCCCAGCAGCCGAATGGCGGCGATCCCATGGCTGGCCTGACCGGGCACCGGACCATACAAAGGCTGCTCGCGACGGGCAGCGACCTCCTCGCCCAGGGCCTCCTCCACGATCTCAACCTGCCGGTCCGCGTCCCCCGTCTTCTTTGGTGGCTCCAACGGCACGAACCAATGGACGTCGGGATGGGACAGGCTGAGCACCAGCCGGCAGGGCTGGCATGATCCGCAGGGTTGCCCCCCGGTGTCCGCTCGGCCCTCGCACAACAGAGCTTGCGCGATCCAAAGGGCCAGCCGCTGCTTCCCGACGGCATGAGGACCGTCGAGGAGGATAGCCTGCGGCAGACGGCCAGCTAGAATCGAGGCGCCTAGGCGCTCACGCAGCGCGAGGTGCCCATAAAGCGGGCGCAAGGGCATGCGGGAATGTAGCAGGGGGGGAGTGAAGCCTAGCCAAACCCATTTGTAAGGCCTTGCGCCGCAACGCCATTGCCCTGTGGCGCAGGGGCTTGCGCCATGCTATTGCCTTTACCAGCAACGTGTTAGTCAAATAAGTGAGCACACACTCACACAAGAGCGTCTCCTGGGTCACCCTCTTTCGGCAGATATTCGGTATCCTGGGGGTATCGAGGGTGACCACGTCCTTGCATCGCTGTGTGATGTGGATCACATCACCACGGTGTCTCTTGCAACGGCCTGAAATATCGTCACTTGCGATGTTCTGTGACTTCGGAGAACGGGGGAAGCCGTTGGGCGTCGGACGCTTGCGGCTGGTCCGTAGTTGGACCAGGCCGGATGAGGAACGTGACGGGCAGACGCGCGCCCCAGGCTGGCAGCAAGAGGCCGTGGCGCACCTCGGCCAGCGCGCGCTTGCCGGTGCTTCCGTCTCCGCTTTGATGGAGGACGCGGTCGCCCTGGTCGCGCGCGTGCTCGACGTCGACTACGCGAGCCTCCTCGAATTCCGCCCGGAAAGCCGGACGCTGCTCTTGCGGGCGGGAGTCGGGTGGCAGGACGGCTGTGTGGGTCGGACCGTCATTCCCGCTGATACCGACACCCACGCCGGGTACGCGCTCCGCTCGCCGACTCCGCTCGTGGTCGAGGATCTGGCGACGGACGTGCGGTTCGGCCAGGCGCCCTTGTTGAGGGACCACGGCGTCGTGAGCGGACTGACCGTCAGCGTTCAAGGGAAGGACCGTCCGTTCGGCCTCCTCGGCGCCCACACGGCGGAGCGGCGCGCATTCTCGATCCACGAAGTCCAGGTCCTGCAGGGCGTCGCCCACATTCTGGCGACGGCGATCGATCGAGCGCGGACGGAGGATGCGCTGCGGCAGAGCGAAGAGCACTTCCGTTCGCTGATCGACAACTCCTCCGACATCATCACCATCCTCGGCGACGACGGCATCTTCCGCTTTGCGAGCCCGTCGGTGCAGCGGCTCCTGGGATATGCGCCGAGCGAGTTGATCGGGCGGAACGTGTTCGAGCTCATTCACCCGGACGACCTCTCGGCGGTGACCGACTCGCTCGGGCGAGCGCTCGCGGAGCCGGGAACTCCGCACATGGCCGAGTTTCGCTTCCGGCTGAACGATGGGCGTTGGTGCGTGCTTGAGTCGGTCGGGCAGGCGCGCCGGGGCACCGGCGGCGCGATGAGCTTCGTCGTGAATTCGCGCGACGTGACCGAACGACGCGCGCAGGAGCGGGCGCTGCGCCAGAGCAAGGAACGGCTCCGCACGTTGGTCGCGAGCGTTCCGCTCGTGCTGTTCACGCTGGATCGGCAAGGGGTGTTTACGCTCGCCGAGGGGAAGGGGCTCGACGCGTTGGGCCTGCGCCCCGCGCAGCTGCTGGGCCAGTCGGTGTTCCAGGTGTACGCCGACTCCCCGCAAACCCTCGCCGAGGTTCGCCGCGCGCTCGCCGGCGAGTCGTTCACGTCCACGGTCGACGTCTTCGGCTTCACCTTCGAGGTGTCCTACGCGCCGCTACGCGACGCGGACGGCGCCCTCGCGGGGGTATTCGGCGTCGCGAACGATGTGACCGATAGCCGGCGCGCCGAGGAGGCGCTCCGCCGTTCGGAAGAGAACAACCGCGTGGTCCTGCAGTACACGACCTACGGCATCTACCGGTCGACTCTCGCCGGCCGGATCCTGTCGGCCAACCCGGCGCTCGTGGCGATGCTCGGCTACGACTCGGAGGCGCAGCTGCTGGCGCTGGATCTCGAAAGCGACATCTACGCCGACCCCGCTGAGCGCCCGCACGTGCTCGCGCAGTTCGACGCGGCCGACAGCATCCGCGGCCTTGAAGTCACCTGGAAGCGCCGGGACCGCAGTCGCATCATCGTCCGGTTGAGCGGGCGCGCGGTGCGGATGGCGGACGGCACCATCGAGACCTTCGAGACGGTCGTGGAGGATGTGACGGAGCGTCGGGCGCTGGAGGAGCAGGTCCGGCAGTCGCAGAAAATCGAGGCCCTCGGGCAGCTGACGGGGGGGATCGCTCACGATTTCAACAACCTGCTCACGATCATCCTTGCCAACGCGGAGCTGATCCGGAAGGCGCTCGGACCCGAGCGCATGGTGGAGCAATCCGATCTGGGCGACTTGATCTCGGCGGCGCTGCGCGGCCGCGTGATGGTTAGAGAGTTGTTGGACTTTGCCCGCCGCTCGACGCTCGACCTCCAGCCGGTTGACATCGGCCGAGTGGTCGGCGGCATGTCGGGCATGCTGCGCCGCATCCTCCCGGCCGACATCGAGCTCGTGGTGAGCGCAGGGGAAGGGGTGCCCGAGGTCCGGGCCGACGTCCACGCCGTGGAGCAGATCGTGTTCAACCTGGTCACGAACGCGCGCGACGCGATGGCACAAGGGGGCACGCTCCGGATCACGGCGGCCGCGGCGACGCTGTCCGAGGAGCGACGGGTCGCCTCCGGGGTGTCCACCGCCCCCGCCTGGACGTCCCTCGTGGTGGAGGACACCGGGGTAGGCATGGACGAGGCCACGCGGCGCCGGGTGTTCGAGCCATTCTTCACGACAAAACCGAGCGGGAAAGGCACGGGGCTCGGCATGGCAACGGTGTACGGGCTGGTCAAGCAGCAGGGCGGGGCGATCGACGTCGACTCGCGTCCGGGCGAAGGGACACGGATCGCACTGTACTTCCCGGCGAGCGCGACCAAGGCCACCGCGAAGGCGCCGCGCGTGGGGCGCGACGCCGCGGTGCCGGGGGGGCAGGAGACCATCCTGGTCGTGGAGGACGAAGGCGACCTGCGCCGCGCCGCAAAGCGGGTCCTGGAGCAGGCGGGCTATCAGGTGCTCACCGCGGCAGACGGACTGGAGGCACTCGAGGCGATCCGTGGTCAATCGAGCCCGATTCATCTCGTGCTCTCGGATCTCGTGATGCCGCGACTCGGCGGCCGCGGGCTCTATGACGCCGTGCGCCGCGACCGCAGAGACACGCCGTTCCTGTTCGTGAGCGGGTATTCACCCGGCGACGACCGCGGCAACCTTCCGCCCGAGCTGGGCGTGCCGGTGCTCGACAAACCGTGGACGCCGGCGGATCTGCTCGCCCGCGTGAGGGAGATGCTCGACCAGCCGTAGGCGCGGTCCCTACTTCGCGTCCAACACCTCACGCACCCGGCGCGCCAGCGCCTCGGGGCTGAACGGTTTTTGCACGTATACGAGACCCGGCTCGAGCACGCCGTGGCGTGTGATCGCGTCCTCGGTGTATCCCGACATGTAAATGACGCGCAGATCGGGCCGCTGGTCCGCGAGCCGCCGCGCAAGGTCGCGGCCGCTCATGCCCGGCATCACGACATCGGTGAGCAGCAGATGGATGGTGCCGGAGTGACGCGAGGCGACGTCCAGTGCCGCCTCCGCGCTCGGGGCTTCGAGCACCGTGTACCCATGGCGCCTGAGCGCCTGGCGCGCCACCCCGCGGACGGCGGCCTCGTCTTCGGCGACGAGCACGGTTTCGGAGCCGTCCGCCGGGCCGGCGGGGGTCGCGTGCCAGCGGGGTTGCGGCGACTCCGCGGCCCGTGGGAGGTAGATCTTGAATGTGGATCCGTGCCCGAGCTCCGTATAGACCCAGATGAACCCGCCGGTCTGTTTCACGATGCCGTACACGGTCGCGAGTCCGAGCCCCGTCCCCTTGCCCTTCTCTTTGGTCGTGAAGAACGGCTCGAACAGGTGCGCCTGGGTGTCCTCACTCATGCCGACGCCGGTGTCGCTCACCGCCAGCATGACGTACGATCCCGGGCCCGCCGGGAAGTGCTCGCGGCTGTACAGCTCATCCAGCTCGACGTTCACGGTTTCGAATGTCAGCTTGCCGCCCTGCGGCATGGCGTCCCGGGCGTTCACGGCGAGGTTCATGATCACCTGCTCGAGCTGGCCGGGATCGGCCTTCACCGCGCCGAGATCCGGTGACAGGCTGGTCGCGACTTGGACGTCTTCCCCGAGCAGCCTGCCCAGCATCTGCACGGTCTCGAGCACGAGGGTGTTGAGGTCGAGCGCCTGCACCTGCATCACCTGCTGGCGACTGAAGGCCAGGAGCTGGCGGGTGAGGCCCGCGGCGCGGGCCGACGCCTTGCGAATCTCGTCCACGTCCTGCCGCCGCGGGTCGCTCGCCGCGAGGTCCTCGAGCAGCAGGTCCGCGTACCCGGTGATGGCGGTGAGGATGTTGTTGAAGTCGTGCGCCACGCCGCCGGCGAGCCGGCCGACGGCCTCCATCTTTTGCGCCTGACGAAGCTGCTGCTCGAGGTTGAGCCGCTCGGTCACGTCACGCGCGATGCCCAGGATGCCGACGGTGCGCCCCTCCCGAAGCTCGGGGGTCGCCGCGACTTCGCCCACGCAGTAGCCGCCGTTGCTCGTGCGGATCCGGAACCGGTTGGTGGGGCGCGACTCCCCGCGGATCACGCGTCCGATCAGCTCGAACACGAGCGGGACGTCATCCGGGTGCACGAGCTGCTCGAGCGGCCTCCCCAACCACCGCTGCGGCACCCAGCCCGTCATCGTCTCGAAGGCGGGGGAGAGGGCGGTGATCACGCCGTCAGGCGCGAGCGCGAAGACGACGTCGTGCACACCCTCGAGCAGGGTGCGATAGCGCTCCTCGCTCTGGCGCAGGAGCTCCTGCGAGCGGACCTCCTGCTCGCGCGCCCGCCGCAGATCGAGCGCGCGCGAGATAGCGCTCGGCAGCCGGCTGAGGTTCGTTCGCAGCACGTAGTCCGCGGCGCCCGCTTTGATGTAGCCCGCCGCGGTCTCATCATCGAGACTGCCGGTCACGACGATCACGGGCGTCTGCGGCGCGTCGCGCTGCGTGATGCGCAGCGCATCGTCCGCACTGAACTCGGGCAGCGCATGATCCGTGAGGATCACGTCCGGGACAAAATCCCGGATGGCGTGGACGAGGGCAGTCTCGGTGTCGACCCGGCGCAGCTCGCCGCCCATACCCGCCCGCTCGAGGTGCCGCAGCACGAGGTCCGCGTCGGTGGGACTCTCCTCGACGAACACGATGCGCACGACAGGTGGGACGGGCGCGGTGTGAGGAGAGGTCATTCCACCAGTAGCATGCCGAGGAGCGCTCCGGAATCGGGTGCGTGCAGGGTCGCGTGGCCGACCCGGTTCCATGGCGGAACGGTCGCGCTCTACTGATACGCGGTCACAGGGTCCGGTCGTAGGGTGTTTTTGCGGCACCGCAGGGCGCATTTGCGGCATTTGCGGAGGGAAACTCCCGAGGCAGGACTCGAACCTGCGACCCGCCGGTTAACAGCCGGCTGCTCTACCAACTGAGCTACTCGGGAATACGGCGCTCAAATATCGCGGCCACCCAACCCTGGATCAACCCGGGTTTGGGGGTCAGCCGTCGATCTGGGGCTTCAAGAATTTCTCGTAGCAATCCGGGCACACGCCGTGGGTGAACTCGGCCTTGGAATGCGCCTCGACGTAGCGCTCGAGCGGGCTCCACCCACGGTCGCCGTCGCGAATCCGCTTGCAATAGCTGCAGACCGCGAGCAGGCCTTCGAGGGCGAGCAGCTCGGCGCGGAGGCCGAGGATCCGCTCGGCGACGCCCAGGCGCGCCGCGAGCTCGTCGGGGCGCGGGGGCTTGGTGATGAAATCGTCGACGCCCGCTTGCATCGCTTCGAGGAAGGATTCCAAACCGCTGCGCGAGGTCAGCAAGATGAAGTACGTATACGGCCGGCCGTGGGTGCGGCGGATCCGGCGGCACAGCTCGAGGCCGTCGAGTTCTGGCATCAACCAGTCCGCGACGACCACGCGGGGCGCCGACAGCTGCCAGATGTCCCAGGCCTGGCTTCCGTCCTCCGCGTCCAACACGTGATGGCCCTGGGCCCTGAGCACACCACCCAGCATCAAGCGGGTCGCACCCTCGTCTTCGACCAAGAGGACGTTCACGCTCCAGTATCACGGACTGGGACGGACGTGTCAAACGGCAACTCGGCGAGAATCATCCCGCCGAGGATCAGGAAGCCGCCGGCCCACTGCCCGAGCGACAGCCGCTCGCCCAGCCACAGCCACGACGTGAAGGCAGCGAAGACCGGCTCGAGGCAAAAGATCAGCGCGGCGCGCGACGACGTCATGAACTGCTGCGCGCGCATCTGCCACAGGAGCGCGAGCGCTGTCGCGAACACCGCGGCATAGGCGAGCGCCGCCGCGAACGACACGTTCCAGTGAATGGCGCTGTCCTCCCATATCCGCGCGGCGAGCGCCGCGCCCACGGATGTGACGACAGTTTGCATCCACACGAGACGCAACGGGTTGTAGCGACGGGACGCATGCGTCACGGCGACGATCTGGCCGCCAAAGCACACCGCGGTGATTCCCGTGAGCAGGTCGCCGCGGTTCACGCCCCCCGGCCCGGGGGCGGTCAGCAAGTACATCCCGAGCGCTGCGAGCCCGAGCGCCACAAAGACCGCGAGGCGTGGGCGCTCGCGGACCACCACGAACGCGAGCGCGGCGGCGAGCACGGCCGACGTCGCGACGATGAAGGCGGAGCGCGACGGGGTCGTGGACACGAGTCCGACGGCCTGCATGGCGAACCCGATCGCGAGCAGGCTGCCCAGCAGGGCCCCGGCGACCAGCTCGGACCGCGACCAGGGCGCTCGGAAGGTGGTGAAGGGCATGAGCACGAGGGCGGCGATGGCGAACCGGAGCGCGGTGAACGCCAGCGGCGTGCTCGCCGCCAACGCTTCCTTTACAACGACGAAACTCACTCCCCACACGAGGTTGGCGAGGACGAGGACGAGATCGGCCCGGCGGCTGGTCACGTCAAATCCTGCAAATAGCGCCCGGTAATCGAGTCCGGCGCGCGTGCGATGGCCTCCGGAGCGCCCTGGGCAACCACGCGCCCGCCCGCCTCCCCCGCGCCCGGTCCGAGGTCGATGACCCAGTCGGCGCGCTTGATGACGTCCAGGTGATGCTCGATCACCAGCACCGTGTGACCCGCATCGGCCAGGCGGTCGAGAACGCGGCACAACGTGCGGACGTCGTCCAGGTGGAGGCCCGTGGTCGGCTCGTCGAGGATGTACAGCTTGCGGCCGCGCTTTCTGCCGCCGCTCGCGAGCGCGAGCTCGCGGGCAATCTTCAGGCGCTGCGCCTCGCCTCCCGACAAGGTCGTGGCGGGCTGACCGAGGCGCAGGTACCCGAGCCCCACCTGCTGCAGGTGCCACAGGCTGCGCGCGAGGCGCGCCTGGCGGTGCAGACGCTCGAGCGCGTGATCCACCGTCCAGTTGAGGACATCGTGGATCGATTGGCCGCGCAGCTTGACGTCCAGCACCTCGCGCTTGAATCGCGTGCCACCACACGTCTCGCAGGGCACGAAGACGTTCGCGAGGAACACCATGTCGATGAGGACGTGGCCCGCGCCCTCACAGGTCTCGCAACGGCCGCCGGCCATGTTGAAGGAGAACGTGCTGGCCGTATACCGGCGCGCGCGCGCGAGTGGCTCCGCGGCGAACAGCGCGCGAATCTCGTCGAACGCTTTCACATAGGTCACGGGATTCGAGCGCGGCGTTCGGCCAATCGGCTGCTGGTCGATGAGCGCGACGTCCGCCAGCGCTTCCCACCCCTCGAGGCCCGCTACGTCCCCGACTTCCTCGCCGAGATGCTGTTTGGCGCTGTGGCCGCCGTGGAGACGTGCCTCGAGCTGGCGGTACAGGACATCGTGGACCAGGGTGGACTTGCCCGACCCTGACACGCCGGTGACGACGGTCAGGGTGGCGAGCGGGATGCGGACATCGACGCCCTTGAGGTTGTGGAGCCGGGCGCCGCGGACCCGGAGCCATGCCGGTCCCGTGGGCCGGCGGGCGGAGGGCACGCCGATGCGCTTCTCGCCGCTCAGGTACTGCGCGGTGAGCGTTCCCGCTTCGCGTATCCTCGCCACCGGACCCTGAAAGACGACCTGGCCTCCGGCCTCGCCGCTGCCGGGGCCGAGTTCGACCATGTGGTCGGCGGCTCGAATCGCTGCAGGATCGTGCTCGACCACGACGACGGTGTTTCCCTGGTTTGCGAGGCGGCGCAACAGCCCGATGAGCCGCTCGATGTCCGCCGAGTGAAGCCCGATGGATGGCTCGTCGAGCACATAGATCGTGTCCACGAGGTGCGAGCCGAGGGCGTTCGCGAGCCCGATGCGTTGCGCCTCGCCGCCCGACAGGGTACGCGCCTGGCGGTCGAGCGTCAGGTACCCCAGTCCCACGTCGTTGATGAACGACAAGCGCGCGCGTAGTTCGGCGAGGATATGCACGGCGACCGCTTGCCCGAAGGGGGACAGGTGGAGATCGGCGATCCAGGCCGAGAGGGCCGCGGCGGTGAGGCGCGAGGCATCCGCGATGGAAAGGTCCCCCACTCGCACAGCCAGGGCTTCCGGCTTGAGCCGCATGCCGCGGCAGGTGGGACAGGTCTTGGCCAGCTGGTACTGTCGCAGGAACACGCGGATGTACTGCTTGTACCGCTTTGCTTCGAGGCGCTTCAAGAACGGGAACACGCCGAGGTACCGACCAGCGGCGCCGTGAAGGAGGAATTGCCGGTCGCCGGCTGAGAGGTCGGCCCACGGCCGATCGAGGCCGATGCGCCGCGTGCGCGCGGTTTCACGCAGGATCCGGCGTCGTCCTTCGTAGCGGGGCTTGGTCCACGGATCGAGCGCGCCGTCGGCGAGGGACCGGCCCGGGTCGGGGATGATGAGCGATTCGTCGTATTCGAGGACGGCGCCAAAGCCATTGCAGACGGGGCAGGCGCCCCGGGGGTTGTTGAACGAGAACAGGGTCGGCACGAGGACCGGACCGGGCGTCCCGCAGTGCGAGCACGTAGGATGCTCGGAGAAGCGGCGTCGCGTCCCATTCTTCAGGGCGATCGCGACGCCGTCGCCCTCGTTGAAGGCGGTGGCGACCGCATCGGCGAGGCGGCCCCGGCTCTGCGCGTCCGCGGGCAGGCGATCCACCAGCACGAGGACCTCTTTCGCGTCGCGCACCAGCCGCTCCGCGTCGGGCTCTTCGAGCCGGACGGTGGCGCCGTCAAGCTGGGCCCGCACGAATCCCGCCGCCCGGAGCTGGGCAGCGACTTCGACGTCCGGGCGGTGCGCTGCGGGGGGCAGCGGGAAGGCGATGATCACCGGCTCGCCCCGCGCCGCATCTCCCGTCTCCGGTCCCACCAGCTCGTCGACCACCTCTTGGACCGTATCGGTCTTCACCACGTTCCCGCAGTTGACGCAGTACGGGGTCCCGACGCGGGCCCACAAGAGACGCAAAAAGTCGTAGACCTCGGTGGCGGTGCCCACCGTGGATCGGCTGGTCGTCGTGGGATTTTTCTGCTCGATCGCCACGGCTGGGGAGATCCCGTCGATCCCGTCCACCAGCGGCTTGGGCATGCGCTCGAGGAACTGTTTCGCGTAGGTGGACAGTGACTCGATGTAGCGCCGCTGGCCCTCGGCGTAGAGCGTGTCGAACGCGAGCGAGCTCTTCCCGGCGCCCGACGGCCCGGTGATGACCGTCAGGGCCCGCCGTGGGAGCTGGACGGTCACCCCGCGCAGATTGTGCTGGCGCGCATTGCGAATGACGACGAAGTCGGGAGACGATGGCATAAACTCAGAAAGATAAGCGGTGCCCGGCGCCGGGTGTCGGGCGAACCTGACACCTAGCCCCTGACACCTGACACCTGTACTTTCGCCTTCCATGCCGATCGCCCTGACCCCACGCCTGCTTCGTCGCGGTCTCGAGCTCTTCGCAGTCATCTCCCTGGTTGGCGTCGCCGTCGTGCTCGTCGTCTACGGCGACAACCTCGAAGCGGTCGTCGCCCCGCTGTTGCACCTGCACTGGGGCTGGATGTTGGCCGGGCTTGGGCTCGCGTCCATGGATTGGTTCGGGGGAGGCGCGCGCTTGTGGGTCGTCGCACGGCACGTGCATCCCGGTGTGCGGTTCCGGGACATGGTATTCGCGGGCGGGATGAGCGCCTGGGCGGCGTACCTCACGCCGTTTCAGACGGGCGCCGGTCCGACGATGATGTGGGCGATGACGCGCGCGGGGGTGCGACTGCCCGAGGCCATGACGTCCACCTTCATGACCTTCGTCGCGACCGTGGCGTTCTTCGCGATCGCCGGCCCGTTGGCGATCTACATGGGCGGGGGCCGGTCCCTAGCGCAGCACAACATCGTCCTCGGGATCAACTACTACGATCTGTTTCGCACCAGTCTCACGATCTTCGGCATCCTGGGCGTGCTCATGCTCGTCGCGATGGTGTTTCCGGCCTGGTTGCGCGACGGCGTCCACTGGCTCGCTGGGCGGTTGGAACGGCGCAGCAAGGGCATAGCGGCGCGCATCGAGAAGCTGCGTCAAGGCATCGACCGCGCCCATGAGTGCATGGTGGCGTTCGGCAATCCCAGCGGGTGGCTGGCCCTGTTCTGGGCGATTCTGCTCTCCGCTCCATCCCACGCCAACAAGCTGTTGGCCGGGTACGTCGCGCTCCGCGCGCTCGGCATTCCGGCGAACTTCGTGGACATCCTGCTGCTGCAGACGTTCATCACCTTCCTGCTGTATTTCGCGCCCACGCCGGGGTCCGCGGGGCTCGCCGAGATCATTTCGGCGACCGTCATGAAGATCTACGTCAGTCCGTCGCAGCTCCCATCGTACGCCCTCATCTGGCGTTTCATCAACAGCTACGCGACGGTGATCGTGGGTTCGTTCCTGTTCTGGTACTGGCTCCGCCGAGGTCCCGTCGATCGCGGCGACGAGGGAGCGCTGGAGCCGACGGGGTGATCGTGCGTAAACCGTGTTTCCTTGCGCGGTTACGGCCCCGGCCGTAACTTCGGGTCTCGCCTCACCCTTCTCAGGTTTCTTGCGATGGCGCTTCTCGAATTCGGTGACAAGCGGGTCCCCATCCCTGTCGGCGAGCTGGTCCTGGGCAGCGACCCGGCGTCCACGATCGTCATCACGGGCGAGGGCATGCTCCCGCGCCACGCCCTGATCCAGGGTCAGGCCGATGGGCAGGTGGTGATCCGCAAGGCGACGCCCGCCGCCGACGTGATGATCAACGGTGTGCGCCTGGGCGCCGAGCCGACGCCGATGCTGCACGGTGACAAGATCGAGCTGGGCGGTCGGGAGCTGACCTTCGTCGACGAGCGCCGCACCGGCAGCACGCAGTTCATGCAGGCGGTCGGAGTGCCTGCGGCAGCCGGGGGGGCGCCACCGCGGCCTGCGGTGGCGGGAGGCGGGGCACGTAGCGGCGCTCCCAGCGCGAGTACGGGCGGTCGCGTCGTGAGTCTCACCGATGGGCGCGAGTACGTCGTCGCGGGCAAGTCACTGGTATTCGGTCGAGAGGCCGGATGCGACGTGGTCGTGGGGGGGAAGGACGTCTCGCGTCGGCACGCCGAGATCACGGCGACGCCGCAGGGCTACGTGTTGGTCGACGCCAGCACAAACGGGACATGGGTCAACGAGGAGCGGGTGCAGGGACAGCGGAGACTGGCCCGGGCGGACATCGTGCGGATCGGGGAAGAGAACTTTCGCTTCTACGCCGATCAGACACCAGCGGCTGTTGCGCCCCCCCCCGCCCCCGCCGCCCCGCCGGCCCCGTCCGCGCCGCGCCCACCCCAGCCGGGCGCCCTGGCGACGCTCCTGGGCAAGGCTGGGCCACTCAAGGGCCAGCGATTCCAGATCAAGACGCCTGTGGCCAACGTCGGGCGCGCCGACTACAACGACGTGGTACTTCCTGACGGCTCCGTCTCCACGGCGCACGCCAAGCTGCAACGGCGCGAGGGCGTGTGGGTGGTGGTCGACCTGGATTCGACGAACGGGAGTTTCGTGGATGACGAGCGTGTGAAGGGAGAGGCGCCGGTGGGGCCTGGGGCGACCCTCCGGTTCGGGGACGTGGTGCTCACGTTCCAGCCCGCGGACGATGCGCTGGGAGTGGAGAGGGGAGGAGGCACCGTCGTGGTGCGCGCCCCGGCCGATGACGCTTCCAAGGCTGCTCCCCCCGCCCCCGCACCCGCTCCTGCTCCCGCTTCCCCTGCTGCTCCCTCCCCTCGTCCACCGGTACCCCCTGTCGCCGCCCGCCCAGCGCCCAAGCCGGCGCCGCCCTCCCGAGCGCCGAAGGCGACGGCCGCCCCCAAACGCGGACCCGCTCCACCTCCCGAGAAGAAGGGGAAGGGGTGCGGCGCGAGTGTGGTCGTGCTGCTGGCCGGCGCGACCGGGGTGGTGGCGCTCACATACTGGCTCCTCGCCTAACGCTAGCGCGAGTGCACCTCACCGCGGCAGGTCGAACCGATGTCGGCACCGTTCGCTCGGGCAACGAGGACAACTATGCCGTTGCGCCGGAGCGGGGGATCTTCATCGTCGCCGACGGGATGGGAGGCCATGCCGCCGGCGAGGTGGCGAGCGAGATGGCGGTCAGCAACGTCGCGCGCGACCTGGGGTCGTTGAACGGCCTCGCCGACGAGCAGATCGCGGAGCGGATGCGCGGGGCGATTCGCGCCGCCAACGGCGCGATCTTCCAGCGCACGCTGACCGAAGTGGACAAGCGCGGTATGGGCACCACTGTGACGGCATTGGTGCTGCACGGCGCGCGATTCCTCATCGGGCAGGTCGGGGACAGCCGCGCGTACCTGCTTCGCGACGGCAACTTGGTGCAGATCACGAAGGACCACTCGTACGTGCAGGAGCAGGTGGACGCGGGCTACCTGACGCCCGAGCAGGCGCGCACGCACCCCTACAGCAACGTCATCACACGCTGTGTGGGGGCGAACAACGACGTGGCGCCCGATTTGTACGCCGGCTCCGTGAAGCCGAATGACCTCTTTCTGCTGGCGTCGGACGGACTCACGGGAATGCTCGAGGATGCCGAGCTTGCCGGTGTGCTCGCGAGCGGGCGGGCGCCTGAAGAACAAGTGGTTGAGCTCGTCGCGGCGGCAAACCGCTCCGGCGGTCTGGACAACATCACGGCCATCGTGGTGCGGGTGGACACGGTCGACGCTCCCAGCGCCGACGACACGCTGGTGCCCCGGCCCAAGAGCTGAGCCTGCGCTTACGGAGCGACGTGAGCCGCGACCTGGTCGCGGGGCGTCAGGACGAGATCCACGATCACCTTGGTATCCACGCGCGCCGGCCGCAGCACGAACACACGCAGCCGGCGCGCCGTGCGATACAGCTCCCCGGCGACGCGGGCGAGGCCCAGGTAGGCCCCGGCGCCCGCGCCGGCCAGCCGCAGCACCGACCCGTCGCGCTTGACCACGGGGACGTCGAGGGTGAAGAGCGCGTCCTTGGCGGGGAAGTCGAGGAACAACTCACCGGGCGCGAGGCCCGCGTCCCGCGCGAGCGTGTCCTCGACCCGGCCGCGGAGCTCGGGATCGTCCGCCACCCAGGCTGGCGGGTCGGCGGGGAGCTCGGTCGCCGGGAGGTCGAGCGCCCGCTTGGCCAGACGCCGCTCTCGCAGCGCCCGCGCAAGCCCGGTCGGGTCATCACGCTGCAGCTCTTGGATGAACCCGTCGTCTGTTGCGTGCGCGACGTCGTCGAGGCGCAGCCTCCCCGCGGCCAGCGCCACCCGCACGAGCCGGTTGAACATCACCGTCGCGCTCCGGACCGCGTGGTGCCAATACACGTTCCGATACATCTGGTATTTCGCGAACAACAGCGACTCGAGCGCCGTGAGGCCTTTCTCGTGCAGCGCGAGCACCGGGCCGGTCGACGCCTCGGCCACACAGAGCGAGGTCAGGAGGCGATCCACGTCGATCACGCCATACGGCACCCCGCACATCCACGCGTCCCGCGAGAGATAGTCGAGCTTGTCCACGTCCACCGACCCCGAGATGAGCCCGGCCAACGGGCTGTCGCTTGTGCCCTGAATCAGCGGCAGCAGGTCCGTCGGCGCCACGCCGAGTTGCTCGAGACACCGCGCCAGCTCGCCCGCGCCGAGCTGGCGCGCCGCGAGCGCCTCGTGATGCGGCATCCCCGCTTCCTCGAGAGCGTGCGAGAACGGGTAGTGGCCGATGTCGTGCAGCAGCGCCGCGAGCTTGAGCCGCAGGCGCGCCGCGGGATCGAGCAGCGGGCCGCGCGCCGTTTCCTCCAGCTGGGCGAGAGCGCGCCGGGCCAGGTGGTATGCGCCCAACGCGTGCTCGAACCGCGTGTGGGTCGCGCCGGGATATACGAGGAACGCGTGACCCAGCTGTCGCACGTAGCGCAGGCGCTGCACCGGCGGTGTGTCGACGACGGCGAGCGCTTCGGGATCGAGCCGAATATTGTTCCACAGCGGATCGCGGACGACCTCGAACCGGCTCACGGGGGGGAGCCGGCGGGCGGGGACGGGGTGCCGCGGCGGTGCTCCTGGGCGTCGACGGCGGCGATGACGGCCATGTTGACGATGTCGCTCACCTCCGCGCCACGCTGCAGGATATGGACCGGTTTCGCCATCCCTACCAGAATCGGGCCGATCGCCTGCGCGCCGCCGAGCCGGTCGAGCAGTTTGTAGGAGATGTTCGCGGCGTCGAGGTTCGGGAAGATCAGGACGTTGGCCGGAGCCTTGAGGCGGGCGAAGGGGTACGTCTGCGTCAGCAGGCGTTCCACCACTGCGGTGTCGGCCTGCATTTCGCCGTCGACCTCGAGTCCGGGTTCCTGCTCGTGCAGGAGCGCCACCGCCTGCCGCACCTTCTCCACGGCCGGGTGTCGGACCGATCCGAAATTGGAAAACGACAGCATCGCCACGCGAGGCTCGATCCCGAGTCGTCGTACGAACTGCGCGGTGGCGGACGCGATTTCCGCAAGCGTCTCGGCCGTCGGATCGATGTTCACCGTGCAGTCGGCGCAGAACAGGGTGTGCTGGGGGAACACCAGCATGTAAATCCCGCTGACGTGGCGGCGCCCCGGCTCCGCCCCGATGATCTCGAGCGCCGGACGGATCGCGTCGGGATAGTAGGTGTCCTCCCCGGCGACGACGGCATCCGCCCGACCTGCGCCGAGGGTGAGCAGCGCGTAGTGCATGGGATCCTCGGCGCGGGCCCGCGCCTCGCGGAGAGTGATGCCCTTGCGGCGACGGCGCTCCCACAGCTCGCGGGCGAGCGCCTCCCGGTCGGGCGCGGTCCGCGGGTCAATCAGCTCGATGCCGTCCAGGGTCACGCCCACCGCGTGGGCCTGCTCGCGGACCCGGCCGGCGTCGCCGAGGAGGATCGGGATGGCCGTTCCCTCGTCGGTGAGCGCGCGGGCCGCGCGAACGATGCGCGGCTCGGTTCCTTCCGGAAAGACAATCCGCTGTGGGGCCCGTTGCGCCCGTGCCGAGAGCCCGCGCATCACCTCCCGCGCGCGGCCCAGCCTGGCCTCGAGCTCGGCGCGGTACTCTTCTTCATCGATCGTGCGCCCGGCGACGCCCGACGCCACGGCGGCCCACGCGACGGCGGGCGCCACCCACAGGAGCACGCGTGGGTCGAACGGCTTGGGAATCAGGTAGTCGGGCCCGAAGTGCAGCTGCTCGAGGCCGTACGCCCGGGTCACGGAGTCGGGCACCTCCTGTTTGGCGAGCGCAGCGAGGGCGCGCGTGGCCGCAAGCTCCATCTGCTCGTTGATCGCCCTCGCCCGCACGTCGAGCGCGCCGCGGAAGATGAACGGAAAGCCGAGCACGTTGTTCACCTGGTTCGCGAAATCGGAGCGACCGGTGGCGACGACGGCATCGGGGCGCGCCCGCCGTGCCTCGTCGGGCATGATTTCTGGCGTCGGGTTGGCGAGAGCGAACACGACCGGTCGCGGCGCCATCCCCGCGAGCATCTCGCCGGTGACGATGCCGCCGGTGGACAGCCCGACGAAGACGTCCGCGCCGACGAGGGCCTCGCCCAGGGTCCGCGCCTTGGTGCCGCTCACGAACCGTTTCTTGTAGGGGTCGAGGTCGGTCCGACCGGCGTGGAGCACGCCGTGTTGATCGCACATCACGATGCGCTCGTGCTCGACGCCGAGGCGCTCGTAGTGCAACGCGGTGGCCTGCGCGGCGGCGCCCGCCCCCGCGAACACGACGCGCACCGAGCCGATCGTCTTGCCCACGATCTCGAGCGCGTTGAGGAGGGCCGCGCCCGAAATGATCGCGGTGCCATGCTGGTCGTCGTGAAACACGGGAATGGAGAGCGTGGCCCGGAGCTGCTCCTCCACGTAGAAGCAGTCCGGCGATCGGATGTCCTCGAGGTTGATGCCACCCACGGTCGGCTCGAGCAGCCGGCAGAAGTGGATCAGGTCGTCGGGATTCTTTGACCCGACCTCGAGGTCGAACACGTCCAGATCGGCGAACGCCTTGAACAACAGCGCTTTGCCCTCCATGACCGGCTTCGCCGCGCGCGGCCCGATATCACCGAGGCCCAGGACCGCCGTCCCGTTCGTGACGACGGCGACGAGGTTCCCTCGCGCCGTGTAGGCGTACACGTCGTCGGGGCGCTCCGCGATTTCGCGGCACGGCTCCGCGACGCCCGGGGTGTAGGCGAGCGAGAGGTCGTGCTGGTTCTTGAAGGGCTTGGTGGGGGAGACCTGGATCTTGCCCGGGCGACCCTTCGCGTGGTACTCGAGGGCTTCTTCGCGACGGATCGCCATTGAGGCGAGGCTAGGGGCCGGACCTGCCGGTGTCAAGCAGGGGAGGTGCCTAGCGCGGCGGCGGGACGAGCGTCGCCGGCGTGTGGTACAACACTTCCACCGTATTCCGGTCGATGGTGCTGGGCGCTGTGACCGTGGGCGTCGCGTTCATGATGTCGAATGACGACGCGCTGTGTTTCAGCAGTCCCAGGGCGTGCCCGAGCTCGTGAATGGCGACCCGCCGCAGACACGCAGCGACCACGGCGGCGGGGAAGCTCCCTCTGGCGCCGAGCGTGATGTGCAGGACCTTCACCGAGGTGTCGACGAGGACGTCCGAGGCCGAGGAGTCGACAAAGACGCCTGCGGGGTTCGTCGTGAGACCGAAGCACGCGTCCACCGGCGGTCCGGGGTCGGGAGGGACGTCGGGCGGCACACCTCCCGCCCAGGACATGATCACGTCCGCCTGGCTCGAATCGACCGTGATCGTGCCCCGAAATTCACCGTAGAGAAACTGCCCTTCCCAGGCGGTGACCCCCAGGGTGACCAGGGTAGGCATGGCCCCGCGCGGATCGCCGTAGAAGCGCACCGGCTCGCGAGAGGCGGGCCAGTGGAACACGAGTGCGTTCGCCGGGGGGACCGTATCGGCGAAATCGTACACGCAGGTGCTGCAGTCGCGCTCCGGCACCGTCGGCTCGCACGCGGCCACGAGCGCGAGAAACGGGAGCAGATGCGCCGCACGGGCCAGGGGGGTCACGGCGTGTGTCCGAACTCGCGGCCAAGCGCGAGCGCCACGCGGTGCACGGTCTGCGAGGACGTGAAGCCCTCATCGTCCAGCGCGGGCGTGGTGAACGCGTGGATGTCATAGCGCACTTCCAGCCACCACCGCCGAGGTCGTCCGGGCTCGCCGAGCGGCAGTCCGTATGCGACGCTCAGAGCGCCGAGGGGCGAGATGGCGCCGCTGCCTTGCCGGAAGATGCCGCTCTCTTCGCTGGGGAGGTACTTGAGGCCGCCAACGGCGACGCTGCCACGCAGGCCCCCGGGGAGGGTGTGGCTCACGCCGACCGCGAACGACACGGTGCTCACGCGCTCGAGCGTGATAGTTGTACCGTCAGGGTCGTGCCGCACGAGGTTGCTGGTGGACGCGTCCAGCAGGACCTGGGGCGCCCATCCGTGTCCGGGTTGCGCGCCGACGGTGAGGGCCAGCTCAGGCGCGAGCGCGAGCTTGACGTCGAACGGACTGACGATGGAATCGTGCACGAGGGGTGTCGTGTAGCGGGCGCCGGCGGCGACGTGCCAGGAGATCTGGGCAGTCAGACGGTGAGCCGGGGCGGCTGTGAGGAGCATGGCGACGAGCCGCCCACCTGACCGGCCGATCGCATGCCCGCCCGTCACGTCGCCCGTTCTCCCGCCACGCCGAGCCACCGCAGGGCGCCCGCGAGCAGAAGGAGCAGCGCATACATGCAGACGATGAGCGGCCCGGTGGGGAAGTTGCCGGCATAGGACAGCCAGAGGCCGAGCAGCGACGCGACCATGCCCACGCCCCACGAAATGATGACCATCGACCGAATGTCGCTCGAGAACAGGAACGCGATCACCGCTGGCACGACCAACATGGTGAAGACAAGCAAGACGCCGGCTACGGGAACGGACAGCGTCACCGCGAGGCCGAAGGAGACGTAGAACAGGAAGTCCCACCACCGGATGCGCCAGCCGTCGCGCTCGGCCCCTTCAGGGTCGAACGAGATCCGCAGAAACCTGCGTCGCAGCAGAAAGTGCAACAGCCCGAGGGAGCTATAGGCGATCCCCTTCGTGACGATAGTGGGCCACGTGATCCAGATGATAGCCCCCTCGAGCACATCGTGGATCGCCTCGGCCCCGCGCGGCGCCCGGTCGGCCACGAGAATCGCCGCCGCGGACGCCGTCACAAACACAATTCCGATGATGGCCTCATGCGGCACGCGGCTCTTGGTCCGCGTCCGGGTCAGGGCGAACACCGCCGCGCCCAGGCACGTGAACGCCAGCGAGAAGATGAACGCTTCGCGCGAGTCGGGAGCGGCGCCGTACAAGAGCGCGACGACGCCACCCAGCGCCGCCATCTGGGCGAGGGACAGGTCCACGAAGATGACCCCCCGGGCGATAATGTGCAGTCCGAGGTACGAATGGATCGCGACGAGAATCATGCACGCCACGAAGGGCGCCGCCATGAACGCGAGCACCGGTTGGCCCGCGCGTTACGGCTGAGGGCTGGGCGGCGTCGCGGCGAACCCGCGCGCCAGCGCCCCCACCCAGAGGCTGACCAGACCTACGTACGATTCCGTGCCAGGCTCGCCCCCAGCGTTCCCCGCCACGATGACGGCGGTGGCTCCGGTGCGCGCCGCGACCTCGCGCACCTGCTCGCGGTCGTAGTAGCTGGTCGACAGAAGGACTGCGATCCGCTGCTCTTTGATCTCGTCGATCACCTCGCGCACATGGCTTGGCGTGGGGGGAATGCCGGGCTTGGGCTCGATGTAGTCCACGCACGGCACGTCGAACTCGCGGGAGAAGTAGTCCCACTCCTTGTGATAGCATACAACGGGCTTGCCGCGGAACGGCAGGCCCTGCTTCAGCCATCCCCCCAGCCGCGCCGTGAGCGGCGCTCCGCCGTACTGATGGCCGCTCAGGAATTCGAAAAGCTTGCCCTGGCGATCGAGGGTGGCGAGTGTCGCGCCGCCGAGCAGCTTCACCAGCTCGTCGCCGTACAAGGCGCGGTACACGCGATCCTCGAACACCTGCTCCCGGCCCGCGAAATACTCCGCGTTGGCCGGGTCCACGCGCTTCAAGCCCGTCAGGATGTTCCGCGCGATGATTATGGCGTTGAGCGGCGCCGTCCAGATGTGCGGGTTGCCGAACACGTGAATGTCGCCCTGCGTGCGGGAATAGCTCGTGGGGACGTCGAGCAGCGGGACTCCGGCGCTGGCCGCCACGTAGCCGACACCGCCCTCGGTGATCTTGGGGTTGCTCGCCTTGTCCAGGAGAGCGGGGACCCAGAGCTCGAGGTCGAGTCCGGTTGTGACGAAGAGGTCGGCTCCCGCGAGCAGCGGTGCGAAGCTGGGTTTGGGCTGCACGTAGTGGGGATTCTCGTACGGAGAGGCGATCGCGCTCACTTCGCCGCGATCCCCGACGATCTCTCGGGCGATTGCGGCGTACGTGGTGAGCGAAGTGACGACCTTTACGGGATCGGCCGTCAGGTGCGCGCCCGGTACGTGGAGCGACAAGAGCAGTCGAATGTAGGGCGACATGTCAGTAGGTCTCGTGTTTGTGGGGGCCGATGGCCCATACGATCTGGACTGCCAGTTGGCTCGTGGCGTCGAGGCTCTCGGGCTTGCTCCACGTATACTGCGCGCGGAGGAACACCCATTCGCTCTGCCACATTGTGAGGGACGGCACGAGCTGTTGCGTCACGAGGCCGCTCGCGGGGGCTTCGACGTAGTCCCAGCGCGCGCCGACGATCCACCGCTGGTCCAGCTTGTACGTCGTGCTGAGATAGCCTCCCCATCGCGTGTTGGCGGCGCCGCCATAGTCCTTCCGCAGCGCCAGCAGCTCGCCGCGCAACGTCCAATCGCGATACAGGGTCTGCTCCGGCGGCCGCCAGGTCAGCCGGAACTCGAGGCCTGCCACACCGGTCTTCAGGCTCGAATCGGGGTTGGTGCCGTACAGCCCGCTCAGGCCGACCTGCATGTAGGTCGCCGGTGAGAGCTGCCAAAAATTGAGGAGATGCAGCAGATAGCTGGGCCGGGTGCCGCCCGCGAACAGGAGGTCGTCGCTGCGGCTGAGCGTGACCTGTCCGGTCAGCTCGTGGGTCCCCAGGCCACCGAACGCGCGGTACAGCGAGATCCCCGTACCGGACAGGCCGTCGTCGCCGAAGTAGGCGCGGAGGGCGAGCGGGTACTCCGTTTCGGGAAGGGCGTGCAGATGCCAGCGGTTCAGCTCGCCAAACTGCTGGCGAAAGGCCCCGATGTCGAACCGCAGGTGTCCTGGAAGACCGATCCAGTAGGCATAGCCTTCCTCGACCTCCACGTGATCGTTTTCCAGGCTCACGAAAATCTTGGTGTGCGAATACGGATCGAGGGCCGACTGGAACCCGATCTCGAATTCCCGCGGGTCGAAGTTGTTTCCCTGGCCGGGCGACTGCGCGTACGCCCGGACGTCGCCGGTCGCGCCGATCTCGGGATTGAGCTGGGACTGGCTGCGCTCATGCCCCGAGAATCGCGTCGTCGCACTCGTGTCGGCGGCGGGGGTCGTGGTGTCCGCGCCGGCCGCAGCCACGGCAGCTGCCCGGAGCGCCGCGAGCCCCGTATCCGCTGCCGGCGTAACGGGCGAGGGAGCCCCGGCCGGGGTCGCGGCCGTCCCTACCACTGCGCGCAGGCTGTCGAGCCGCGCTTCGAGCGCTCGCACCTCTGCTGCGAGTGAATCCACCTGGCGCTGCGTCGGTTGTTGCGCCGCCGCACCGCCGGCCGTGAGCAGCGCCGCCGCCGCAAACGCGGCGACACGTTGCAAGTGAGCCATGCGAGCTCTCCTTGGTACCGATGAACGATTTGAACGCCCGCCGTGACGCCGGGCGTGTTCGATGCGCTAGGAGAGCGTGAAGGGAGGAGCCCTGGGCAGCGCCTCGTGGAAGGTAGGCCTGCCGATGACGACGACCGCAGGGAGGCCGACGCGCTGCTGTACCGTCGCCGCGCACGGCCCCGCCGGTGCCGCCGGCGCGGTGAGCACCGATCCGGCGTACCAGCAGAGAGCGCAGCGGATCGGGTCGTGGATCACGACGCAGGAGGCGTCGTGGTGCGTCTCCACGCTCACCGGGGTCGTCTGCGGCTCGCTGGCGTGCGCCAACGCGACCGCCCCACCCCCGACGGCCTGGAGCACGAACAGCAGGGCGGCGACCGGCGCTCGGAACCCTCCCGACCGTGTGCCGGGGCTGGTCAAGCCCGATTCGACCGGGAGAGAGTGCGGGCCCGTCCGTAGGCGCGCAGCCGCCGCAACATGCGCCGATCGTGGTACAAGGGGTCGTCTGCCTTGGGGGTCTCGATAATCTTGATCACGGATGCGAAGCGTTGGTCGCGCATAATATAGCGGAAGGCGACTGGTCCAATGCGTCCCTCGCCGATCCACTCGTGCCGATCGAGGTGCGAGCCCATCGCCGCCTTGGAGTCGTTGAGATGCAAGCAGTTAAGCAGGGGGAGCCCGATGGTACGGTCGAATTGCTCCCATACCCCACCGATGTCGCCGGCCACGTCATACCCCGCGGCGTGCACGTGCGCCGTGTCGAGGCAGAACGCCACCCGCGCCCGGGCCTCCGCGGGCAGCGCGTCGCGCAGCGCCGCCAGTTCCTCGAACGACGCGCCGAGCGCGGTCCCCGCTCCCGCCGTGCCCTCGATGAGCACCCCCACGTCGCCCGGCACCGCGGCGAGGCACGCCGCGTACTCACGGGCGTTTCGCTCGAGCCCGGCCGCGCGGTCATCGATGTAATTCCCGGGGTGTGAGACGACCCAGGGGATGCCGAGCGCGCGGCACCGGGTCAGCTCTCCCCTGAAGCAGAGGGCGCTGCGTGCGCGCAGCGCGTCGTCGGGAGACGCGAGGTTGATGAGGTAGCTGTCGTGGGCCACGACGGCGCGCACCCCGCTCGCGGCGAGCGCCTGGCGGAACGCGGCCACGTGCGCACTCGTGAGCACGGGTTCGCGCCACTGGTTCGGGGTCTTGGTGAAGACCTGGATGGCGGTCGCGCCGATCGCCGCACCGCGCGCCGGGGCCTCCGCCACGCCACCCTGCGTCGAGACGTGGGCGCCGAGCAGATCACCGGCGCGGCGTTTCACACCCGCTCCTCCTCGGCGAATGCGAGCTGGGAGATCAGCGGCACGAAACGGACTTCACCCGCGCTCCGTTCTTCGATCCCGCCCCGCGCGCGCTCGTAGATCAACAGCTCCTGCGACGAGCGGTCGCCGACCGGAATCGCGAGCCGCCCGCCGACCGCCAGCTGCTCGAGCAGCGGCGCCGGGACGCGGGGAGCCGCCGCCGTCACGATGATTCCTTGAAACGGCGCCGCCTCCGGCCAGCCACCCGCGCCGTCGCCGAGACGCGTCTCGACGTTCGTGATATGAAGGCGGCGCAACCGCTCTTCCGCTTCGACGAGCAGGTCAGGGAGCCGCTCGATCGTGAACACGCGCCCGGCGAGGTGCGCGAGAATCGCGGTCTGGTATCCCGACCCGGTGCCGATCTCGAGGACGCGATCCCGTCGACGGGGCGCGATGGCCGTCGTCATCACGGCAACGACGCACGGCTGGGAGATGGTTTGCCCGCTGCCGATCGGCAGCGGCGCATCGTCGTAGGCCTCGTGGGCGACCGGCGGCGGCAGGAACCACTCGCGCGGCACCCATCCCATGGCGGCGAGGACACGCCGGTCGTGAATCCCGCGGCGCGCGAGCTGCGACGCGACCATGCGACGCCGTTCGACCCGGGTTTCGGGCGCCGGCACGCTCACCGGGTGGCGCTCCGTGCTTGCCGTGGCATCAGGTGAACTATAGCTTGACACCCCCTACGCTCGGACCAAAGACCGGTGTCGGAGCCGCAGCCCATCCGCCTTCTCTTGACCGGTGACTCCGCGGCCCGCCCCGAAGGGCTGGAGCGCTTCCTGACGCGCGCTGGGTTTCAGGTGACCGAAGCCCCACTCCCGGGGGCGCCCGCACCACGCTCCGATCAGCCCACTCCCGATCTCGTCCTCTTCACCGCCGCCACGCGGAGCTCCGCCCTGGCCGATGCCGTGCGCGAGCTGTGCGCCGCGCCCGCGCATGGGGGAGCGCCCGTGTTCGCGATCTGCAGCGACGGCGGCGCGGAGGCGACGACGGAGGCCCTCCGGGCGGGCGCCCAGGACGCCGTGGCCAGCCCGATCCATTTCGGCGAGCTCCGGGCGCGCATCGAGGCGCAGCTCCGAATCCGCTCCGACCTCAAGGATGCCCGCGACGCTCTCCGGGGGCGCGACCTGCTGTTCGACATCTTCCAGGAAGTGTCGGCTGCGCTCCGCGCCGAGGAGATCCTGCAAACCCTCGTCCGGCGTGTTGGCCAGGCGTTCGGCCTCACGCATTGCTCGTTCGTGCTCACCACTCCCGGCGAGGACAAGGGCCGCGTCGTCGCGGTGTACGAGAACCCCGCGATCCGCGATCTGCGCGTCGATCTCAGCCGCTATCCGGAGATCCAGGAAGCGATCCGCACCGAGCAACCGGTCATTATCCGCGACGTGCGAGAGCATCCCCTGTTCGAGACGATCCGGCGGCGCTGGGTGCAGCAGCGGATCGACGTCAACGTTCAGTCGGCGGTGGCGCTGCCCGTCTTCGTGCAGGGCCGGGCGGCGGGGGTGTTCCTCCTTCGCACCGTGCAGGGGGATCCCGAGCTGCGAACGCAGGACGTGGCGTTCGCCAACACGATCGCCCAGGCCGCCGCGCGCGTGCTCGAAAACGAGGAACGCCGGGCTGCCATCTACCGGCGCCAGATCAGCGCGGGCGTGACCGATGCCCTGACCGGTTGCGCGAGCCTCGACGCCCTCGACCGCCGGCTCCGGGATGAGTTCGAGCGGGCACGCCGCTACGCCCTGCGATTCTCCCTCGTGCTGTTGGATATCGAGCAGCTGCGGGAGGTCAATGAGAAACAGGGGCAGGCGGTCGGAGACCGTTTGCTCGAGGAGATGGGATCGGTCCTGCAGCGCGAAATCCGCGGTCCGGACTTCGTGGCGCGCTACGGCGGAGACGAGTTCGCGCTCATCCTTCCCGAGACCGATGTGAACGGCGCCAAGCGCTTCGTCCTGCGCCTGCGCCAGTTGATCGAGCGGCATTCCTTCCCCGACCTGGGGGCCGGGCGGGTCCCCGCGCTCGCGGCGGGATTGGCCGCGTTCCCCAACAGCGACGTGCTGCGTCCGGAGGATCTCTTCGCGCTCGCTGAGGCGGCCCTCGCCCGCGCCAAGGGCCAGGAGCCTGATCGCATCGGCACCGCGCCGGGCAGCTAGTCCAGCGTCTTGCGGAACCGCCGCACGGCGACCGCGATCAGCAGCCCGCCGAACGCGGCCAGCGTCGCCACTTCCCGCCACAACGCGTCGAGTCCCACCCCCTTGAGCAGGATCCCCCGCAGCACCTTGAGGAAATAGGTGAGGGGAAGGAGCAGGCCCACCCACTGGAAGAACGCGGGCATGGCCTGGCGGGGGAACATGAAGCCCGAGAGCAGGATGTTCGGCAACACGAAGAAGAACGCCAGCTGCATGGCCTGCTGCTGCGTGCGCACGAGCGTCGAGATGACGAGCCCGAACGCGAGACTCGCGACGACGAACAGCAGCGCGATGGCGTAGAGCAGCAGGACGTTGCCAGTGAGGGGCACGTCGAACACGTAGCGGCCGATCACCAGGACGACCGTCATCTGGAACAATCCCACGCCCACGTACGGGGCGATCTTGCCGAGCATCAACTCCGTTCGAGTGACCGGTGTCACGATCAGCTGCTCCAGCGTCCCGCGCTCCCGCTCGCGCACGAGTGCCATCGCCGTGACGAGCACCATCGTGAGCGTGAGGATCACGCCCACCAGGCCGGGCACGATGTAATTGGGACTCCGCAGGCCGGGGTTGTAGCGCGGGCGCACGCGCGCATCGATGGGCAGATTCGTGCGGCGGGCCGCGGCGCTCAAGAGCTCGAGGTTCCGCGCCTGCGCCACGCCCGCCGCCGCGGCAATCGCGGATTGCGACGAAAGCGGGTCGGCCGCGTCCACGATGACCTGCACCGTCGCGGTCTCCCGCCGGGCCAGCCGGCGGGGGTAGTCGTACGGCACGAGGATGCCCGCCTGTGCGTCGCCCCGATCGATGGCGCGATCGAGCTCCGGCCGCGCGTTCACGTGCGCCACGATCCGGAAGCTGCCGGTGTTCTCGAATCCGGCGATCAGATCGCGGGAGGCGGGTGTGCGCGACTCGTCCAGCACGACCGTGGGAAGATGGCGAACGTCGGTCTGAATGGCGTATCCAAAGAGAAGCAGCTGCGCCACGGGGAGCACGGTCATGATCGCCAGTGTCAGGCGATCGCGGCGCATCTGGATGAACTCCTTGTGGAAGATCGGCCAGAAGCGGGACATCATCGCTCGTCGCGCTCCTGCAAGATGATGAACGCGTCCTCGAGCGTCTTGCCGCCCACTTGCGCCGCCACTTCAGCCGGCGTGCCGGTCGCGATGAGGCGACCACCGCTCATCATCGCCAGCCGCGCGCACCGCTCTGCTTCGTCCATGTAGTGCGTGGTGACGAGCACGGTGGTGCCCTGCTTGGCCAGTGTGTAGATGGCGCTCCAGAAGGTGCGGCGGGCGGCGGGGTCCACACCGGCCGTCGGTTCGTCGAGAAACAGGACGGGCGGCTCGTGGAGCAGCGCGCAGGCGAGCGCGAGTCGCTGCTTCCAGCCGCCCGACAACTCGCTCACGAGCTGCTGAAGGCGCCCCCCGAGTCCGACGAAGTCGATCACGGCGGCGAGGCGCGCGGTCCGGGCTGGCCCGCGCAGTCCGTACACGCCGGCGTAGAAGTCGAGGTTCTCGGTGACGGTGAGGTCCTCGTACAGTCCGAATCGTTGTGACATGTAGCCGATGTTCTGCTTCACCTGCTCGGGCGCCACGGCGACGTCGATTCCCGCAACCATGGCTTGCCCGCTCGAGGGCTCGAGCAGGCCGCACAACATCCGAATGGTTGTGGTCTTTCCCGAGCCGTTGGGGCCGAGCAGGCCGAAGACTTCGCCGCGGTCGATGCGGAGGGTGAGATCTTGGACCGCGGTGAGCTGGCCAAACCGGCGGGTCAGCTCGCGGGTCTCGATCGCGATGGACGTCACGGCATGAGGCGGAGCTCGATGGTAACCGGCATCCCGGCCTTGAGCCGGCCGCCCCCATCGCCGTCGTTCGGCTCGATCTTGATGCCGAACACGAGGTCCGCCCGCTCTCGCTCGGTGAGCGCCACGCGAGGGGTAAACTCAGCCCGCGACGCGATCTCGGTGATGTGGCCGGGAAACGACTGCCCCGGGTACGCGTCCACGCGCAGGTTGGCGGGCTGGCCGACCTTCACGCGTCCGATGTCGCGTTCGCCCACGTAGGCGCGGACCCAAGGCTGACGCACGAGACCGATGGAGACCACTGGCGAGCCGCTGGCGAGCACCTCGCCCTGATCGGCGTAGCGTACGAGCACCAGGCCGTCCGCGGGCGCGACCAGCGTTAGCTCGTCCCTGGCGGAGGACGCTGCGTCGACCGCTTCACGCGCCGCTGCGGCATCGCTCGGCGCCGCGCGCACGGCGGCAAGACGGGCGGCCGCGGCGGCCGCCGCCGTCCGCAGCCCATCGTACTGCTGCGGAGAGACGATGTTCTGTTTGAGCAGCCGCTCGCCGCGCGCCAGGTCGTTCGCCGCGCGCTCGCTGTCGGCCTGGGCGGCCGTGACCTCCGCCACACGGAGAGTCGCGGCCCGCGCCTGCGCCTGGCGCTGCCCGATGACGGCATTGAGGCCGGGTTGCGTCAGAATGGCCACCGTGTCGCCCGCGTGGACGCTATCGCCCTCGTCCTTGAGGAGCCGCTCCAGCCGGCCCCAGGTGAGGGGAGCGAGTTGGATGTCCCTGATCTCGACCGTGCCCGACACCTCGACGGTGTCGCCACGGCCCGCGCACCCGGCAACGAGCAGCGCGGCGAAACAGAGTCGCGCGCGTTTCATCGCCGCAGCGGAGCGAGCCAGTTCATCGGATCGAGCGCAATGCCTCCCTGGCCGCGAATCTCGAAATGGAGGTGCGGTCCCTCGTCGCTCGACGTGCCGCCCACGTGCCCGATCATCTGCCCCTTCGACACTCTGTCTCCCTTGGCGACGGCCGCGTCCGCCAGATAGCCGTAGAACGTATAGTAGCCGCCGCCGTGGTCGATCAGCACGGACGTCAGATACGTGCCGAGCGGTCCCGCGAGGCTCACGACGCCGCTCTCGACGGCCCGAACGGGCGTGCCGACCGGCGCCGCGATGCCGACGCCGTGCCACGGAATGCGCGTATTGTTGGGGCCCGTGGCCGTGCCGAATTGATAGACAATGCGGCCCTGGAGCGGCCAGTCCAGCCGGCCGAGATCGGCCGGCGTGATCGACCCGGCGCCGGCGGTGGCGCCGCGGGCTTCGGCCTCGCGCCGTGCGCGCTCGAGGGCGGCGATACGGTCATTGAGCATGTGTTCATTCCGCTCGAGCTCCGACAGGCGCAGCTCCGCGGCGCGCGAGCTCCGCCGGGTCTCGCGCAGGCTCGCCTCGCGCTCCCGCTCGAGGCGCTCGTACCGCTGCAGCTCTTCCGTGCGCTCCGATTTGCGGTGCGCCAGCTGATCGCGGGCGGCGACGAGTCCTTGCCGCTCGCTGGCGATACGGTCGCGCAGCTTGAACATGTCGTTGGCGAGGAGCCGGTCCTGCCGGCTCACGAGATAGAGGTACTTGTAGCGCGACAACAGGTCGCCGAAGCTCTCGGCGGCGAGCAGGACCTGGTAGGAGAACAGGGGGCCGCGTTTCGAGATGTCGACGATCCGTCGTTCGAGCACCGCGCGCTTCTCGGCGAGCGCATCCTCGGCGAGGACCAGGTCGACGGTGGTGTGCTCGATCTGCGTCGTGAGGCCATTGATCTGGCGGTCCAGCTCATTGACGATCCGGTTGGTCGTCTCCTTCTGCCGCTCGATGTTGGACAGCTCGTCGGCGAGCGAGTGCGCCTGGGTGCGCAGCTGCTCGAGCTCGCGCTCGACTTCGGAGCGCGTACGCCGGATGTCTTCGAGGCGACGCTGGTTGTCCTGGAGCTGCTGCTCGAGGGGTTGGGGGCGCTGGGCGAGAAGGGGGACGAGGGACGAGGGAAGGGTGAGGGCCGCGACGATTGCCGCGCGCAGCAGCACCCGTCCCCCGTCCCCGGTTCCCCGTCCCCTCTTCACACTCGGCGCAGGTGCCGGCCGACCGACGTCGCGCTGCCGAGGAGTCCGATGAGCGTTCCGAAGCCGACGATCCCGAGCGCCTGCTGGTGCGAGAAGAACGACGCCTGAATCAGCCACCGGTTGATCAGGGCGTACGCCGCGTAGGAGAGGGCGATCGCGACCAGCCCGCCCAGCATCCCCTTGATCGCGCCCTGCACGAGGAACGGGCTGCGAATGAAGCCGTCGGTCGCACCCACGAGGCGCATGATCGCGATCTCGCGGCTGCGCTGCAGCACGGCCATGCGAATCGTGGTGCCGATGATGATGATCGCGACAACGGCGAACGCCGCGCCGACGACGAGACCAACGGCGGCCGCGATCTGATGCAGGCGATCCAGCTTCTCCACCCAATCGCGCCCGAACCGCACGTCGTCGACGAACCCGAACCCCTTGAGCCGCTCCGCCACGTCGTTCACGTGCTCCGCGTCCCGGAACCCGGGCTTGAGCTTCAGCTCGATCGACGCCGGCAGGGGGTTGCGCTCGAGCTCGCGCAGCACGTCCCGGAACTCGACGAGCTCCGTGCGGGCCCGGGTGAGCGCCTCGTCCTCGCTTACGTACGTCGCCGATTGCACTTCGGGGAAGGTCGCGATGTCGCTCACGGCCATCGTCACCGTCTCGACCGGCGTGCCCGGGAGCAGGTAGGCGACGATCTCGACGCGCTCGGCCACCTGCCGCAGCGCCTGCTCGAGGTTCACGGCCACGAGCCCGAACAGCCCGACCACGAACAGGGAGAACGCGATCGTCGTCACCGAGAGCGCCGACAGGAGCGGCGCTCGGCGGAACGCCAGCAGGGCCTCCCGGAACACGAGGCTCATGTGGTGGCCGCCTGGTCGCGGGGCTCGTCCACGCCGGAGTCGTACACGAGCGCGCCTTCCTGTAGCTCGATCACGCGATACGGCGCCTGCCGCACCAGGTCCAGATCGTGCGTCGCCATCACGACGGCGGTCCCGCTCGCGTTGATGTCGCGCAGTAGCTGGAACACGCCGCGCGTGGCGCGCTCATCGAGGTTGCCGGTGGGCTCGTCGGCGAGCAGCACCGTCGGCTCGTTCACGAGCGCTCGCGCGATCGCGACGCGCTGCTGCTCGCCCCCGGACAGCTCCCGGGGATAGGCCTTCGCCTTTACCGCAAGGCCGACCTGGGTGAGCACACGCGTGACGCGCGCCGGAATGGTCGCGCGGCGGGCGCCGGTCACCTCGAGCGCGAACGCAACGTTCTCCTCGGCGGTGCGATCTTCGAGGAGGCGGAAGTCCTGAAACACGATCCCCAGCCGGCGGCGCAGCTTCGGAACGTCCCGTCGCGAGATCTGCTGGACGTTGAACCCCGCGACGCGTACTTCACCGCTCGTCACGGGCTCCTCCGCGTAGACCAGGCGCAATACCGTGGACTTGCCCGCGCCGGAGTGGCCGGTGAGGAAGGCAAACTCGCCCTTGGCGATGTGAAAGGAAACGTCCTTCAGGGCCAGGCCTCCCTTGGGGAAGGCCTTGAAGACGTTGGTGAGTTTGATCACCTACAGCTGCGCCAGGGCTTGGGCGAAGTCGGCGATGAGGTCGTCGGCGTCCTCCAGTCCGAGGGAAAATCTCAGGAAGCCGTCCGGAATGCCAGCCTGTGCCCGCTCCGCCGGTGTCAGCCCCGCGTGGGAGGTGAGCCGGGGCTCCGACACGAGCGTTTCTACACCGCCCAGGCTGGGTGCGTGGATCGCCAGCCTGAGCGCCCGCAGAAATCGCTCGGCCGCGCCGGCGTCCTTGAGCTCCACGCCCAGCATACCCCCAAAGCCCTTCAACAGCCGCTTGGCCGTCTCGTGGTCCGGGTGCGACGGCAGGCCAGGGTAGTGCACGGCCGCGAACGCCGGCTGCTTGCTGCACCACTCAGCGACCGCCGCGCCCGTGGCATTCTGCCGCTCCACCCGGACCGCCAGCGTCTTCATGCCGCGCTCGATGAGCCAGGCGGCCATCGGGTCGAGCGCCTGCCCCCAGACCTGCATGAGGCGGCGCACTTCCTCGACCACCGACTCCGCGCCCGCGACCGCGCCCGCGATCACGTCCGTGTGGCCGTTCAGGTACTTGGTGGCGCTGTGCACCACCACGTCGGCGCCGTGCTCGAGCGGCCGGAAGTTGATCGGTGTCCCGAACGTCGAATCCACGATGAGCGCCAACCCCTCGGTCTGGCACAGGGTGGCGATCGGCTCCAGGTCCACCACGCGGATCAGGGGATTGGTCGGCGTCTCCACGAACACGGCCCGCGTCGTCTTGCGCATCGCGCGCTTCCAGTCGCGGGACTCGAGGGGGTTCACGAAGCTGACTTCGATGCCAAGGCGACCGAATTCCTCGGTGAACAGACGGCGCACCCCGCCGTAGATCAGCTTGCTCGAGACGAGATGGTCGCCGGGACGCAGGACGGCGAGATGGGCGAGGGCGATCGCCCCCATGCCGCTCGCCACGAAGATGGCGGCTTCCGCGCCTTCGAGCAGGGCGAGCCGCTGCGCGATCGCGAGCTGGTTGGGATTGTTGCCGTAGCGGGTGTAGAGGACTTCGGCGCTCGAACCCACGGGATTCGTGAATGTGCTGCTCTGATTCAGCGGCGTCGCGACGGGCGTCCAGTCGGCGCGCGTCCGGAGCTCGCCATGGATGGCGCGGGTCGAGAGGCCGAGGGGCCGCCGCTTCACGCCCGGCTCACGGCGCGGTGAGGGCGACCATGCCTCCCGGGAGGCGATCGGCGAGGCCGCGCGTCACGAGCTGCTCGAGCAGCTCGTCGGCGACCTCCGGCGTCCCCAGGCCGTCGAGGGTCCCGTCGACCTGGACGACCAGGACGGCGAGCCTGTGCCCGATCAACACCGGCTCGATCGCTTCCCGGTGGCCGTCGGTGAGTCCCACGAGCAGCAGTACGGCAGGGCGCTCGCGCAGCAGGCGCGCCACGATCTCGTCGGCGCACGAGTAATCCATGCACCCGACGCCGCGGAAGTCCATCCGCGCGACGGTCGGGCCGCCCGTGGCGTCGAACGCGCGCTCGATCCGCTCCCGCACCACGCGACCCGTGGGTCGCGTGACGAGGTCCATGTACACCGGCGACGCCGACTCCTGCATCACCGTCTGGAGATCGATATTGTGGATCACCGCTTCGCGGACCCCTGCTCCGGAATGATGATGAGCACCTGCGCCCCCGGAAAATTGGGCAACCCCTCGCGCAGGGGGACGTCGTCGTCCCAGCTCGGCACAATCGCAATACGGGCGGTCCCGCTGCGGATCGCGATTTTCCCGTCCCACCGGGCCAGGTAGCGCCGGATGCCGGCCAACCCCTGGCCGCGCCCTGGGTCGCGAAACCGGCTGACGCCCTGAATCAGCGCTGCTTCCAGGGCCGCCGCGTCGCTCCATCGCTCGCCGAATCGGCGCGCCTGCGTTGCTTCGAGCGATTGACGGAACCCGATCCCCGCGTCCCCGACCGCAATCACGACCACTCGCCGCGCGAGCGTGCGCCGCCAGTGGTAGCTCTGCACCGCAACCCAGCCACCGACTCCGGCGTGCTCTACAATATTCTGACACGCTTCCGAAAGCGCCATAGCGAACCCCATCGTCGCCTTGGGGTCGAGCTGCAGCTCCGATGCGAGGATCGCGGACGCGCGTTGCTGGATCCGGCTCACCACTTCGTGAACGTCCTCGGCCGCGCGGACCGGCGTCACCGCGAGGAGGACGTCGCTCTCCTCCGCCGGCTTGGCTTTGGGCACGCGGCCGTGAATCTCGAAGAGATCAGCGGCCTCGCGGAAGAAACCGGCCCGCGCCCAGTAGCTCGACACCTCGGCATGCGTCGGCGCCGTGAGGAGCGGGGGCTCGCTGCGGCCGCTCCGCTGGCGCGCGGCCTGCCCGGCCACGAGGAGGCCCACGAGGCCGTAGGGCGACGCCCACTCCGCCGCGTGCGCGTCGAATAACAGCCGCTCGCCGTTCTGCGCGGCCGCGGCGAACGAGCTGGTGAAGGTCTCGAACGAGCGGTCGTCGAGCTGGGACGGCACCTCGACCAGCCGCGTCATACCGTCGTAAGACGGCCGAGCAGGTGGTCGCGCAACCCGCTGGCGCCGCGGTACGTCACGTTGCGCGCCCCCATCCGCGTGCCGAGACGCAGGGCCTCGTCCAGTCCGGCTCCCGAGATCAATGCCGCCACTACGGACGCTCCGAAGACGTCCCCGCACCCTGTCGGATCTCCCCCCGTGGCCGGCGCTGCTGCCTCTACCGGAACGCGGGCGGTGCGGACCGGGCGACCGGTGAAGTAGGCGGCACCTCTGGCGCCGAGCGTCACGATCAGGGTCTGGCAGCCCTGCGCCAGCGCAGCCGCCGCGACCACGAGCGGGTCCGGGCCCAGCTGCGCGAGCTCGTCCTCGTTGAGCTGGACGACGTCGAAGCACCCGAACCATGCGGGCGGGTCGGGCAGCGGCCGCGGCACCCGCGTGCCGTCGGACTCCTTTCCGAGAAAGAGGCTGTGCAGGTCCGCATACAGGAACCGATCAAAACCCTGGCGCAGGAACCGAGCGGTCTCGAGGTCCAGCTCGTATCCGGAGATGAAGTTGACGTAGATCGCGTCGAGGTCGCGCACCATCGGCCCGAGCTCGGGCCAGGTCCAGGGGGGGACACCTCCGGTCATCTGCTCGCAGCGGCGCTCGCCATCGGCATATCGGAGCGTGACGCGATTGTTGGCCGCCGGAACTTCCGCGAATCGCGCGCGGGGGGCCACGTGCTGCAGCCCGCCGAGGAATTGTCCGGCTTGCGCCGCGAGATCGCGCCCAACCTTTACGAGGGGGACGATCTGCCACTCAGGGCTCAGCGTCGCATCCAGGGCCGCGAGCGAGTAGGAGATCCCCCCCCACTCCTCGACCGCACGCTGTGCGGGGTCGCGATCGTAGATTGTGTCCCAGACCATCGAGCCGATCACGCCGAGCCGCTTCATGCCCGCTTGCCTCCGCCGCCCCCGCCCCCGCCCGCTCCGCCCCAGGTCCGACGCATGAACACCGCCGCGGCGCCGTATACGCCAGCCGTTCCCGTCAGCTCGCCTGGGACGATGCGGCAGGCATTGGCCGCCGGCTTGAACGCCCGGCGCTTTACCTCGGCGCGCAGCGGCACGAACACCTGATCGCCCGCGAGCGTCACGCCGCCGCAGATCACCACGACCTCGGGATTGAAGATGTTGATGATGTTCGCCACCCCCGCGCCCAGCATCTTGGCCGTGTCGTGGACGACCTCGCGCGCGTACGCGTCGCCATCGTGCGCGGCCTCGTACACCACCTGCGCCGTGATCTTCGTGAGGTCGCCGCGCACGTAGTCCGGGAGCGTCGTGTCGGCGCCCGCCTCGACGCCCTCGACCGCGCGAGCCGCGATCGCCGGCCCCGACGCGTACGCTTCCAGACAGCCGTAGTTACCGCACTTGCAGCGGCGCCCGGTGAGATCGACCGTCATGTGGCCGATTTCCCCGGCGATGTCCGATGCCCCGTGGTAGATCTCGCCGTTCAGCACGATGCCGCCGCCGATTCCGGTGCCGATCGTCAGTCCGACGACGTGACTCACCCCCCGCGCTGCCCCGCGCCACCATTCGCCGAACACGGCACAGTTCGCGTCGTTATCCAGCGTTGCGGGAAGTTCGAGCGCGGTCGCCACGCGCTCGCGCAAAGGAAAGTTGGTCCAGCCCAGGTTCGGGGTGAGCAGCACGAGGCCCCGCTCGGTGTCGAGCGGTCCGGGAGACCCGATCCCGGCGCCCACGACCTCGCGCTTGCCGGCCTGCTTGAGCGATGCCCGCGCGAGCTTCACGATGCGCGTCACGACCGCGTCGGAGCCCTGCTCGGGCATGGTCGGCTCCGACACGAGTCCTACAAGCTCCGAACCGTCCTCGGCGACGGTGCCGACGACGATGTTCGTTCCTCCGAGATCAATCCCGACGACGTAGCGCATCGACCTCCTCGACGGCTTGCAGGACGCTGGCGACGCTCAGGTCCTTCATGCAGCGATGATGCCCCAGCGGGCAGACGCGCGGTCCGTGCGCCGAGCACGGGCGGCACGCTAACCCGGCGACCCCGAGTGCGACGTCGCCCGCCCGGATGGGGCCGAACCCGAACTCGACCACCGTCGGCCCGAACAGGGCCACGACGGGCGTGCCCACGGCGGTGGCGAGGTGCTGCGGGGCGCTATCGTTCGTCACGAGCAGCCGCGCGCGCCCAAGCAGGGCCGCCGACTGCCGCACCGTGAGCTTCCCACAGGCGTTGACCGCCCGGCCGCCCGATCGGGTGACGGCGTCGTGGATTGCGTCTCCAAGCTCGGCGTCGTCGGGCCCGCCCACCACGGCGATCGCCGACTGCTGGGCCAGCTCGGTCGCGAGCTCTCCAAAATACGGCCAGCGCTTGGTCCCCCAAATCGACCCCGGGGCGAGCGCCACGCAAGCCGTCCCGATCCCGCCGGCTCTCAGCATTTCGTCCACGATGCACTGATCTTCGGCTGTCGGATAGAGCCGCGGCGCGAATGCTCCCGACGGGGCTCCGATGAGCGCGAGCAGCCGATCTACCTCGTGCGCCTCTCGCGGTCGCTGCCGCGTTTCGGTGTAGAGCAGGCGCCAGCCGTCCGCGAACCCGACGCGTTGCGGCACGCCGGCCAGGCGGGCGAGCAATGCGGTACGAAGCGACCGGTGGGGAAGGTAGGCAATGTCGTAGCGGGCCGCGCGAAGTGTGCGCGCGATGCGCACGAGCCCGGCCACGCCTCGATCTTGGCCGCGCTTGTCGTAGGCCACCGCGTGCCGCACCGCCGGGTGCGTTTCGAGCAGCGGGAGAGCCGCTGGAGTCGTCACGACATCGACGGCGGAATAGCGTTGCGACAGGGCGGCGAGGAGCGGCGTTGTGAGGACGACGTCGCCCAAGAAAGCGGTCTGGATGACGAGCGCGGCGTCGGCCATGGCGAGCGTTCAATCTGACGGCCCGAGCGCCCGGTCGGTAGCTATCCGCTCACCCCTGGCCGTTCGCCGCCGGGGTCCGGTGGCGACTACTGCGTGGTGTGAGGCTGCTGCGAGGGTGCGGCAAGGCCGCCCAGCTGCTCGGGGACGGCAGCTCGCGGCAGTACGGCCACCGCCCAGACCGGGCGATGGTCGCTGGCCCCGCGCGCGTCGCGCACGACGCCAGTGGCGCCGCCGCTGAACGGCTCGAGGCCTTTGAGGAACACATGGTCGAACGTCCAGAAGTGGTGCGTGTGCGGATTGTGCGCTGTGACCCAGTGGAAGCCGGCCTGTTCGAACTCCTCGCCGATCGAGCTGCTGTTCATGTCGCCGCTGACCACGACGCGCGGGTATTCGGCGGCGTCGGCGAGGACAGCGCGCACCTGCTCCCGGCGTGAACCAGGACCGAGCTCGACCATGGTCGCGAGGTGGACACTGTAGACACGGAGCGGGAGCCCCTTCACCACAATCGTTGCCGCGGTCGCGATCCGCTGCGTGCCTTCCAACCGGGCGTGGTGGGGCAACACGATCTTGCGGTCCGCCATCATGGGCCAGCGTGAGAGGATCGCGTTGCCGAAGTCCCGGCGTGTCTTCCGCGCGATGCTCGCCGGATAGTACACGTACCCCATGTGGAGGGCGTCCGCGATGTGACGGGTGGCTGCGGCGTCCATTTCCTGCAGCGTGATGACGTCCGCATCGCGCAGCTCCGGCGTCGATTCGATCAGGGCGATGGCCCGGTCGGCCTGGCGCGCGTACTGCACGTTGAACGTCACGATGCGCACCACCTCGTCAGCGCCGCGCGCGGCGGCGGTGGGAGCGGGGGCGACGCTCGAGGCATAGCGCGGCCCGAGCGGGCTCGTGTAGTTGTAGCTCCAGCACGCGGTCCCGGCGCCCAGGGCGAGGAGCGCCGCGCCGAGCGAGCGATGTCTAGTCAACTTGTAGCACCGCGAGGAAGGCTTCCTGTGGAATCTCCACGGCTCCCACTTGCTTCATGCGCTTCTTTCCCTCTTTCTGTTTCTCGAGCAGCTTCCGCTTGCGGGTGACGTCGCCTCCGTAGCACTTGGCCGTCACGTTCTTGCGCAGCGGCCGGATGGTTTCCCGTGCGATCACCTTCGTCCCGATCGCCGCTTGCACCACGACCTCGAACAGCTGTCGCGGAATCAGCTCTTTCAGCTTCTCCGCGATCTTCTTGCCCCACTCAAAGGCCTTGTCCCGGTGGATGATGACGCTGAACGCGTCGACCACGTCGCCGTTGAGCAGCATGTCCAGCTTCACGAGGTCCGAGGTCCGGTATTCGAGGAACTCGTAGTCGAGCGACGCGTACCCGCGGCTGATGGTCTTCAGCTTGTCGTAGAAGTCCAGGATGATCTCGGCGAGCGGGAACTCCCAGCTGAACTCGACGCGCGTCGTTGAGACGTAATGCATACCCTGGTACACACCGCGTCGTTCCTGGCCGAGCTTCATCATCGCCCCGATGTATTCGGCCGGCGCGAGGATACGCGCCTTCACGAACGGCTCCTCGATGCGGTCGATCGCCGAGCCATGCGGCATGCGGCTCGGGTTCTCGATCGCTTCCACGGTCCCGTCGGTCTTGTGCACCTGATACTCGACGTTCGGGACGGTGCTGATGAGGTCGAGGTCGAACTCGCGCTCGAGGCGTTCGCGCACGATCTCCATGTGAAGAAGACCGAGAAAGCCGGAGCGGAAACCGAAGCCAAGCGCGACCGACGATTCGGGCTCGTAGTGCAGCGAGGCGTCATTGAGCTGAAGCTTCTCGAGCGCGTCCCGCAGCTCCTCGAACTGGTTCGCGTCCGTGGGATAGAGCCCGGCGAATACCATGGATTTGATGTCGCGGTAGCCCGGGAGCAGCGGCATGTCGGCATGGTCGGCGTCCAGCACCGTGTCGCCAGGGCGCGTGTCGCGCACGCCGCGAACATTGGCCACGAAATACCCGACCTCACCGGCCTCGAGCTGCTCGCTGGGCTTGTGGCCGAGCTGCAGGTAGCCGACCTCGTCCACCCCGTATACGTCGTCCTTGTGAGACCCGAACGCGATGCGCATTCCCGGCGTGAGGCGCCCGTCGACTACGCGGATGCTCGGAATCGCCCCGCGGTACCGGTCGTAGTAGGAGTCGAAGATCAGGGCGCGTAACGGCGCATCCGCCTTTCCCGCCGGCGGCGGCACCCGCCTCACGACCGCTTCGAGCACTTCGGGGACGCCCGTGCCCTCCTTGGCCGAGATGAGCAGAACGTCTTCGGGTTTCACGCCGATCAGTTCGTGCAGCTCCTGTGCCCGCCGGGCGGGCTCGGCGCCCGGGAGATCGATCTTGTTCAGCACCGGAATGATCTCGAGGCCGGCATCCAGGGCGAGGAAGAGGTTCGAGATGGTCTGCGCCTGCACTCCTTGAGACGCATCCACGACGAGAATGGCGCCCTCGCACGCCGCGAGGGAGCGCGACACTTCGTACGTGAAGTCGACGTGGCCCGGGGTGTCGATCAGGTGCAGCTCGTACAGCTGGCCATCACGTCCGTGATAGCTCATCCGCACGGCGTTGAGCTTGATCGTGATCCCGCGCTCACGCTCGAGATCCATCGTGTCCAGCACCTGCTCGCGCATTAACCGCTTGTCGAGGGTCCCGGTGAGCTCGATCAAACGGTCGGCCAGCGTGGACTTCCCGTGGTCGATGTGGGCGACAATGCAGAAGTTGCGGATGAAGGCTTGGCGCATTGGTGCGGGGCAATATAGGCGGTGCGGCCTTGCGGGTGACGAGTATCTTTGTCGGCACCTCCATGACATCGATCACCGGGTGGTTCGACCCGACGCCAAAGGGCGGCGCCGTGCGCACGGCTGCGAACAGCTACCTCCCTGCCCAGGGGGATCACGTCGTCCGCCTGCCAGGACTGCGCCGGGGGGACCTCGTGACCCTGGAGTCGGGGCGCGTCGTGAGCGTCAACGGCTCCCCGCCGGTCGGTCTCGCCGATCGGCCCAACTTCGCGGACCTGGGTGCCGTCCATCCCACGCGTCCCTTGCTGCTCGAGACCGCTCATCCGTCGAGCCCTCGGTCCGCAGACATTCAGCGCGTGATCGACCTCGTCTGCCCGCTCGGGTTTGGACAGCGGGCCCTCATCGTGTCCCCGCCCAAAGCGGGCAAGACGATCATTCTGCAGGCGGTCGCAGAGGCCGTGGCGATCGGCTACCCCGACGTGGAGCTCCTGCTGCTGCTCGTCGACGAACGACCCGAAGAGGTGAGTGAGATGGTCGACTGGGGGCGCGGTGCGGTGATCGCTTCGAGCTTCGATCTGTCGCACGAGCGGCACGTGGCCGTTGCGGACATGGTGTTCGACCACGCGCGACGCCAGGTCGAGCTGGGGCGCGACGTCGTCATCGTGCTCGACTCCCTCACCCGCCTCGCGCGGTCTCACAACACGGCGGGGAAAAGCAGCCGGCGGACCCTCACGGGAGGACTCGACGCCAACGCCCTCGCGAAACCCAAGGCGCTGTTCGGCGCCGCGCGCGCCGTCCCCAACGGCGGGTCGCTCACGGTCATCGCGACGGCCCTCGTCGAGACCGAGAGCCGCATGGACGACGTCATCTTCGAGGAGTTCAAAGGAACCGGCAACGCGGAGCTGCGCCTCGCGCGCGCGCTCGCCGACCGCCGGATCTACCCTGCCGTCGATATCGCCGCGAGCGGCACCCGGCGGGAAGAAGGCCTGGCGGACCCGGCGACGGTGGCCGCGCGCCAAGCCCTACGCCGCTCCCTCGTCAACGTCCCGCCGGAGCAGGCCATGGCCGCTCTGGTTACGGAGCTGCGGCGCACGAAGAACAACGCCGAATTGCTGCGTCAGTTCGCGCCGTCGACCACCCGCTTGTAAGCGTCGGGGTCCCAGCGAGGCCTGGCGGTGGTGTTGGCAAGCTCGATTCCGAGATAGAAGATCAGCCGCGCAATCCGCGATTCCTTCTCAGCGTCGATCTTCGCGACCTCGTCGGAGACCTGGTGGTAGTCGGGGTGGGTGCCATTGAAGAAGAAAAGGATCGGCACCCCGCGGCGCGCGAAGTTGAAATGATCCGAACGGCTGTAGAAATGCTCCATCGGCCAGATGTCGCCGATGGGCCGCATGTTCAGCTCCGGATGCGCTTGTGCCACGCGGTCGAGCGTCGTCCCGAGATCCGACTGCTCCTTGCCGATGACCGCGATGGTGTCCCTCCAGTTCCTGCCCACCATGTCGATGTTCAAGTCCGCGACCACGGCCGAGAGCGGCACGACGGGGTGCGTGGTGAAATACTCACTGCCCCACAGGCCCTTTTCCTCACCGCTCACGGTCATGAAAACGAGGGACCGCCGCGGCCGCGGCGCGAGTCGCGAGCAGGCTTGCGCTATCGTCATGACCGCGGCGTCGCCGGACGCGTCATCATCCGCGCCGTTGCAAATCGAGTCAGCGCCACGCGCGCGGCACGCCGGGTTGCGCAGCGACGCGACCCCGATGTGATCCATGTGCGCAGTGAAGAACACATACTCGTTCTTCAGAATGGGATCGCTCCCGTCCAGGATCCCGATGACGTTGGGAGCGCTCGCGGTGGAGATGACCCTCCGCTGCGCGTGGAAGGTGAGCGTCACTCCCGAAAGCCGCCGCGCGCGCGGATCCCGTTCGGCGCGTAACGCCCCGACGTCCAACCCCAGGGCCCGGACCGCGGCCGCGTCCCGGATCTCGACCAACGCGGGCTCCAGAGCCGTAGCGGGTGGGTCCCCGACACTCAGAAAGGGCCGGTGGCTGCTGATCCGAGCGCGCCACTGGTCGTCGGAGCGGTCGGAGATGACGAGGAGCCCGACGGCCCCGGCGCCCAGTGCCGCTTGAGCGGCATTCAGGTCGACCGAGATATTTCCCGTTGGGCTGCTGGTGGCCAGCTCGGCGATCCAGGCCCCGCGAAGGTCGGCCCCCGCCAGCGGATCGGGGGTCGAATCCGCTCGCCCTGTCAGCAAGACCACGGGGCCGCTGACGTCGCGCAGCGGCGGCGGGCCAAACGGCAGCACGTCCATCTCGCTGCCGGCCTTGAGCACGACTGGCGGGCCTCCCCCGCGCGCCACCGTGAGAGCGGTCTGAGCCGTGTCGAGCTCGGAGCGAACGATGTCGTAGTGCTGCAAGAACGTCCCATCGGTCCCACCCGGCCGTAGGCCGAACCGACGGAATTCTGCGGCGATCCAGCTCGCGACTTGGTCGAGTTGCGGACTGGGCGTGTCGCGTCCCCGCATGGAATCGTTGGCCAACACCTCGATGCGGTGGCGAACATCCTCCGGGGTGATCGCACCGGCGGCGCGTGCGGGCGGCACGGGCGCCTGCGCGCCGAGCACGCAGGGGAGGCACAGCAGCACCGCGAGTCGCAACATCATGGGTCGAAAAAGCTAACGCGCCAAGCCGGGCGGGACCACGGCAAGGCGCGTTGCTCGGTACCAAACATGCTTGCGATCAGGGCCTGCGACGTCGCAGCTCCGGCTCCTGTCCATTGCCGGATTCGCGCCCGCCCTGATGCTGGGGTTCCGCCTTGGGCGCTTGCCGCGGCGATGCGGGTGCTGTCCGAGGCGCCGGGTGATCCGGGTGCGCTGGCCGCTCTCGCTGAGACGGCTGGTCCGGAGGCTGGGGGCGTTCCTGGCGCGGCGGCGGTGCCGGACGCCGCTCCGGGGGGCTCGGTTGCGACGGCGGCGCCGCACGACGAGACTCGCGAGGTGCTGGCACGAAGCCTGGACCACCCAGGTCGCGTCCCCGCACACCCACGTCGCGGCGCCGGTCGTCGTTGACGGGCCGCTCGCGCACCCGGGTCACGAATGCGTCGTTGGCGCCACGGTCCTTGAAGATGAATCGGGGCTCGGGCCGGTAGGGGCGAGTGAAGGCGACTCGCCTACCGCCGTAGTAGCGGTAGGGGTAGTAATAGGGATCGTCGAACACTACGATGCGAAAACGCACGCAGGAATAGTCGTATGGATTCCAGCGCGGGTAGCTTACGTACGAGTGGCAATCGTAGCACAAAAAGCGCGGATACTGGTAATGCTGCTGCACGTAGTAGGGAACGACGTCGTAGTCCCAGTCGGGGTAGTTCTCGGGGAGCATACGAGAGGCCAGGTCGGTGAGTGCGGCGTAGGGATCGCCCCGGATCTGGCCGTCGTCGCCGATGAGCCGGTAGTCCCAGTGCTGGGCGCTCGCGATGCCGTCATAGGTGAACGGATCGGCGGACGCAATGGCGAAGATGTATCCTTCGCCGGGATAGTCATCGATACCGAACGCGCTGGACCGTCCTACGCCCTCGACCTCGTACACTCGCCCGCCGCTTGCGAAGTTGTCGCCCCACGGCTCGCGAGGGAAGAGAATATGGATTCGACCGTCGGTATCGACGCGGAGCAATGTGACGAAGGCGTCACGCTCGGTCTTGAAGCTCACGCGAACCGCCTCGCCACTCGAATAAGGATCTTCGCCGCGGTTGGTCCAAACCTCGATCCTCGGCCGGTAGGACGTGGTCGCGAGGGTTGGCGGACCGCCGACGGCGAGCAGCTGAGCGAGCAGCACGGCGTGTGTGAGCATAGGATCCTCCCGATGGCTGGGAAGGGCAGGCCGCATGCCACGCGACGGGGTACTGCGCCTGTGACGCAAGCGCAACGACGACAATCTATTAGAGAAGTAACGGTTGCCGCTGCTCATCGGTCGTTGTCCTCTACCGGCGACAATGGGCCGGCCATTAGGTTCAGGCATCAATCATGGTAGCGACGCGGCTGGACCTGCTCGATCCTGCGGAAGTCGCCCGTCTTGGGGGGATCGAGATCACGGCCCAGGGGGTGGTCGAGGGGTTTCTGGCCGGTATTCATCGATCGCCGTTTCGTGGATTCTCAGTGGAATTCACCGAACATCGGGCATACCAACCGGGCGACGAACCCCGCTACCTCGACTGGAGAATCCTCGCCCGATCCGACCGGCTGTTCGTGAAGCAGTTCGAGGAAGAGACCAACCTTCGCGCTGTCATCCTCGTAGACACCAGCCGGTCCATGGCGTGGCGAGGCTCGCCCGACCGCCTTACGAAGCGCGCCTACGCGGACCGTCTCGCCGCAGCCCTGGCGCTGATCCTGCTTCGCCAGCGCGATGCGACGGGCCTCGTGACCTTCGACGATGCGGTGCGCCAGGTGGTTCCGGCCCGTATCAAGGCCGGACAGTGGAGTCGCGTCGTACGAGGCTTGCTCGACACACCGGACGGAGGAGGCACGGCGGCGGCCCCTGCGATGCGCCATGTGGTGTCGCTGCTCGCGCGTCGCGGCCTGGTCGTCCTGCTCTCCGACCTCTTGTTCGATCGGGAGCTGGCGCTGACGGCGATGCGGTTCCTGCGGCACAGGGGCCATCAGGTCGTCGTCCTGCATGTGATGGATCGCGGGGAGCTCGAGCTGTCCGGTCCTCCTGAGGTGAGGCTGCGAGATATGGAGTCGGCCGCTAGCATGGTTGTCCGACCACGCGAGCTGGCCCGGGCCTATGCCGCCACCGTCGAGCAGGCGATTGTGGGTTGGCGCACCGCTTGTCGCCGTCACGGCATCGCGTACCACCCGATCCGAACCGACGTCCCGTTCGGCACGGCGCTTCGCCTCCTCACGTGACGTTCCTGCACCCATGGTTGTTGCTCGGGCTCGCGGTGGCGGCGATCCCGGTACTCCTGCACCTGCTCGAGCGCCGAACGCCTCCCGAGGCCGACTTCCCCGCGTTGCGATACCTCTCTGAGGCAGAGCGCCAGAGTGCTCGACGGTTGCGGCTCCGACATTTGCTCCTGCTCCTGTTACGCACCGCACTCATCGCGCTGGTCGTGTTCGGCGCAGCCGCCCCGGTGATCCCGGCGGCGGGTGGCGGCGTGCACGAGCCGACCGCGATGGTATTGATCTTCGACAACTCTCTCTCGTCGGGCGCTGTGGTTGACGGCAAGCCCGTCCTCGACCGATTGCGGCTCGATGCTCGCGCCTCATTCGCTGCCGCCCGTGCCGAGGATCGGTTGTGGTTGATCCTCGCCGATGGTATGGCCCGGGGCGGGACCGCACCCGGCCTTGCAGCGGTCGTGGACAGTGCTTCCGCGTCGCCGCAGCGGCTGGATCTCGTGGCCGTGACGGCTCGCGCCCTCGAGATCGTGAACAGCGAGCCGCTGCGCGCCCGAGAGGTGGAAGTAGTGAGCGACTTGCAGGCGTCAGCCCTGGGCCCTGGGAGCGTGTCCGAGACCGGCGGCGCGCGGGTGCTGGTCCTCGAGCCATCGGTCGAGCCACCCCTGAACCGCGGCGTGGGTGTGCTACGGGTGACGGACGGAGCGGTCGCCGTGCCCGTGGTCGGAACCTCCGGCGCTCCACCGGCGGCGGTGACGGTGCGCTTGCATGGCCGCACTGTCGGCCCGGCGCTCGCCGCTCCCGGCTCGGCCGTATCGCTCCCGTTGCCGCAGCTGGGGCCGGGATGGTGGGTGGGCGACGTCGTGCTCGACCCCGACGAGCTCCGCGCGGATGACCACCGCGTGTTCGTTTCGGTCGTGGCCCCGCCAGCGGGCGTCCGCGCGGCGCCCGCGGCGGGCCCGTTCGTCGCCGCGGCGCTGGCAGTGTTACGCGAGGGGCGGCGCGTAACGGACGGGAGCGAGGTCGTGATTGATGGTCCGGGGCGCGTCGGCGCCATCGTTACTCCTTCGGCTGACCCGGCGCTGATGGGAGAGGTGAACCGGTCGCTGGCCGCGCGGGGCGCGCAGTGGCGGTACGGCGCGCCGGGTACTCCAGGACCGATCGTGGCTCCGCGGATCGAGCAAGTGAGCGGCGTCCTCGTCCTGCGGCGCTACCAGCTGGGTGGTGGAGCCGTGGGGGACGTGATGGCGAGCGTCAACGGGGAGCCGTGGCTTGTGCGAGACCACGGGTTGGTGCTGCTCGGCAGCCGGCTCGACACGGCTTGGACTGCTCTCCCTGCGACGCCGGGATTCGTCCCGTTCGTCGACGCGCTGGTGAACCGTCTGGCGCGGGGCACGACACCGGCGGACGCGGCGGAAGGGCGTGCAGGGGTGGTGTTCCGGCTGCGCGGGACGGATACGATCGGGGCCACTGTCTTCGGTCCCGACCCGCGCGAATCGGACCTCACCCGTGCGACGCCGGCGGCAGTGACGCGGGCGCTGGGCTCCCCGCCGCTCGCCCCGGCGCGTTTCGCCGCCGCGCGATTCGCAGGCACGCATCGGGTCGACGCGAGCGCGTGGTTCCTGGGGCTCGCCCTGCTCGTGGCGCTCGTTGAGCTCGGCATCGCTACGCGGACCGATTGATGGCATTCGATTTCCTGCTCGACGGTCTCGACAAGCTGCCTGCCATGCGCGCATTGGCCGAGCACTTGCCGCCGCCGGGCGGGCGGGTCGCCGTTGGCGGTCTCCCCGGCTCGAGCCCTGCCGCACTGGTTGCCGCACTCGCACGACGATTCCCGCAGCGCGTACTCGTGGTGCTGGCGCCCACGCCGGTCGATGCGGAGCGGTGGCTCGCCGATGCTGTGACGTTGGTGGGCAGGATCGCCGCGCTCTATCCGCAACGCGAGGGGCTGGGAGCCGAGGAGCCGCATCTTGAGATCGCCGGTGAGCGCGTGGAGACCGTGGCGGCGCTGTTGTCGGGTGCCGTGCGGGTCCTCGTCACCACGGCGCGCGGGAGTGCGGAGCGATCGGGAGTGCCGGCCGCGCTCGAGCACATGCGATTGGTCGTCGAGCCCAAACGCGCAGAGAACGCCGACGTCGCCGCGCTGAGCGGGGTCGCGGCGCGGCTGGTGGCGATGGGATACGAGCGCGTACCGACGGTGACCGAGGTCGCACAGTTCAGCGTTCACGGCGGCATCATCGACGTATACGGGTTCGGGATGGCCGCACCCGCTCGCATCGAGTGGTGGAATGACGAGATCGTGTCGCTTCGCGCGTTCGATCTCGATTCGCAGCGGTCTGGGGACGCGATCGCGCGGGTGACCATCCTCCCCGTCCGGACCGAAGAAGCCGGAGCGGTCAACCGAAGCCCCGGCGGCCGGGCCTCGCTCCTCGACCTGCTGCCGTCGGACAGCCTCGTGGTGCTCGAACAGGAGAGTGCGCTCGATCGAGAAGTGGCGCGGGCGTGGGACGAAGCCGCGCACCATCTGGAGGTGGCGCGCCGTCTGGGCGAGGACCCTCCGGCCCGTGAGGCGCTGTGGCTTCCCCCCGATGGATGGCGGCAACGTCTCGGAGGGTTCGCGCGGCTCTCGATCAACGCGCCCGATGCCGAAATGCAGTTTCCCATCACGCCTCCGGAAACGGTCGACCGCAACCTCCGGCGTCTCGAGCAAGTGCTCGCGACCGACCCGCCCAGCGTCATCCTGTGCGACAACCAGGGCCAGCTCGAACGGCTGGAAGAGCTGCTCGGTCCCGATCGCGCACGGCTGGCCGTGGGAGCCCTGGACGGAGGCTTCGTGCTCCCGACCGTGCGGGTGCTCACGGATCACGAGATCTTCCGCCGGGCGCGCCGGTTGCGGCGGCCGCGGCGGTATCGCACGGCCGCACCGACGGCCGCGGTTGGCCGGCTCACCGCGGGCGACTATGTCGTCCACCTGGAGCACGGGATCGGGATCTATCGCGGCTTGCAGACGATCGCCGTTGGCGAGGGAGAGCTGGAAGTCGCGGTGGTGGAATACGAGGGTGGCGCGCGCTTGAATGTGCCACTCTACCGGCTCGACCAGCTCGAGCCCTACCGGGTCGCCGGGGACGGCGACGCGCCGCCTCCGCGCCTGCACCGCCTGGGCGCGACGACGTGGCAGCGCCAACGAGACAAAGCACGGGCGGCGATCCGTGAGATGGCCACGGAGCTCCTGAACCTCTACGCGCGCCGCCAGCTCGCCGGCGGATTCGCCTTTCTCCCGGACACGCCCTGGCAGCGCGCCCTCGAGTCGGCCTTTCTGTACGAAGACACGCCCGATCAGCGCAAGGCCACCGACGAAGTAAAGCGCGACATGGAGCGCCCCCAGCCGATGGATCGCTTGCTCGTGGGAGATGTCGGTTACGGGAAGACGGAGGTGGCCGTGCGGGCGGCGTTCAAGGCCGTGCAATCAGGCAAGCAGGTCGCGGTGCTTGTGCCGACGACGATTCTCGCGGAGCAGCACGGGCGCACGTTTCGCGAGCGGCTGGCCGACTATCCGATTCGCATCGAGGTACTGTCGCGCTTCCGGGGCCCTGCGGAGACACGGCGCGTCCTGGGCCAGCTGAAGCACGGCGAGGTCGACATCGTCATCGGGACGCACCGCCTCCTGTCGCGGGACGTGGGGTTTCGGGATCTCGGCCTCTTGATCGTCGACGAAGAGCATCGCTTCGGCGTGCGGCACAAGGAACGCTTGAAGGCGTTGAAGCTGGCGGTGGACGTGCTCACGCTCACCGCGACTCCCATTCCCCGGACCCTGCATCAGTCGCTCGCCCGGCTGCGGGACCTCACCCTGCTGGAGACGCCACCCAAGGACCGGTCGCCGGTTCTCACCTTCGTGGAGCCGTGGGACGACGGCCTGCTCGAAGAGGCGCTGGCCCGCGAGCTGAGCCGGGGCGGCCAGGTGTACTTCGTGCACAATCGCATTGAGACGATCGCCACGATCGCTGGGCGGGTGGAGACGCTGGCGCCCGCCGGCGCGCGAATCGCGGTGGCCCATGGGCAGCTCAAGGAGCGCGAGCTGGATGAGATCATGGGCCGCTTCGTCGGTGGGGAGGTGGACGTGCTCGTGTGCACGATGATCGTGGAGTCAGGCCTCGACGTCTCGAATGCCAATACCATGATCGTCGACCGAGCGGATCAGCTGGGGCTGGCACAGCTCTACCAGCTGCGCGGGCGCGTCGGGCGGAGTCACCGTCGTGCGTATTGCTACCTGCTGGTGCCGGATGGGGTCGATCACGATGCCGAGCAGCGATTGCAGGTGCTCGAGCACCACACCGACCTCGGATCGGGGTATCGCATTGCGCTGCGGGACCTCGAGCTGCGCGGGGCCGGCAATCTCCTCGGCCGGGACCAATCGGGTCACGCGCAGGCCGTGGGCATCGATACGTATCTCCGGTGGCTGGACGAAACGGTGCGCGCGCTCAGCCAACCGAGCCAGGCGGCGGCGGGGACGGGCGAGCCGCCCGATGTGACGCTCGACGAGGCGGCCTACCTGCCCGATGAGTACGTCGGCGACGACGGGGCGAAGCTCGATTTGTACCGGCGGCTGGCGAATGCGAAGCAACCGTGCGACATTCAGGCCGTGCGCGAGGAGTTGCGTGATCGCTTCGGGCCGCTGCCGGCCGAGGCCGCGCGATTGCTCCTCGTTGCCGAGCTCCGCGCACTTGGCGCCCAGCTGGGACTGGCAACGGTCCTCGTGAAGGGCGACGAGGCGCGGCTTACGTTTCGGGGGGGCACGCAGCCGCGCCTCACCGGGCTCCAGTCCGCACTCGAGGCGGTACAGTTCGAAGCCGAGGTGCGGCGCACGACGCCCCTCTCGCTGAGGCTGCGCCGGGTGGGGGGGGAGGCGGTCGGGCCGGGCCTGGTCCGGGCGCTCACTGCGGCAGGAGAGACGTGATGCGAAGACTGAGCCCGGTGTTACTCGGGGTGACGGTCGTGGCCTGCGGCGCCATGCGGGACGCGTTTTCGGCACACCCGGACATCGCGGCGTCCGCGGCTGGGCAGGACCTGAGCGTCGAGCAGCTGGCCGGCTGGGTCGCCCGCGCGCCAAAACTCGAGCCCAAGCGGGAGAACGTTGCCGCGGTGGCCGCGCTCTACGTGGACTACATGGTGTATGGGGCGCAGCTCGCCAGGGGTGTGAACCTGAGGGACTCGGCCCTGGTATTGGCCACGAATTGGCCGCTCGTGTCCCAGATCAAGTGGGACAAGTACCATGAGCAGCTGACTCAGGCTCGCACGCACGTGATCGCCGGCCAGGTGGACTCGGCCTACGCGGCCGGCGACGTTCGGCTCCTCCAGCACATCTTGATTCAGGTGACGGCAAGTGCGGCCCCCCCGGAGGTGGAACAGAAGCGTGCGCTGGCGGAGCGGCTGCTGCGGGAGGCATCCGCCCAACACGGCGCGAAGTTCGGCACGCTCGCCCGTCGCTACTCCGAAGACCCTGGCTCGAAAGACCACGACGGCTATCTGGGTGCCGGGTCGCGCGGGCAGTTCGTGGCGCCGTTCGCGGTTGCCGCCTGGGAGCTCAAACCAGGAGAGATCAGCCCCGTGGTGCGGTCGCCCTTCGGGTTTCACATCATCCGGCGACCACCGCTGGAAGAAGTGCGGGATGCGTACACCGCCGATCTTTCGCAGGTCGAGACCTCACGATTCGATTCGACATACGTCGAGGACCTCGCGCAGCGGAAGCATGTCGCGGTCAAGGAAGGCGCTCCGGCGATCATGCGCCAGGTCTTTTCCGACATCGAGGGCGGGCGCACAGACGGGCGGACCCTGGTCAGCTACACCGGCGGCGCGTTCCGCGTGAAGGACCTGGTGCGGTGGATCATGGCTATCAACCCGCAGGAGATTCGCAGCCTCCCCGCGGCGAGCGACGATCAATTGCGGGAGTTCCTGCGGGCCGCAACCGCGCGCGATCTGCTCCTCCAGGAAGTGGACTCCGCCGGCATTGCGCTCACCACAGAGGAGTGGGAGCGGGTGCGGAGCAACCACGATTCAGCGCTGCACCTGCTCGATGCCCGACTGGGGTTTACGCCGAGCCTATGGACGGACTCCGCTGCAACGCCGGACGCTCGACTCAAGGTGGCCGCGTCGCACGTCACCGACTACCTGGGCCGCGTCGTGACGAACCAAGCCAGCTACTTTCCCGTGCCGGCATTCCTCGCTGATGCCTTACGCGAACGGGAGACGTGGTCCATCAGCCACGCGGGCGTGGGCGAGGCCGCCGAGCGTGCGAAGACGCTGCGCGGCCAACCGGACAGCACGCAAGGCGGCATGCGGCGGGCACCGGGACCGCCACCCATCCCCGTTGACACGGGCCACCGCCGGACGATTCAATGACAAACGTGGAGAACATGACGAGCTCGTTCCTGATCTTGCTTGCTGCGTTGGCGGCACTCACTCGGCCCGCGGTGGGCCAGGTGGACTCGACGACGCCCCCCGCGGTGGAGTCGCCAGCTCCTGCGGTGGTGGACTCGGCTACCCCGCCCCCAGTGGAGTCAGTGGCTCCTGCGGCGGCGGACTCGGCCACCCCGCCCCCAGTGGAGTCAGTGGCTCCTGCGGTGGCGGACTCGACCGCCCCGCCCCCAGTGGAGTCGGCAGCTCCTGCGGTGGCGGACTCGACCGCCCCGCCCGCGGTGGAGTCGGCAGCTCCTGCGGTGACGGACTCGACGCCTTCGAACGTGATGAGGTCGATGTTCGGGCAGGACTCGACGCCCCTACCCGCGATTGGACCCAGTCGCGAGCGTTTGGCGCGATCGTTGCCCCAGCCGGTCATGCCCCCCCAGGTGGTGGATCGCATTGTCGCGGTCGTCGGCGTGACGCCCATCCTCTCCTCGCAGCTGGACGAACAGCTCCTGATGGCGCGGTCCCAGGGGACGCAGCTGCCCCAGGACTCGGCCAGCCTGGCCGACGCGCGGCGCCAGATCCTCGATCAGCTGGTGAGCGAGGAGCTGCTCGTGCAGCAAGCCGAGCGCGACACCAGCGTCCGTGTCACCGAGCAGGAGGTTCAGGACCAGGTCGAGAAGACGGTCGGCAACGTCCGGCGGCAGTTCTCGACCGACGCGGAGTTCCTGGGCCAGCTCGGCGCGGCCGGCTTCGGGTCGGAGGAAGAGTGGCGTCGCTGGCTGGCGGACAACCAGCGGCGTTCGATTCTCCAGCAGCGCCTGATCGAATCGATGCGCCAGAAGGGCAAGCTGCGCCCGATTCCGCCTACCGAAGAGGAGCTGCGCATCTTCTGGGAGCAAGACAAGCTTCAGCGGCCCAAGCAGCCCCCCCAGGTCTCTTATCGACAGATCGTCATCGCGGTCCTGCCTGACTCCGGGGCTTTGGCGGGCGCACGGGCGCGCGCGGAGTCGCTGGTCGTCGCGCTGCGGCGGGGCGCGAACTTCGCGGAGCTCGCGAAAACGTTCTCTGCGGACACGGCTTCGCGCGCCCAGGGCGGAGAGCTTGGCTGGTTTCGGCGCGGGGTGATGGTCAAGAGTTTCGAGGACGTGGCGTTCCGCTTGAAGCCGGGAGAGATCTCGGACGTTGTCCCGAGCCCGTTCGGGTTCCACATCATCCAGGTGGAGCGCGTACAGCCGGCCGAAATCCAGGCGCGCCACATTCTCATCCAGCCGGTGGTTTCGAAGGCGCAGATTGAGCGGACGCGCCATCTGGCCGACTCCGTATACCAGGCGTTGGTCGCGGGCGCCTCGTTCGACTCGGTCGGCCGCCGGTACTCGGATTTTGAGGAGAGCCCGCTGAATGAAGACGTGCCCATCGCGCAGCTCACGCCGGACTACGCCAAAGTGCTCGGCACGGTCACCGCGCCGGGGCTCGTGCCGCCGCTCGAGGTCGGGGCCGATACGCCGCGCCCCAAGTTCGCCATCGTCGACGTGACCAAGTGGCGGGGCGAAGGCGAGATGTCGTTCGATGACGTGAAGGACCGCCTGCGCCAGCAGTTGGCGCAGCAGCAAGCCATCAAGCGGTACATCGATACGCTCCGTCGCTCGACCTACGTCGAAGTCCGACTCTAGCGCCGCTCCGCCGCGCACCCGGCTTGCGGTGGCGCTGGGTGACCCCCGGGGCATCGGCCCGGAGGTGGTGGAGCGGGCGCTCGGGGCGGGACCGCTCGCCGCCGATATCACGCTGATCGGGCCCGAGGATCAAATCGCTCCCCTCCCCGCGGCGCGCAAAGTGGGTGTGGGCGTCTGGGGACGGATGGCGCGGGACGAAGGAGGGGCGGTGCTCGCCGGCCGGATCGCTGCTCAGAGTGTCGAGCAAGCCGTACGCCTCGCCCTTGCCGATGAAGCCGACGCAATCGTCACCGGGCCGGTCCACAAACATGCGCTTCACCTCGCCGGATACCGCTACCCAGGCCTCACCGAGTTCCTGGCCCATCTCGCCGGCGACGTCGACGCGGCGATGATGCTCGCCGCGGGCGCGCTCCGCGTCGTGCTGGTCACCACGCACATCCCGCTGCGCGACGTTCCGACGGCGGTCACGAGTGAGCGCGTGGTCCGCGCCGGGCGCATCACCGAGCGGGCCCTCACCGCGTGGTGGGGCATCGCGCGACCGCGGCTTGCCGTGTGCGCCCTGAATCCTCACGCGGGCGAGTCGGGTCTGTTCGGCGACGAGGACGAACGGGTGCTGCGTCCGGCAGCCGAGGCGCTCGGCGCGACCGGGCCTGTGCCGGCCGACACCGTCTTCGTGCGTGCGGCGCGCGGTGAATTCGACGCTGTGCTCGCGCCCTACCACGACGTCGGGATGACGGCCGTCAAAGTCGCCGGCTTCGGCAAGGGTGTGAACGTGACGCTGGGACTGCCGTTCCCGAGGGTCGCCCCCGATCACGGGACAGCGTTCGATATCGCGGGCAAAGGCGTGGCCGACCCGGGGTCCATGCGGGCGGCGCTGGAGCTGGCGGTGGAGCTGGGCGGTAAGACGCGAAGACGCTAAGACGCTACGAGGTGCGCACGCCTTTGGTAGAACGTGGCGACATCGCGTCGTGCAACCTCGCAAGCAGCTGCTGGTGACGTTCCAGTTTCAGCTTCTGACTCGCGCGATTGACCGCCACGACTGCACCGACGTTCAGGATCTGCGCGCGCTCGACGAGGCCGTTCTCCTTGAGCGTGCGGCCCGTGTCCACGAGATCGACGATCCAATGCGACAGGCCCAGCAGGGGAGCCACCTCGACCGATCCCGCTACCGTGATGACAGCTACCCCGATGCCCGCCTCGGCAAAGAACTCGCGAGTGAGGCGGGGATACTTCGTGGCCACGCGCGGGGTGATGCCACCTGGGAGCGAGGGAAACGGAATGGGCGCCGGACTCGCGACCACCAGCCGGCAGGCGCCGAATCCGAGCGCGAGGGGCTCGAGCACGTCGGCGGCGGCCTCCCGCAGCACATCGGTCCCGGCGATCCCCAGATCGGCGGCTCCCGATTCCACGTAGACGGGGACGTCGGCCGGCTTCACGAACAGGAATTCGAGGGACCCGTCCACGGACGGCACGACCAGGCGCCGCGTCTCCACTGATTCCGCGATCTCGTAGCCGGCCAAGCGAAAGAGCGCCAGGGCGGGCTCGAGCAGGCGCCCCTTGGGGAGCGCGACCTTGAGCGAGGTGGGCTCGGTCACGCGCGGGCCTCCGCGAGGGCGTCGAGGTCGAGCGAGAGTCCCACGGCGGGCAGCGGGCGACCGAAGCGCGCCATGAGGTCGTCGTAGCGCCCGCCCGCGCCGACTGCGGTGCGGGCGCCGGCGACAAAGACCTCGAAGTGAAACCCCGTGTAGTAGTCCAACCCGCGCACCTCCCCGAAGTCGTAGACCACGTGGCGGCGCTCGTCCTCCGGCAACGCGGCATCGACTTCCTGAAGCCGCGCGACGGCCCCGCGGGCTTCGGGGGCGACCCGGGCGGCCCGGTCGAGCGCTTCGCGCCGTCCGAGCACGAAGGGCAGGGTCCGGAGCGGGCCGGCCGCGACGGCCGCGAGTCCCGCCGCGTCCTTGCGGTCGATGAGCCGACGCACCGCGGCCCGCTCGTCGGGCGGGAGCGCGTCCAGGGCAGGCGCGAGCGCGCCCACGTGGCCGAGGTTCAGCTGGAACTCGCGGACGTCGGCGCAGCGCAGCAGCTCGATCGCGCGGCGGACGATCTCCACGTCGGCCCGGACACTCTCGTCACCCAGCAGCTCCCCGCCCACCTGAAGCACTTCCCGTGGCCGCCGACCCTCGCGCCCGGGATCCTGCCGGAAGACGTGGCCCGCGTAGCAGAGGCGCAACGGCGTCTCCCGGTCGGACAGCTTGGTTGCCGCGAGACGGGCCACGCTCGCCGTGAAATCGTACCGCAGCGCGAGGAGGCGGCCATCGAGATCGAGGAACCGGATCAGCCGGTCGGCCACGTCGGCCCCGCCGGCGCGCGCGAAGACCTCAGCGTACTCGAACGTCGGCGGGATGATCTCCTCGTATCCCGCGGCCTCCAGGCGCTCGCGCATGCGGCGCTCGAGCTGGCGGCGGCGCCGGACGGCCTCACCGGCGAGGTCGAGCGCGCCGGGGGGGATCGGCGCGATGCTCGCGCGGGGCCTCATGCGGCCACCGGGCGTTGCAGTAGGCGCGCGGCGCCGACGCGACGGCCGTCCATGACGACGATCTCGAACGTGGCGCCGCCCGCGCCGACGCGGTCGCCAACCCTGGGCAGTCTGCCGAGCACGCCGAACAACAAGCCGCCGAGCGTTGTGTAGTCCGCATCATCGAGGGTGAGCATGTAGCGCTGGTTCACTTCCGCGATCGACATCGAGCCCGGCAGCACCGGCGCGGCGTCGGTGCCCGCGACTGCAGACTGCACCTCCGGGCGGTCGTACTCGTCGTAGATCTGTCCCACAATCTCTTCCAGCAGGTCTTCCATGGTGACGAGTCCCGCGGTGCCGCCGTACTCATCGAGCACGATGGCGAGATGGACCTTCTGGCGCTTCATGTCGGCGAGCACGTCTTCGACCTCGCGGGTCCCCGGCACGAACAGCGGGGGGCGCACGATGGCTCGGACCGGCCCGTCGTTGCGGGCGCGCAGGCCCGCCAGGATATCCTTGGCGTGAACCACGCCGACGATGTCGTCGAGGGAGTCCCCGTACACCGGATAGCGCGACCGACCAGCGGCGGCCACGCGGTCGGCCGCCTCTTCGAGCGACAGGTCGGCGGAAAGGGCGATCATGTTGGTGCGCGGGGTCATCACGTCCCGGGCGTTCTTCTCGCTGAACTCGAAGACCCCCTGGATCATGCGGGCGTCCTGTGCGTCGAGCCGGCCGGTTTTCCGAGTCTGCTCCACGAGCATCATGATTTCCTCGGGGGAGTGGACGGCTTCGCGCTCCGTGGGTGCCCGGGCGCCGAACAGTCGCAGAATGGCATTGGCCGCACCGTTCAGCAACCAGATGAAGGGATTGGTGGCGGTCGTGAACAGGATGAGCGGCCCGGCGACCCAGCGGCTGGTCTGCTCGGGGCGCCGCAGCGCGAGCGCCTTGGGCGCAAGCTCTCCGAGCACGATGTGCAGGAACGTGATGGTGATGAAGGCAACCGCCGCGGCGGTGCCGTGGGTCGCAATCGCATCGAACGGGGCGGGCAACCCGCCGAAGGCGTGCAGGAAGATGCCGGCGAGCGCCGGCTCGCCGATCCAGCCGAGGCCGAGGCTCGCGAGGGTGATGCCCAGCTGTGTGGCGGAAATGGAGCGGTACAGCGATTGAATCGCCTGTCGCGCGACCCTAGCTTTGCTGTCGCCACGGCGGATCAGCTCCTCGATGCGGGTCCGCCGCGACGTGACCAGGGCGAACTCCGCGGAGACGAAGAACGCATTGGCCGCCACGAGCAGGAGAACAGCGACGAGCCGAAAGAGCGTCGCGTTCCAGAGGGTCTCGAGCATAGAGGGCGGAACATACCAAGTGCTCACGCAACTTCAAGCACCGCCGTACGATGCACTCGCAGCGCACGTTGGCACCGGGAGCGACGCCGATGCCGACACGACGAATGCGGTGCGCACCATCGTCGAGGACGTGCGGCGGCGCGGCGACGATGCGGTGCGAGAGCACACGAAGCGCCTGGAGAGTGCAGACCTGGCGCCGGGGGAGTGGGAAGTGTCGCGGGAGACGCGCCTGGCCGCACTGGGACGCGTGCCGCGAGAGGTACGTGCAGCCCTGGAAGTCGCCGTGGCACGCGTCCGGGCGTATCACGAACGACAGCTGAGCAAGGGGTATCTCGATCGCGACGCGCAAGGCAACGCGCTGGGCATGCGGGTCGTGCCGCTCGACCGTGTCGGGCTCTACGTTCCCGGCGGCAAGGCGTCATACCCTTCAACGGTTGTAATGAATGGGGTGCCGGCGGCCGTGGCGGGGGTGCGCGAGGTGGTGATGACCACGCCGGCCGGCGGAATGACCGATGCGGTGCTCGCGGCCGCGGAGCTGGCGGGCGTGTCGCGGGTGTTCCGGATCGGGGGCGCGCAGGCGATCGCGGCGCTCGCCTATGGGACCGCCACGGTGCCGCGCGTGGACAAGATTGTGGGTCCGGGGAACCGGTTCGTGACGGAGGCCAAGCGCCAGGTCGCCGGGGTCGTCGGCATCGATATGCTTGCCGGGCCGACGGAAGTCCTCATCATCGCCGACGACACTGCCGATCCCCGGTACGTGGCCGCCGACATGATCGCGCAGGCGGAACATGACGAAGATGCCACGGCGTGGTGTGTGACGACGAGCGCGACCCTTGCGGGCAGCCTCGACGCGGAGCTCGCCCGCCGTGCCTCGCAGTCCCCCCGTCGTTCGATCGTCGAGCGCTCGCTTGCGGCGCACGGCGTGGTGGTGCGCGTTCCCGACCTCGACGCCGCCGTCGAGGTGGCGAACCGGCGTGCCCCGGAGCACCTCGAGTTACTGGTGCGCGACCCGTGGCCGCTGGTAGACCGGATCCGCCATGCGGGCGCCGTGTTCGTGGGGGGGAGTACGCCGGAGCCGGTCGGCGACTACCTCGCCGGTCCCTCGCACGTGTTGCCCACCGGGGGAACGGCTCGGTACATGTCCCCACTCGGGGTATACGACTTCGTGAAGCGTATCAGCGTCATCTCCTACTCCCCTGCGCGGCTGGCGCAGGACGCGCCACACATCATCGCCCTCGCCGAAGCCGAAGGCCTGTTCGGGCACGCGGAAGCGATTCGGATACGAGCGGAGGGGGAAGAGGGGACGGGGGAAGGGTGACGACGCTGCCGGTCGAGGCGCAGTGCGCGCATCGCGTTCCGCTGCGGGCCGAGAGCCGGCGCAGGATGGCGCTGGTGCTGGGCCTGGGCCTGGGTGTGACGGTGGCGGAAGCGGTCGGGGGCGTCGCAGCCCATTCGCTGGCGTTGCTGGCCGATGCGGGCCACATGTTGGCGGACGTCGGCGCCCTGGGGTTGGCGCTGTGGGTGGCGCACCTGGCGGAGCGGCCGGCCACGCCCCAGCGCTCGTACGGACTGCTCCGCCTCGAGATCCTCGCGGCGCTCGTGAACGGGGCGTTCCTGATCGTACTGGCGCTCGGCATCGCCTTCGAGGCATACCGCCGGTTCCAGGCGCCTCAGGGGGTGCATGCGGAGCTGATGCTCTGGGTTGCGGCGGCGGGGCTGATCGCGAACATCGCCGGGGCCGCAATCCTGCATCGCGGGCACGAGCACTCGCTGAATCAGCGTGGCGCGTACCTGCACGTGCTGAGCGACGCGCTCGGCTCCCTGAGCGCGGTCGTCGCCGCCATCGTGATCCTCGCCACCGGGTGGACGCTCGCCGACCCCCTGATCTCCCTTCTGGTCGCCCTGCTCATCCTCCGCGGTGCGTGGCAGCTCACGCGCGAGAGCGTGGACGTGCTCCTCGAAGCGACCCCGGAGCACATTTCGCTGTCGGATGTGCACGACCGCATTGCGTCCCTCCCCGGCGTCTCGTCGGTGCACGATCTTCACGTGTGGACGCTCACGAGCGGTGTCGTCGCCATGAGCGGCCACCTCGTGGTGCAGAATCCCGCCGACAATCAACGAATTCTCGAGGGCGTGCAGGGCCGCATGGAGGCGCTGGGGATCCGTCACATTACGGTGCAGATGGAGCGGGATCCGACGTGCTGAGAGGCGGTAAGGGGCGGTAGGAGGCGGTAAGGGCGGTCTCACGCCCTTGACCGCGCGCGCACGCCCCTTCTATACTGGGCCCTCGCCATCCCCACCCCCTCGAGGACCCGACGCAGTGCCGCTGCGCAACATCGCCATCATCGCTCACGTCGACCACGGTAAGACTACGTTGGTCGACCAAATGCTCCGCCAGTCCGGCGTCTTCCGCGCCAACCAGCAGGTCAGCGAGCGAGTGATGGACTCGAATCCGCTCGAGCGCGAGCGCGGCATCACGATTCTGTCGAAGAACGCATCGGTGCGCTGGGGTGAGACGAAGATCAACATCGTCGATACGCCCGGCCACGCGGATTTCGGCGGGGAGGTGGAGCGCATCCTCCGCATGGTGGACGGTTTCCTCCTCCTCGTGGACGCGGCCGAAGGGCCGATGCCGCAGACGCGGTTCGTGGCCGGCAAGGCGCTCGCGCTGGGGCTGCGGCCGATCGTCATCGTCAACAAGATCGACCGATCCGACGCCGAGCCGCTGCGGGTGCACGACGAGGTGCTGCAGCTGCTGCTCGATCTCGAGGCATCCCCCGATCAGTTCAATTGTCCCTTCCTATACGCGTCGAGCCGCCAGGGCATCGCGACGCTCGACCTGGCGGTGCCGGGGACCGATCTGCGGCCGCTGTTCGAGACGATTCTCAACACGATCCCCGAGCCGACCGGCGATCCCACGGGCCCGTTCCAGATGCTCGTGTCAACGCTCGATCACTCCTCGTATCTGGGCCGTATCGGCATCGGGCGCATCGAGCGCGGCCGGGTGCGCGTGGGGGAGACGGTGGCCCTGCTGCCGCTGGGCGAGCCGGGGGTCGTCTTCGAGGGCCTGTACGAGCAGGCACGGGTGGCCAAGCTATTCGCGTTCGAGGGCATCGAGCGGGTGGAGGTCGAGAGCGCGGAGGCAGGCGAGATCGTCGCGCTCGCGGGGCTCGAGGGGATCGAGATCGGAAAGACCATCACGGCGCTCTCGACACCAGAGCGTCTCGCCGGCATCGCCGTCGAGGAGCCGACGATCTCGGTGGACGTGCTCGTCAACAATTCCCCCTTCGCGGGGCGCGAAGGGAAGTTCGTGACGGGGCGGCAGGTGCGGGAGCGGCTCTACAAAGAGCTCGAGCGGAACGTGGCGCTGCGGGTGGAAGACACCGACAACCCGTACACGTTCACGGTGTCGGGGCGGGGGGAGCTGCACCTCGGGATTCTGATGGAAACGATGCGGCGGGAGGGCTACGAATTTCAGGTGAGCCGCCCGCGTATTATCCCGCGGGAAGGGCCGAACGGCGAGCAGCTCGAGCCGTACGAGGAGCTCATGATCGACTGCCCGGAGGGGTACATGGGCGTGGTCATGGAGAAACTCGGCCCCCGCCGGGCGACCATGCTCGATCTCAAGAATCCCGGGCTGGGGACCGTGCGGTTGCGGTTCAAGGTCCCGGCCCGGGGGCTCCTGGGCTACCGGTCGGAGTTCTTGACGGACACGCGCGGGAACGGGATCATGCATCATCGGTTCTTCGAGTATGGGCCGTGGGCGGGGCCGATCACCGGACGGACCCGTGGCGTGCTCGTGGCAGACCGGGAGGGGGTAGCGGTTGGGTTCGCGCTGTTCAATTTGCAGGAGCGAGGCACGCTGTTCGTGAAGCCTGGAGAGCCGGTGTACGAAGGGATGATCGTGGGGGAGAACGCGCGGACGGGCGACATCGACGTCAACGCGGCCAAGGAGAAGCGCCTGTCGAACATGCGCACCACCGCGTCGGATGAGATGATCATTCTTGAGCCGCCGCGGCAGGTGACGCTGGAGCTGGCGCTCGAATACATTGAGGACGACGAGTTGATCGAAGTGACGCCGTCGTCCGTGCGGCTGCGCAAGCGCGCGTTGAATGCGACGGAGCGCCGCAAGCTCGCCCGGAACGCCCGGGCAATCGAACCGTGAACTCGTGCAACCACAACCCTAGCTGGGGGTGACAATGTTGTCCCGCGAGACGTCGGACTGGTCGCTCAAGCGTCGCAGCGACGGTCTGGACGATGAAGACTTCGGGGAGTTCGAGGAAGACAAGGATCTGGGCGAAGACTTCGACGACGAGCTGGACGAGGACGAGCTGGACGATGAGGACGAGAACGACCTCGACGAGTATGACGACCTGGATGACGAGTTCGATGGCGACGAAGACGATGAGTTCAAGCCCCGCAAAGGGGGCCAGCGGCGGGAATGGGAGTGAGCGAGAGTGCGGCAATGACAGGGACGGCCGGCGAGCACCCGCCGGCCGTCGTGTTTCCGGTCAGCTCAGCTCGCCCGGGCGGCGGGGAGCGGGCGCTCGAACAGCACGCGCGGGTTGACGTCCAGCGCGTGCGCCAGGCGCTCGATCGTGCCGAGCCCCACGCCCCGCGTGATCCCGTTCTCGATACGCGAAATGGTAGGCTGATCGACGCCTGAGCGGCGCGCGAGCTCGTGCTGGGTCCAGCCCCGTTGGTGGCGGAGGGGCCGGAGATCAAGCGCGAGGGGTGTCATAGGCAGAAGGCGCGGCGCCAGCATGTGCTTCCTGACGGGGGCGCGGGCGCGTGAGTTTCAGCTGCTACGGCGCCGGGGTGAGCGTGAGCACGGTCGTGAGCCAGGTCGCAGGTGACGTGAAGAACCACGTCCAGGTAGGATTGGCAGTTCCTCCATTAGGTTGCACCGCGTACTCTCTGTCCTCTACCACTTGTCCATGTGCTGCTTAAGCCGTTCCATGTCGCTGGCGGCGGTCACGAGGAGCAGACGGTCCCCGGCTTCGAGCACGGCATTCGGCCCCGGAACCGTCATGTGCTCGCCCCGGATAATCGCGAAGATTCGGGTGTTGCCTTCGAGGCCGGCGCCGTCCGCACTCGCGGGGCGACCAACCAAGGGGCTGTCGGGTCGCAGGACGCCGATCAGCAGACGCCGGTCATTCGGGAGCTCGACCGGGATCCCCGCGCGCAGGAAGGAAAGAAGGTCCAGCTGCCCGACGTCTGCGGGGTCGAGGACGCGGCGTTCCTTCAGCAGCCGAAGGGCGATTCGCAGGTGCTCCGCGTGATGCGCCGGGGAGTCAGCACGGGTGGGGACCTGTGCCTCGTAGAGACCTTGATACCGCACGCCGTGCGCCAGCCGTCGTTGCACCAGATAGCTGACCATGACGGCGAGCGCCGCGGGCACGAGCAGCGTGTACCCCCCGGTCATCTCGGTGACCATCATGAGTGAGGCGATCGGGACGTGCGCGGCTCCCGCGAACACGGCGGCCATGCCCACGATTACGAAGGGCGCCGGCGGCTGATGGGACAGGCTCGCGAGCAACCCGCCAAGCATCGCGCCGATGAATAGGGTGGGGGCGAACACGCCGCCAGATCCTCCCGAGGAGATCGTGAGGCTCATCGCCAGGGGTTTCGCCAGGACCAGGGCGAGGAGCGCTCCGGCGGCGAGTCGTCCGTCGATCGCCTCTTGCATCCAGCCGTACCCGCCTGCGATCACCCCCGGGCAGGCGATCGCCAGGAGCCCCATGAGCAGCCCGCCGACCGCTGGTTTCAGCTCTGGGCGCACGGGCAAGCGTCGGAACGCGTCTCGCACTCCGTAGAAGAGGACGGGCACGAAGGTCGCGACGAGACCCGCGAGGACGCCGAGCCCAACATACCAGGCGTTGTCGACGACGCGGCTGAGTGTGAGCTGGGCGGGAACGCGGAACAGCGGCTGCCACCCGACAAAGAGGCCGTTCACGGCGTACGCGATCACCGACGCCAGCATCGCGGGAAGCAGCGCCACCGATTCAAATTCCATGTCGAGATACAACACTTCGATGGCGAACAGGGCGGCGCCGACGGGCGAGCGAAAGATGGCCGCGATGCCCGCGGCCATTCCTACCACGAGCAGCAGGCGCCGATCGGCTGCCGGACGGTGGGTCAGCTGCGCGTACCAGGAGCCAAGCGCCGCGGCCGTGAGCGCGATGGGCCCCTCGCGGCCGGCTGAGCCTCCGGACCCGATGGTCATCGCGGACGCCAACAGCTTGATGGGTGCGACGCGGGCACGCAGCACCCCCTCGGAGCGGTGGAACGCGTGCACGACGGTGTCGGTGCCGTGGCCTTCCGTTTCCGGCGCCAATCGCTGGACCAGGATGCCGACCATGAGGCCGCCCAGGGTGGTCGCGAGCGGTATGAGCCAGAAGCCGTATGCCCCAACGACCTCCTGCAGTACGCCGCCTTCGTTCGGGAGGCCGGGCGGTTGGTAGCCTGCAAACTTCGTGAGGAACACCCAGGTTGCGGCGCGCAGCAGGTAGGTGAAAACCAGGGCGGCTGCCGCGCCGGCGATGCCCAGGAGCGCCGCGTCGATGATGAGTTGCCGCTGGCGCGCCGGTCGCTTGGTTGACCGGCTCGACTGCGCGGCGTCCATCACTCGTCCGAGAAGAAGAAGCGGGCCTTCACATCCGTCGCCTCCATGGCAGCGGCGAGGCGGTCCACCGCGCGGCGGATGCGATGGCGCTCGTGGGCTGACATGACGTCGAGCGCGTGCAGCAAGCGGCCCTGGGCTGCCTCAGGCGCCTCCGAGGCCATGGTCGCGCCTCTCGTGGTGAGGGCTACCTGCACGACGCGGCGATCCGGTCGACCGCGCACACGACGGACGAGGCCGCGCTTTTCCAGGCGATCCAGCAGTATCGAAATGCTGCTTTGATGCACGGCGAGGGCTGCAGCGAGACGGCCGACGGTCATGGCCCCGTTATGCTGGAGCGTCTTCAGGGCCCACAGCTGCGGGCCGGTCAGTCCATACGTGCTCCGCACGTCCTGCGAATACGTCTGGAGGGCTTTCACAATCCGTCGCAGGCCTTGCACAATCTGCGCGGTCTCGATCACCGTGGGGGAGCGCCGTTTGCCGTCGAGGGGCGGTCCTGCGTGTTTCAGGCTCAGGGCACCGGTTCCGGTACGGAGTTCATTGATGACAATATTGACATCAATGTAATCAACACTTCTCTCAAGTCACATGGGAGGTGAAGGTGGGGTCGGGCGCGGCCGCTCCGGCGAGGTCAGGAAGGGAAGGGGGTTGCGAGGCGATGCAAGTGGCGGATCGACGGCCACATGTGCCAGACCTTCGGAGCCCGAGTCGCAGAGTACCGCGTTGAGGCTCGGGCCGCTAAGTTCGCAGGTCGGCGAGTCACCCTGGGGCCTATGGCAATCACACTTTGGGCCCTATCCTACGTCGTTGCGGGGCCTGTAGCTCAGGTGGTTAGAGCGCACGCCTGATAAGCGTGAGGTCGGAGGTTCAACTCCTCCCGGGCCCATGAAGGCAGGTGTCAGGTGTTAGGTGTTAGGTGCTAGAGACTTAGCCCGCTTATCGCTGCATTGGGCGGGCTTCGTTGTTCCTGAATTTCAGTGCCTGGTGTCGATTCAAACCCCGTTCGATCCCGTCAAATTACACGTGCGTTCGGTCCGCTCAGTGGGGACTTACCGATTGAAATGTGATCAGTAACGGAACGGCGACGGGCGTTAGCAAACGCCCGCCGCCTGCCCGAATTCGTCCCAGGCTAACTAGTGGATTCTGACATCGATGCGGAACACGTCCCGTACGAAGTAGTCCGGGTCGAGCAGGACGATGTTGCCGCCGATGATCGCGTAGCGGTAACCGCGCGGGGCGGGACCGTAGGAGCGCGTCAGATCGCCCGGCAGCCAGTACATCCGGGCGCGCAAGTCACGATCGAGCCGCGCGCCGCGACGCAGGCGACCCTCCATGTTGGGAGGCAGCCGATCCCGGTCTCCCCAGCCCCTGCCGGCGCGACCGCGATTGCGGAAATACCAGTCCCGCGTGACCTGGCGGTCGTGATCGTTGAATTTCGGGTCATGCGAACGATCCTGATCGTTGTCAATGTGCCAGCCGCGGTGTTCGTCGTTCCAGTCGCGGCCACGCTCCTGCGCGATCGCCGTCCCGCTGGACAACGCGAGCAGCGCGAACGCCAATGCGCCGGTGGTGATGAGTCGTCGGTTCATATGACCTCCTGGATTTCCGGTTCGGCGGTGTGTATAGCCAGAACCGTGCCTCGTCCTGTAACGCGCTCGAAGGTGATGTGCCTCACGTCCCACGAGCGTCTTTTTGCAGCCGACGAGGACGTTCGGGTGACATCCCTGGAGGACGGCGGAGTACCGAGGGGCGGAACCCTCCGCTATGCTAAGGGCAGGTGTCAGGGATCAGGTGTGAGGTTGTCGGAGGTGGGTATGAGCCATTGGGATCCGAGACGGGCGTCGGTGGTGCTGGGCCTGTTCATGGCGTCCGCGTGTAGGTCGTCCGACTCCCCATGTGCCTGCATCAATGCCTACCAAGCGATCGCGACCGGCTTCAACGTGGCCACCCACAAGAATCCCGCGGATACGGCCGCACGGGCTAGCTTCACAATCAATGGCTCCGGGACGTCGTTCGTATTCACGTACGCCCTTGACGTCCCCCCGCACGGCACGGTCAACTCGATCCAGCTTCTGAAGGGAGCTACGGTCGAGGGTACGCTCTGCAGCGCCGCTCCATGCCCCGCCAACCAGATTATCAAGGGTGTTACTGACACCACGTTGTTCCGAGCGATGCAGAACTTCCAACTGAGGGTGCGAGTGTACACCGACAGCGATCCGGCGGGCGCCGCGGATGGCGCGGTTTTTCCGGAGCCCGGCAATTTCGGGTACTGATGGACGCGGAAGGGTGGTCCGCATGAGCGACTGGCATCGGTGGTGGGTGCCCCTCGTCGGTGGGCTGTTCATGGCGTCCGCGTGCGGCGAATCCGACGGATGTGATTGCGCGTCCCCTGCCTTCCAAGCGGTCGTGGCTGGCAACAACGTCACGCCCCACAAGAACCCCGCGGACACGGCGGCCAGGGCTACCGTCACGATCGTCGGCTACGGGCCGTCGTATACGTTCACGTACGCGCTGGGTGTCGCGCCGCACGGGACAGTCGACGGGATCCGGATTCTGCAAGGCACGGTGACCAAGGGGACGATTTGCAGCGCGGCCCCGTGCGCCGCCTTTGGGGTCGTCAAGGGCGTCTCTGACACCACGTTATACAGGTCGATGCGGAACGTCGAAGTAGTTGTCCGGGTGTACACCGACAGCGATCCGTTAGGCGCGGCCGAGGGGGCGATCACCCCAGTGAGTCCCTGAGGTCCGCACAATGCACCGGAATCGGTGGTGGGTGCCGGTCGCCGTGGGGCTATTCATAGGCTCCGCGTGCGGCGACAACCCGTCGTGGGGATGCGAGTGCATCCTCGACTACCAAGCCGTCGCCAGCGGCCAATACGTGGCCACGCATAAGAACCCGGCTGACACGGCCGCCCGGGCCATGGTCGCGATCCACGGGTCCGGAACGTCCTTCAGCTTTACGTACTCGCTGGCTGTTGCGCCGCACGGAACGGTCAACGGGATCCGCATTCTGCAGGGAACGGTGATCAAAGGGACGATTTGCAGCGCCGCTCCGTGCGCGCGCTCGGGGATCGTCATCGGCGTCACGGACAGCACGTTGAACCGGATCATGCGGAACGTCGCAGCAACGGTCCGAGTGTACACCGACAGCGATCCGGCGGGCGCGGCCGACGGGGCGATCACCCCCGTGAGTCCCTGAGGTCGGTGCGGCGCGAACCTCACGTCACCCCTCGAAGGTGAGCACCACCTTCCCGATATTGCGGCGCTCATGGATGTACTGGTGCGCCGCGGCTGCTTCGACGAGCGGAAACGCGCGATCCACGCGGGGACGAATGCGCCCCTCGCGCGCATAGCCGAGCAGGCGCTCGATCTGCGGCCGGATGAGGGCGTCTGCGCTCCAGAGATGCCCGATGTTGACGCCCGCGACCGCGCGATTGTCGTTCATCAACGCGACCGGACCGAAGCGGGGCCAGCGGATCGCCTTCCAAACAACCCCCAGCAGGTTGCGACGCAGGCCGCTCGACAACTCGGAAACGCCGTAGCACACGAGGCGGCCGGCCGGTGCGAGCAACGCGTAGCCGCGGCGCCACGAGTCCCCGCCGACCGCATCGAGCACGACATCCACTCCACTTGGCGCGAGGCGCCGCACCGCCGCAGGCCAGTCCGAATCGGTTCGGTCTAGCGGCTCCACGCCGTAACTCCGCAACGTCTCGTGCTTCGAGGGTGAGGCCAGGCCGAGCACGCGCAGTTCCATGATGCGCGCCAGCTCGGCGACCGCGATGCCGACCCCGCCCGCCGCCGCGTGCACCAAGACCGTCTCTCCCGTCCGGGCCGCCGCGACGCGATCGAGCATGTGATGCGCTGTCAGATAGGTGACGGGAAGCGCCGCACCCTGCTCGAAGGTCCAGCCGCCGGGTAGGGGGAAAACCTGCGCAGGCGGCACGACGACGACGTCGCTCTGGCCGCCGAAGCGGGTGAGGGCGATGACACGGTCCCCCACTCGCGGCGTAGTGACACCGTCGCCGACGGCATCTACGACCCCGGCGACCTCGTAACCCACGACGCACGGTGGCTTCGGCGCGTCGGGGTAGAGGCCCTGGCGGGCCATCAGATCAGCAAAGTTGATCCCCGCGGCCGTCACGCGGATCCGCACCGACCCTAGCGTAACCGGAGGGTCGGGCGCCTCGCGCACGGTGAGCACGCTCGGCGGGCCGTAGCGAGGGATGAGGAGTTGCTTCACGACACTCCGTGAAGTCTACCTGCTCCTCGTCCGCGGGCGAATGCCCACTTCAGGGCGGGGGGCGTGACCAGGGTGCTCATTACCACCATGATCACGACTGCCGAATAGACGCGTTGGTCGACGATACGCTCTCCGTGCAACGTGAGGGCGAGCCCCAGGTTGGCGAAAATCAGCCCCACCTCGCCCCGCGGAATCATGCCGATGCCGATGACGAGCGGGTCGAGGCGGGGGCCGAAGCCGGCAAAGGCGCACGCCTGCTTGCCAAGGACGGCGGCGACAGCGAGGAGCCCGGCGAGCCCCAGAATCTCGGGACGGGTGAATGCCGCGAGATCCACGCGCATGCCCATGAGGACAAAGAAAACAGGGACCAGCAGCGTTCCGATCGGTCGGACCAGGTCCTCGAGCGGATGCTCGCCTCCGCTCGTGAAGCTCACGTAGTGCACCTTCTCGAGCACAAGGCCGGCCGCATAAGCGCCGACGATGGGGGCGAGTCCGACTACCGATGCCAGGTAGGCCAGGACGAAGCAGAACACGAGCGCGGTCGTGAGAAGCAAGCCGCGGCCGCGCAGTTTTCTCGTCCACCCGAACAGGCGCGGTGACACGGCGCGCCCGAGCGCGAGGGCACTCACCAGGAATGCGAGTGCTTTCGCGAGCACGAGCGCGAGCTGTCCGTAGGACAGGTCGGTGCCAAGGTTCGCCGCGGAGATGACGCTCGTGATGCCGGCGAGAATCACGAGCCCGAGCACGTCGTCGATCACTGCGGCGCCGAGGATGATCCGTGCCTCGGGCGTGTGCGAGCGTTCGAGGTCCTGCATGACGCGGGCGGTAATGCCGACGCTCGTCGCGGTGAGCGTGGCGCCGAGAAACGCGTGGACGTACGTGCTGTGCTGGGGCAGGAGCCACGCACCGACGCCCCAGCCCAAAATCCATGGCGTGACCACACCGAGCACGGCTACGGCGAAGGAGCGCCCGCCCACTTTCAGGATGTCGCCCACCGTGGACTCGAGGCCCACTTCGAAGAGCAGGAGGACAGCCCCGAGGCGGGCGAGGGCGTCGAGGGTCGGGTCCGCGACCGCCGCACGCGCCCACGGCAGCCCGATGAAGCCGAGGTTGCCGAGCAGAACGCCCACGAGGAGCTCACCCAAGACCGCGGGCTGCCCGACCCGCTCGGCTAGGTCGCCGCCCAGCTTGGCGGCGCCCAGGATGACGGCGAGGGTCAGGAGAAGCTCCGGCACGGGGTCGGCGTGGAGCGCGGTCAGCGCGGAGAGCGAGTCGGCGAGCGAAAGCACCATGTCGTCGGGGTTTGGGGTGCGGTGAAGCCTAGCTAATTCGTGTCATTATAGCAATATTTTCGTAGCAGTTTGCACATAACGCGTCTGCTAGAATGCAGAGTGTTGACAATCTGATGCGTCCTGTGCACGTTTCGGCGTACACAGACGCAGCCGCACCGGTGGCCGCGTCCTCAAGCCCCCAACCCCCACACGGGAGCTGTGCATGAAACGGTCTGCGGTACTCGCGGTCCTTGCGTTGGTGTTGCCCCTCGGGCTGATGGCGCAGGCACCGGCTGCGCCAGACTCACTCGCGAAGGCGGCCAGCGACGCGGCGGCGGCCAACACGGTCGCCATCAACTTCGTGTGGACCCTCGTCACGGGCTTCCTCGTGATGTTCATGCAGGCCGGGTTCGCGATGGTGGAAACCGGATTCACGCGCGCGAAGAATGCCGCGCACACCATCGCCATGAACTTCATGGTATACGGCCTGGCGATGATGGGCTATTGGATCATCGGGTTCGCGATCCAGGCGGGCGGCCTCGGTCCGTTGGCGACGCTCGGCGGGTACGACAAGCTGAGCAACGAATTTGCCCTCACGCTTGGTGGCAAGCCCTGGGGCCTCTTCGGGCATACGGGCTTCTTCCTGACGGGCGTCGCGTACTCTGCGCCCGTCTTCACGTATTTCCTGTTCCAGATGGTGTTCATGGACACGACGGCGACGATTCCCACCGGCGCAATGGCGGAGCGCTGGCGTTTCTCGGCGTTCGCGGCGTTCAGCGTATTCATCGGCGCGTTCATCTATCCGATCTACGCGAACTGGGTATGGGGCGGGGGATGGCTGGCGCAGCTCGGCACGAACGCGGGGCTCGGGCACGGGCACGTCGACTTCGCCGGGTCATCGGTCGTGCACATGACGGGTGGTGTGATCGCCCTGTTCGGAGCTTGGCTGCTCGGTGCCCGGCGCGGAAAATACAACGCGGACGGCACCGCCAACGCGATTCCGGGCCACAACATTCCGATGGCCATCATCGGGACCTTCATCCTGTGCTTTGGATGGTTCGGGTTCAATCCGGGATCCACCCTCGCCGGGTCCGATCTTCGCATCGGTGTGATCGCGACCAACACGATGCTGGCTGGGGCGGCGGGCAGCATCACGGCGATGCTGTACATGTGGATGAACTACGGCAAGCCCGACCCCTCGATGCTCGCGAACGGCGCGCTCGCCGGCCTCGTGGCGATCACGGCGCCGTGCGCGTTCGTCACCGCGCCGTCGGCGGTGCTGATCGGCGGCGTGGCCGGCGTACTAGTCTGCTGGGCGGTGTTCTTCGTTGAGCGAAGGCTCAGGATCGACGACCCGGTCGGTGCGATTTCGGTGCACGGCGTCAACGGCCTCTGGGGAATCCTGTCGCTGGGCTTGCTCGCGGACGGAACGTATGGCGACGGATGGAACGGTGTGCCCGGAGCTGTGAAGGGTTTGTTCTATGGTGACGCCAGCCAGTTTGTCGCGCAATGCATCGGCGGCATCACCAACTTCGTGGCCGTGGGGGTCATGACCTACGTGTTCTACAAGATCACGGCCGTGCTGGTCGGTGGCCATCGCGTCACGGCGGAAGCCGAGGAGCTGGGTCTCGATCTGCCCGAGATGGGCGCGCTCGCCTATCCCGACACCCCGGATGTGGCATCGGCGGTGCTGTTGAGCGAGAGTGCGGCGGTCTCGTTGGGGTCAAAGGCAGCGGCGTAGATCACGCGCGACGACAGCTGGCCTGCAAGCGGCGGGTCAGCTGCGGTTGCGTCACCTGGAACCTGAGAGGACGACACGACCATGAAGCTGATTACCACCGTCATCCGACCCGAGCGCCTGCCGCATGTGAAGGCGGCCTTGTTTCGCGCCGGGGTCACGGGCATCACCATCAGCCGCGTCAGCGGGCACGGCGGCGAGCGCGAGCTGATGGAGACCTACCGCGGCTCCACTGTGGTGCTCGAGTTCCGCGAGAAGGTGCGGATCGAGATGGTCTGCTCCGAGCCGTTCGTGGAGCCCACGATCAAGGCCATTCTGTCATCCGCGCGCACCGGCTCCGTGGGTGACGGGAAGATCTTCGTGCAGGCAATCGAGCGCGTCATCCGCATCCGGACGGGCGAGGAGGACAACGCGGCCCTCACCGCCGTGAACGCCGATGCCGTGCAGCAGCGCGCTCTACAGGAGACGCACAGCTAGAAGCGGGTCTTGCGGGGCGCGGGGAGTGAGAGCCTCTTCCGCGCCCCGCATGTGAACGCCGGGCAGAACCGAAGTCTTCGCACAGGAAGGGAGGACAGTGTGGGTGGCGGCATGAGCATCGAGATGTGGCTCGCGGATCGCGACGATGCAGGCGTAGCAAGCGAGCTGCAGAGCAGGGTGTTCGAGGAGTTCGGGCGTGAGCCCGCGCTCAACGGCGCCAACGTGCTGGTCGACGTGCGCGACCGGGTGGTGACGCTATCCGGTGCGGTGCGGAGCTACCCGCACAAGGTTGCCGCGGGGCGTGCCGCCCGCCGAGTGCGTGGCGTTCGCAAGGTCCACAACGACATCGCGGTCGTGCTCCAGCCGGCCCAGGAGCGGAGCGACGAGGAGCTGGTCCAGGCCGTGACGTGCGTGTCCGACGCGGACGCGCTGGTGCCGCGGGGCAAGGTGGTCGTCGGGATCGCCTCCGGTTGGCTCACCCTCACAGGCGTCGTGGACTACTACGCCGAGCGACTGGCCGCCGAGGACGCCGTGCAGCGACTCGTCGGCGTCAAAGGAGTGACGAACCTGATCAAGGTGCAGCCCCCCTATGCGCCGAGCGACGCGACCCGGCGGGTGATGGAGGCGCTGCGGCGCAGGCCGCTGCTGTGGCGCGATCGGATCAAGGTTGAGGTCCGCGGCGGCTCGGCCTTGTTGCGGGGGCGCGTGCGCACGCTCGCTGAGCGCGACGAAGCGGTCGCGGCGGCGGCGGGCACCCCGGGGGTGATCAGGGTGCGAGACGATCTGAAGATCGCGTCCTAAGGCCCAACCCCGGTCCCCACCGATCCTTGGGGACGTGAGCCAAATCCTTGTCTGGCGAGGGGTGGGGAATCCAGATTCCGGGCGTGCGGATATCCCCACTCCTCGTTCTCTCTGCCGCCGTCGCTGGGGCCCTAGGTTGCACTGACGACATGGCCGGGACCGTATGTACGGACTCGTTTGCGTACGTACAGGTCCGGGCCCAGACCACCGCTGGGCCGATCATGGGCCTTACCATCTCAGATAGTGTGCTGCGCACCGGGGCCAGATTCCCGGTGCCTCAAAACGGCATCACCGTGCCGGGCACTTATGTGATCCTCGACGACAACTTCCGCGGGCAGCTGCGGACCAGCGGCGACTCGGTGCAGGTCACCGGGTGGGAGGGCGGGCTCGTGTTCTCCGCCGTGTACGTGTTCGACGTCCCGGATGGTTGTCACGTGCGGAAGGTGTCAGGACCCGACGTCGTGCCCTGAGGCACGCCATTCGTTTCCTCCACGTCACCGAGCAGGGTCAAGGATACCTCGCGGAGCTTCGCGAGGTGGAGACACCCGCGCCACGCGCCGATGAACTCCTCATCCGCGTCGCCGCATCCGGTATCAACCGCGCTGACCTGTCGCAGATCGCCGGGCGGTACCCACCACCTCCCGGCGAGCCCGCGATCCTCGGTCTCGAGATCGCGGGCACCGTCGCGGCGACGGGCGAAGGCGTGTGCGCCCTGCTGGCGGGTGGGGGGCACGCGGAATACGTCGCCGCCCCGCGTGGCCAGGTGTTTCCCGCCCCCGCGCGGCTCGATCCTATCGCATGCGGCGGCATCCCCGAAGCCTTTCTCACCGCGTTCGTGAACCTCGCGATCGAAGTGAAGCTCCCGCCGGGTGGAACGGTGCTCGTGCATGCCGGCGCGTCGGGTGTCGGGATCGCGGCGATCCAGGTGGCCAAGTATCTGGGGGCGCGCGTGGCGGCCACGACCCGGACAAAGGAGAAGCTGCCGGCGCTCGCGGCGGCGGGTGCCGATCTCGCGCTGCTCTCGCCTGACGAGGACATGGTGCGCGCGATCGAGTCGAGCTGGGGGAAGAACGCCGTCCACGCTATCCTGGACCCGGTCGGCGCGGCGACGTTGCCCGGAGATCTGGCCGTACTCGCCACCGGGGGCACGATCCTGTGCCTCGCCACGATGTCGGGGCCCCGCATCGAGCTCGATCTGTCTCTCCTTATGAAGAAGCGCGCCCGCCTCGTGGGCTCGACGCTCCGGTCGCGGAGTCGGGAGGAAAAGGCGGCGATCGTGAGGCGATTTCGCGAGGAAATCCTGCCCGGCTTTGATGCCGGACGGCTGAGCGTCGTGGTCGATCGTGTGTTCCGGCCCGCGGACGCGGCGGCCGCGTTCCAGCGGATGCGGGAGAACAAGAACACCGGCAAGGTGGTGATCGACTGGCAGGCCTGACCGGCGCCCCTTGCCTCGCGCGAGGAGGAGCGCGAGACTCCTCCCGACTCCTACCGGTAGGTGGTGATGTCTCGCATCCATACGATGGTGTTGTGCGTGGTCTGCGTCTCGATGTCCGGTCTGCGTCTCTCCGCCCAGACACCCGTGTCGAACGCCCTCCGCCTTTCCACGGCGAACTTCTCGCGCAATCTCGTTGAGGCCGCCGAGGAGATGCCCGCTGAGAAGTACGGCTTCAAGCCCACGCCTGCGCAGATGAGCTTCGCAGACGTGGTCGTTCACCTCGCCGAAGGCAACGACATGATGTGCGGCTGGATCAGCGGGACCACGGCGCCCGCGGCGCCCAAGGTGACGGCAACGGATGCGAAGGACAAGCTCGTCGCGCGCCTGAGGCAGTCGTTTGACTACTGCACGTCGGCATTTGCGAAGATGGGCGATACGGGTCTCGCCGACAGCATCCCCTTCTTCGGTCGCAAGATGGCGCGAGCCGACGAGATGTTTGCCATCGCCATCGACTGGGCGGATCACTACAGCCAGCAGGCGATCTATCTGCGGCTGAACGGTCTGCTGCCGCCCACGGCGAAACGGAAGCAGGGTTGAGGGCAGTCGTTCTCGTCACCTCGGCGCTTCTCGCATGCGGGAGGGGCGCCGGTGACAAACCGCGCTCCGAGACGGCCGACACGGCGCGCGCAGCTCGGCCCATGCTGCCCGGCATGCCGCCTCCGGTCGACAGTCTGAACATTTACGCGGCGGCGGGACCAGGGATGTTGAGTGCAGTGGCACGGGGCGCCACGCCGCGCGTGTACGTTCCCAATAGCGCCTCCGCGAGCGTGAGCGTCATCGATCCCGCCACGTACCGTGTGCTGCGCACGTTTCCAACCGGGGCGTCTCCGCAACACGTGGTCCCGGCTTACGACCTCAAGACGTTGTGGGTAGCGAACAAGGACTCGGCTTCACTCACACCGATCGATCCCGTCACGGGCAAGCCCGGGCGCCGGCTGCCCGTTGCGGACCCCTACAACCTGTACTTCACTCCCGACGGGCAGCACGCGATCGTGGTGGCCGAGCGCGAGGCGCGCCTCGACTTCCGCGATCCGCATACCATGGTGCTCCAGTACTCAGTGCCCGTGGCATGCAAGGGCATTGACCACATGGATTTCACGCTAGACGGCCGGTTTGCCGTCGCGACGTGCGAGTTCTCGGGGCAGCTCGTGAAGCTCGACGTCGAGTCCCACACCGTGCTGGGCTACCTCCAGCTGCCCGCGGATTCGGTGGGCCACGCGATGCCGCAGGACATCCGCTCGGCGCCCGACGGGCGCGTGTTTTACGTCGCCGACATGACGGCCGACGGGGTGCACGTGCTCGATCCCGATGCCTTTCGGGTGATCGGGTTCATCCGCACGGGGATCGGCGCGCACGGGATCTATCCGAGCCGGGACGGGCGGCGCATGTACGTGGCGAATCGTGGATGGCGTACGGTGCGCGGCGGTCCGCACGGCCCGGGGAGCGTGAGCGTCATCGACTGCGCCACGCGCAGCGTGGTCGCCACCTGGCCGGTGCCGGGTGGGGGGAGTCCCGACATGGGGAACGTCAGTGCCGACGGCCGCGAGCTGTGGCTATCGGGCCGCTTCGACGCCGAGGTCTACGTGTTCGACACCGAGACGGGGGCGCTCAAGCATCGCATCCGCGTGCAGTACGGGCCGCACGGCCTCACGGTGTGGCCGCAGCCGGGGCGCTACTCGCTCGGCCATACCGGGAACATGCGGTAGACCCATGACCAGGATCGCGGGGACGTTGGCGCTGATCACGGGCGCGAGCTCGGGGATCGGCGCGGCGTGTGCACGGCGGTTCGCCGCCCAGGGCGCGCGTCTCGTGTTGTGGGCGCGACGCGTCGACCGGCTGGAGACGCTCGCGGCCGAATTGCGAAAGGCGCACGGGACGGAAGTCGGGATCGCCGAGGTCGACGTGCGCGATCGCGAGGCGGTCCTTGAGGCAGGCAGGGCGTTGGTGGAGAGCGGTGGAGGTCGTGGAGGGAAAGGAGATGCGGGGGGCGTTCCCGATATCCTGCTCAACAACGCGGGACTCGCGAGCGGCCTCAGCAAGCTGCAGGAGGGGGATTTCGAGGACTGGGACAAGATGATCGACACGAACATCAAGGGCGTGCTGAACGTGTCCCGCTCGCTCCTGCCGCACATGGTGACGCGGGGTACCGGGCACGTCGTGAACATCGGCAGCACCGCGGGGCACATGGTGTATCCCGGCGGGAACGTGTACAACGCGACCAAATATGCCCTGCGCGCCCTGAACGAAGGGATGAACCTGGACGTGGCGGGCACCGCGATCCGCGTGTCGAGCGTGGACCCCGGGTTCGTCGAGACCGAGTTCTCCGAAGTCCGGTTTCACGGCGACAAAGCTCAGGCCAAGGCCGTCTATCGTGGGTTCACGCCCCTCTCGGCGGACGACGTGGCGGACGCCATCGCTTACGTCGTGAACCTCCCCCCGCACGTCAACATCCTCGACCTGGTCATGATGCCCACCGCTCAGCGCAACATCTACGTGGTCGATCGGGCGCCCGAGCGCGCCTGACGGCACGCCTTCACGCGAGCAGCAGCAGCGTGTCGTAGAGCGCGTGGGTCCAGGCCGTGATCCCGAACCCGCGCGTCAGATAGAGCGCGCTGAAGAACACGCCCGCGAGCATGCGGAATACGAATGAATAGAGTGTGAGACGGTCGCCGTAGGTGCCGATGTAATGCACCGCGGAGAAAATGGCCGCGCCAACGAGCGTCGCGCAGACGCCCGCGACCACGGGACGCCACCCGAGGATCGTCTGGCCGAACCAAGCGAGCGCCGCGACCAGCACGACCCGGAACAGCAGTTCCTCGTACAGACCGGCTCCAACCGACAACATCAGGCGGGTCGCGAAGGCCATGTTCTCCACCTGGCCCTGACTGAGCAGCGCGGTCTGGGGGGGACCCACGACGCGCGTCGTCAGACCACCTACCGCTAGTCCGAACGCGACCGCAAGCACGGCGGCCTCGGCCAGCATCGCCACGAACACGACGCCGCGCAGGCGGCCCCCATGGCGCCGCATGTCCCGGATCACGAGCCAGAGCCCGAACGCGACCAGGCAGGCCATGAACACCAGCGGTCCCTCTCGGCCGGCGAGCGCCACGAACACACTTTCGAGGATGACGTCCGCGCCGTTGCGAACCGAGCCTTGCGCGGTCACGGGTTGCAGCGCGGCCAGCACCTGGTAGGTGAGCAGGAGCGGCAAGGCGAAGAGCAAGCTGTAGCGGGGCGCGCGGCTCACCCGCCAGTACGAGCCGAGGCCGTTCACGCGCCGGGTTTCCGCTCCTCGAGGCGCTGCCGCAATGCGGCGGCGCTCTTCCGCGTGTCGGCGTATTTCAGCTGTCCCTCCACGGCGCGAAGGCGGGCGATGGCGAGATCGCGCTGCACGCTGTTCTGGAAGGCTTGCAGCACCCAGCGCCGGACGTAGGGCCGCGCATCGTCGAGATGGGCGCTCAGGACGTCGAGCGCGCGACTGCTGCCGCGATTGCCGAGGGCGGCGAGCACCTGAGCGGGGACGCGGTAAACGCCGAGCAAACCCTCGACCTGAGGAATGAAGCTCGTATCGTTCGTCTGGGCGACGGCGCGCAACGACGCCGTGCGGATCACGTCCTGATAGGAAGACGTGCCAAGCGCCTCGGCGATCACCGCGCGGCGGCCGCTCGAGTCGGCGGCGGCGAGCGTGGCGACCGCGGCAGCGCGCACTTCGTAGCTGGTATCGGTGCGGAGCGCCGTGCGGGCGAGCTCTGCCACCCTCGGCCCACTGAAGTTGCCGAGGGCATCGAGCGCCGCCTGGCGCACCGTCGCCGCCGTATCGTGGAGCGCCGCTTCCAGCGCGGGAACCGCGACGGGCTCCGGGAAGGCGGCGAGCGCCTCCGCGGCATGGGCGCGCGTGGCGGGGTAGTCCGCCCCGGTGACGGCATCGACGAGCGCCCGAGCGGCAGTGGAATCGCCGGCGCGCGCGATGAGCTGCTGGATCGCCCAGGCCCGGTTCCAGAGGTCGGGGTCGCGCCGCAGCTGCGTCGCGAGCCAGGCGGTCGGCTGATCGAAGGCCAGCGTCTTGAGCACCGCGTTGCCATCATCGAAGACGACCATCGTCGGCGGGCCGAGCGGCTCGATGACGACGCTTTGCTCGCGCGTGTCGAGCATCACGCGGCGGGTGACGTCGCCGCTCAGGGTGCCGACCCGGATCGTGACGGGCATCCGGAAGACCGCCGGGGTCGTGTAGCGCAGTCCGGAGCTGTCGGCCGTGCTCGTGTCCTGCTGTGTCTGCTTCACGGCGAGCGTGAGACGTCGCGCGGTCGAGTCGTAGGTCGCCGAGACCGCGAACTCGGGGTAGCCGGCCTCATAGACCCACTGATCCCAGAACCAATCGAGATTCTCCCCGGTGGCATCGAGCACGGCCTGACGCAGATCGTCCGATGAGGCGTTGCCCAGCGCGTGGCGCGTGAGGTAGGTGTGGAGCGACGCCCAGAAGCGCTCCGGGCCGAGGTAGCGGTGCAGCATCCGCAGCACGAGCGCGCCCTTCGGGTAGATGTTGTTCGAGCCGCGGGCGGCGAGCGGCATGCGGCGGCGGCCGTCGATCTGCATGAAGTGGCTGTACTCGTCGAGGAAGTAGTCATCCTCGGCGTGGGGTCCCAGCTTCGCGCGCCAGTACGCTCCCGGAAGGAACTCGGCGAAGCCCTCGTTCAGCCACATGTTTGCCCAGTCGACGGTCGTGACGTAGTCCCCGAACCATTGATGCGCCAGCTCGTGGGGGATCAGGATCCACTGATACCAGGGCCGGTCCGCGTACGCGCGCCCGTCCGGTAGCCAGTCGACGAGTGTCGTGGCGCTGACGTTCTCCATGCCGCCGAAGAAATCGGCGACGGTGGTCTGAGCGTACTTGGCCCACGGGTACGGAACGCCGGTGAGGCGCGAGTAGGTGTCGATCATGTCGGGCGTGAGGCGAAACAGGGGTCGGGCGAGCGCGCTATCCGTGGGATAGACGTAGTAGTCGACCGGGATGCCGCGCCACGCATCGCTGATCTTCACGAGCGGGGCGACGATGATCGAAACGAGGTAGGTCGCGCTGGGCTGCTCCTCGAGCCAGGCGACGGTGTGGGTGCCGTCGGCGTTCTTGCGGTCGGAGACGAGGCGGCCGTTCGACACGACCGTGTACTTGGCGGGCACGGTCGCTCGCAGCTCCCAGGTCATCCGGTCGTTCGGGAAGTCGTAGGTCGGGAACCAGAAATGGCTGTTCATGTCCTCGCCCTGGCTCCAGAGCTGTTGCGGGCGGTGGTCCCGGCCCTCCGAGTTGATGAACGTCAGCCCCTTCCCGTCCTGGACGCGGCCCCGGTAGTCGATCGTGAACCTGGTGGTGTCGTGAAATGCCACCGCCTTCGGCGGGAAGACGACGAGCGTGTCGCCGTGCGTCGTGAAGCGCAAGGCCGCGCCGCCGGCATTCGTGACTCGGCGGATCGTGAGGAGCTTCCCGGCATCGAGGATCACCGAGTCGAGTCCCGGTCGCAGCGCCACGAGCGTCGTTGACACCCGGCCGTTGAATGCCGCCGAGTCCCAATCGAAGTCTTTGACCTCGATGACTTGGTGCACCAGATCGTAGTCATGCGAGCGGATGTAGGCGCCGCTCGCGACGCGCTCCGCGTTGGATTGGGCGGCCAGGGCGAAGGGCAGGACGCCGGAGACGGCGAGCATTCTGAGCGTGCGTGTCATCGTGGGACCAGGAAAAGGCGTGAGCGCGCGTGGTGTCCGGGAATCTACATCCGGCCCACTCCGGTGGCGCCCTAGCGCTTGCCGTCGCGCAGCATCTCCCGCGCCGCGTTGTACCCGCAGGCGCCCATCACGCCGCCGCCGGGGTGGGTCGCCGCGCCGCAGAGGTACAGGCCGCGAATCGGGGTGCGATAGTCCGCATAGCCGGGGAGGGGGCGCAGGAAGAACAACTGATTCAGGCCCATCGCACCCTGGAAGATGTTGCCTCCCGTGAGGCCGAAGCGGCGCTCGAGGTCGAGCGGTGAGAGCACCTGCCGATGGACCACCGCCCGCCGCACGTTGGGCGCGTACTCGGCGAGCAGATCGATGCAGCGGTCGGCGAAGGGCTCCTTCAGGCGATCCCATTCTCCCGCGCCCTCGCCCAGCGCGTAGGGTGCGTACTGTACGAACATCGACATGAGGTGCCGGCCCGGCGGCGCGACCGTCGGATCCACGACCGACGGAATGGTGCACTCGAGAATGGGCCGGGCTGAGGGGCGCCCGCGACGGGCGTCGTCGAACGCGTCTTCCATGTAGTCGAGCGTCGGCGCGATGTGGATGGTGCCGCGGTGATGAGCGGCCGGCGCGGTGCCGGGAAGGCAGGTGAAATCGGGCAGCTCGGAGAGCGCGACGTTGATCTTGAGCGACGCGCTGGCGTAGTCCACGCCCCGTACGGCAGACAGGAAATCGGGCGGCAGGTCCGCGGGGTCGACCATGCGCAGAAACGTGGCCTGAAGGTCCACACTCGATGCCACGCGGGCCGACCGGATCTCCGTTCCATCTTCGAGCGCGACGCCGGCGACGCGTCCCCCACGCGACAGAATCCGGGCGACGCCCGCCCCGACGCGGATCTCGGCGCCGTGTGCGCGCGCGGCGGTCGCGAGCGCCTCGCTCAAGCGCCCCATGCCGCCCCGCACGTACCCCCACACGCCGCGCACGCCGTTGCATTCGCCCATCACGTGGTGAAACAGCACGTAGGCCGTCCCGGGCGTGGCGGGAGACGCCATCGCGCCGATGATGGCGTCGGTCGCGAGTGTTGCCTTCAACTCCTCCGACTCGAACCAGCGGTCGAGGATCGGTCGTGCGGCGCCGGTGAGGATCTCGAGTGCCGCGGGACCGTCCTTGCCGAGCCGCAGGAACCGCCAGGCGAGACGGGCGAGCTGCGTGAGATTGCGCGGGGTCGGCGACCAGGGGTCGGGAGGCGTTTGCAGCAACGTGGGCTCGACGAGGCCGGCGGTCCGCTCGAGCATCGCCTCGTAGCGTGGGAGAGCCTCGGCGTCCTTCCTCGAGAACTTCGCGATCTCTCGCGCGGTCCACGCGCGGTCCGGGCCGAGAATGAGCGAGCGCCCGTCGGGGAAGGGCGTAAACGACGAGGGATTGCGGGTGAGCAGCTCGAATCCGTACCGGTCGAGCTGGAGGTCGCGAATGATCTCGGGGCGGAACAGGCTGTTGACGTAGGCGGCGGTGGACACCTTGAAGCCGGGCCACAGCTCCTCGGTGACGCACGCGCCGCCTACGATATCACGTCGCTCCAGCACCAGCACTCGCCATCCGGCACGAGCCAGGTAGGCGGCGGCGACGAGGCCGTTATGCCCGCCGCCGACGATGACGACGTCGAAAGACTGCAAGCGCTCCCGGCTAGGGTCGCGGACGCGGAGGTGCAGCCGGGGCGCGGACGAGCGCCGTCAGCTCGGGCGGGAGGCCAGCACCGAAGACCTCGTTCGAGGGCGCTTCGACGATCATCGGCCGCGGGCCACGCCGTCCATCCCAGCCGACGGGGCCATCGCTGCCCTTGCGTCCCTCCGCACCGTCGGCGCCGCGCGCGCACTGGCGCCCCTCGCTGCCGCCGACCGGTGGGCCACCCTTCCCAGCCGCGCCACCGGGGCCGCCTTTGCCACCCGGGCCCCCGGGCCCGCCCATGCTGCGGGCGGTCACGAGCCCCGCCATGAACGGCTCGTCCTCCGGCACCACAATCGTGATCTGTCCGCCCTGGCCTCCGGGGCCGCCGCGTCCGCCGTCGCCGCCGGCGCCGCCGTTACCGCCGGGCTGCGCGGGGCACCCGCCGGCACCGTTCGTTCCATCGCCCCCGTGCGGGCCGGCCATGCCTGGCCCACCGGCGCCGCCGCGGGATTCGATCTGGAGGAAGTCGGCCGGAGGTATGGTGCGGGCGTCGTACAGTTCATAGAAGGCGGGCTGCGAGCCGACCTCGATGGCCGCCATGAGGAGCTTCTCGTAGTACGGCGAGCGCGCCCGGCCGAGCCGCACGGTGATGTCGGGCCCCATCTGACCGCCCTGCGACACGCGGCCCGTCGCTCCCGAGTAGGCGAAGGTATGCGGCGCGCAGCTGTAGTCCGGTGGGACCACGAGCGTGTGCGTGATGCTCGGCTTTGCCTTGAGTGTCGCCGTCAGCCGGAAACCGGTGGTCGCGGTCAGGATCGGATCCGCATTGGTCACCCAATTCCCATCCTTATTACTGGACGCTTCGGCGCTCGTGCGCTCGAGGAAGGTGATGTGGAGCCGTGGCGGATGCTTCTTGTCGTAGCTGCGGACGAACGGGACCCGGGTGCCATCGTCGATCACGGCCTGATAGTTGGCCTGGATCCAGCTACCGGGGCACGCCGCGACCGGCGTTATCGAAATCTCGATGTCGCGAATGTGGGCGAGCAGGCCCGGATCGGGGGCGTAGTCCTCGGGCGGCTTGTGGGAGCACGCGGCGCCCGCCACGAGCGCGAGGGAGCCGAGCAGCAGGGTACGGACGTTCATCACGATCTCCTTAGAGACTGAAGTAGCGGGCGCAGGGCATGTTGCCGGCCACTACTGTTGGAAAACCGACGGGAAGATGCAATAGGGGTCGAGGGATGAGCGGCGGGGAGGGGTAGGGCCACGTTGCCGTAGGTGCAGCGGCTTCCGTAATTTGCGAGTCTATGGATGCTGCCGGGCTGGGGTTGATCGAGACCATGCGGGTGCGCGAGGGGCGCATCCTGCTGTTCGAGCGGCACCTGGCCCGGTTGACCCGGTCGCTCGGCGCCCTGGGCCTGCCGTCGCCGTCACGCGACGTGGCGGAGCTCGTGCAGCCCTTTTTGGAGATGGGGAGCGCGGTGCTGCGGATCGAGGTGTCCCAGGGCCAGGCGTCGGTGACGGTGCGCGAGGTGCCGTCCCCCGCGACGCCGGATGTGATCACGGCCTCGGAACCGCACGTAGCCTATCCGCACAAGACTACGGCACGCGATTGTTTCGCGGACGCCGCGCGTGAGGCCGACATCGCCGAGGCGGACGACGCGTTGCTGCTGACGCACGAAGGGTGGGTGGCGGAAGGCACCGTGTGGAGCCTCTGCTGGTGGGAGCGCGAGGGGCTGCGCACGCCGGCGCTCGACCTCGGGATTCTCCCGGGAATCGGGCGGGCGCGGGTGCTCGAGCTGGTGCAGGGGGAGGAAGTGCGCGCGCAGCGCGCGCAGCTCGAGGGCAAGAGCCTGTTTCTGGTGAATGCGGTGCGGGGCGTGGTGCCGATCGAATCGCTCGACGGCGCGCGCGTGCCGGTGGACCCGCGCACGGCCGAGGTGGCGCGGCGCTTCTGGCCTGCGGGATGAAGGATTAGATTCCGCCCCCGCGTGGTGGCTGTAGCTCAATTGGTTAGAGCGCTGGACTGTGGCTCCAGAGGTTGCGGGTTCAATTCCCGTCAGCCACCCTGCTTCAAGCGGCTCCGCTCTGCGGGGCCGTTGTTTTTCCGGCATGTTTCGGGGTGGAGGAACAGTCATGGGACTGGATGCCAACGCGACCACGTGCCTTCTGTATGCCAGGACACTCGGAGTGTCCTTTGCCAGGACCGCGATGCTGGGGAGGCAGCGACTCGTCGCGCCCGCCGGGGCGCTGCGAGAGAATCTGGCGGCGTTCGGCTATTCGCTCGGAACGGACGCGATCGATGGCTTGCTGAAGCGAGGTGGCGGTTACGCGGAGCCATTCCTCGAACAACTGGGCGCCACGGAGATCTGCTCGCTTGACGCCTCCGACTGGGAGCACGCGAGCGAGATCAGCGACTTGAATTCGCCGATCGGCGAACGTTTCCAGAACCGGTTCACCGCCGTGCTGGACGGAGGGACGTTGGAGCACGTCTTCAATTTTCCGGTCGCGATCGCGAACTGCATGGACATGATCCAAGTCGGAGGGCATTTCCTGGCGATTACACCCACCAACAACTTCATGGGACACGGGTTCTACCAGTTCAGTCCCGAGCTGTTCTTCAGAGTGTTCAGCGCGTCCAATGGATTCCAAGTCGTGCGGATGATCGTGTTCGAGAACCGCCCCCGACCGGAGTGGTTTGAGGTGGCCGATCCTGCGGCGGTCAATGAAAGAGTCGGGGTCGTCAACTCGCGGCCGACGAACCTGTTCGTAATCGCCAAGAAGGTTGCAGCCGTTCGGGCGCTCACCACCCCGCCGCACCAGAGTGGATACGTGGCCGCCTGGGAATCAGTCAGGACGAACCCGGCGTCCAGAGTACCGGCGTGGGACTCCTTGCAGAGAACTCGAGATCCGGCGGCGGCGGGGCCGAACGCATCTCATGGGACGCACACCGAGCCGACGTTCTCTTCACGACTGAAGCGCAAGCTGTTCCGCCTTGCCCCGGCTCGAGTGCAGCGCATGTATGTCAGATTTCGTAACCCGCAGTACCGCGACTACCCTTACGACCCAAGATTCTTCAGACGCATCGAGATTCCGCCGGTAGCGACTCCTCAGTCGAGGGTGTTGCCGGAGTCGCCTGACTAGCTAACTTCCACCCGCAAATCCTAGGTCCGTAGCTCAATTGGTAGAGCACCGGTCTCCAAAACCGGGGGTTGCAGGTTCGATTCCTGCCGGGCCTGTCTCGCAGTCGCTCCGCTCCTGCTCGTCGGCCCGCCAGGTACTCGCGCCGGCGCGACGATTCCTGCCGGGCCTGTCTCGCAGTCGCCGAGAATCGAGCCGAGTCGGCTGCTCGTTTTCGTATTGATCCCATGCGTTGATGGCATAGCACGACAGGTTGACAGGGACGGTGGTGGGGCCGGTAGGTTTCGCCTCGCATCGCCCGCAACCGAGGCAGCACATGGCAGTAGACGTTCCTATCACCAAGTTCATCCGCTGGTCGGTCAACCCACGTCGGCTGGGCGTGCTCGCGATAGCCGTTCTCGTTGTCAGCGTCCCTGCTGCTGGTCAGCAACCGACATCATCGCAGCCCGTCTTCATCAAAGAGCCCCACGAGATCCAGATGGGGCGCGACATCGATGATTGTCTGGTTGCGACGCGCCGGTTTCTAGAGGATTCAGCGTGGGACCACTACCTGCACGACCTCGGCGCGCGGCTGGCTGCGACCAGCGAGCGGCCGGGTCTCCCCTGGACGTTCCGCGTGCTTGACGTTCCCGTCGTGAATGCGTTCGCGCTGCCCGGCGGGTTCGTCTACGTGACGCGCGGATTGCTCGAGCACTTGAACTCGGAAGCGCAGCTGGCCGCCGTTCTGGGTCATGAGATCGGGCACGTTGCGGCACGTCATGTCGGGGGTCAGAGCGCGCGGCGCGAGTTGGAGCGACGCGGGCTAGTGGCCGGTACCACCGGAAGCTCCCTGACCCAGTTGTACGGGGATGTGGTTGGCACGCAGGCCCTGCTGGCCGCGAACTCCCGCGAAGCGGAGCAGGAGGCGGACGGCCTGGGGTTGCGCTACATGTCCGAGGCCGGCTACGACCCGATGGAAATGGTGTCTGTCCTCCGTATGCTCGACCGCACCGTCCACTCGGTCAGCCCCCTCGGAGTGGATGAACCGCTTCCCGAGTGGCTCGCGACGCATCCCAGCCCGGAGCGCCGCATCGAGGGTGTCGTGCGCAAGCGAGCAGAGCTGCTCTCGGCAGGAACTCGGATCGAGCGCGATACCTACCTCGCGCGCGTGAGTGGTTTGGCTTACGGCCCGGACGCGCGGCCGGGCTTCTTCAAGGGGCACCGGTTCGTGGTCCCGGCACGGGGCTACCAGGTCACGTTTCCCAAGCGCTGGTTGCTCACGAACGTCGGCACAGCCGCACGGGCGGAGACTCCCGACCATGACGCGGTGCTCGATCTCAGGGCCCGGGACGAGCGCACCGCGGACAGCGCCGCCAGCATCTTCTTTGGCAAGGTCGCGAAACTCCGCGGGTCGCTTTCCCGGGACCAGGTCGGGTCTCTCCTCGTTGTTCGGGGGTCGTTCACGTGGCTGCCGTATTGGGTGAAAGTGCGGGGCATGGTCGCTTTCATAGAGAGTCGGGGCACGGTCTACCAGCTGACGGCGTCCACGAGCAACGGCCGGTGGTCCGACTACGAAGAGGAATTCGAGGAAACGTTCCGCACGCTCGAGTCCGTCCCGGACTCCGAGATCGCACGAGCACAGCCCTTACGCGTCGCCACGTTCTCGCTGCGCGACTCGACGTCGGTTGCCGCCCTCTACGGGGCGAAAGGGGCAGCGGTCACCGCCGACGAGCTGGCGATCCTCAATCAGGTCCCGGCGGATTCAGTCCTTCCTCCCGGTCATGTGGTGAAATGGATTGGGGGTCCGGCCCGCTAATCTCAGTCCCAGGCGGCCCACTCCGCGTGGCTCCCCAACCGGGGGTCGCAGGTTACATTCATTTGGGCCTGTCTCGCAGTCCCAAGGCTCCTGCTCGCAGCGCGGACGTGGCATGCCGTCGAAGCATCGTGAAATCCTGAGGTCCGAAGCACGCCGTCGGTCAGTTCTTGTTCTGGCCGCCCTCGTCCTCGAATTCCTTGTTCTCTCGCCTCCGCTTGTCGCCCAAGAGGATGACGACCTACCCCTTCCGCCACCTGCATGGACACTCCAGGGGTTCGCGGCGTGGAGCGATCACTCGGGTAGCTCGCTATTTGGCGGCACAAGCCTCGCGAAGTTCTGGGGCTCGCTGGGGCTGCGCCTCGGCGGCGCAGCGCGTCCGGTATCGGCAGACGCACAGCAGCTTTCGAGCTCGCGTATCGGCGCGTGGATCGCGGACGTCGACCTGGTCTTCGAGCCCCTTCGCGCCGCCCCTGACCTCCAAGCGGCGTTCTTCGGGTTCTCGTTATACGTCTTCGGCGGCATCGGTGGATATCACGTGACACGAAGCGCTCTTGACACGAACTACGCCACCCTGAGTTATGGCATGGGCGTATCCCACGTTCTGCTCGGTCCCTTCGGGGTTCAGGGGGAGGCCCGCTACCGGACCCCGTTCGAGAGTGACGCCGGATTTGTCTCGAGTTCGCGCCAGCGTCTCGAGTTCAGCGTAGGGCTCAGAGCTGCCTTCGGCGGACGGAGGCGCAAGGAGGCCGATGCGTCACCGTCTGCGACGGCACCTCGTGTGGTGGACGCGTGGGGGGCGGCGATGGCCTCCCACATGCTGGACGTGGCGGAGAGCTACCTCAATACGCCGTACCGGCGGGGCGGCACCAGTCCGCAGAGCGGGTTCGACGCCGCAGGGTTCGTGCGATCCGTGATCGGCAGAGCGCAGGTCGAGCTCGGACAAAAGGGGGCGGAGCTTCCCCGGACAGCACGTGACCTGGCCAAGATGGGCGACCAGGTACCGCTCCGGATCGGGTCCGTCCGTCCGGGCGATCTCCTGTTCTTTGCGAGCGACGGCCGGCACATTGATCACGTCGCGATCTACGCCGGGCGCGACCGCATCATCCACGCGACGGCGAGCGGTGGCGGCGTGCGGTACGACATCTTGAGCGAGGGTGAGCGCGGTCGCTGGTTCGCCGAGCACCTCGTTTCGGCGCGGCGCCTGGTCGGCGCCCGGATTAGCAAGACGGGCGATGCCGGACGCGACGAGAGGTTCGACCCGCCGGACCCAGCGCCCCAGCCGACCCACTAGCCCAGCCTTCGCTGTCCCCCGTCGGTGTCACGAGCATGTCCTCACCCGGGTTCATTGTCGCACCCCGGCACGCTCCGACGGCGTTCCCATCGGCTCGACGGAGGCAATTCCAAGCGAGAAACCCGAGCGGGACCGGGGGGTGTCAACGGGGTACGCATATGGATGCGATGGCTCGCTTGATGCACATACTTCGGCTGAATCCAGTTGTCCTGTCAGCCCCGACTTAGGAGTCGCCGTCCGATGCATGCCGAGAGCCCAGAGCCCAAGGTCCCGCGGCGGTCCGCCCGCGCCACGGTCACAGTCGGCCTTTTGTGTCTCGCCCTCACGCCTCCACTTCTTGGACAGCGACCGCAACCCTCGTGGGTAGTGCAGGGATTTGCAGCGTGGAAAGAGCCTACCAGCAGCGTGCTGTTCGGGGGGATGAGCATCGCACGGTACTGGGGGGTTCTGGGGCTGCGTCTCGGCGGCGCGATCCATCTCGTGCCTCAAGAGCAGGACGCGTCGCCGTTGATGTGTCCCCGATTCGGATGCCGCGATTTCGGCGGCGGCTCGCAGAACAACGTCAGACTTGGCGCCTGGATGGCGGACGCCGAGCTGATCTTCGAGCCCCTGCGCGCCGTCCCAGCACTGAAAGGGCTGTTGCTCGGCTTCTCCCCCTACGGGTTCGCCGGCATCGGAAGTTACGGAGTGCACCGCGTCACGAGCCGCGACTCGAGCTTCGCCACACTCAATTTGGGACTCGGTGCACACCACGACCTCATCGGTCCGCTCGGCCTCCAGGCGGAGGCCCGCTACCGGAGCCCGCTCCAGAGCTACAACGGGATCACCGAGGGCTGGCGGCAGAATCTGGAGTACAGCGTGGGATTCAGGGTGGGGTTTGGGGGGAAGAAGCGCCACCCGACCGAAACGGCATCACCCAGCGCGCCAGCGCGCCCGGAGATGGCGGGCTCGGAGGCGTTCGTCTCGCGCGTACTGGACGTGGCCGAGAGCTACGTCGGCACGCCATACCGCCCGGGCGGGACGAATCCGTACGGTGGGTTCGACGCCGCGGGCTTCGTGGGCTACGTGTTCGGCAAGGTGCAATACGATCTCGGACAGGGAGGAGCGCGTCTCCCGCGGACAGCGCGACAGATCGCTGAGCTGGGTCAAGAGGTGCCGCTACGCATCGGCTCGGTTGCTCCGGGCGATCTGATGTTCTTCGCCAGCGACGGCTCGCACATCGATCACGTCGCCATCTATGCCGGGCACGACCGCATCATCCACGCGACGGCGAGCGGCGGAGGCGTGCGGTATGACGTCCTCGGGGACGGCGATCGCGGTCAGTGGTTCTCCGATCACCTCGTCTCAGCGCGACGCCTGGTCGGCGGACGTGGGCAAACGCCCGAGCCGCGGAAAGACGGGTCGTTCGACCCGCCGGATCTCGCGCCCGGGGCGACGGGAGTCCCGCGATGAACCGCATCGTGCTTGGCACGGCAACCGCCGTGCTGGTCGCCTTCGCGGGAGGCGCAGCCGCGCAGGCCGCCCCCAGTGCCGCAGACGACGCCCGCAGGATCCTCGGGGTCACCATCTCTGCGTCTGGAACGGACCGCGACACACTCGGGCTCCTCATCTCTGCAGTGACGCCCGATGGTCCGGCGGACCGCGCGAGCATCGGCGCCGGAAGCAGGCTCGCCGAGGTCAACGGCGCGAATCTGCGGATCGATCCGGCAGACATCGGCCGACGCCAGGCGCAGGACGGTGCGCTCAGCCGACTTGCCAAAGAGCTGAACGCGCTGCAGCCGGGGGACTCCGCCACGCTGCGGGTGTTCGCCAGTGGCCGCGCTCGGACCGTCACCATTCGCACGGCCAAGGCTCCCGAAGTACGACAGCCCGCCCCCGCCCCCACCCCGGTACCCGCGCCGGCGGCAGCCGCAGCGTCGCTGAAAGGGGTCGCGGACGGAATCGCCGAGCTGCGGACGCAGTTGGTGCGCCTGATCCAGGACGAGACCGTGGCCGCGCGGCGGGACACACTCATGCGGCTGCACCTTGAGCTTGGCGCGATTGAGGGCCGGTTGCGCGCGATCCCGGCGGAACCGACCCGCGTCCAGAGCAGTGATCAGACGGTGCCCGGACTGCGTACAACCCCTGTCTGGGACGAGCTCGTGGACTACCTCGGCGCGGACAGCAGGAATGGCCTCCTGGTACTCGAGGCCGATTCCACATGGGCTCCCGTGCGGAAGGGCGACGTCATCGTCCGCGTCAATGGGGAGCTGGTGGACCTCGACCTCCTGCGGGGAGCGCTCGACCCGCGGCGCGAGACGCGCCTCGACCTGCTGCGGGGCGGGCGGTCGCTGACAGTGATCCTGCACCCGCGGGACTGACGCAGCGCTGTCTCTCGCCGCACCACACGTTTCATTTCACGACCTCCCATGGACCTCTCCGTTGCCAGACGGGTAGGCGAATGGCAGTATACCGATTCACAGGGTCGGTCGTCGTCAACCGAGGAGGTTCGTCCGTGCGCTCGACAAAGGTGATGTACGCTGCGATGCTCGCGGTCATCGCCGGAAGTGCCTGCAAGACTATGAAGCCCGTCTCCCTCGACCAGATCAGCACCCTTCAACCAGCCCGAGTCTGGGTGACGGACAGCGACCGGGTCGTGGAGATCAGCAAACCACAATTCGTCAATGACACCCTGGTAGGATTCCTGAACGGCACCTACGAGGAGCTGCCTCGCAGCCAGATCCAGCAGGTGAAGGTGCAGCAGGCCGCGACGACGCGGACTGTGTTGCTCGCCGTCGGGATTGCGGCGGGAGTTGGAGGGTTCGCCTACGCGCTCACCGGCGGTGGCGGCAGCAAGAGTACCAACGCGATCGCCGGGGATTGCGACAAGCATCCCGACGATCCCAGCTGTATGCAATGACGGAGCGGCGGCATCCTACACATTGAATCGAATGTGTAGGATGTCTCCATCCGCTACGACGTAGTCCTTCCCGTGGACCTGCAGCTTCCCCGCGTCCCGCACCGCCTGCTCCGACCCATACTGCATGAAGACATCGTACGGGATCACCTCGGCTCGAATGAATCCGCGTTCGAGATCCGAGTGAATTTTCCCCGCCGCCTGGCGCGCGTGCGTGCCGCGCCGGATGGGCCACGCCCGCACCTCGTCCGGACCCACCGTGAAGAATGAGATGAGGTCGAGCAGTCCGTAGGCCGTGCGGATGAAGCGCGCCAGCGCCGATTCCTTGAGTCCGAGGTCCGCAAGAAACGCCGCCTGGTCGGCGGCATCCATCGTTGCAATCTCCGCTTCCACACTCGCGGACAGCACCAGCCCCGCGGCGTGCAGCTCGCCCAGGCGCTTGGCGAGCGGGGCAGGGAGCGCCGCAGCGGCGTCCTGCTCGGCGCAATTGAGAACGACAAGGAGCGGACGGTCGGTGAGCAGCGCGTAGCCCTTGAGGAGGTCGCGATTCAACGCGGCTGAAGGGAGCGAGCGCAGCGGCAGCTCGTGCTCGAGCGTGGTCTTCATCGTTTGAAAGGCGGCGAGCTCGAGCGGGTCGGGCTTGTCCTTCTTCGCGCGGTCCAGGCGGCGCTCGATGATTTCGAGATCAGCGAGCAGACATTCGGTGTGAAAGGCCTCGAGCTCGGCGAGCGGGTCGGGCGCCGCCTCGAGCGCCGGATTCGGGAAGGCTCGGAGCACGAGGCAGAGTACTTCCTGGTCGCGGATCTGCACCAGCGCTTTGCGCGACAGCCCCTTCTGCTCCGCGCCGTGCTCGCCGGGCACATCGCAGAAGACGATCTCGGCGTAGGTCGTCTTCTTGGGCGAGAAGATCCCGCTCAGCTTCGCGATCCGCTCGTCGGGCACCTTGACCGTGCCGAGCCGGACTTCGCCCCCAAACCCGACCGGGACGTGGAGCCCGGTGAGGGTATTGAAGACGGTCGTCTTCCCCGACCCGGCGAAGCCCACCAGACCTATCTTCACACCAGTGAATTCACTAGGGAATCGCCGTTCACGTTCCACCCCCTCGGTCGGGACAAGCGCGGGTGTACGCTATCGGCGCTCGACGGTGGCGGCAAGCCATACGGGTGCGGCACGAGGGTGTCGCACGACGTCCACACTCGGCGGATTCGACTGGCGTGTCTCACACCTTGACAGAGGACCAATCCGCGCAGGTTAGCCCCTCATTAGCAGGGCTGCCCGGTTTCTCGCTTCTTCCGCGACGCCGGAACTGACGCGATGAAGTACCGACGCTCGCCGAGCCGCCACTACTGGTAGCTCGGCGTTTGCCTTCTACGGAGGTTGGTATGAAACCTGTGATGCGATTCTGTACTCTCCTGTTCAGCGCTGCCGCGGCTGTGGTGCTCGCGTGCGATCAGAACCAGGTGCCGACGGCTCCGATCATCTCGCTGCACAAGACGGCGCCGCCACCGCCGCCGACTGATCCGTCCTGCGCAAGCTTCGTCGCGAGCCATCACCGGGGGAACCCAGATTCGTCGATCGCGCTGATCTGCGCCATCCAGGCGCCGGGCCCCACGAATCTCGCGGCCGGCACCAAGGGTTGGGTCGACGGTGACCGGTACTATCTCACCGACCAATCGAACGCCGGCTTGGACGTGTTCGATGCCAACAACCTCGCCTTCCTGTTCCGCGTCGGGGGCATGATCGGGAACGCCGGCGCCGGCGGCGGCACGGCGACCACCAACGGCGCCGGACCGAGCAGCGTCGTACTTGACAGACGCGGGCGCGCGTGGGTGTCGGACGGCAACAGCACGCTCTACGTGGTGGACGTCGACCATGTCAGGCAGATTGTCGCCACGATCAACACCTCGATCCCGGCATGCGATCACGGCACCGCCACGACCCATTACTGTGGCCGCACGAACGAGATCACGTATGATCCGTTGCACGATTTGATCTTCGTGCAGAATCCGTCGGCGCTCGACACGGCGGCCCCGCATAACGCGATCGACACGTACGCGACGTTCATCTCCGCACGGCCCCCCTACCACATTGTCGGCACGATCTCGTTCCCGGATCGCCGCGGACAAGAGGCGCCGCTGTGGGATCCCGGAACCCGTCGCATCGTGACGGCCGTATCGGGGAGGCAGGTGGTCACCGGGGGCGTCGTCACCGCGCTCTTCCACCAGTATGTCGCGGTTATCAATCCGAGGGTGCGCCCGTTCGTTATCGAGCACGAGTTCGATATCGATTGCACGGCGCTTGGGATCGTGGGCACCCCCACGACCGCCAATCCGACGGGGCGGCAGTTCGGGATCAACGATCCGGCGCTCGGACGGCACCAGCACATGGTGATCCCGGCGTGCGGTCGGCCGTTCATCATGAACGCGCGCACCGGCGCGTTCATCAATACCGGCATCACGCAGGTCGGCGGCGGCAACGAGACGACCTACGGTAGCGGCGACGACAACTTCTACACAGCGGTAGGAGGCTTCGTCGGCGTGATCGATGCCCGCACCGCCCAATGGAAGCAGAATGTGACTGCAGCCGGAGTCGCGAACCCCGCGGCATTTGCGGAGGGAAGGAACTACGTCTTTGTGATCGTGCAGGCCGCTGCGACTCCGACCGTCTGTACGGCGTTCGGCTATCAGGCCACGGGCTGCATCGCGGTCTACGGTCACACCGGCACGGCCTCAGGTCACCATCACGATGGGGATGATGACGACGACGACGGCGGTTACGGCCACGGTCACGAACACGGCCACGACTAGGCAGTAAGGTCGGTATGTGTGGAACGGGAGCGCTGGGCGTCGCCCGGCGCTCCCGTCTCGCTTCAGTTCGGCAGCGCCCCCTCCGCAACCCAGCGCCCGATCATCCGGATCGTTTGGTCCGGCAGCCGGGGAAAGCCCTGCGGCATCTGGAGGCCGCTCCCCCCCACGGCGAGATGTGTGCCCTCGAGCTTGTAGAGCAGATAGCTCGAGTCGGGCTTGGTGGCTCGGATGCGCTTCATCCCCGGATGCTCGACGGAGGGGACTCCGACGGTCAGCGCCCGGGCAGCCCTGCCTGTCAGCTTGAGGCCGAGCGGCGCTCCACCCGCGGCAGAGTGACACCCCGTGCACGCCCCCCGCAGGACGGGCGCCACGTGACGCGAGAAGCTCACGGGGAGGAGGGTGACGATGAGGTCGACGTCCGTGGCGCCTTTCGCCGCCACCGTCACAGGGTGCGGATTGGGTCCCTCTAGCGCGGTCGCGGCGGGCACGACCAAGAACAGATCGTAGCTGCCCGGCGCGAGGCCCCTGAAGACGTATCTGCCCGCTGCATCCGTGAGGGTGCATTGCAGGTCCTTGGTGCTGCCCGGCGCGCGCAGCCGGACGGAGGCTTCGTCCAAAGCGGCGCCCGACGTATCGCGGAGGGTTCCGGCGATCATCGCGGCCGACGGGCTGGCGGTGGTGGCGTACCGGGCACACCCGGCGAGCAGGGCGGCCACCGCTAGCGTCGAGAGTCTCGTGGTAACCGTCATCGTGGTCCTTTCGATCAATGAGCGACGAATCGCTCCAAGGCCACCCGGTAGCTGGCCGCGGCGGAGTCGTAGCTCACGCGTACCAGCGTCGGGTAGTAGCCCGTGGTCGGGTAGGAAGCCGGCTGCTTGATCGTGATCACTGCATTCGGCCTGGTGGCGAGCCAGGCCGTGGTGACCATGAAGTCGTAGAACGTGATGCTCCCCTCGTGCGAGCCGTAGAGCAGCACCTTGTCGAACGGCGCGCCATGAAACTCGGCGCCGCTCGTGTCGCCGAAGTGTGTGCCCATGAACGCCACCGATTCGGTCACCTTGACGTAGCCCCGCGGGAGCATTGCCGGCGGGGGCGGGAGCGAATCAACGCCGCCCGCGACCGCCAGGCGCTCCTGGAGTGGCGCGAGAAAGAAGTGAAAGTCGATATGCGGTCGATCGTAGATCCCGCCGGGGGCGTGGCCGTGCGGGACCCAGTCGACGTAGAGGTGCGTGAACGGCGTGCGCGACGCTCCCGCTCCCAGCCCGAGGGTGAGCGGGGTGAGGGTGTCGGGCAACTCGCGGAGCACTCCCGCGGTGAAGGTGGCGCCGACGGCGTTCGGACGACCGGCGCTGTCGAGCGTGACGAAGGTACGGATGGTGCCGTCGCCGAGCGGCGCCGTCGATTGAAGCGCGCCCGACTGAGTCGGCGCAGGCGGCGGCGTGCGCAGCTCGCTCGCGGTGGCAAAGAGTCTCACCCCGGCGAGCAGCGCGACGCCGGAGATGGACAACAGGAGAGGGGCCGGTCGACGCATAGGGCATCCCAGTGGCGTTCACGTTCGTGGCGAAGTGCGGTGGTCTATGTGCATGGCGAAGCGGACGGCTGGTGGGCGAGCCCCGACCATCTGCTTCGTACTGGCATACGCTCGACGTCCGCAAAATTGCTTTCGATCGAATGGTCGCGCCGTGATCCCGCGTACAGGGCAACAAGGGAGTCGCGCAGGTGAAACCCCCGACGGTCGCGAGCGACAATCCCGCGTGAGCGAGGGTTCCCACTAGACCAATTGCACTCGTCTCCAAAACGTGCTATTGGCAGCAAGCGTCGCTGCCCACCCTTTTCGAGGTTCGCGCCATGGCGATCACCCCGCTCCTGCTGGCGTTGCTGTTGCCGTCGATCCAGGCTCCTGCCGCGGACACCGCGGTGCTGCAATTGGGCAATCGGACCGTGGCCGTATTCCGCTCGCGGGGGACTGCGCCCACAGCCGCGGCGCGCGCGGCGGCCGTGGGCCGGCGGGTGAAGGCCGAGCTCGCCGCCGGCCGCGACTCGGTGTCATCGCAGGCCCTGTCGGACGGCGTGCTCATCCTGCTCGGCGGCGAGCCCGCCTTCATGGTCACCGTGGCGGACGTCGACACCGCCGCTGGTGAGTCCATGACAGCGGTCGCGGCGCGGGTGGTGACCGAGATGCGCCTCGTCATCCGCGAATCGCGGGAGTCGCGGAGCCCGAGGCGCCTGCTCACCGAAGGAGCGCTGTTCCTCGTGGCGACACTGATGCTCGTGCTCGCAGTACGGCTGCTGGGGCGCGCGCGGCAGCGGGTGAGCGCGGCGCTCGAGCCCCGCCTGGTCGCCGCCACACGCAGAATCGGGATCCGGGGGCTGACGATCCTCGAGCCTCATCAGGTCGTGGCGGCGGAGCGCGCGCTCGTGGCCGCGCTCTGGTGGGGGCTCGTCCTCGTCGTCACCTACGGCTATCTCACCTTCGTGCTGAGCCTGTTTCCCTGGACTCGGCCGTGGGGGGAAACGCTTGGCGAGGTGCTCCTCGCCTCGCTTGGGCGGGTCGGTCTCGCAGCGCTCGAGGTGATTCCGAACCTCGCCATCCTCGTCCTGATCTTCATCGCCACCCGTTACGCGGCGCGCCTTGTGCGAACCGTGTTCATTGCGGTCGCGCAACGGCGCATCGCGTTACCCGGGATCCATCCGGACACGGCCGAGCCGACGCGGCGAATTATCGTTGTTCTGCTCTGGATGTTCGCGATCGTGGTCGCCTATCCCTACGTGCCCGGGAGCGGCTCGACCGCCTTCAAGGGTATTTCGGTGATCACGGGCGTGCTCTTCACGTTGGGATCGGCGGGCATCGTGGGGCAGGCGATGAGCGGGCTCGTCCTCATGTACTCGCGCAGCTTCCGAGTGGGGGACTTCATCCAGACGGGAGGCATGCAGGGCACCGTCATCGAGCTAGGCCTGCTTGCCACGCAGATCCGGACGCCGAAAAACGAGTTCGTGACGCTGCCGAACAACGTGGTAGTGGCGGGCGCCGTCACCGACTACACGGCGGCGTCGCGGCAGGGCGTCCCACTGCTCATCTACTCATCGGTGACCATCGGATACGACACGCCGTGGCGTCAGGTACACGAGCTCTTGATTGCCGCGGCAGGGAAGGCCGAGGCGGTGCTCACGAACCCGGCCCCGTTCGTGCTGCAGACCGCGCTCGACGACTCGTATGTGGAATACCAGCTGAACGCGGCGATCGACGCCGAGCGGTCGGGCGAGCTGCCGTGGATCTACGCCGGCCTGCGCGCCGCTATTCAGGACACCTTCTGGGCGGCCGGTGTGGAGATCATGTCGCCCACCTATCACGCGGTGCGCGACGGCAATACCGTCACCATTCCTGTCGAGCAGCGGCCCAAGCAGCGGGCGCCGGCGTTCCGGGTGGACGTCAATCCGTCCCCGTAGCGGGAACCCGCGAGGGGGTCGCGGAGTATCTCGGTCGATAGCGTCGCACGATACGCACACGGAGGAACGACATCGTTCGAGTCTAGGCGGACATCGCTGTCTGCACCCCCCGCTGGTGGGGCGAATTCCCCTGACAAGGAATGCCGATGCGCCTCTCCCTCCGCTTCATCATCCCGCTGCTGCTCGCGCTCGCGGCGTTCGCGTACGCCGCCGTGCCGCTCGTCGATCGGCTCACGCTCAAGTGGTTCGTACGCGACCTCGACATCCGCGCGAGCCTCATCGCCAACACGGTCGATGACCCGCTGCAGGATCTGATCCAGTCGGGCAACCGCGCCCGGATGCTGCGATTCTTCGCCCAGATCACGCGGGACGAGCGGCTCTACGCGATCGCGTATTGCCCGTCACCGCTGGCGCAGCCCCTCGCCGTTCCGACCCTCCCCGTAGTGGTCCGCTGCGACAACCTGGAGCGCTTCGCCGATCCCGACGGTCACCTCATCAAGAGCCCGAATGGCCCGCTCCTGGTGTCGGTCAGACCGCTGGCGGCCGCGGGTGCGTCGACCGGCAAGCTGGTGCTGGTACACGACATGAGCTTTGTGGCCCGGCGGAGCGAGGAGACTCGCAAATACCTCTTCCTCTTCTTCGTGGGACTTGGGGCGACGGTGGCGCTGATCACGGTCGTGATCGCCCAGCTGAGCTGGCGGGGTTGGGTGCAGGGGTTGCGCGCGCTGCTGCGGGGTGAGGGGCTGTTTCGCCCGGCCGACGAGCTGGAGGCGCCCGAGCTCCGGCCTATCGCGAGCGACCTGCGCGCCCTGATCCAGGACCTCGAGGCTGAGCACCGCTCTCGGGACGAGGAGCAAGTCGCGTGGACGCCCGACGCGCTGCGCGCCATCCTGCACACAGACCTCCGGGGCCAGGAAGTGATCGTCGTATCGAACCGGGAGCCCTACATCCACGTCCACGAGGGGAATCGGATCGCACTGTGGCGGCCGGCGAGCGGGCTCGTCACAGCGCTCGAGCCGATCATGCGCGCCTGTTCGGGGACTTGGATCGCGCACGGTGGCGGCTCGGCCGACCGCGACGTGGTGGACCGCCACGACCACGTGGCCGTGCCGCCGGAGCATCCTGCCTACCAGCTGCGGCGCGTGTGGCTGAGCGCCGAGGAGGAAGCGGGCTACTACTACGGCTTCGCGAACGAAGGGCTGTGGCCGCTCTGTCACATCGCGCACGTGCGCCCCACGTTCCGTACGGCGGACTGGGAGCAATACGTCAAGGCGAACCGGCACTTCGCGCAGGCAGTGGTGGACGAATCGCATTCACCCGACCCCATCGTGCTCGTGCAGGACTACCACTTCGCACTCTTGCCGCGAATGATCCGGGATCGCCTCCCCGGCGCCACCATCATCGCCTTCTGGCACATCCCGTGGCCCAATCCCGAGGCATTCGGCATCTGTCCCTGGGGAGAAGAGTTGCTCGACGGCCTGCTCGGCTCGACGATCCTCGGTTTTCACACGCAGTTTCACTGCAACAACTTCGTGGACACCGTCGACCGGTCCCTCGAAGCCCGGGTGGACCGGGAGACGTTTACCGTGTCCTACCGGGGCAAGCTCGCCGCCGTGAAGCGGTATCCGATCTCGGTCGAATGGCCACCTTCCCCCGGGCTCGTGACCAAGCCCATCGACGAGTGCCGTCGGGACGTGCGCGAGCGCCACGGGCTGCCTGCCACGCAGGCCATCGCAGTGGGCGTGGACCGGCTCGACTACACGAAGGGCATTGAAGAGCGGCTGCGCGCCGTCGAGCGCTTGTTCGAGCTGCGTCCCGAATGGGTGGGGAAGTTCAGTTTCATCCAGATCGCCGCGCCCACCCGCAGCCGGATCGAGGAGTATCAGCACTACGACGCGCGGGTGCGGGCCCTTGCGGCCCGCATCAACGAGCGGTTTCTCGATCACGGCCCGCCGCCCATCGTGCTACTCGTCGAGCACCATCACACCGAAGCGATCTATGAGTACTACCGGGCCGCGGATGTGTGCGTGGTCACGAGTCTGCACGACGGCATGAACCTGGTAGCCAAGGAGTTCGTGTCGGCCCGCAACGACGATCAGGGCGTGCTGATCCTGAGCGAGTTCACGGGCGCCGCGCGCGAGCTGCCGGAAGCGCTCGTCGTGAACCCGTACGACACCGACCAGTGCGCGGTCGCGCTGGACACGGCCTTGGGGCTGCCGCGCGCGGAGCAGCGGACGCGGATGCGCGTGATGCGCGGCCTGGTGCAGGAGTTCAACGTGTTCCGTTGGGCGGGGCGCATGCTGATCGACGCGGCCCGGATGCGCCAGCGGGGCCGCCTGCTCGAGCGCAGCGCGGTGCCCGAGCGGTGGTCGCATCGCGCGCTCGAGGCAGGCTCGAGGGGATGAGCCGCGCCGGCGCCCGCCGACCTCCACCGGTGCCGCGATCGGACTGGGCGTACTTCTTCGACATCGACGGCACGTTGCTCGACATCGCCGACTCCCCGGGCGGCGTACGCCTCGACCACGATCTCGGCGCCCGCATCGAGGCCCTGTATCGCTTCAGCGGTGGCGCGGTGGCCCTGATCAGCGGGCGGTCCATCCGGGACGTCGATGCGCTGTTTCACGCCGTGCATCTCCCGGCCGCGGGGCAGCACGGCACCGAGCGGCGCAATGCGAGGGGTCACGTCACCCGGCATGCGACGCCCGTGACCCTCGACGGGGCACACGATCGCCTGCGGGTGGCCGTGGCCGGCCGCGCCGGCCTGCTGCTCGAGTACAAGGGCCTGTCGCTCGCCCTCCACTACCGACGGGCTCCGTCGCTCGGCGGCTACGCGCATCGCCTGGTGCGCTCGGTCCTTCCCGAATTGGGGGGCGTGTTCAGCATCCAGTCGGGCAAGCGCGTGGTGGAGCTCAAGCCCGCGGGCAAGGACAAGGGGGGGGCGGTGCGCGAGTTCATGGAGGAGACCCCCTTCCGGGGGCGGGTGCCCGTGTTCGTCGGAGACGACCGCACGGACGAGTATGGATTCGCGATGGTGAATCGGCTGCGCGGTCATTCCATCAAGGTGGGGCCGGGGCCAAGCGTCGCCCGGTGGCGGCTGCGGGATGTCGCGGCGGTCCGAGCGTGGCTCGAGGGCGCGGGAGCCGTTTCAGCGTGAGCTCGCTCGACCTCGCCGTGATCGGCAATGGGACGATCGGGGCGCTCGTGAACCCTGCGGCCGAGATCGTGTGGGCGTGCTTTCCCCGGCTCGACGCCGATCCCACGTTCTGCACGCTGCTCCGTCCCCGCACGGGCGGGGACGACTTCGGCTTTCTCGCGCTCGAGCTGGTCGACTGTGTCCGCGACGAGCAGGAGTATCTCGTCAACACACCCGTGCTCGTGACGCGCCTGTACGATCGTGCGGGCGGATCGATCGAAGTGACGGACTTTGCCCCCCGGTTCCGCCACCACGGTCGGATGTTCTGCCCCATGATGCTGGTGCGCCGGATCAAGCGCCTCAGCGGCAGCCCGCGCGTGCGCGTGCAGGTGCGTCCCGCGTTCGACTATGGCCGGGCGCGACCCGTGATCACGACCGGCTCGAACCACGTCCGCTACGTCGGGACCGATCTCGTCGTGCGCCTGACGACCGATGTCCCGGTGACCGCCATCGTGGAGGAAAACACCTTCTTCCTCGAGGACAGCGTCACCCTGCTCATCGGGCCGGACGAGACCGTCCAGGATGCGGTCGCCGAGATCGGGAGCCAGTTCCTGGACGAGACAACGGCGCACTGGCGCGAGTGGGTGCGCTCGCTGGCGATCCCATTCGAGTGGCAGGATGCCGTGATCCGGGCGGCCATCACCCTGAAGCTCAATGTCTTCGAGGACACGGGCGCTATCGTGGCCGCGCTCACGACGTCCATCCCCGAGGCACCGGGGAGCAGGCGCAACTGGGACTACCGCTACTGCTGGCTGCGGGACGCGCATTTCGTGATCAACGCGCTCAACCGCCTGGGCGCCACCCAGACGATGGAGCGGTACCTGAGCTACGTCCTCAACATTGTCGCGGCCGGGCAGGACGGTCATCTGCAACCGGTCTACGGCATCAGCGGACGGTCGGTCATGGACGAGCGGGAAGCCGAGGCGTTGCCGGGCTATCGCGGCATGGGGCCGGTGCGGATCGGCAACCAGGCGTACCGGCAGCACCAACACGACGTCTACGGGTCCGCCATCCTGGCCGCGACGCACGTGTTTTTCGACCACCGGCTCGTGCGGCGCGGCGACGAGGTCGTGTTTCGCCGGTTGGAGGCGCTGGGGGAGCGCGCGGCCATCGTGTTCGACCAGCCCGACGCCGGCATCTGGGAGCTCCGGGGCGCGGCGCGCGTCCACACCTTCTCGAGCGTGATGTGCTGGGCCGGATGCGACCGGCTGGCACGGGTGGCCACGCACCTGGGGCTCGCCGATCGCGCGGCGTACTGGCGCGAGCAGGCGGCGCGCATCCATTGGGTGACGTTCGAACGAGCGTGGAACGCCAAACGCGGCAGCTTCACCGCGACACTCGACGGTGACACGCTCGACGCGAGCCTGTTGCGCCTGAACGAGCTGGGGTTCGTGACCGACGACGATCCTCGGTTCGTGAGCACCGTGCGGGCCATCGGGCGAGAACTCCGCCGTGGCGACTTCGTGTTTCGCTACGTGGAGGCGGACGACTTCGGTGTGCCGGCCAACGCGTTCCTGGCGTGCACGTTCTGGTATATCAACGCGCTCGCGGCCATCGGGGAGCGGGCGGAGGCCCGTTCGCTGTTCGAGACGGTCCTCGCGTGCCGAAACCGCCACGGCCTCCTGGCCGAGCACATCGACCCGGTCACGCGCGAGCCGTGGGGCAACTTCGTGCAGACCTACAGCATGGTCGGGCTGATCAGCGCGGCGATCCGCCTATCGTTGCGCTGGGACCAGGCGTTCTAACCCTTCTTCGCGGTGCCGTAGCGGACGTCCACCGTCTTCGTCTCGTGATCGGCGACCGTCACGGTGACCTCGCGGGTGCCGTACTGCTCGTGCCAGAACTCGAGGGTGTAGGTGCCTGCCGGCAGGTTCGCGATCGTGAACGTCCCGTCCGTCCCCGTTGTCGCAAAGAACGGATGCGGAAGCACGCCCGCATAGGCGTGCATCCAGCCGTGCACATTGCACTCGAACGGCAGCATGACTTCGGTCGCCGCGAAGGTACGATCAGTGGTCATGTTGGCGGTCGGTTGGCTGATGTTGAACGGCCGGTTCAGTTTCCCGAGCGCCTTGATGTTGTGGAGCAGCTGGTCGCTGTTCTTGATTGCGAGCGTCTGGCCGACCATGATCCCGAACACCCGGGGGTGATACAGGCATCCTTGCTGGTCGATGGTCACCGGTGTCGCAGGGGGAGTGTAGCGCGCGTCCGGTGGCAGGCCGGTTTTGACGTAGACGAAGACGTTGGCCAGTGTGCCGTTGGGATTCACCACGACGATCGGCTGATGGGGCGTCGTCGGGTAGGCGGCCTTGCACGCTGCTTCCGCGGACATGTCGATGGGCGGGTTCTCGGGTGCCTTGCCGAGGAACGTCACCTTGCCCGTGACGGTGGCGGTGCCGAGCGGCCCGTTCGGCGCCGCGCCACTCTGGGCGGGCGCGCCGTCTGCTGGTGGGGCCTTTTCGCCTTTACTGCAACTCAGGACGCACGCGATGAGCGCGGCGGCGGCCCAGGCGCGCGAAGTGCTTCGAAACACGGTCAGTCCTCCCTGCGGGGTTGATAGCGACGTCTTCCTGTGATATGGGATTCCCGTCAAAGGGTTCCCTGGCGGCCCTGCTAGTGCGGCGGTATCCTACGTCCCGACTCGCACGGATTCCTTCGTTCTGGTGGCAGATCTCATCGACGTGCTTCGCACCGCGCTCGCCGGTCTCGATCAGTGCATCGGGAGCGTCTGTACGAACGATCCGGTGGCGACGACCGACAATGCGGGTGTGGCAACGTTCACCGGGCTGTCCGTGACCAAGCCGGGCGCCCTGCGCCTGGTGGTGACGGCCGGCGTCGTGAACGGCCAAAGTGTAATCCCGGTGGGCTCGGCGACGGCGAACAAGATCAATGTGAAGCCGTAGCGCCGCCGGTATCACAGCAGGGGCATCGGGCCCAGCGCGCGGTGCGCGGTGGGCCCGCTCTCCGTGAGGACGAGTCATGATCGACGTCACAGGTCTGCACCACGTCAGCCTCCCCGTCACCGACCTCGAGCGCTCGCGGGCGTTCTACCGCGACGTGCTGGGGCTCAAGGAGATCGAACGGCCGGCGTTCGAGTTCGCGGGGGCGTGGTTCGCGATCGGCGACCGGCAGCTCCACCTGATTCTGCACGACAAGCCGACCCTGCGCAGCCGAGGGATCGACTCGCACGACGTGCATTTCGCCCTGCGGGTGGCGAGCTACGCTGACACCGTGGCATTCCTCAAGTCGCATGGGTTCTCGAGCGACGCGCGGGACGCGACCAAACGGCTGCGGGAAAACCAATGGGGGAAAGCAGGCTTCCCACAGGTCTTCATCCTCGATCCCGACCGCCATGTGATCGAGCTGAACGCGGAGCGGGTGGACTAAAGCCCGGGCTTCAGCCCGGGTCAACGTTGCGGGAATCGGACGCCGCGACTAGTTGTTCTGGAAGACGAACCCCGAGGCTTTGTGCGGAGAGCATGGATCGTTGCGGCGGCGCTCGCGGCCGTGCTCGGCTGTCATTCGAGCGACGGCGCCGATCAGGACGTGTGCCCCGCGACGAGCGCGACCACGCTGACGCTGCCGGCGCATACGCCCTTTCAGATGCTCGTCTTCTACCGCACGACCGGATACCATCATTCCTCGATCACGTCGGGGATCGCCGCCGTCCACCAGCTCGGCGCGGACAATACCTTCACGATCGAAGCCACGGACGATCCCATCGTGTTCACCGACGGCAATCTGGCGCGGTTCGCGGTGGTGATGTTCCTGAGCACGACAGGTGATGTGCTCGACACGGCGCAGCAGAGCGCGTTCGAGCGTTACATCCGGGCCGGTCACGGCTTCGTCGGCGTGCACTCCGCGTCCGACACCGAGTACGACTGGCCCTGGTACCACGCGCTGCTCGGCGCGACGTTCATGTCGCATCCGGCACTCCAGCAGGGGACGGTCATCGTCGTGGACGCGACGCAGGCGTCCACGCAAACGTTGCCCAGCCCCTGGGTGCGGAGCGACGAGTGGTACAACTTCACCGGGCAGCCGAGCGGGGTCACCGTTCTCGCGCGTGTCGACGAATCGACCTACTCCGGCGGGAACATGGGGGCGACGCACCCGATCGCCTGGCAACACGAGTATGACGGCGGCCGGGCGTGGTACACCGCGATGGGCCACCCTGCCTGCAGCTACAGCGAGGGCCCGTTTCTGAATCATCTCCTCGGCGGGATCGGCTGGGCGGCGAGGATCTACTAGCCTCCAATCCGGCCTGACACAACGAGTTAAGCCGGATGTGCTCCGGCGCGTTGTCCGCGCCGGGCCTCGGATTGCATATTGGGGCCCCCAATTTTCCGGGCCTCATGAAAGAAGTGTGGGTGTTTCGCATCGTGCATCAGGATTCCGGCAAGCCCGCCCAGGGAGTGCCGGTGACGGTGCTCGACGAGACCGGGAATCCTGCGGGCTACTGGGTGAGCGAGTCCGACGGGACCGTTGCGATTCCGCGGCGCGAAGGGGCACGGCTGCGCCTCCGCGTGGGCTTGCGGAACGAGGAGCCGATCGAGCTGGCCACGGCGACGTTGCGCGACGGCCCGACGGACCTCGCAGCGCCCAGCTGGGTGCCGTTGACGCCGACCGGTGGAGACCGCGAGCACGCCGCACCTCCCGGGGGCGGGCGCCCCGCCGAGCCGCAGGAAATCCCGGGACACATCCTCTACTTCCAGCGGCTCGCGATGTTCGCCGACCGCGCCGGACGCGCGGCCCCCGGTGCGAACGACACGATCGCGGATTTTTCCGCGCTGCCTCCCGAGCCGTCGGCCACCATGCGCTATGGGGTGCTCGTCGAGGTCGAGCAGCTGTGGCAGTCGCTCGGCGTGCTGTGGGGCGAGCTGCTGTACAGCGTGTCGCTCACGCCGGGCGACGAGGCGCGGCTCACCGTGCTGGACGGCCGCTGGCGGCGCGACGTGGAAGGCCGGGAGCGGCCGCTTCAGATTCTCGCGCGCATGGTGGGCACGTCCATGCTCGGCGACCTGGTGTCGGCGCTGCGGCCCGAGCTGCAGCTCGAGGGGTGCACGCTCCCGGGGGTGGACCTGCACGCGGCGGCGACCGACACCGTAGCCCTGATCAAGGAGCGCACCGAGCGGATGAGCCAGGCGCTGCGGCGGCGCCCTCTGGGCGTGGTCGACGCCGGGTCCGTGCCGCCCGACGCGGGCGCGCTGCGCACCGTGCGCAACACCGCGCGCGACCACGTGGTGACATTCCACTTCTTCGAGCCGCTCGAGCGGTTCCGCGTCGTGTTCCGGAGCCCGCGCGTCCGGCTCGTCCTGTTCGTGCCGTTCCGCATGCAGAACGTGGCGACGCCCGAGGCGGTACGGCGCTTCGGCTACATCTTCCGCCGCACGCTGATCGACCGCGACCTGTTGCCCGATCTCGAGCGGCTGATCGGCGGGGCGGACGACGGGCACCGCCGGTTGCTCGATCACATCGAGGCGAATCTGCTGTACTACTCGACGGCGATCGTCGCGGCCGGGGATCCCGCCGCGCGGCATGCTGCGCTGTCCAAGCTGCGCGACCCGACCGGCGCACTACTCACCGACGTCGTCGAGAACACAGTGATCGGCCGGATCGGGAGCTCGATCGCCCTGCCGCTGCGGCCGAGCGCGGCGGTTCCCGTGGAATGGCGCGAGGCGATCGCGGGCTACGAGTCCCGTCCTCCACGGGTGGCGGACGAGTGCACCGTCACGATTCCTCATCCCGGGGTGTGGGTGACGGCGCAGCCGCACGAACCGATGCAGCAAGCGGGCGCGGCGAGCGCGGCCGGCTAGCCTAGCTTCGCACGCGGTTCCGGCCGTCGGCCTTGGCGCGGTACAGCGCCTGGTCGGCTGCCCGCAGCACCTGCTCCGGCGCCGAATGGCGCTGAGTTCTCTCCGCCGCACCAATGCTGACCGTGATGGCCGCCTTCCGGCGCGGCCGGTTGCCCGACTCGCCCCGGCGGCGGGCCCGCAAGCGGCGGCGGATAGTGAAGTTCGTGTCGGCGATCGCCTGGCGCACGTCGTCCAGGTGCGGCAGGACCTCCTCGAGACTCCGTCCCGGGAAGAGCACGGCGAACTCCTCGCCCCCGTAGCGGTACGCGCGTCCCCCGCCCGTGACCTGGGCCAGCTTGGCCGCCACCATGCGCAGGACCTGGTCGCCCACGTCGTGGCCGTAGGTGTCGTTGAACCGTTTGAAGTGATCCACGTCGATCATCGCGACGGTGTAGTGCCCGCCGCCGCCCAGCCGCTCGAGGGCCTCGGTGAGGGCGCGGCGCGCCGGCAGGGACGTGAGCCCATCCTGGTAGGCGAGCAGGTAGGAGGCCTCGATCACGGCGACGACGAGGATGAGGCCAGCGGTCCCGAGGTAGATCCCTTCGGCGGTGTGGCTCGGGCGGGCATTCGCCGCCAGGAAGGCCGCCACGATGGCCCAGAGGAATCCGCGAGTCGTGGCATTGCGCTCGAACAGGAGCGGGATGGCGGTGAGCACGATGGCGACGGCGAACGCGAGCAGCGCCGGCTGGCGCAGCGGCGACCAGGCGAACCAGCGGGCCGGGAGCAGCGCGTGCCCGAGCAGCGCGACCAGGGCGGGGGACCCGGAGCGCTGCACGAACGTGACGAAGATGACCTGGAGCCCGACCGCGCCGAGGCGCAACAGGCCGAGCGGAGTCAGGACGCCCCGGTCGGCGAGCAGTGCGAGCGCGGCGAGGTTGAGCGGCAAGAGGAACGCCGTGGCTTGGAACGTGGCTCGGCCCACCGCCGTGCCCATCGGGGCGGCGAGCCCGACGCCGGCCAGCGCGAGCACGATCAGGGCGAAGAGGAGGCGCGAGCGCTGGAACCGCCACGCGAGCAGCGTCCCCACGACGAACACGGCGTAGGGGTAGAAGCGCGCGAAGGCCGGGAGCGCGTGCGCGAACGCGTCGAGCTGCAGGGCGGCGACGGTCGCGCCGAGCAGCAGGGCCTCGGGGACGAACAGCGAGACGACGGTTCCTACGCTGCGGAGCTGCACGCGTCCGGTACCTCACGGGACTGGCCGGCAGTAACGGTAAGGGAGTCGGCGCGTAGGTCAACATCCACGGGCGCGCGCGCGGGTTGCGTGGCCCCGCGGGCGGGGGCGATATTCTGGCGCCAGTGCAGTCCTGGCTTGGGCGGTATCGTCTAGGGGACTAGGACGGAGCCCTCTCAAGGCTCAAACACGGGTTCGAATCCCGTTACCGCTACTGCTCACGCGTTCGTCGGCCAGCCCCCATCGTCTAACGGTCAGGACACCACTCTTTCAAGGTGGGAACAGGGGTTCGATTCCCCTTGGGGGCGCTGGCGGTCACCAGGCGACCATCTTGACCTCGCACAAGACGCCGTCTAGGGCGTTGAACTTGAGCGCCTTCGGCTCCATCGGCATCAAGGGCAGGGCGATCTCCGAGGAGGCCCCGGCCACCTTCACGCGGAGCCGCGCTTCCCGACCTTCACCGAAGTCGACCGTTACGGGGACGACCATCTGGAAGTCGTCCGGCACGTTCTCCTGCGTCACGCGCAATCTCACGCGATATTTGCCGTTCTCGGCTCGATCCGTGCGGTACGCGACGCGATAGCTCGGAATCCCCGTGCCGTAGACCCACTCCCTGAAGAACCAATTCATGTCGATGCCAGCGTACTGCTCCACGATGCGCTGAAAATCCGCCGTCGATGCGCGCTGGCCGCGGTAGGTGCGGTAGTAGTCCCGCATCATCTCGGTAAATCGATCTTCGTTCGCTGTCTGGAGGTCGAGCATCAGGACGCGGAGCATGTGCAGCACCCACGCGCCCTTTTGATAGATCAACACGTCATAACCGTTCACATCTTTTGACGAGCTGGCCCGCGACCCCAGCCAGATCGGGCTGGGCTCGTCACGATGGATCAGGATCTCAGTGCGCCACCGCTGCAGCATGTCGAAGTACTTCTTGTTGTCCTTGCGGGAGACCTCGAGGTACCACAGGCCGGAGAAGTTCGCGAACCCCTCGCTCAGCCAGTAGTCGTGGTAGGTGGCGACGTCCACCCCGATGCCCCACCACTGATGCGCCACCTCGTGCGCGCGGAATACCGCCGCCTCCCCTTCCTCGTCCGTCCACTGGAATGTGACCCACGACAGGTCGACGAGTCCCGGAAACGCGATGCCCTCGAGGTACGGCACTTCCGTCGCATAGAAACGCTTCACCGGCGGCGGACCGTACACGTGCTGGTAGAACTTGAGACTCATGGCCACGTCGGTGCCCACATTCTCCTTCATATGCCGTTGCTGGGTCATCGTTTTCGACAGGAGGCGGTGTTCGGACTCGGATACCAGGACCGTCACGGGGGGCACGTCCGGCTCCCGCACCTCGTAGTTCTCGAACTGGCCGAGGTTGAAGGTCGCGAAGCGGATCGGGCTCGACGCCAACCAGTGGGTCGTGCCTACCCGCCCGCTGACGCTCGAGTCCACGCGGTCCCCGACGCTGGCGAGCACGTAGTGGCTGGGCGCGTGGTAGGTGAGGTCGAAGGTGGCATACTGCGGCCCGTCGATGGACTGCGGATACCAGGCGATCGGGTCCTTGATGAAGAAGAAGTCGCCGTAGCGGTCGATGAGGTCGCCATGGTAGTACAACAGAAGCGGGCGTGCTTCGTTTCGCTCGAGAGGGCGGTCGAGCAGCACCCAGAGTTGGCTCACGTCCTTGCCGCGAAACACCGTCGCGGGCGCGCCGCCCTCCCAACGGGCGGAATCCACTTTGAGCAGGTAGTCGAGCCGGAGCGGTAACCAGGGGCCGCTCGCGACGGGCGTGGCGATCTCGAGACGGGCAGCGGCAGCGAAGCTCAGGTCGCCGCTCCCCGTTTGTACCATGGTGACGTCCAGCCGGTACGCCCGGACGCCCGGGTGCCGCTCGAGCAGCACGCTGTCGGACGCGGACGATCCTTGGGGCGGGAACTGACAGATTACTTCCCGCACGTGCCTTTCCATGCGTCGCGCGAGCGTGACGCTTTCGAGGTCGGTGGGGCTGAGCATGAACATGAGCGGCACGCCCCCGTCCCGATTCACGTGGGCGTAGAATACTCCGGTTTGCTCGGCATTCAGGAACGGCGCCATCAGGTCGGGGTCGAGGCTCTTGCTGTCCTGGTCGGCGAGGTAGTCGATGCCGGCCTTGAAAGCGGAGCGGAAGGCGTCCGGCGCATCGCCCGGCCCGAACTTGAGGCGGCGCGTCAGCTCGGCCTCGGTGCTGTCCGCGAACAGCAAGACCAGCTCCGTGAAGGTCACCTCGAGCGCCGTCGTCTGTTCAAAGCGTTTGAGCCGGGCCCGTTCGATGTCGGTGGGTGGCGTGAAGGAAAATGCGCCCTCGCCGCGGAACACGGCAGCGATAGTGCGGCCACCGACGGGCCCCAGGAACACGAGCTTGCCGCTTGCGAGCGTGAACCGGGCGACGTCGCGTTGGATCACGAGATTGGAGACCGTCGCGACCCGATCGCCGCGGGGCGCGAGCGCCATCACTTCTGCGTAGCGCTGTTCATACGACGTCGCGGGGGTTTGCGCGACGACGCCTGCCGGAACGACCGCCAGCGCAAACAGGATGCGGGCCGTCATGTGGCAACCACCGGGTAGGGAACCCAGCAACAGTAACCGCCGGCCGCCGCGTTGGGGAGAGTCGAGGGTTGCCTAGCTCCTGAGCCGTGGCGATGTTTCCGCCGCGCGCCGATAGCTCAATTGGTAGAGCAACTGACTCTTAATCAGTAGGTTCTCGGTTCGATTCCGAGTCGGCGCATTCCACGCTCCAGCCTCACCGCGGTCGCCGTTGTCGCACCCTGAGAGGGCGCGCTCGGCCGGGGTACGCCCTTACAGGGCGTACATTTGCGCCGAGCCCAGGCTCTCAGCCCGGGGAGTAGCCTACGGGTGGCCTTGGCAGATCGGATCGTCGGGGTGCTTGTCGCAGTCGCCAGGCTGACCGCTGATGGCTGTCGGTAGCTGAGTATTGCCGCTGCCCGAAAGCGCGGCGAGAAGCCCGCCGACGCCCGCGGCAACACCGACGACCAAGAGCGCCGTGCGCATGGGTGCGGGTCTCCGCACGGTGACCTGCTTCAAATCAGCCCTCGGCAGCTGCGTGAGCTGTCCGTTGACGTACCCCGCCAGCGTGTCTCCCACAACCTGAGGGACGAATACGACGACGACCGCGTCATCCGCGTGTGTGACCCACGCGCGGTCCGGGCTCAGGGCGCTCAGTTGTTCCAGGCTCACCGGCTTCATGGTACGGCAGGCAGCGCTCGCAAGCGCCGCTACGAGCAGTGTGCAACCCACGATCGAACGCATGCCCTGAGACCTCGACTCTACGGGATAGAGGGTAGACGCCTGCCTACAACGAAACGCCGCCACCCGCGTGGCGCAAGCCGGTTTCGCGCTCTGAGAGGGCGCGTGCCCTACCCAGCCACGGTACGCGGACACATACTTCCGACAGCGTGTCACCCCTCGAGGTGTACCATGCAGTACGCCCTCTTTGCCTTTCTCCGCGACTCACCGGTGCTCGCCCGTAAGGGCATGGCGTGGGTCGCCGCGTTGCACGGACACATCTACTATCGGCGGGGCTGCAGCTCGGCGAACCGCCTGTCGTCTGCACTGGTCTACTTCCGCACTGAACGGGACGCACAGCGCGCGGGCTATCATCGGTCAACGTCACGCGGCGGCTGAGCAGCGCAACCTCCCATCGGCTGCTATTGCACCTGGATCGCGAAGTTGTACTTTGGTTCTGGACGCCGTCACTTCACTCCGAGACGGCGCCATCGTCCTCTGGCAGAGGAGGGGTCATGGCTACGAAGAAAAAGAAGAAGAAAAAGAAGAAAAAGTAGGGACACAAAACGAGCGCCCGGGTTTCACCGGGCGCTTGTGTTTTCCCTCAGTGCGCGCAGGCACATCGCGAGCAGCCCCGCGCTCACCTCCCGCATCACCTTCCGCATCTCGGCATAGGGTGGATGAAACGGCGTGGACGCATGGCTCCGGCCCCATTCGATCGTGTAGGCGATGATCTTGCCCTTCCTGCGATCGACCCAGTGGCGGCTGTAGGCGTAGTCGTCCGAGGAGCCGGCGGTGGGGTAGAGGCCCACCGACTGCTTCACCTGGTACTTGCGCCCGCGCACGAGCTTGATGGCCGCGGCCATGTGGCGCCCCATCTCGATCGCCACGCGCTCGTCGGCCGCCGGCATGTACTCCTGGTACAGGTCGTCGTGAATCAGGCCCCGCTTGCCGTCGTACGCCTTGTTCCGGAAGCTCATCCTGGGGTCGCGGGCTTGATTGTCGTCGCTGCCCCAACTGTGGAGGATTGTCTCGCCGTAGCTATGCAGATCCACGTAGTAGCGGATGGTGGGGAACCGGTCCAACAGCCACATGACGTTGCGCGTCTCGGGCTCGGAGGCGGGGCGGGGACCGATGTAGGTCTCGTAGTCGCCCGGCTTGCGGGAGCTTTCTACGGTCTGGGGCGCGAAGTGCCGGTCGAACCGCCACAGGATTGGGAAATTGCGGTTCAGGTCCACACCGATGTTCCGGAAGCCCTGGCCGCGCGGCGCGGGCCGGCGGTTCTTCCTCCAGAACGGATGACCATTCATGCTGAAGGCCCGCCCGTCGGGGTTGACCTGGGGCAGCACCACGATGTCCATGGTCTCGACCAGGCGCCGGACCAGCGCCGGCGGGACATGCTTCTTGCCGAGGCGGAAGCCCTGCCTGTCGCGGTAGGCTCGCAACAGCCGCATGGCGAAATAGATCAAGATGTCGGGGCCGCCCCACTCACGCCCGTGGACACCCCCCACGAAGCAAACCGCGGGGCGCTTCCGGCCGGCCCCCTTGCCGATGCGGAAGGCGTGAATGCGGCGCTTGTCCCATGTGGGATTCGGTAACGGGATCCGCTCGAAGTACCCGGCGTGATTTTTTTCGCCGAGCACCATGGCGCCTTCGATTTCGTCGGCGGTGAGATAGCCGCCACCCCAGATGACGTCGCCGTAACGACCCTTCTTCAGTCGCCTGGCGGTCGCCTTGCGCTCCTCGGCGTGGCGCGCGCGGTCGGGGGCATCGACCGCCTCGAGCCGCGTGACGCCGTACCCCTGACGCTCGAGCCACTTGACCTTGTCGGAACGGATGTACGCGTCCACGACGACGCGATCCTTCTCTTCCCGATACCCGACGACGACCACCCGGAGCTTGGGCCCGAGGGCCGTCAGGTGGCGTTTATCGCGTCCGGTGATGGCAACGTGGAGGATGGACATGGCTCCCTAATGCTGCTCGGCCTTCGCCTTCACGTCCCGTTCGAACTGCGACTCCCAGATCCCTCGACTGACGCAATCTTTCACGATCGCCCCCGAGCCACTCACCCAGGTGGGCGTGACCTGAATGCTGGACGCGGCGCTGTCCCCCTTGATGGTAGCGACATAGCGGCCGACGTTCGGCAGCTGCGGCCTCCCCTGATCCCCTCCCTGCGTGCGGCCGCAGTCCGCCCACGCAGAGTCCGCGCCCGTGACGAGCACGCCGACGGAAGCCATCATGCCCGCCTTACGATCCTGGTTCGGGACCGCGATGTTCCATTTTGCGAAGATCTCGATCGCCGCGTCCCAGGTGCGGTTGAACGACGCGTTCACCGGCATTGGGCCGCGTTTGACGGGAGTGGTCCTTGCGGGCGTGCCGCAACTCGAGAGCAGCAGCAGTCCGGCGACGGAAGCGACGGCAGACATCCGGTGCATGGTTGAGAAGCTCCTTCCAGGTGAGCGGTGGCTTGGTCCTCAGCGGCTAACTAAGGCTCAGCTCGGGAAGGCGCTATTGCACTTAGGGGCACGGGTGCGGGCCCGCGCTACTCCGATGCAATCCGGTATACCTGGCCGCTTTGCAAGGTGATGTACAGCTCGCCGCGGGCGTCCTCCCCGAAGGAGGTAATCCCGGGCAGCGAGCCGAAGTCCGCGGCATGGTCCCGCACATCGGTCGCCGCGCCGCCCTGCATCTTGAAGCTTCGGACCCAGGCCCCGCAGTACTCGCCGAAGAAGTAGCGGCCGACGAGGCCCGGTGCGCGCGTCCCGCGGTACACGTATCCCCCGGTGACCGAGCAGTCCCCGTCTGAATGGTCGTACTCGTAGACGGGGAGCACGAGCCCGGCTGTCGCGCAGCCGACAGACGGGCTGAAGCAGTGGGTGGCTTCCATCCGGTTCCACCCGTAGTTGTGGCCACCGGGGTCGCCCGCGGGCGCGAAGTCGACCTCCTCCCACGTATTCTGTCCCACGTCACCGATGTAGAAGTCATGGGTCAGCCGGTCGAAGGAGAACCGCCAGGGGTTGCGCAGGCCGTAGGCCCAGACCTCGGGCGCCGCCGGCGGACGGCCGACGAACGGGTTGGTCGGCGGGATGGTGTACGGAAACGCTCCGCTTACGTCGAGACGCAGAATCTTGCCGAGCAGGGTGGTGCTGTCCTGGCCGTTGCCGAACGGATCGCCGCTCGAGCCCCCATCGCCCGTGCCCATGTAGAGGTATCCGTCGGGCCCGAACAGCAGGAGGCCGCCGTTGTGATTCGGATAGGTGGCATGGGCAATCGTGAGCAGGGTTTCCGCTGACGCGGCGTCGGCGACGTTGGGGTTCGCCGCCGACACGCGGTAGCGCGCGAGCCTGATGTTGCCGCTCTGATCGGTGTAGTCCACGTAGAACGCGCGGTTCGTCGCGTAGGCCGGGTCGAAGGCCAGGCTGAGCAGGCCGCGCTCGCCGGTGAAGGAAATCAGGGGGGCGATGTTGAGAAACGCCAGCGTGAGCAGTGTGTCGTGCCGCACCACCCGGATGATGCCGCTTTGCTGCACCACGAAGATCCGCGCGCTGTCGCCGGGCGGCGAAGTCACGTACAGAGCGGAATTCAGGCCCGAGGCTACAAGTGTGAGCGTCGGGGTAGGCGAGAGCGCGACCTGGTCGTTGCTGCAGGCGCCTGCCACCGCCAGCGCGCCCAGCGCCAGCGCGGGGACGCACGTCGTCAGGTCGATCACTCGCATCGAAACCTCCGTTTCAAGCCCGAAAAAATGTCGCATCGGTGCCACACGTCCCCACCTTGACAGCGTTCTAATCTGAAGCAGGTTAGCGCAACATCGACAAGGGCAGCCGGAGTCCTCGCTTCCTCCGCGACGCCGGATTTGACGCCACGAAGGACCTGGAACGCCGAGTTGCCGGACCGGTAGCTCGGCGTTTGCCTACTCCGGAGGATCGAATGAGACCGATGGCGCGGTTTTGCACACTCGTGTGCAGCTTCATCGCGGCCGCCACGCTCGGATGCGATACCCAAGAGCCGATGGCGCCCGTTCCACCGCAGGTGCTGGAGAACCATGTAGGGCACGGCAATCCCGACTGCGCGCTGAATGGACGGGGGACTGCCAGAGGTCCGTACGACTTCCTCTGCGCGATTGAAATCCCCGGCAACGCCCTCACAAGCTCACAGAAGACCTGGGTCGAACAATCGAACGCGCTGTTCTTCGTCTCCGACGCCTCGAACAACGGCGTGGACGTGGTCGACATCCGTACCCACCTGTTTGTGGGACGGATCGGCGGGATGGCGGGCAACGTCGGCACCGGCGGCGGGACGGCCGCCACGAACGGCGCCGGGCCCAACAGCTTCGTGTCGGCTCCCTCGCGCCGGGGCTGGGGGCACGACGATGAAGACCGCTGGCACCGGCATCACGGCCTCCCGGAGCGGGTGCTCTTCGTGTCGGACGGCAACGCCACGGTGCAGGTGGTGGACATGGACCGCCTGGAGATCATCAAGTCCATCAGCGTCGCGGAATCGGATTGCGACGGCGGGACCGCGACCACGCACTACTGCGGCCGCTCGAACGAGATCGAATTCGATCCTGTCCATAACGTCATCGCCGTCTCGAATCCGAACCCGCTGGCGGTGGCGGCCCCGCACGCCGCGATCCCATCGTATCTGACCTTCATTTCCGCCCGGTGGCCGTACCCGGTGCTCGGCCACCTCACGCTCAGCCTGGGCGTCGAGGGACAGGTGTGGGTGCCTGTGCTGAATCGGCTCCTCCTCCCGATAACGGGCCAGGCGGGCGGCCCGTTCATCCACATCATCAACGACCGGACCAGGACGTCGGAATCCGTGCGCACCATCAACTGCACGGCGCTCATCGGCACGGCGAGCACCGCCGCGAACAACCACCGCATATACGGCAACAATCTCTGGGGCCAGTTGTGCGGACGGCCTGTCAGGATGAACGCCCGGACCGGCGCGGTGCTCAACGTCATTGCGGAGGTGGGGACCGGCGACGAAAGCTGGCTGAACAGGAGCGACGGAAACGTCCCGACCTTCCTGGTCACGGGGAACGACCTGCGCACGGGCCTGCCGACCACCGGCCAGTCGTCGCTCGGCATCATGAATGCGCGCACGGGCGAATGGCTGCAGAACGTGGTGAATATTGCCGGCGCAAGCCCGTCGGCCTACGAGCAGACGGATGAGATCTTCACCCGCGTGCTGTTCGCAGCGGCGACCGACGCCACCAACCGGTGCGTCGTGAAGAATCGCGGCTGCGTCGTGGTGTTCGCTCGTACCGTCACGCCCGGCAAGCACCACTAGAAGGACTGACGGAACGCGTGTTCGGAAGCGCCGGCCCTCCCAAGTGCCGGCGCTTTCATTCGTGGCACCTCAGGGCGTACAGGACACGCCCGCGCTCACCAGCGCGCTCACGCCCGTTCCAGTCGTCAGGGACGTGATGGACAGCTGCCAGGAGCCGCTCAGCGCGGGGATGAACGCCGGGGTGTGTGCGCTCGTGCCGAGGCCGTTGTCGACGACGAGGTACGACGAGTCGGCGTAGGGCGGGAGGATGAAGCAGGCGGCGGCGCTGGGCCCCACCTGCCCGAGCACGGGCGCTTGCTGCGCTTTCGGGTTGACGAGATTCACAAAGAAGATGTCGCCCGTCTGATTCCGTGCTGTCAGGGTGAGCTGGCCCGACGGGGCGGTCGGTGCTTTGCTGCATGCCAGGGCGCCAAGCAGCACGAGCACAATACCGGTACAACGCTGCCGCATTCTGCTTCCTCCAAGGTCAGTCCAAGGTGCCGTGGAACCGCGACTTGTATACCCGCGAGCGGGACGATGGGTCGCGGGCCGGTGTGCCGTCAGGAGCGCCGCGCCACCTTGCCGATGGCGGTGATCAGCTCGCCTAAGTCGTAGGGTTTGAGCACCGATGGCTGCCCGCACTCCTCGAGGAAACGCCGGGTTTCGTCGCGCGCCCGGTCGCCAGTGACGAAGACAAAGCGGCGCGACAGCTGCGGCCGCTCCTCCACGAGCTGCTCCCACAGGGCCCGGCCCCCGAGCCGAGGCATCTGGAGGTCGGTCACGATCGCGTCGAACCCCTCGCTGGCGGGGCCCAGGCGTTCGACGGCCTCGAGACCATTCTCGACCGCCACCACGTCGTGGCCCTCGCGCTCGAGCAGGAGCCGCATCGCCTGGCGGTTCACGGCGTCGTCGTCCACGACCAGGATCCGCAACCTGGGGAGCGATGGGGTCGCGGCAGTCGTCTGGGCCAGCGGCGTGAGGACGCTCTTGGGCAGCGTGACGACGACTTCGGCTCCCCCGCCGGGGCGGGGGCGCAGCCGGAGCGTACCCCCCGAGGACTGCGCCAGCGCGCGCGCCAGCGCGAACTCGATCTCGCCGCCGCCCCCCTGGGTGAACCGGAACGGGGAGACGAGCCGCTGCTCGGCTTCGACGGAGAGCGGCGCGCCCGAATCCGACAGCGCAATGGTCAACGACGGGCCGGTGTGAGTCACATTGAGCCGCAGCTCCCGCGGCTGCTTGCCGTCGCGCAGGCGCCGCAAGGAAAAGTCCAGGAGCCGGGTGAACATCTCCGTGAGCTGCGCCATGGGGCAGGCGACCATGGGCAGGTCGTGGGGGATGTTGCGCTCGAGCTGCACCCCGAGCTCGCGGAACGTCACCTCGCGTTCGGCGAGCACACCATTCAGTACCACGGCGGCGTCCGACGGCTCCGCCGCACCGATGGGGTGCTCGGCGAGTTCCAGGAAGTGCTGCGTGATCTCAGCGGCCCGCCGCACCTCGCCGTGCAGCATCATCAGGGCGCGGGCCCGCTCGGGGTCGAGCGGGCTGCCGTGCAGGAGATCGGCGAGCGTGCCGATCGCGGCCAGGCGGTTGTTGAGGGCGTTGAGGACGTTGGCCGAGCCATCGTCCAGCGCCACGCGCTTCACCTCGGGCGCGGGGGGCTTGGGCGGGGCGGGCGTCGGCACGCTGGGCCTGGGTTGGGCCGGGCGGCGCGCCTGCGCGCTCTGGCGTCCCAGGAGAAAGCCGAGCACGCCGCAGACGGCCCCGCCGAACGCGAAGGGAATCCATAAATCCATGGCCACTAAGGTATACGTCGCGGGTATTTGGGCCCAGCCTTCGCCCACGTTCGCGCTTGAAATGGGGGCCACCCCGACCTAGGTTACTCGGCCCGCCCTGGTGGTGAAATTGGTAGACACGCTGTCTTGAGGGGGCAGTGGCGCAAGCCGTCCCGGTTCGAGTCCGGGCCAGGGCATTCACCCCATCGAGTGTTCGTCACGTCCGCCGCGCGCGGCCCCGCCCGCGTCGCTCTCACTGCTCGGCTGAACTCCTGTATTCGCCCCGATGACCGCTCGCTCGCCCGTGGGAAACACGCTCTGCGAAATGGACGTTAGAGCGGGAGCGCCAGACGGTGGGCCAACCACTTGTCCCAGACCAAGATGTCGCCCATGTCGAATCCCGCGGGGTTCGTTCGTCGCCTTGGTGTAAGCGGACGTCACCCGGCGACCAACCCTGGATGCAAAGGAGATTCCGACGATGCGGGTCATGGTGATTGTGAAAGCCAACGCCGAGAGCGAAGCAGGCGTTCTTCCCGACAAGAAGATCCTGACCGAGATGGGCAAGTTCAACGAGCAGTTGACGCAGGCCGGAGTGATGCTCGCCATGGACGGGCTGCGCCCGAGCTCCAAGGGCAAGCGCGTGCGGTTCGACGGCGCCAAGCGGACCGTCATCGACGGGCCGTTCACCGAGACCAAGGAGCTCGTCGCGGGTTACTGGGTGTGGCAGGTGAAGTCGCTGGATGAGGCGGTGGAGTGGTTGAAGCGCGCGCCCTTTGGCGGTGGGACGGAGGTGGAGATCCGCCCGGTGTTCGAGAGCGAGGATTTTGGCGACGAGTTCACTGCCGAGCTGCGGGCGCAGGAAGAGCGGGTTCGCAAGCAGGCCGCGGCGCAGCGGAAGCAGTAGCAACCCACGACCCGGAGACGACCATGCCATACCTCTCGCTTGTGAAATCCGCGGAGAGCCAGGGCCATCCGCCCCAGGGGTTGATGGACGCCATGGACAGGCTCATCGCGGATTCCTTGAAGGATGGCTCCCTGCTCCAGACCGGTGGACTGGGCGCGAGCTCGAAGGCAATCCACCTCCGCATCTCCAAGGGCAAACTGACGGTGACGGACGGGCCATTCAGCGAGGCCAAGGAGGTGGTCGGCGGCTACGCGGTGCTCGCGGCGAAGACGCGAAGCGAGGCGCTTGAGGCGGCGCGCTCCTTCATGCAGCTGCATCAGCAGCATTGGCCCGGCTGGGAAGGGGAGTGCGAGGTGCGTGAAGTGGTGTTCCTCGCCCCGTGACGCGGGGCGCGACCACGAGGAGACACGATATGCGATTCATGATGATAGTGATCCCGAAAGGGTACGATACCGCGGCACCCGGCACGCTGCCCCCGGCCGACCTCGTGGAGAAGATGTCCACGTACAACGACTCCCTGAGCAAGGCCGGCATCCTCCTCGCCCTCGACGGCCTGCATCCGCCGTCCATGGGCGCGCGGGTCAAGTTTTCCGGTGGGAAGCCAAAGGCCATCGACGGCCCGTTTGCCGAAGCGAAGGAAGTGGTCGGCGGATACTGGATGATCCAGGTCAAATCGCGGGAGGAGGCAATCGAGTGGGCCAAGCGGGCGCCGATGCTCGATGGTGACACGATCGAGGTCCGCCAGGTGCAGGAGATGGCGGACTTTCCGCCCGAGATCCAGAAGTCCGTTGCCAGGACAGGGCTCGGGAAGAAGCGGTGAGCGCCCCCGACCCCCGTCCGGCGATCGAGGCGGTGTGGCGCATCGAGTCTGCGCGCCTCATCGCGGGACTCACCCGCATCGTCAAAGACGTGGGGTTGGCCGAGGATCTGGCGCAGGACGCGCTCGTCGCGGCGCTCGAACGGTGGCCGGAGTCAGGCGTGCCGGACAATCCGGGTGCCTGGCTGATGGCGACCGCGAAGCATCGAGCGATCGATCGCCTGCGGCGCGGCAAGATGGCGGAGCGCAAACACGACGAGATCGCGCACGATCTGATCGAACGGCAGCAGAACCCCGCGAACGACTGGGACGAAGCGCTCGACGATCCCGTGGGCGACGATCTGCTGCGCCTCATGTTCATCTGTTGCCACCCCGTGTTGTCGACGGAGGCGCGCGTGGCGCTCACGCTGCGCCTGTTGGGCGGGCTCGCGACGGGCGAGATCGCGCGAGCGTTCCTCGTGCCCGAGGCGACCGTGGCCCAGCGCATCGTCCGGGCCAAGCGCACGCTCGCCGAGGCGCGCGTGCCGTTCGAGGCGCCGCGTGGGACAGAGCTCGCGGCCCGGTTGTCGTCGGTGCTCGAGGTCATCTATCTCGTGTTCAACGAGGGCTACTCAGCCACTGCGGGCGACGACTGGGTGCGTCCGGCGTTGTGCGAGGATGCGCTGCGGCTGGGCCGGATACTGACCGAGCTCGCGCCCCAGGAGCCGGAGGTCCACGGCCTCGTGGCGCTGATGGAGCTGCAGGCGTCGCGGCTGAAGGCGCGGGTGGGCCCCTCAGGTGAGCCGATCCTGCTGCTCGAGCAGGACCGGGGCCGCTGGGATCATCTGCTCATTCAGCGCGGGCTGGCCGCGCTCGAACGTGCCGAGCAGCTGGGCGGCTCGCTCGCGTCCTACGGGCTCCAGGCGGCGATCGCCGCGTGCCACGCCCGCGCCCGGACGCCGGAAGAGACGGACTGGACGAGAATCACGGCGCTGTATGACGCGCTGGCCCAGCTGACCCCGTCGCCGATCGTCGAGTTGAATCGCGCCGTGGCGTTCGGCATGGCGTTCGGCCCGCGGGCGGGCCTCGAGATCGTGGACGCGCTGCTGGGCGAGCCCGCGCTCGCGCGCTATCACCTGCTGCCGAGCGTGCGTGCGGATCTCTTGAGAAAGCTCGGCCGGACGGACGAGGCGCGCGCGGAGTTCGAGCGGGCCGCCGCGCTCACCGAGAACACGCGCGAGCGCGCGCTGCTGCTGGCGCGCGCGGCCGAGTGCACCACCTCAACCTGAGGCACCTACCATGAACGAATCGAGCATCGGCACCTGGTGGTCGAATCGCGCGCCGCAGCTCCTGAGCGTGCTGCGCATCGTGGCGGCGTTCATGTTCATTCTCTCCGGCACGATGAAGCTGTTCGCCTTCCCGGCCGGCGTTCCACCGAACGGCGGCACGGTGCCGCTGATGTCCGAGGCGGGACTCGCCGGCGTTCTGGAGACGGTCGGCGGGCCCCTCATGCTCCTCGGCCTGTTCACGCGGCCGGTCGCGTTCGTCCTGGCGGGAGAGATGGCGGTGGCATACGTCCAGTTCGCGTTCCCCCAGAGTTTCTGGCCCGTGTTGAATCAGGGCGTCCCGTCCGCTCTGTACTGCTTCGTGTGGCTCTACTTCTCCGCGGCCGGTGCGGGACCGTGGAGCCTGGACGCGAAGCGTTCGTGACGGACACCACGGTCGCGGCCGCGCCCGGCGAGGCGCGCGGCTGGTGGAGCCTGGCACGCGACGCCCTGCGCGGCGCGCATCACGACTACACCTCCGGGTCCATCGGCCGGGCCATTGTGTTGCTCGCCATCCCCATGGTGCTCGAGATGGGGATGGAATCGGTTTTCGCGGTGGTCGACGTGTTCTTCGTCTCGCGCCTCGGTCCGGACGCGGTCGCGACCGTCGGCCTCACCGAGTCGATGATGACCCTCGTGTACACGGCGGCCATGGGGCTGGCGATCGGGGTGAGCGCGGTGGTGGCCCGGCGCACCGGGGAGCGGCGTCCGGATGCGGCTGCCGAGGCGGCGGTGCAGGGAATTGCGCTCGGCCTCGGTGTCGCCGCGATCGTTGCCGGGTTGGGGGTGACCTTTGCACCGCGTTTGCTCCAGGTCATGGGGGCCGCACCCGCCGTGGTGAGCATCGGCACGGGCTACACGCGCGTCCTGCTCGGGGGCAGCGCCTCGGTCCTGCTCCTGTTTCTCGTCAACGCCATCTTCCGTGGCGCGGGCGACGCCGCGATCGCGATGCGCGTGCTGTGGCTCGCCAACGGCATTAACATCGTGCTCGGCCCCTGCCTGATCTTCGGGCTCGGGCCGTTCCCCCGGCTGGGCGTCACCGGCGCTGCCATCGCGACGACGATCGGACGGGGCACAGGCGTGCTGTACCAGCTCTATCGCCTCTCGCGCGGGGACGCGCGTCTCACCGTCCGGTTCGCGCACATCAGGTTGCAGCCGGCCGTGATGGCCACCGTCTTGCGACTCTCCGGATCGGGGACGATGCAGGTGCTCATCGGGACCGCGAGCTACGTCGGGCTCGTGCGCATCATGTCGACGTTCGGGAGCGCCGCGCTCGCCGGCTACACGATCGCGATCCGGATTCTCATCTTCGCGCTGTTGCCGTCATGGGGCCTCTCGAACGCGGCCGCGACGATGGTCGGGCAGGCGCTCGGCGCCGGGAAGCCCGAGCGCGCCGAGCGCGCGGCTTGGCTCGCGGCCGGTTACAACGTCGCGCTGCTCAGCGCCGTGGGGCTGCTGTTCATCGCGCTCGCCGGCCCGCTCGTCGGACTGTTCACGCACGACGCCATGGCGCTCCCGACCGGCGCGCAGGGGCTCCGCACGATGAGCTTCGGGTTCGCGTTCTATGCGCTCGGGTTCGTGCTGACCCAGGCCTTCAACGGCGCGGGCGACACGTGGACGCCCACCCTCATCAACCTCGCGTGCTTCTGGATCTGGGAGATCCCGCTGGCCTACGCGCTCGCGCGGCCCTGGGGGATGGGTCCCCAGGGGGTCTTCATCGCCATCACGGTCGGGTATTCGACCCTGGCCCTCGTGAGCGTGGTGCTGTTCCGGCGGGGACGCTGGAAGGTGCGCCACATCTAGACGCGCGCATCTTTATCGGATGCGCGTGCACCTCGTCGACGGGACGTTCGAGCTGTTCCGGGCATACTTCGGCGCGCCCAAGGCCACGGCCCCGGACGGCACGGAAGTGGGCGCGACGCTCGGCTTGCTCCGTTCGCTCCTCGCCTTGCTGCGCGCGGACGGCGTGAGTCACGTGGGCTGCGCCTTCGACCACGTCATCGAGTCCTTCCGGAACGAGATCTTCTCCGGCTACAAGACGGGCGACGGCGTCCCCGCCGATCTGATGGCGCAGTTCCCCCTCGCCGAGCGGGCGGCGGCGGCGCTCGGCCTCGTGGTGTGGCCGATGATCGAGTTCGAGGCCGACGATGCGCTGGCGACCATGGCGGCGCGCGCGTCGGCCCGGAGCGACGTGGAGCAGGTCGTGATTTGCTCGCCCGACAAGGATCTGGCGCAGTGCGTCCACGGCACCCGCGTCGTCTGCCTCGACCGGATCAAGCGCAGCATCCGGGACGAGGCCGGGGTGCGGGAGCGGTTCGGCATCGCTCCGGCGTCGATCCCCGACTGGCTGGCGCTGGTCGGCGACGACTCGGACGGGATCCCGGGAGTGCCACGCTGGGGAGAGCGGTCGGCCAGCATCGTGCTGGATCGCTATCAGCACCTCGAAGCGATTCCCGACGACGCCTCGCACTGGGACGTCACGGTGCGGGGTGCCGCCGCGCTCGCGCAGACCCTGCGGCAGCATCGGGTGGAGGTCCAGCTGTACCGCCGGCTGGCAACGCTCCGCACGGATGTGCCCCTGGCCGAGGAGGTCGAATCGCTCGAATGGCAGGGCGCCTCGCGGCCCGGCCTGACCGCGTTGTGCGACGAAATCGGCGGCGCAGACCTGCTACCGCGCATCGCGCGGTGGCGGGATTAGTTTATACTCGCGCCAGTTCTCCGGGAGGGTGCCATGTGCCGAAACATCAGGACGCTCGCCAACTTCGAACCGCCGGCCACGGACGAGGAGATTCATGCGTCGGCGCTGCAGTTCGTGCGCAAGCTGAGTGGGAGCACTCATCCGTCGCGCGCCAATGCCGCGGCATTCGATGCCGCCGTGGAAGAGGTGACGACGGTGGCGCGCCGGCTGATTCACTCGCTCACGACCACGGCCCCGCCGCGGAACCGGGAAGAGGAAGCGCGCAAGGCGCGCGAGCGAGCGGCAAAGCGGTTCGGCTAGCGGCGGACCTTCAGTGCTGCTGGAACACCCGGATGTAGTCGACCTCGAGCTGGCGCACCAGGGTCGAGTCCAGCAAACCCTCGTTCCACGAGCGCTGCCAGGTGTTGTCGACCATCAGGTCGAGAATGATCTGCATCGGACCGTTTTCGATCGTGGACGCATCGCCGTCGAATTGCGCGCAGCGCACGCCATCGATGTACCAGGCCACGTGGTTCGCTTGCCAGTCGACGCCGAAGCGGTGGAAGCCGGTCGTGTAGTCGATCGCGGGACAGGCTCCGTTGTTGCCGACTCCGCTGTTCACGGCGTACGACGAGCTCCGGTCGTGGTAGTGATAGGTCATGAACATCGTGATCGGATCGTGCCCGAGGTGCTCGAGGATATCGATCTCGGTCCGGTAGACGTACGTCGTGTCGGCGGGCAGCATCCAGAAGGCGGTGAAGAACCCCTGCGTGGCGACCAGCTTGAGCCGGGCTTCCACATACCCGTACGTGAACTTGTACAGATAGCCGGATCCGTTGTCTGCCCGCGGGCGCGCGGTGGACAGCAAGCCGGAGCGGTAGGTACAGGCCCCGTTCTGGCAGGCACTGGAGGGGATCGCGGGGCTCACGGGCTCGGCGACGAGCCCGGCCGCGCCGCCGCTCACGCGGATCTGCGAGGGAGCGTATTGCTCGCGCCCCTGGTTGAACGAAGCCGTGCAGCCGCCGTAGTTCCAGTCAAAGCACGGTGTGAGCTTCGCCGGATCGTAGGTCGTGCCCGCGAACTCTTCGGAGAAGGCGAGCTGCCAGGTACGCCCTGAGGCGGCTGGCGGCAGCCAGGGATTGCAGTCGCCGGCCGGGAGGACCGCAAAGGCGCAGCCGCTCGCTTCCGGCCCCGGTGCGACACTGCACGCGGCCACCACGATGAGGAGCGAGAGCAGCCCGAGGGCGCGACTCGGCCCCGACAGGGTCATGGGCGTGAAGGTCAGCCGCGCGGTGAGCGGGTGCCGTGTCCGGCATCACGCGGTCCGGGGCCGTTGTGCTAGCGCTCGCTGTCGAGCATCCCCATCTGGCGCGCGTCGTAGCGCGTGCCCGCCACCGCCGACGCGGGGACTCCCGCCTCGATCCGCGCGATGTCGTCGGGTGAAAGGCGCACGTCGAGGGCGCCGAGGGCTTCCGTGAGCTGCGCCCGCGTGCGCGCGCCGATGAGCGGCACGAGATTGCGGCCCTTGGCCAGGACCCAGGCGATCGCGAGCTGAGTCGCCGTGCACCCCTTGTCCTGCGCCACGCGGCGCAGGGTCGCGACCACCTGCTCGTTGCGCTCGTAGTTGCCGGCCGCGAAGCGCGGCAGGTGGCTGCGGAGGTCTCGCGGGCCCGTGGGTTTGGAGCCGGCGAGGAGGCCACGGGAGAGCACGCCGTACGCCGTGATCCCGATGCCCAGCGTCGCCAGCGTGGGGAAGATCTTTGCTTCCGGCCCCCGGCTGATCAGCGAGTATTCGATCTGGAGATCGACCACGGGGTGAACGGCGTGCGCGCGTCGCGCCGTCTCCGCGCCCGCTTCGGAGAGCCCGATGCCCCGGACGTATCCGGCCGCCATGAGCTCGGCGATTGCGCCGATCGTGTCCTCGATGGGGACGGCGGGGTCGGAGCGGCCGGGGCGATAGATGTCGATGTGATCCACGCCCAGCCGCTTGAGGCTGTACGCCGCGAAATTCTTGACCGCGGCCGGTCGGAGGTCGATGCCGAGCCACGCGCCGGCCGGATCGCGCAGCGCCCCGAACTTCACGGAGAGCAGCGCCCGGCCAGGTCGGTCGCGGAGTGCACGTCCGAGCAGCAGCTCGTTCTGGCCGTTCGCGTAGTAGTCACCCGTGTCGAGGAGGGTGACCCCTTGATCGAGCGCGGCGTGGATGGTGGCGATGCTCTCGCGCTCGTCGGCAGCGCCGTACAGGTCGGACATTCCCATGCAGCCGAGCGCGATGGGAAAGACTTCCGGGCCAGCGCCGAGGCGGCGCGGAGCGATCGGCGGTGTCATGGTCCGAAGGTCGGTCGGAGTCCGGAGTACCGCATCTCACCCCGCGCCGCTAAGTTAGGGCCGCGCCACCGTAGCTCAGGGGTAGAGCTCTCGATTCGTAATCGAGCGGTCGTCGGTTCAAATCCGACCGGTGGCTCTCTGTCCCGCCCTCACTTCTTCTTCTTGCTCTTGGTGGCCGGAGAGGTGGCCGGCTTCTTTGCCGGCGCCGTGGCATGCCCCATCACCGGGGGCCGGTTCGGGTTCCAGATCAGCTCCGCGATCTGCCACTGGCCGTCGGCGTTGCTCCAGTGGATCAGGTACTTGCCCTCGTCGCTCACGCCCGCGGGTGTGCCCTTCGGCGCGCCCGCCTTGGCCTTCCCCTCGAAGGTGTAGCTGCCGCGCTCGACCCCGAGCGGACCATTGGCCGCGAAGGACTCGGGCCGGATGGTAAGCTTCGCCGCGAACGTGGCCGCGTTCCTGGCCTCGTACGCTTTGATCGCCGCCCGTCCCACCACGGCGGGCATGTCAGGGGGCATCTCGCGTCCCTGATCCATGAAGACGTTCGCGATCGAGTCGGCCTGGCCGGCCGCTGCCCAACCCTGCCAGCGCTTGCTGACCGTCGACACTGCCGCATTCAGCGCGTCTCCCTCCTTTGCGATCCGCGCCTGCGCCTGCTGCGGCGTCTCGTGCGACTGACACGCTGCAAACAGCATCCCCGCCCCCGCTACGGCCACCCAGCTTGCTCTGCGCATCGTTACCTCCGTGTGAGTGCGGATGAGGCAGCGGTCGAGAGAGGCCTTCACTTGACCGCCGCTCTATCCGTCCGCCGCCGCATCCCTACTTCATCGTCATCGGATTCTGATAGATCATCAGATGCGCGTACGGCGTTCCCGCGAACATGATGTAGACGCCGCTCGGGTTCTCCTTCGTCGGCAAGCCGGTCGCGGCCGCGTCAAAGCCCCACATCAACATCCAGTGCGGCGGCTCCTTCACCATGTGCGTGTTGGGGCCGGGCGCCATCACGGACTCGCCTCCCGGCGCCTGCAGCTGATTGCCACCCTGCGCCATGTAGGCGATCCCCGGGGCGGTATTCGTCGGCTTGGGCAGGCCGGCTGCCGCGGACGTAATCCACGTCAGCGCCTCTTTGTCCGCGCAGAACGGCGACGCCGCGTCGCCCGGGACACCCACGACACAGGTGAAACCGTTGGTGCCCGGCCGGATGACGGTCACGTTGCCCTTGGCGTCGATGCGGGCGATGGCGGCCTTGCTGCCGATCGCGGGTGCGGCACCGGACTCGGCGAGCTTGATGTACTGCGCGTCGCTGGCGGCGGGCGCCTGCGCACGGCCGAGGAGCGGGGTCAGGACCAGCGCGCATAGCGCGCTACAAAACGTTGCACGGAAACGCATGGCTTCTCCGAGGTGTGTTGGCGAGGAGAGTCTACGGCGTTGACAGGGCTCGGGGAAGAGGCTAGCGTAGGGCATGTTGGGCGCCAGCCTTTACTTTTACTTTGCGTTTTGGTACGACCCCACGGGGTCGTGCGGTTCGTGCGCAAAGGCGGCGTTTCAGAGTTAGACGAAAGCCCACAGCGACATGAATCCACGGCCCCGGCGATCTCCCGGGGCCGTTTCGTTGTTCGACCCTACGGAGGAACGCCGCATGATCATCGTCCTGCGCCCGCACGTCTCGGAGGAGGAGCTCGCCCGGGTCGTCGAGCACGTCCGGGAGCTCGGCCTCACGCCGCACGTCTCCCGTGGCGTCACCCGCACGATTATCGGCTGCATCGGCGACGAGGACCGGATGCGCGAGGCGTCGCTGCTCACGTTCCCCGCGGTCGAAACCATCCTCCCCGTCGAAAAGCCCTACAAGCTCGCCGCACGCGAATTCGCCGCCGGGGACACGCTCGTGGCGCTGGGGCAGAGCACCGTGGGCGACGGCGCGGTGCACGTCATTGCCGGTCCCTGTTCGGTGGAAGGGCCCGAGATGCTGCGGCGCACGGCGGAGGCGGTGAAGGCGGCGGGCGCCATCGCGTTGCGCGGGGGCGCGTTCAAGCCGCGCACCTCGCCCTACTCGTTCCGGGGGCTCGGGGCCCAGGCACTCGACATGCTCGCCGAAACACGCGCCGCGACCGGGCTCCCGGTGATCACCGAGGTGCTCGATACGCGGCACGTGAGCCTCGTCGCCGAGAAGGTGGACTGCCTCCAGGTGGGCGCGCGCAACATGCAGAATTTCGCCCTGCTCACCGAGGTGGGCGAGTGCGGCAAACCGGTGCTCCTGAAACGCGGCATGTCGGCCACGCTCGAAGACCTGCTCCTCGCCGCTGAGTACATCCTGGCGCGGGGCAACCCGAACGTCATGCTATGCGAGCGGGGCATCCGCACGTTCGAGCGCGCGCTCCGCAACACGCTCGACATCGGGGCCGTGCCGTATCTGAAGCACGAGACGCACCTGCCGGTGCTCGTGGATCCCAGCCATGCGTGCGGGCGGCGCGATCTCGTGCCCGCGCTCGCGCTCGCCGCCGTCGCCGCCGGCGCGGACGGGCTGCTCATCGAGGTGCACCCCGACCCCGAGCACGCCAGCTCGGATGGCGATCAGTCGATGGAGCTCGAAGCCTTCAGCGAGTTGATGGAGCGGGTGCGGGACGTGGCGCGCGCGCTGGGCCGCGCCACTGCGGCGGTGGCGGTTCCGGCTACCCGATGACGGGGAGCTTGTAACCCTTCCCCTTGAGCGCGGTGACGAGCCCGGTTTTCTCGACCGCCTTCATGTAGGCCTCCTCGGCGGTCACTTCCTTCGCTTCGACCAGCTCGAGCAGCGCGTCGTTCAGCGTCACCATCCCGAGCTGCCTGGACGTCTGGATGATGGACGGAATCTGGAACGTCTTGCCCTCGCGGATCAGGTTCGCGATCGCGGGCGAGGTGAGGAGGATCTCCCGCGCCGCGAGCCGCCCGCCGCCGATTCGCTTGCAGAGGGTCTGCGCGATCACGCCTTTGAGTGACTCCGACAGCATCACCCGGATCTGCGCCTGCCGGTCGGCCGGGAACTGATCGATGATCCGGTCCACGGTGGATGACGCGGTGGTGGTGTGCAACGTCCCGAACACGAGGTGGCCCGTCTCGGCCGTCTCGATCGCGATCGCGACGGTTTCGAGGTCGCGCATCTCGCCGACGAGCACGATGTCGGGGTCCTCGCGCAGCGCCGCCCGCAGCGCCGACTTGTAGCTGCCCGTGTGCGACCCGACCTGACGCTGGGTGATCAGGCATTTCTTGTTCTCGTGCACGAACTCGATCGGGTCTTCGATCGTGATGATGTGGTCGGTGCGCACGCGGTTGATGAGGTCGATCAGCGCGCACAACGTCGTGGACTTCCCCGATCCCGTCGGGCCCGTCACCAGCACCAACCCTTTGGTCAGATAGCACAGCTGCTGGACTTCCTTCGTGATGCCGAGATCCTCGACGGACTGGATCTGCGCGGGGATGACGCGGAAGACCGCGACCGGCCCCTTGCGGTCCCGCGCGGCGTTCACGCGGAAGCGGGCGAGGCCCGCGATCTCGTACGCGAAGTCCGAGTCGCCCGTTTCCTTCCACTCGCCGCGGTTGCGCTCGGGCATGATGGCGAGCAGCATGAGCTCGAGCTGATTGCTCGTCAACGCGGCCGCCGACTGGCGGCGGATCTCGCCGTGGGTGCGGAACATCGGGGGCTCGCCCACCCGCAGGTGCAGGTCGGAGGAGTCCGACTTCACGAGCTGGCGCAACAGCTCGCCCAGCGCCTTCTCGGCCGTGGTGTACTGCGAGGCGAACTCGGCCGGGAGGCCGGGAAGCGCCGCCTGGCTCGCCGCCCCGGCGCTGACCATTGGCGCCGCCGCGATCACGGACGGGCGGGGCGCCGGCGCGCTCCCCTCTTCCGTGGCCGCCGCTGAGCCGCGCGGCGCGACGGTCGCGGTGAGCCGGTTCTGCTCGGGCACGACGCGCACGTGCACCAGGCCCTTCCCGGCCGCATAGTCGAACGCCGTTTCCGTGCGCTTCTCGATGTGATCCGCCGACTCGGACGGTGCCACCTCCATGAGCAGCGCGTAGATGTGCTGGTCGGTGAGTGGCTGCCGCGTGACCTTCCGCGGCTTGCCGCCCTTCACCATGGTGACCGGCTCATCGGGCAGCAGGTACAGCTGGTCCCCCTGCTCGCGCAGCAGGATCTCCACGAACAGATCGATGCGGGCGGGCACGGGCTAGTCGAGGGGGCGCGCGAACCGCACGTGGCCGCGATTGACGTAGTGCGTGGCCGCGTGCGTCCACACCGCGAAGAACGGATCGTTGGACGCGTTCAGGTAGTCGAGCAAGCGGGACTGCTCGGGCGGGAGCTCCACGCTGGCCCAGCCGGCGAGGGTGGATTCGTCGGCGAGCACCAGCTCGAGGCCGATCAGCTTGGCGGCCGAGAGGCGCGCCGGATCGGAGATCGGCGCCTGCCGGTGCTGCGCCACCGACACGGCCTGGACTTTGGAGATGAAGATGAATGCGTCGCCCTTGCTCGTTTCCTCGGGGCGGAACGCGAAGAAGGGCTCGGGCCGGTTCAACATCTCGAGCACGGTCTCCGGACCATCGTGCTGCGGGACTCGCTCGGCGACGAACACCTGGCCCGGCCGGGCGGGGCCGGTCGCCAGCGTCACGTGCGCCGCCACGGCCACGCGCGGGACCGTGTACACGGCCACCGCCTACTTGCCTCCGTGGTACAGCGTGTAGCCGTATCCTTCCATGAGGCCGCCGGCGATCATGATGGCGAGTCCGCCACTGCCACCGTAGACCGCTCCGCTCACGATGACCACGACACCGACGACCATCAGCATCTTGCCCTGCTTGCGGCGATCCTTCTTGGCCGCGGTGGTGAGGGTGTCGTCGAAGACGGACGGGACGCGCCAGGCGGGGTGCGTGGGCTCGCTGCTCATCCGCTCGAGCGTCGCCGCCGCCGCGAGCGCTGGGTCCGGCGCTGCACCGGGGCTCTGCGCTCGCAGAGCGATCGGGGCAACAACGGTGCAGAGTAGGGCGACGACGATCCGCATGCGGACCTCCTGATGGGCGCGGGTCAGGTTACTTCTCCTGGAAGAGCCAGAAGCCGTATCCTCCGCTGAGGATGCCGGCCACGATCAACGCCGCTCCGCCGCCGCCTCCCACGATCGCCCCCGCGACGACCGCGCTTCCGCCCATGATCATCAGGAGCTTGCCGGTCGACTTGCGTTTGGCCGTGCTGGACTCCGCAAGCGCGTCGTCCAGGGTCGCGGGGACGGGGGCGTCCCACGCGGGGCGCGCCGTCAGGCCGCTCATCGCGGCGAGGGTGGCGGCCGCCTCGAATGCCGGGTCGCTACGCGGCGTCGGCGTTTGCGCCCGCAAAGCCAGCGGGGCGACGAGCGCGCAGAGCACCGCAACGATGATCCGCATGCAAACCTCCTCTGGAACGTGTGTCAGCGGGTCCGGCACTGCGCGACGGTCGGCGCGATGCGGCCGCACTCGATCGATTGGTCCATCCCCGCCGCCACCGGACCGCACGCGGTCGTCTGCGCACCCTCGCGCGCCGCCTGCTCCGTCTGCCCGCGGGCGGTGGCGCAGTTCGAGCGCCCCCGGTAGTCGACGCACACCCGGCACTCGACGTTGGCCCGGCCCATGGTCATGACCAAGAACAGTGCAGCCACGGCGAAGATGGCGGCCAGCGTGTAGAGGGTCGAACGCTTCATGCACCGATGGGTCGGAGGGTCGTCGCCAAAGCTAGTAAAGCGGTCTCTTGTGTCAACGGAACAGGGTTTTTGCGGGCATTGCGGGTCGCCCGATCGGGGGTCAGGTTTCGTCATCCCTCGCATCTGGAGTCTGCCATGGCTCGACGCGCACTCGCCATCTGCGGCCTGCTCGGCGCGATCGCCGTCGCCGGCTGCGTCGACAGCGTATTGGTCCCTCCGCAGCAATCTGCAACCTCACGGCCCTCCCTCGCCGTGCAATCGAATGCCGCAACGCGCGCTAGAGGACGGACGGGGCGTCATATCGTCGCCTTCACCGGCCAGGTGCCGTCGGCATTCGCCGGGCAGGTGACCTCACTGGGCGGCAAGGTACAATGGGTGTCGTCCGGCAGCGGCCTGGCGGTCGTCAGCGGCCTGTCGGACGCCGCCGCCGCGACGCTCTCCACGCAGGCCGGGATCCAGGAGGTGGATCTCGACGAGACCATTTCCCTCGAGATGCCCAAGCTGAGCGCACTCGATGGCGGTGGCAGCGCCCCAGCGAGCAACGACAATCCCGCTGCCGCCGCACGGTTCGCGCGCCAGTGGAACATGATCGCGGTGCAGGCCGACGTCGCGTGGGCGAAGGGCTTCCTCGGTTCGCCCACCACGAAGGTGTACATGCTGGACAGCGGGATCGATTACCTGCACGCCGACCTCGTGGGCCGCGTGGACCTGACGCGCTCGGTGGATCTGCTGGGCACCTTCGACACCGACGTCATCGTCGGGAACGACACCATCACCGTACCGTTCACCGAAGCCGACACGGTCGCCCTGTACTTCCCGGGTCGCGCGCCGTTCACCGACCTGTTCTTCCACGGCACGCACACCAGCGCGACCGTCAGCAGCAACGCGGTGCGCGCGGCGGGCGTGACCTCGAAGACAACGCTCGTGGCGGTGAAGGTCTGCGGGTACATCGACGAATGCCCGTTCAGCTCGATTCTCAACGGGGTGATCTACGGTGCTGACAACGGCGCCGACGTTATGAACCTCAGTCTGGGCGGGTCGTTCCCGAGGATGGGCAATGGGGCACTGATCCGGCTGATCAATAAGACGTTCCTGTACGCGCATCGGAAGGGCGTGACGATCGTGGTGTCGGCCGGGAACGAGGCGACTGACCTGGACCACGACGGGCCTGTGTACGACTCCTTCTGCGACAGCCCTGGGGTCATCTGCGTGTCGGCGACGGGGCCGCTCACGGACGCCAACGCGACGAACCCGGACCCGAACCTGGCCCGGACGGGGCCGTTCACCGACATCGACTCGCCCGCCTATTTCACGAACTTCGGACGCCGCGCCATCGATGTCGCGGCCCCGGGAGGCAATAGCTCCTTCGGCGATCCGCTGCCGGCCCCGGCGGGGCGGGACGTGTTTGTGTGGGCCGCGTGCAGCCAGACCAGCCTCCTCATCGGCTGCTTCTCGTCGCCGCTGTTCATTGTCGGCGCGCAGGGCACGAGCATGTCCGCCCCGCACGTCACCGGTACGGCCGCGCTCCTGGTCGGGCGCTTCGGCCGGAACCCGGACCGCATCAAGCAGCGCATCGAGGAGACCGCCGATGATGTGGCGACCAGGGGCACGGCGGCGTTCTTCGGGCATGGCCGCATCAATGTGGCGCGCGCGGTGGGAGCGTTGAAGGAAAAACACGGCGGTTACGGCTGGTAAGCCGTCATTCCCCGTTGCATCCCGGGCCCGCGCATGGCGGGCCCGGTTTGTTTTGCGGATCAGGCGTGCTCGCGGACGTACGCGAGCAGCGCCTTGAAGTTGAGGGGTTTGGCGAACAGGCGCGCCGAGAGCTCCATCACTTGGCGAGCCAGCTCGGCGGTCATGTGGCCCGTCATCATGATGGTGGGCACCGACTTCAGGTTGGGATCGCTGCGGATCTCGCGCAGGAACGCCAGCCCATCCATCTCGGGCATGCGGTAATCGGTGATGATGACGTGCGGCTTCCGGGTGCGCGCCAGCTCGAGGCCCCGGCGCGCGTGCGGGACCGCGAGGCAGGCGTACCCCGCGCGGCGCAGCGCCTTGCCGAGGGCGGGGCGGAGGATGGGATCGTCCTCGATGAGGAGCACTTCGGGCCGGAGCGGTGCCGCGAGCAGGCGGCGTGCCTGATCGAGGGCGTCGTGCGCGGTGCCCGAGACTACCGTGCCGTCCTCCGGGACAGGCGTGTCGGTTTCGGCGGCGAGCACGACCCGGAGGTCGAACAGCTTGGGGTTCGACTGCAGCTGTTGCAGGAGGTCCAGGCCGTGCATGTCGGACAGCTCGAGGGCGATGACCGCGACGTCGACGACGTCGTGCTCGAGCGCGGCCAGCGCGGCGGCTCCTGTCTCGACCGCGATCACTCGCCACCCGTCGCGCTCGGCACGCAGCGCCGCGAGACGCCGCCAGTCCGGATCGCTGTGCGCCACGAGGACGGTCGTCGGGCGGCCGGGTAACGCGGTGGCCGCCGGCGTCTCGACGGCGCGCATGCCGTCGGGCGCGAGCGGGAGCCGGACGAAGAATCTGGCGCCGGCGCCCGGCTTGCTTTCCGCCCAGATCTTTCCGTCCAGCGCGTCCACGATGCCGTGGCTGATCGCGAGGCCGAGCCCCGCGCCGCCATGCTCGCGGGTGGTGGAGCTGTCGAGCTGCCGGAACGGCTCGAAAATCGCCTCCAAATGTTCGCCGGGGATGCCGGGCCCCTGGTCGGAGACCTCGGTGACCGCATCGTCTCCGTCGCGCCACCAGCGCAGCTCGATGCGGCCGCCCGCCGGAGAAAACTTGACGGCGTTGGCGAGAAGGTTCACGACCACCTGCTCGACCCGGTCGCGCATGCCGAGCACGACGAGGGTTTCCTCGGGCGGCGCCAGGGTGATCGCGACCTTCTGCTCGTGGGCGAACCCCTCGACCGCTTCCACGCTGGACCTGATGGCGTCACCGAGCGGCACGGGCTCGAGGCGCAGCTCCAGGCGGCCTGCTTCGAGGCGCGACAGGTCGAGCAGGTCGTTCACCAGGCGGATCAGCCGGTCGGCGTTGCGATGGGCGATCTCGAGCAGCTCACGGGCGGCCTCGCCGAGTGGTCCGGCCGCGCCTCCCAGGAGCAGCGACAACGAGGTTTTCACCGACGTCATCGGCGTACGCAGCTCGTGGCTCACGACGGACACGAACTCCGATTTGGCGCGATCCACTTCCACCTCATGCGTCACGTCGCGGTAGAGGACGATGTGGCCGAGCAGCGCGCCGTCCGATTCCCGCACCGGCGCCACCACCCGCTGATAGACGCGCCGTTGCGGGAACTTGAGCTCCACGCGGTCGCGGAGGGATGCGTCGACTGACAGGGCGCGCTCCTGGACGGCGAGCTCATTGGGCTCCACGAACGCGCCGGCCAGGAAGCGGTGGACGCTGTCCAGGCTCGCGCCGAGCACGGCCTCCCGGGGAATGCCGACGAGCTGCGCCATCTCGGCGTTCGCATGGACGATACGGTGGTCGGGTCCGACGAGCATGATGGCGGCGTCGCTCGCATCGATCAGCGCTTCGAGCTGATTGCGCTGGCGCTGCACGGCGGCATGTTGCCCCGCGAGCGCCTCCCGCTGCTCGGCGATCGTGGTCAGCAGCTTGGAGTAGTAGAGCGAGGTCTCGATCTGGCGGCCGAGCACGACCGCCCAGTCGAGATCCTCATCGGTGTAGTGCCCTGAGTCCTCGTGCCCGAAGTTGAGGGCGCCGATCACGCGGTCGCCGACGTGCAGCGGCACGATCATCGCCGAGACCCGCTTGTTCTCCTGGAGCAGGATGCCTTCGGTCCCGGGCAGCGCGTCCACGCGGACCGGCCGCCCGGTGCGGATGGCCTCGCCGGTGATGCCCTGCGCGATGGGGAAAACGGCTTCCCCGTCCACGAACCCGCCCCGCGCCTTGTCGAACAGGGTGTGCAGGTAGTAGCTCGAGCCTGGCTCATCGATGAGGACGACGCTGGCGCGGCGGAAGTCGAGGACGCGGTGAACCTTGAGGATGGCGCCGCGGAAGATCTCGCTCATGTCGGCGGCGACGCTGATGAGCGACGTCAGCTCGCCCACGACGGCGAGGCGGGCGGCGGCCGAGGGCGCCGCGCCCGTGCGCACGGTCGCCTGATATTCGCGGGCCGCGGCGTCCAGCTCGCCCACCGCCGCGAGCGCCACCCGGCGCTCTTCGTCCGCGGCGTTTCCCCGGGCGAGCCAGCCGCGCGCCAGCGCCTCGATATCCCCGGCCACCTGCGCGAGACCCTGCGCGCCGAAGCTGCCGGCAGTCCCGGTGAGCGAATGCGCGGCCCGGTACAGCACCTCGCCCTCCGGGACGCGAAAGCCGCTTTCCAGAGCGGTGAGCGCGGCCCGCATGGTGGCGATGCGCTGCCCCAGGCCCGCCGCGAATTCGGCCCTGACCTCGGCCAGCGGGTCTGTGGTCACGCGCAGAACCCGCGGACCTGGCGCGCCAGCTCGCCCGGGTCGAACGGCTTGAACACGACGCCCGCCGCGCCCGCCCCCGCGAGCCGGGCCTCGTCTGAGTCCCGGCGGGCGGTGAGGAAGACGACGGGGACCTGCGCGGTGGCCGGATCCGCCTTGAGGCGGCGGCACACCTCGTAGCCGTCCATCTCCGGCATCATCAGGTCCACCACGACGACGTCGGGCGGCGTCTCGCGCGCGAGGTCCAAGCCCGCAGCGCCTGACGGCGCGGTCCGCACCTCCCAGCCGGCGGTGAACTCGAGGGTTCGCCGGATGAGGCTGAGCAGGTCGCGGTCGTCGTCAATCACCAGCGCCCGGAATGGAGGGGCCATGGGTCCTGGCTCGGGGGAGGCACGTTGCCAATATTAGCGGCGGCGCGACGGAAAGCATCGGGCGGATGAATCCGAAAATCTACATTCTCGACGACGACCTGGTGTATGCCAAGCTCGTGGCGGCGAATCTCGGCCCCGCGGGGCGTTTTCGCACCGAGCTGTTCGAGCGGCCCGATGCCCTCCTGGCCCGCTGCGCCGAGGAGCCGCCCGACGCCGTCATCACCGACCTCGTGATGCCGGACCTCTCCGGGGTCGACGTGGCGCGCCGCCTGCGGACCGCCCACCGCCACCTGCCCATCTTCGTGCTCACCGGCCACGGGGACATCGCGACGGCGGTCGAGGCGCTGAAGGCCGGCGCGACCGAGTACCTCACCAAGCCGATCAACGTGGACGAGCTGACCACCCTGCTCACCCGCTCCCTGCGGGAGCGGCCGCTGCTCGAGGAGGGGGCGTCGGTGGAGCAGGCGCGCGGCGAGCAGTTCTCGGTGCGCGCCATTCTCGGACAGCACCCCAAGGTCGAGCAGGTGCGCGCCTTCGTCGTACGCATGGCGGCCATCCCGAGGCCCACCGTCCTGCTCCTGGGTGAGAGCGGCACCGGCAAGAATCTCGTCGCGCGCGCCATTCATTACTCCAGTCCGCACTCTACCGGCCGCTTCGTCGAGATCAACTGCTCGGCGCTCCCCGCCAACCTGCTCGAGGCCGAGCTGTTCGGCTACAAGAAGGGGGCGTTCACCGATGCGCGCGAAGCCAAGCGCGGCCTGATCGAGGTCGCGGACGGGGGCACGCTGTTCCTGGATGAGATCGCGGAGCTCTCGCCCGAGCTGCAGGCGAAGCTCTTGAACGTGCTAGAGAGCCGGCGGTTTCGGCGCCTGGGCAGCACGGAGGAGCTCGAGGTCTCGCTCCGGCTCATCACGGCCACGAACCGGGACCTGGAGCAGGTGGTCGCCGCAGGCAGCTTCCGCTCGGACCTCTACTATCGGATCGGCGTGGCCAGCATCACTCTTCCCCCGCTTCGCGAGATCAAGACCGACCTGCCGGTCCTGGCGGATCACTTCCGCATCGCGTTCAGCCAGGAGTTCAAGAAGCACGTGGAGGCGATCGAGCCGGCGGCGCTGGCCGCGCTCGCGTCCTGGCGCTGGCCGGGCAACGTGCGCGAGCTCAGGAACGTGATCGAGCGCGCGATGATCTTCAGCGAGGGGACGGTGCTGAAGCGATCGGACTTGCCGCCGCTCGGGCAGCGCCCGGCCGGCGCGCGCGGCGCCGCCGCGGCGCAGACCGCCTTCCATCTCCCCAAGGGGCTCACGCTGGTCGAGGCGGAGCGCGAGTACATTCGGCACACCCTCGACGCCACGCACGGCAACATCCAGCGCGCGGCGGAAATCCTCGGGATCAGCCGGAAGAACTTGTGGGAGAAGCGAAAGAAGTACGGCTTGCTCGAAGAGGCTCCACACACCGAGGAAACCGGATGATACCATCCCGGTTACCGTCCGGTAACATGCCAGCTGTCCTCTCAACGACCCCAGTACTGATAATCTGTTGCTATACAATATCTTGAGTGCATCGTCCAGGAGGCATGTGGCTTGCCTCTCTCACCAGCTGGACTCCACCCGCAAGAGGGTGAATTGCCGACGCATGCACCTGTGAGGAGACGCTGGGTGCCGGTAGCGCTGCTCGCTATCGGCGGCTTGGTGCCGTCCGTGCCAGCCGCTGCGCAGGCATTTCGCGCGTCCGCTCAGGCGACCGCGGACTCGTTCGTCACGACGCTGACGGTGAACCGGCCGGCGGGTACCCTCGTGGGCGACGTGATGATCGCCGCGATTGCCGTGCGGCCCTCGACCGCGACCATCACCGCCCCGGCAGGGTGGACGCTCATTCGCCGCACCAACCAGGCCGCCACCAACTCCCTCGCGCAGGCGACCTATTGGCGGCTGGTTGGCGCTGGCGAGCCCGCGAGCTACACGTGGACCTTGAGCAATACCCACACCGGTGCAGCGGGCGGCATCATCGCGCTGTACGGGGTCAACGGCGCGGCGCCCGTGGATGTCGAGAACGGGCAAGTGACCGCGAGCGGACTGACCGTTGCCGCGCCGACGGTGACGACCACCAGGCAGTACGACATGGTCGTCACGAGCCACGCCCTCACCTCGTCGACGACATTCACGCCACCGGGCGGCATGACGGAGGCGGTGGATATCGCTTCCGAAGCGGGCGGCGCCCTCGGCATCACCCTCGAGATGAACTACGTCGGGCAGGCGGCCGCGGGTGCGTCGGGGGCAAAGACCGCGACCGCGGCGGGCGATGCGGACGTCGGCGTGGGCCACACGGTCGCGCTGGCGCGCGCGACCAGGGCCACCTGGACCGGCGCGGTGAACAACCAGTGGACCAACGGCGGCAACTGGACGGGCCTCGGCGGCACGCCGCTGGTTGGCGGGGAGGACCTGGTCTTCCCGGGCGGCGCGGCGAACCTGTCCAACACGGACAACCTTGCAGCGGGCACCGGCTTCAATTCCATCACCCTGACCGGCAGCGGGTACACCCTGGCGGGCAACCAGGTCGCCCTCGGCGCCGGTAATCTGGCGGACTCGAGTGTCGCCGGGACCAACACCATCAGCCTGCCTCTCGCATTGGCTGCGACGCGGACGGTGACTGTGAGCGATTCCGCCACGACGCTCACGCTCAGCGGCGTCGTGAGCGGCGCGGGCGGCGTGACCAAGGCGGGCGCGGGCATGCTCGCGCTCTCCGGCGCGAACACCTACACCGGCGTGACCACGATCGGGGCAGGCGTGGTGGACGCTCGTAACAACACGGCGTTGGGTACGGTCGCGGGCGCCACGACGGTCTCCGCCGGGGCGACGCTGCGAATCAATGGCACGGGGCTCGCGATCGCCGAGCCCATCACTCTGAACGGCATGGGCATGGCCGGTGGCGGAGCACTCCGCAACCTGGCGAACAACAACACGGTTTCGGGTGCTGTTACCCTCGCGAGTGCAGCACGTATCAACTCCGACGCCGGCCTGCTCACGCTTTCGAACACGATCTCCGGTGCCACCATGGGGCTCACCGTGGGCGGCGCGGGCAATACCACGATGAGCGGCGTCATCGGCACCACGACCGGCACGTTGACCAAGGACGGCGCTGGCACTCTAACCATCAGCGCTGCTGCTACTTACACAGGCACCACGACCGTCAATGCGGGCACGCTGCGGCTCGGTATCGCGAACGGCGTCAGCGCGAGCAGCGCGGTGACCGTGGCGGCCGGGGCCACCCTCGATCTCAACGCCTTCAGTGACGTCGTCGGGTCCCTCGCGGGCGCCGGCACCGTCACGAGCGGCGCGGCTGGCGCCGTGCTCCTCACCGCGGGCGGTGACAATACCTCGACCGCGTTCTCCGGGATCATTCAGAACGGCTTGGGGACCGTGGCGCTGACGAAGACCGGGACCGGGACGTGGACGCTGTCGGGCGCGAACACCTACACGGGCTCGACTACGATCAGCGCCGGCGTGATCGACGCGCAGAGCAACACCGCGTTGGGCGGTGTGGGGGGCCCTACGACGGTCGCGACTGGTGCCGCGCTACAGGTGGACGGCACCGGGCTCACGATCGCGGAGCCGCTCACGTTGAATGGAACGGGCGTGGCGAACGGCGGCGCGCTGCGCAACCTGGCGAACGACAACACCGTCTCGGGCGCGATCACCCTGGTCACCGCGACCCGGATCAGCTCCGACGGCGGTACCCTCACGCTGTCGAACACCATCAGCGGCGCCACTCAGGCGCTCACGGTGGCGGGTGCCGGCAACACGGCGATCAGCGGCGTGATCGGCACGACGACCGGTACGCTGACCAAGATCGGCGCCGGCACCGCGACGCTTTCTGGCAACAATACCTATACGGGACTCACGACGGTGAGCGCGGGGACGCTGCTCGTGAACGGCACGCAGGGCTCGAGCGCCGTCAGCGTGGCCGGCGGCACGCTCGGAGGCTCGGGGACCGTCGGAACGATCACGTCGACCGCGGCGGGGGGCGGCGTGTCACCGGGCCCGGGCGCGGGCACGGGCATTCTGAACAGCGGCAACGTCAACCTCTCGGCGGGCGGTCCCACGTTCAGCGTCCAGCTGAATGGGGCGACCGTGGGCACCCAATACGATCGCCTGAACGTGACGGGGACGGTGAACCTGAGCAACGCCGTCCTGAGCGGCGCCGTCGGATTCGCGGCTACGGACGGCATGACGTTCATCATTGTCGCGAACGACGGCGGCGACGCGATCGTGGGAACGTTCTCGGGACTCGCCGAGGGCGCGACCACCATCATCAGCGGGCAGGCGTTCAAGGTCAGCTACATCGGGGGCACGGGCAACGACGTCGTGCTGACCCGGACGGCGCCGAATCTCGCGATCTCGAACAACGTGGTGCCGTCAGGGACAGCGGCGCCCGGCACGGATCTGACCTATAGCGTGACGTTCACCAATGGCGGCGCGAGTGCCGCGCAGTCGCTCGTCCTCACCGACACGGTGCCGAGCAACGCGGATTTCAAGGTCGGGTCGGTTACGAACAACCTCGGCACCACGGGGCTGTCGGTGACCGTGGCGTACTCGAACAACGGCGGTGGCACGTGGACCTACACGCCGGCGAGCGGCGCGGGCGGCGCGCCCGCGGGCTACGATCGCCAGGTGAGCCACGTGCGCTGGACGTTCACCGGCAACTTGAGTCCGACGGTGCCGAACAACACCGGCTCGGTGGGGTTCATCGCCCGCGTCCGCTAGGACGGGGTCCGCACTCCTGGCGTTACCACCTCAGTTACCGCACAGTAACATTCCGACCAGCAGATAGCCTTTCGTAGCACCTCGCTATTTCCTCGTAACATCAACGTTCACAGTGTGTTACACAATCTAGCCTGTTGGGCACGCTCCCTGCCTTTGAGATAGATGAAAGGAGCGTCAATAGCCGATGGTTCTTCGTTGCCCCCGTTGTTCTGAGCTTCGGTTTTTCGGCCGCACCCAGCTGATGGGTGAGCTGGTCGTCTGCCCGGCCTGTGAGTCGGTGTTTGGCTGGCGCGAGAAGTCGCCGGTGAAGTCGCGCGACGCTGCGTCGGCCGCTGAGGACGTCGATGGATTGGAAATCAAACCGTGAATGAGAAGGAGAGCACTGCCATGAGGAGTCTCCGCTTCGTGCTGGTCGCCCTGCTCGCGCCGAGTCTCCTGGTGGCGCGCGTCGGCGCGCCGGCGCAATCCCCGCCGGCTTCCAAGGCCCTGGCGATCACCGCGCAGAATCTCACCGCCGTGGCCAAGGGTCGCGACGTGAAGGGCATGGCGCGGCCGGGGGACGAGATCCGCTACTCGCTCGTCTTCACGAATACGCAGCAGGTCGCCGTGAAGAACGTGCAGTTCGTCGACCCCATTCCGCAGGGGATGGTCTACGTGCTCGGCTCGGCCTCGATCGGCCAGGCGGGCCGCGTCGCGTACTCGATCGACGGCGGCAAGACGTATTCGGCGCAGCCGACGGTCGAGACGATGGAGAACGGTCAAAAGATCAGCAAGCCGGCGCCGCGCGAGCTGTACACGCACGTGCGCTGGACGGTGTTGGACGCGGTCGCGCCTGGCGCACAGGTGACCGCGGAGTTGCGTGCGCAGGTGAGTGCTGCACCCGGCGAGGCGAAGTAAGTGTCCGGGCATCGGTTCCAACTTCAAGGAGGGGAGTCTGACATGTTCAGACACACGCAGTGGTTCACGCGCCTCGCCCTTGTCGCAGTGACGCTGGTCGGTGTCGCTGCACGAGTGCAGGCGCAGACGCCGGAAGGCACGGTCATTACGAACATCGCGACCGCGACCTATACCGACGCCAACGGCAACGCGTACGCTCCGGTCTCGGGCTCGGTGTCCGTGACGGTCGGCTTCCAGGCCGGCGTCGCGGTCAGCGCCAATACGCCCAGTCCCACGCCCGCGTCGCCCAGCACCGCAGATACGCTGAACTTCTCGGTGACCAACTCGGGCAACGGCACGGACTCCGTGACCATTTCCCAGAACATCTCGGTCGCGGGCGTCATCAGCGTGACAGGGTACCGCTTCGGGGCCACGACGTACGGCACCCTGGCGGCGTTGAATGCGGCTCTGGCGGGGACGTCCATCGCCCAGGGCGGGTCGATCACGGTCAAGATCGTCTATGACGTGGCGGCCAATAAGGGTGGCGTCAACACCGTGTACACGTTCACGGCGGCTTCACGGCGCACCCCGGCCACGACGAACAGCCAGGCGTCGAGCATCACCCCGGCGCAGACCTTTGCGGTGGCGGTGACGCCTGATGGGGGCCTGAACGTGCAGCGGCTCCCGGGCAATAACTACAATGCCTTCTTCACGGTACAGAATAACGGCAACGGGTTGGACAACTTCGACCTGATTGCCGCCACGCCCGGCTCGGCCGTCATCACGATCGTTTCCGTGAACGGCGTCGCCGGAGACAGCGACCGCATCTCGCTGCCTTCCGCCTCGTCACAAGTCGTGACCGTCGTATACAACGTGGCGAACGTGGCCGGCGGCTCGACGGATACGCTGAATCTGCTCGGCCGTTCGGTCGCGCAGCCGTCGACCACCGATCAGGGCTACGTGGACCTGACGGTCATCAAGCCGAACCTGACGCTCGCCAAGGCCGCGTACCTCGATGACGGGGTCACGCCGGTCGCTGGCACCGTCGCTCCGGGGCAGATCATCCGCTACCGGATCACCGTGACGAACGGTGGATCGACGGCGGCGTCGAGCGTGCAGGTGACGGATGCATTGCCTGCGCAAGTCACGTACGTCTCGACGAGCGCGAGCGCCGGATGGAGCGTTTCGGTGAGCGGTCAGAACGTGACCGCGGATTACACCGGCACCGGTGCCGTTCTGGCGGCCAGTTCGAGCGCCACGTTCGAGCTGCGGGTCAGCATCAACTAAGGACCGAGAGCCGATGCGGCGCGGTGCCTTGATGGTAGAGAGTGGGCGGTCCACCCGCCGCGGCCGTACGGTCGCGGGCCGGGTGGCCGCTCTATTCTTTGCCGTCTCGGCGCTCGCCGCGCCGGCGGTCTCGGCGCAGGGCACGCCCGCGGGCACGCACGTCACCTCGTGGGCATACGTGTCGTTCGTTCTCGGAGGCTCGCCGTACCTCTTCTCCTCCGATACCGTTGACCTCGTCGTCGCCCAGGTGGGCGGCGCCGATCTGCAGCCGCCGCGCTCGAGCGTCGGCGCCGCGGGCACCGCCGTGGTGTTCGCGCACACGCTGTCCAACGTCGGTAACGGCACCGACTCCTTCACCGTCGCCGCCGTCTCGGCGCATGGCTGGCCTGTCGTCCTGCACCGGGACCTGAACGCCGACGGTATCCTGGACCCGACCGACCTGTTGCTGGCGGGGCCGGTCACCCTCACCTACGGCGGCCTGACCCACCTGCTCGCGCAGGTCTCGGTGCCGAGCGTCATCCCGCTGGGCGTGACGGACACTATCACCATCACGGCGACCAGCCGGTTCGACCCGGCGGCCAAGTCCTCCGTGGTCGACCCGCTCAGCGTGCCCGCCGGCACCCTGGCGATCACCGTGACCAAGCAGGTGGATCGCGCGGCCGCTGCCGCGGGCGACGTCATCACCTACACCCTGGATTATGCCGCTTCGGGCGGTGGCGTCACGACGAGCGCGCTGGTCGCCGACACGGTGCCCGCCGGCACGTCCTATGTGCCCGGGACCATGCGGTTGAACGGCACGCCCCTCACCGATGCGTCCGGCGACGATGCGGGGACCCTGCTCCCGGCCGGTAGCGGCGTGATCTCGATCGATCTTGGGGCCCCGGTGAGCGGCGCGAGCGGCACCGTGACGTTCCAGGTGCGCGTCAACAACGGCGCGCCGGGCCCCGTCACGAACAAGAGCTACGCCATCTGGTCGAGCGGCGTGGGGACGGACACGGCGTTCAGCGGCACGGTGCAGACGAACATCCTCGTCCCCCAGCTGGCGCTGAGCAAGCAGCTGGTGGGGCCGGGCCAGGCGCAGGTGGGCCAGCAGGTGCGCTACTCGCTGCACTACGGCAACGGCGCGGGCGCCGCTCCCGTGGCGGCCGCGGTGTTGAGCGACAGCCTGCCCGCGGGTCTCGACTACGTCAGCGCCACCCCGGCCGCAACGGTGGCCGGCACCGTGCTGACCTGGCCGATCGGCGCGCTCGCGCCGGGCGACAGTGGTGTGGTAGACCTTGTGCTCCAGGTGAACCCCACCGTCCGCGACACCGTGTGGGTGCGCAACGTCGGCACGCTCGCCGCAGCGGGCGGCGCCGCCACCGCCCAGTCAGCCGCGGCGCAGGTTGCCCTCATCGGTCCCTCGACCGCGGCGATCGCGCTCGACCTCACGGCGACCGTGCTGGACGCCGCGGTGGGCGACGTCATCCCGTACACCCTGACGGTACGGAATCCGGGGGTCCTGCCGCTCGACTCGATCCGCGTCACCGGCACGCTTCCGGCCGGCGGCCACTATGTAAAGAACAGCGCTCTCGGCGCCGACTCGGTGCAGGTCGCGGGGTCGAGCCTGCTGGTGTTCACCGGCGCCCCGCTCGCTCCCGGGGCGGTGCGCACGCTGCACTTCGCCATGTCGCTCAGCTCCGCCCCGGGCACCGTCGCCGAGACCCGCGCCGTGGCGGCCGGGCGCGCCGGCTCGCTCGCGCCGGTTTCGCCCGAGGCCATCGCGTGGGTGCAGGTGCGTCGCGCGTGGCCGATGGAGACGCGGGCCGCGATCGGCCGGGTATCGGTCGCCGGCGACTCAGGGCTCGCCGGGATCGACATCTGGACGGAAGACGGCCAGGTCGCGACCACCGACGCCAGCGGCAAGTACTCGTTCCACAACCTGCGTCCGGGGCGGCACGTATTCCGGCTCGATGTCCGCACGCTGCCCGCGGGCTATCGCGTGGCCGGTGACGAGCTCCAGGCGGTCGAAGCGAGCGGCTGGACGACGCCGAAGGTGGACTTCCGTGTGGTGCGCGACGGAGCGCCGGAGGCGGCCGCGATGCCCGAAGCCGCTCAAGCGCCGGTCGATGCGCGCGCGCTGGTCGGCGTGCGGTTCAGCGCCACCCGGTCGCACGGGCTCGTGCGCTACGAAGTGAACGTGCGGAAGGCCGCGCGCCTGCCGCTCGATGCGATGATCGAGTTCTCGCCCGTCGCGGATTCGGCGCTCGTGTTCGTGGGGGACTCGCAGTACACCCGGTATTCCTGGCTTGGCAACACGGCGATCCCGCTGCCCGCGGATGTGCCCCGCACGGACTACCGCATCGTCGCGTGGTCGTCGGCGCGCAGCGACTCGGCCAAAGCGACCCTGCGCGTCGGGCGCAGCCGGCAGGCGTTCCGGGCTCCGGTGGGCCACGGCGCGCCCGCCGCTTCGCTCGCGTGGACGCCGGTCGCGCTGCGACGCGTCGCGGTGAGCGACAGCGCGCCCGCGGGCCAGATGATCGATGTGTTGCGCGGGCCCGTTCCCGCCGGGTGGCCGAACCTGGCCGCCGCCCTGCCGGAGGACTGGCAGCCGGTGGCTGTGCGCGTGACGGTACCAGGGGCGCGCTCTGCTCCCCGGCACTCGGCGGGTCTCGCGGCCCTCCTCGCGACCGGGCCGTCGGTGCGGATCTTCGCGCCGGGCGACGGCAGCGTGCTGGCCAGCGACCGGGTGTACGTGGGCGTGAAGGGCGACGCCGACGCACCGGTCGTGCTGTACGACGGCGCCAAGCGGCTCGACTCGGTCCACGTGCGCGTGGATGGCGTGTACGACTTCGTGGCCGTTCCGCTCGCGCGCGGTCCGCACCTCCTGCGCGTCCGCATGACGAACTCGTGGGGCGCCGAATCGTGGGACTCGATCGCCCTGCACATCACGGGCCTGCCGGCGCGGTTCTCGGCGGCCGACGGCCCCATCACGATGGTCGCTGACGGCCATACGCTCGCCACCGTGCGGGTGCGCGTGCTCGATGCGTGGAGCGTGCCGGTGGTGCAGCCCGCGTACGTCACCTTGCGCGCGACGGGCGCCGAGGCGCTCGGCGCGGACGCCGATCCGTCGTCGGTCGGGCTCCAGCAGCTGACCGATTCGGCCGGCTGGCTGGTCGTGACGCTTCAGCCGGGGCACACGGTGACGCGGGGCGAGCTCGAGGTACGCTCGGGCGACGCGCGCGCGACGCTGCCGCTCGAAATTCTCCCGGAGCTGCGGCCGCTCACGGTCACGGGTTCGGGGATGGTGGGCGCGGGCGCGAGCCCGGACGCCTACGGCGCGCTCACCGCGCGCGGCCAGCTCGACCGCCGCACGTCGGTCACGGTGGGCCTCGACTCGCGCCGGCTGAACGACGGGCAGGACGTGTTCGCCCGCAGCGCGGATCCGTTGAACGAATCCCAGTACCCGATCCTCGGGGACGCGAGCTACGTCGAGACGCGCACCGCGTCGCGGGATTGGCTCTCGGCGCGCCTCGAGCGCGGGTACGATTGGGCCGCCTACGGCGATCTCTCGGGCACGAGCTTCGGCGCCGGCCTGGCGCTGTCGCAGTACCGGCGGGCGTTGACGGGGCTCGCGGCGCAGGTCCGGACCGGTCCGGTCACCTGGAGCGGGTTCGGCAGCCTCACGTCGCAGGCGCTGCAGCAGCTTCAGGTGCGGGGCACCGGTGTGTCAGGGCCGTATACACTCGGCACGGGCATCCTGCCGGGCACCGAGCAGCTGCGGATGGAGACGCGCGACGTGATGAATCCCGAGCGCGTGGTGACCACGCAGGCGCTCGCGCGCTTCGTGGACTACGAGATCGACTACACGAGCGGCGTCGTGCTCTTCAAGCAGCCGGTGCCCGCGACCGACACGGACGGCAATCCGCTCTTCATCATGGCCACGTTCGAGGCGACGTCGAGCTCGGACCAGCAGCTGGTGGCGGGCGGGCGCGCGGCGCTGGACATCCGGCAGCTCGCCCAGGGCGTGCGGCTGGACTCGCTGCGGGTGGGCTTCACCGCGGTCAACGCGGCGCAGACCAGCAACGACTACCGGCTGTTGGGCGGCGACCTGCGCGCCTACCGGCTGGGCGCGCTGGACTTCGCGGCCGAGGTCGCCTACGCCGAGCACGGCGATTCCACGGGCTTCGGCGCGCTGGGGCGGGCCGGCTTTACCACGCTGCACGGTGCCCTGACGCTCGGCGCGAGCGTGATGCGCGTCGATCGCGAGTTCACGAACCCGGCGAACGTGGCGCTCCAGCCGGGCCTGACGGATGTGACGGTGAAGGGTGTCATGAAGGTCGCGAACGCGGAGATCCGCGCGGAGCACTCGAGCCAGGATTTCGAGGTGCAGGGCATGAGCCGCTCACACAGCCGGTTCGGCATCATGCAGCCGCTGCGTCCCAATCTCTTCCTGGACGCGGGCGTGGCGAACGACCAGGTGAGCGGCGGGCAGGGCGGCGGTCTGGGCTTCAGCAACGCCACGACGGCCGCGCTCAAGACCTCGTGGGCGGTGACGCCGACGGCGAAGCTCTGGGCCGAGGCGCAGCGTCATCTGAGTCTCGACGGCCAGGAGCTGGCGCCCGACTTCTGGGGCGTGGGCGGTTCCTACCAGGTGCTGCGCGGCGTCGCGCTCGAGGCGACCCAGCGGTTCGTGTCGCGCCCCGACAGCGCGACGCAGTACGCCACGTCGAGCGTGGGCGTGCGCGCCACCGTGGGGCACGGCACCGAGGCGTGGGGCAACTACCAGCTGACCGGCGGCATCAGCGGCGCGGCCAACGCCGCGGTGGTCGGGTTGCGGAATCGCCTCGAATTCCGCCCCGGCGTGGCCATGAACGTGATGTTCGAGCGCCGCATGGGCATCTCGAGCGCGGCTTTCACGGACCCGGTGCGGGCGCTGCCGTTCGTCCAGCCCGAAGACGACTACTGGGCCGCTTCGGCGGGCATCGAGCTCACGCCCGCTGACCGGCCGTACCGGCTGAGCGCCCGCGCCGAATTCAAGGACGGGACGCTGCAGTCGAGCAACCTGATGACCGTGGCGGGCGACATCGCGTTCGACTCGTCGCTCGCGCTGCTCACCCGGCAGCAGTTCGCGCAGAATGAGCTGCCCGGGGCGCCGCGCGCGCGCCAGGTGTCGAGCCTGTGGGGCCTCGCGTTCCGGCCCGCCAAGAGCGACCGGCTGAACATGCTCGCCAAGATTCAGTGGACCGGCGCGGAGAACCCGATCGGCGGCGGCGTGCTCGTGACGCAAGGCTCGGAGAGCCGCGTGATCGGCGCGACCGAGCTGATGTGGACGCCGAGCCGCGCGGTGGAGGTGGGCGGCCGCTACGCGATGCGCCGCGCCCAGACCGACCAGCGCTATGCCGACAGCACCTCGCAGACGCTCGTCGCGTGGGCCGACTACCTGGGCGGCCGCATGAGCGTCGCCCTCGCTCCCTGGCTGCGCGTGCAGTACGACGGCCGCGTGCTGTTCGATCGCTCGAGCGGCACGAGCAGCTGGGACGGCGCGCCCGCGCTCGCGTTCCGTCCGGTGCCGGGCTTGGAGCTCGTGACCGGGTACCGCTTCGGCAACCTGTCCGACCCCGACTTCTCGGTGCGGGGCGGCCACGGCGCGTTCGTGACCCTCTCGGCGACGATCACCGAAAAGCTCTTCCCCACAGCGGCTGAGTTCTGGCGCGCGCGGTTCTAGCGCGCCACCAGCGGTTCTCCTGGCATATTGGACCCCATGAGCAAGGGGGTCGTCGTCACGGGCGCGAGCTCGGGGTTGGGCCTCGCCACCGCGGTCGAGCTCGCGCGTGTGGGGTTCGTCACCTTCGGCACCGTGCGGCGCCCGGAGGATGGCGCGGCGCTCTCGGCCGCGGGCGTCGTGCCCGTTCGCATGGACGTGAGCGACGCATCGAGCATTGCGGTGGCGCAAGCCGCCGTCCGCGAGGGCCTCGCCGGCCGGCCGCTCGTTGGCCTCGTCAACAACGCCGGGATGCCCGCAGCGGGCCCGATCGAGCTCTTGCCGCTCGACGAGCTGCGGCGCGTGCTCGAGGTGAACCTCATTGGCCAGGTGGCGGTGACGCAGGCGTTCCTGCCGCTGCTCAGGGCGGCGCCGGGCGGCCGCATCATCAACATGAGCTCGGTCGCCGGTCGGGCGGTGCTGCCGTTCCTCGGCCCCTACGCTGCCTCGAAGTTCGGGCTCGAGGCGATCTCGGACGCCCTGCGCCGCGAGCTCGCGCCCTCGGGTGTGCGGGTGGTGGTGATCGAGCCGGGAAACATTCAGAGCAAGATCTGGGACAAGGTCGAGGCGATGGATATTTCGCGCTATCGGGGCTCGCCGTACGAGCGGGCGCTCGACCGGGTCAGGGAAGCCGCGCTCAAGGGCGGGCGCGAGGCACCACCCGCGACGCTCGTCGCTCGAGCGGTGCTGCGGGCCCTCACCGCGCGGCGGCCGCCGATCCGGGTGGTCGTGACGCGCCACTCGTGGGTGGACGCGCTGCTCACACGGTTGCCGGACAGGATACTGGATTGGCTGATCGTGCGGATGGTGTGGGGAGCAGCCCGGAAGTCGGAACGCGGAAGTCGGAACGTCTAGAGCGTCGTTCCGTTCCGCGCTCCGCGTTCCCCGTTCTCTTCAGAATCCCGGCGTCAAACTGATCTCCCAATACCAGCCCTTGTCCGGCCGCTGGAACGGCTTGACGTAGTCGACCTCGAGGATCGCGTAGCCCAGGAGATTGACCCGCATCGCGCCGCCGGTCGAGTAGACAGCGTGGTTGTCGCCGTTGCAGAAGAACGGATTGGCGCCGTCGCAGTACGCCATGCCGCCATCGGCGAAGATGGCGGTCTCGATGGGCAGCGCCCCGTAGTAGCCGCTGCCGAGATGTAAGAGGCCGAGCAGGGGGAACCGCAGCTCCGCGTTGCCGAGGATCAGGCGGGAGCCGAGCAGGCGGTCGAACACCGGGCACGAGGTCGTGCCGCTGGCGCGGCACTCCGTGGCGTTGAACGATCCGATGTCATACCCCCGCAACAGGCTCGGGTAGCCGAGGTAGAGCGGCGTGAGGCGAATGTCGTCGGCCCCGCTGCCGTGGCGGCCGTAGTACAGCCCGCGCAGCGCGAGCGTGAACGGGCGGACCGGCATCGCGTAGTGCCGGAAGTCGGCGAGCACGTTGATCCAGGAGATCGAGCCGACCGAGGGGGAGACTTCGAGCCGGGCGCGCTCGCCCAGCACGGGGCTCGTGGCGCCGAAGAACGAGTTGTCGTATACGACCGCCGCCATCGCCGTCCCCAGGATGATGCTCGGGTACCCGGCCAGCTGGTAGGTGCTGTCGTAGAGCAGCGAACCGTCCACCTGCGAAATGGCCTGCGTTTCGAGCTGATGGGAGAACGAAACGTTGTTCACGCCGGCCGAGAACTCGATGCGTGAGGCCGAGTTGAACGGGTACGAGGTGATGCCGACGAATTGGCGGTTGGTCTGGCGATACAGCTCCACGCTCTCGAGGTAGGCGGGCTCGAGCCCGACATGCGTGGTGCCGAGCGTGTAGCCGCCCGAGTAATAGGGCACCTGCTGGCCCGAGAAGCCCCAGTTCCAGCGGTGTGCGCTGTTCTGATAGGCGACGAGCGCCGACCCGTCGGTGAAGCCGCCGTTCAAGCCCCCGTTGAGCACGGCGGATGTCACCAAATTGTGGTTGCCCAGCATGTCGCTCCACAGGAGCGCGATGCCGCCGCCCACGTACGTGCCGAAGCGGTCCGCGCCCACGGCGAGCGACGGCTGCGACACATAATCCAGCGACATGCCGGGGCTGTACGCCTTGACCGTGTGTGCCGCGTCGGGCCCCGGGAGCCCGGTGTCCGGATCATGCAGCGCCGTGAGCAGCTCGGCGGAGATACGGTCCTGCGGGGGCAGCACGGCGGGGCTCACGTTGGCGAGCGGTTCGGCAACCGGCCCACCCGCGGCCCGCGCCGGATCGAGCGTGTAGAGGTTGTAGCCCGATTCTTCGTACACGCCGAACACGAGCTGGCCGGTGCGCTGCGCCACGGTGATCGCGGGACTCAACGTCGTGATCCCGCTCGCGCCCGTGTACAGGTTCGTCACCTGGAACAGCCGGCCCGTCGCGACCTCGATGCGATAGATATTCGAAATGCCGTTGCGATCGGATACGAAGTAGAGACTCGCGCCGTCCGGCGACCACTGCGGGTTGATGTTCTTCGCGTCCGTGAAGGCCGGGAGACGCTTCATGGCACCCGTGTGCGCGTCCATGAGCGCGAGCTCGTAGTCGCCGTACGACAGGCGGTCGAGCTTGGTCGAGAACCGGTCGGTGACGAACGCGATCTGGCGTCCGTCCGGCGACCAGGCGGGCTCGAAGTCGCCGAAGGCGTCGTCGGTGAGGCGGTCGAGCGTCTTGGTGTCCAGGTCGTAGCGGAACAGGTCCGTGGCCCCGTTGGCGAGAGCGGAGAACGCGATGTAGCGCCCGTCGGGCGACCAGGTCGGATTGAACACCTCGCCCACCGTGGGCAGCCGGACCTCCCGCTCCACGCGGTCGCGCGCGACGTCCAGGATCTCGAGGACGGCCTTGCCGTCAGCCACGATGCCGAGCGCGAGCCGGTTGCCGGAGGGATCCCAGGCCCCGGCCGAATTGATGAACTCGAGGCTCTGATAGTGCGGGTCGAGCGCGCTCTGGGTGAGGCGCCGCACCACCCGCCCGGTCCGCGGGTCGGCGAGGAACAGGTCCACCGAGAAGAGGTCGCGCTGCGAGAAGAACACCATGCGGCTGCCGTCGGGGGCGAGCGCCGGCGCGACGTTCAGTCCCTCGTGCGCCGCGCCGCCGACGACCAGCCGTCCATACGCCGTCGGCGGGTCGGTCACGCTGCGGAGCGGGGTGTACGCCGCGGCGATGTCCTGATGCCAGATTTTCGAGAGCGAGTCGCTGCGCAGGGTGGTCACGGAGATGAGCGCGCCGTCCGGGCTGCCCGTGCGGCCGGCCCGGCGCAGGACTTCGCCCACCATCGCGTCGCCGTAGCGGCCCGCGATAAAGGCCCAGAATGCCTGGCCGTAGCGGTACGGGAAGTACCGCGGGTCATCGAGCTGGGCGATCGTGGGCATCTTGTGCTGAGCGACCGCGTCCCGCAGCCACATCGCCGTGTTCGGGTCCACGGGACCGATGGAGAGGTACTCCGCCATGCCCTCGATGAACCAGAGCGGCAGGCGCACGGCGCCCGGGACGCGGAAGTTCACGCCCAACCCCTCGCCCGTGATATCGTACTGGAAGGCGTGCACCAGCTCGTGCCCCACCACGTGATCCGTCTCGGCGAGCGAGCTGCCGACCGGCAGCACGATGCGGCGCTTCATGACCTCCGTGACGCCCCCCGTGCCTTCGCCCAGGACGCCGGAGATCGCATTCGTCTGCTCGAAATCGGGATGGCTCGCGTAGAGAATGAGCGGCTGGCGGCCTCGCAGCTTGTGGTTGAGGATGGTCGAGAACCGCGAATACCACCGCTCCGCCATCCGCGCCACCGCGTCCGCCATGTCGGCTTCGACCGGATAGAAATAGATGTCGAAGTGCTCGGTCTTGAGCACCTCGAACTGGAGGCCGACGTATTGCACCTTGTTGCGGCCGAAGTACTGGGCGGCGAGCGGGTGGGCGGCGAGCGTTGTGACGAACAGCGCGGCGACGAGGAGCGGGAGCGCGAGCCGTCTCCCTGAGGGAGCACTCATATGCAGACGTGTACCCCGCGCGCTCCGGCCGGTTTCGACAGTGTGAACGATCGTCCTCGGGTGCTGATCACCTATCTCAGCTACGCGGGAGGTACCCGAAACGTCACCGCAGTCGAGCGCGAGAGAATGAGGAGGGTTCGAACGTGAAACGCGGCGCGGCTATCTCAGGTGAGGTACTCCTCATGGTACATCTTCAGCAGCTCGAAGAAGTATGAGAGGGCGAGCGGGCCGATCAGGAGGCCCAGGATGCCGAAGTACGGCACGCCCGCGAGCGCGCCGACCAGCGTGATGAGCGGGTGGATGTTGGCCCAGCGCCGGAACACCATCGGGCGTATCACGTAGTCGACGTTCCCGACCACGATCGCGCCCCACACGAACAGGCCGACGCCCGCCGTGTAGCGGTGCGACAACGCCAGTGCGATCGCGCCTGGCCCCCAGACGAGCCCGCTGCCCACGACGGGGAGGATGCCGAACACCATGGTGACCACGCCCCAGAACACCCCGTTCGAGAGGCCGGTGGCCCAGAACCCGAGGCCCACGAGCGTCCCCTGGACCGCGGCCGCGAGCCCGGTGCCGATGATCGTGGACGTCGTGACGTCACGAAACCGGGTGCGCAGCTTCTCCGTGTTCTTCGGGGAGAAGGGGATGTAGGGTTGGATGGCTTCCCACGTCGTGCCCGGCGCCAGCAGGAGATAGAAGAGGCCGAACAGGGCAATCGTGAGGTGGAGGGCGAGGCGGGTGGCCGTCCCGATGAGGCCGAAGGCCGACGACCCGATGAACGACACCACCTTCGAGCCCATATCGGCGAGCTGGGACCCGACGTCCACGCTCCCGATGTGCAGCTCGGACAGCCGGCCCAGGAAGGGGCTCTGGAGCACGCCCCCGGCGATCTGCTGCGCCTGGCGCACGACCATCCCGGCGAAGGACACGCCCGGCACGACGATCACGACCAGGACGAGCACCACCACGAGGGTTGCCGCGAGGCGCGGTTGCACCCGCGTCACCAGCCAGCGGTGGACCGGCTCGAACACCACGTACAGTACGGGGATCGCGAGGAGCCCCGTGGCGTAGGGCGCGAGGGCGATGAGGAGCCCCACGCCGAGCATCACGAGGAGTGTCACGGCCCGGTCGCGTTTCGAGTCGAATAACGGCATGCGCTAGTGTAGATCGCGCCGGTGTTGCGCGCCAGCCACGGTCGCGGAACCGCGTCATGCCTCGGTAGGTTATTCCCCGGGGCGTCGCCCCGGGTCAGCCGTCTTTTCCCGCGCAGCACGAGGAGGGGGTGTGAGGAAGAGCTTCGTCGCTCTGGTGGCCGTCGTCGCTGCCTGCGGTCGGAAAGGGGGACCACCGGCGTTCCCACCGCCTGAGGTCTCCGTGATGGAAGTCCGCCCGGGGACGGTCGCCCAATCCTACGAGTTCACCGGCGAGGTGGTCTCATACCGGCGCGTCGAAGTCCGCGCCCGCGTGGAGGGCGTCATCGAGGAGCGGGCGTTTACGGAAGGGATGTTCGTGAAACCCGGCCAGGTGCTCTACCGGCTCGATCGGGTGCGCTACCAGGCCGCCTATCGCAGTGCGCTCGCGCGCAGGGACAACGCCCGCCTCACGCTCGAGCGCCTGGAGCCGCTCCTCGAGCAGCATGCGGCGGCGCAGCAAGACGTGGACAACGCGCGGTCGGAGCGCGACGCCGCGGAGGCGGCGCTGGTCCAGGCCAAGAAGGACCTGGACGACACCGAGGTGCGCGCGGAAACCGAGGGACGCGTGGGACGCACCGAGCTCGAGGTAGGCGCGCGCGTCACCGGACCGGCGGACCTGCTCACCACCATCGATCGCATCGATCCGGTGTACGTCACCTTCCGGCCGTCCTCCGAGCAGCTCCTGGCGTGGCAGCAGAACCCCCGCGCGCGCGAGTTGATCCGGCCCGGAAGCACGCTCACCGTACGCGCGGTCCTGAACGACGGCTCCACGCTGCCGCGCACCGGCCGCCTGGATTTCGTGGCGCCGTCGCTCGATGCCGCGACCGGCACGCAGGAATTCCGCGCGGTGTTCTCAAATGCCGATCACCTGCTCATGCCGGGGCAGTTTGTGCGCGCGGTGCTCGAGGGATTCGCGCAGGACTCGGCGCTCGCCGTCCCGCTGCGGGCGGTGCTGTCGGGGATGGGGCGCCAGTACGTCTACGTGGTCGGTCCGGGCGACACGGCGGTGATGCGCGACGTGCATCCCGGGCTGTGGAGCGGACGCCTGTGGATCATCGACGACGGCCTGCACGCGGGTGACCGGGTGATCGTGGACGGCACGCAGAAGGTGATTCCGGGGCGTCCGGTCCGCCCCGTGCCGCTCGCCGACTCGAGCGCGGCCGGCGCGGCGACGGCGGCGCGATGACGGACGAGATCAAGTATTTCTTCATCCGCCGGCCCGTGCTGGCCGGCGTGGTCTCGATCGTCATCACGCTGCTCGGCGTATTCGCTATTCAACTCTTGCCGCTGTCCCGCTATCCCCAGATCACTCCGCCCGCCGTGCAGGTGTCGGCCGTGTACCCGGGCGCCACCGCGCAGGACGTGTCCGATGCGGTCGCCGCGCCCATCGAAGCGCAGCTGTCCGGCCTCCAGGGCCTCCTCTATTACTCGTCGGCCAACGCGAGCGACGGGACGATGTTCCTGCAGATCTACTTCGACGTCTCCCGGAGCCAGGACCTGGCCGCCGTGGACGTGCAGAACGTGGTCTCGCTCGCCCAGCCGCAGCTCCCCGACGCGGTGCGCCAGAACGGGATCACGATTCTCAAGGCGAACACCGACATTCTCGCCGTGGTGGCGCTCACGTCCACGAACCCGTCGTACGACGCGCCCTATCTGACGAACTATTTGAAGCTGTTCCTCGAGGACGAGCTGAAACGCGTGCCCGGGGTCGGCAACGCGCAGACGTTCGGCGGCCTGCAATTCTCGATGCTCCTGCAGCTCGACCCCGCGAAGATGGCCCAGCTCGGCGTCACGGTCGGCGACGTGGCCGCCGCCGTGCGCGAACAGAACACGACCAACCCCGCCGGGCGCATCGGGCGCGAGCCGGCGCCGCCCGGGACCGAGCTGACCATCCCCGTCACCGCGCTGGGCCGCCTCCAGACCCCGGCGCAGTTCGGCGACATCGTGGTGCGCGCCGAGCCGAACGGGTCGCTCGTGCGCGTGCGCGACATCGGGCGGGCGGTCCTCGGGTCCCAGAGCTACGACTTCGCCGGGCGCCTGAACGGCAGCCCGACCGCCTTCATTCTCCTGTTCATGCGGCCCGGCGCGAATGCTCTCGCGGTCCGCGAAGCGGTCGAACGCCGCATGGACGAGCTGAAGCTCAACTTCCCGCCGGGGATCAGCTACGCCATCCCCTTCGACACCACGCCGTTCGTCACGGAGTCGATCAGGGAGGTGGTGTTCACGCTGCTCGAGGCCATGCTCCTCGTCGCGTTGGTCGTCTTCATCTTCCTGCAGAGCTGGCGGGCCACGCTCATCCCGATGCTGGCCGTGCCGGTGAGCGTGATCGGGACGTTCCTCGGCCTCTACATCCTCGGCTTCTCGATCAACGTGCTCACGCTGTTCGCGCTCGTCCTCGCCATCGGCATCGTGGTGGACGACGCGATCGTGGTGATCGAGAACGTCGAGCGCATGATGGCGACCGAGAACCTGCCGCCGCGTCTCGCGGCTGACCGGGCGATCCGCCAGGTGGCCGGCGCGCTCGTCGCGATCGTCCTGTCGCTGATCGCGGTCTTCGTGCCCGTGGCTTTCACCGGGGGCGTGACGGGCGGGATGCTGAAGCAGTTCGCCATCACGATCGTCATCGCGGTCGTGCTGTCGGGACTCGTGGCGCTGACCCTGACGCCCGCGCTGTGCGCCTTGCTGCTGCGGGAGGCGGTGGAGGCGCACACCACCGGTCCCTTCGGCGCGTTCAACCGCTGGTTCGCGCGGATTACGGGCAGCTACGCCGGGGCGGTGGACCGCGTGCTGGGCCGCCCGCGTGCCTGGCTCGGCGCGTTCCTGGTCGTGATCGTGCTCGCGGGGGTCCTGTGGCGGCACGTCCCCCGGGCGTTCATCCCCACAGAGGACAAGGGCTACTTCGCGATCGCGCTCCAGCTGCCGGACGGCGCATCGCTGCAGCGGACCACCGCCGTCGTCCAGCGCGTGGAAGGCTTTCTGCGCCAGGAGCCCGCGGTGCGCAACATCGTGGCCCTCGCGGGCTTCGACATTCTGTCGCGCGCGAGCCAGCCCAACAGCGCCACGATCTTCGTGAATGCCAAGCCGTGGGGCGAGCGCGACCGCAAGTCGTCCATCGACGCGATCACCATGCGGATGAACGGCCGGCTGTTCGGGATGCGCGATGCCATCGGGTTCGCGTTCAATCTTCCCGAGATCATCGGCCTCGGGGCCACGGCCGGCGTCGAAGCGAACATCCAGAACCGCTCCGGCCAGAGCGTGCAGGACTTCTCCCGCGCGGTGCAGGCGTTCGTCCAGGCAGCCAATCAGCTCCCGGCCGTGCTGGGCGTGCAGGTGAACTTCCGGGTGAACGTGCCGCAGCTGTACGTGGACGTCGATCGCGCCGCGGCCAAGGCGCGCGGCGTCCGGCTCACCGACCTGTTCGGCACGCTGCAGGCGATGCTCTCGACGCTCTATGTGAACGACTTCAACCTCTACGGCCGCACCTATCGCGTGCAGCTCGAGGCGCAGGCGCCGTTCCGCGAGACTCCCGCCGACATCGGGGCGATGTACGTGCGCGGCGGCGGCGACGCGATGATCCCGGTGTCCGCGCTCACGCGCACCGAGTTCCGGAGCGGTCCCACCCTCCTCACCCGCTTCAACGGCTTCACGTCGGCGTTCCTCACCGGCGTCCCGAAGCCCGGCCACAGCTCGGGGGAGATGATGGCGGAGCTGGACGACCTCGTGCGGACGCGCTTCGCGTCGGACGGGCTGGCCCTGTCGTATTCCGGGGCGTCATTTCAGGAGCGGACCTCGAGCGGCGCCGCGGGCCTCGTGTTCGGCCTCGGGCTCGTGCTCGTCTTTCTCGTGCTCGCGGCGCAATACGAGAGCTGGTCGTTGCCGTTCGCGGTGCTGTTCGGCGTCCCATTCGGCGTGTTCGGGGCCTTCCTCGGGATCTGGCTGCGGGGTCAGCCGAGCGACATCTACTTCCAGATTGGCCTGATCACGGTGGTGGGGCTCGCCGCGAAGAACGCGATCCTGATCGTGGAGTTCGCGAACGAGCTGCGCGCGCAAGGGATGCCGGTGCGCGAGGCGGCGGTCAAAGCGGCGCGCCAGCGGTTCCGGCCGATTCTGATGACGTCGTTCGCGTTCATCCTCGGCGTGGCGCCGCTGGTCGTGGCGGGCGGGGCGGGGGCGGTGAGCCGGCATTCGATCGGCACGACCGTGTTCGCCGGGATGCTCGTCGCCACCACGATCGGGATCTTCTTCATCCCGCTGTTCTTCCGCGTGATCCGCGGCTTGGTCGAGCGCGGGAGGGAGGAGGAGGTCTGATGCGCATGTCGAGACGCGGTGTCGTCGTCCTGCTCACGGCAGCAGTCATGGGAGGATGTGCGGTGGGGCCCGGCTACCATCCCGAGCCGGCGGTGCCGACGGGCACGCGGGTGGGCGGGGGCCACCGCTCGGATTCCGCCGCCGCGTTCATCGACTCGCTCGCGGCGGCCCGGGCCGACACGGCGAAGCCGCTCGCGCCGCTCCCGCCGCCGCGACTCATCGCGGCGGATTCGCTCGTTGACCTCGCCTGGCTCGATATCCTGCGCGACACGGCGCTCGAGCAGCTCGTGCGCACGGCACTCCAGCAGAATCGCGATCTGGCGCTGGCCGAGGCACGGGTCCGGGAGTTCCGGGCCCTGGCCGGCGTGGCGGAGGCGCCGCTGTTCCCGAGCGTCACGGCGAACGCCAACGCCGTGAAAGCGCAGCTCATCATCGGCACGTTTCCGCAGGTGAATTACACCGCCTGGAACGTCACGGGGAACGTCGCGTGGGAGCTGGACCTCTGGGGTCGGATCCGGCGGGGGTGGCAGGCAGCACGGGCCGACCTGGCCGCGCGTGACGCCGCAACGCAGGCGGCGGTTCTATCGATCGTCAGCGACGTGGCGAGTGGCTACCTCACGCTGCTCGAGCTCGACCAGGAGCGCGACATCGCCCAGCGAACATTCACGTCGCGCAGCGCGAGCCTCCAGCTCGCGCGGCAGCGCTACGCGCGCGGCGTGACCTCGGAGCTCGACCTGCGGCAGTTCGAGGCCCAGGCGGCGGTGCCGGCGGCCGTGCTCGCGGAAGTCGAGCGGCGGCGGGCCGTCCAGGAGCACGCGCTGAACGTGCTCATCGGGCAGGCGCCGGCGGCGATCCCCCGCGGCGGCTCGCTCGCACAGGCCGTGCGCGGCGTGATCGTGCCCGACTCGCTGCCGTCGACGTTGATCGCGCGGCGGCCCGACGTGCGCGAGGCTGATCGCACGTACGCGGCCGCGACGGCGCGCATCGGCGCGGCGATGGCGGCGCGCCTGCCGACCTTCTCGATTACCGGCTCTGCCGGCACGCAGGCGGCCAACACGAGCAATCTGTTCGGACCCGGAACGGACATCTATCAGGTCCAGGCGGGGATCTCACTCCCGCTCTTCACCGGAGGCCGACTGGTGAACGAGCAGCGGGCGGCGCGGGCGCGCGCTGAACAGGCGCGGGCGGGTTACGAGCAGACCGTGCTCACCGCGTTGAGCGAGGCGGGGGACGCGCTCGCGGGCGTGCGATCCACCCGCGATCAGGTAACCGCGCAGGAAACCCAGACCGCCGCGCTGCGGCGCGCCCTGACCCTGGCGCGCGCGCGCTATCAGGCCGGCGCGGCGAGCTACCTCGAAGTGCTCGACGCGGAACGGAGCCTGTTCGTGGCGGAGCTGGCGCTGTCGCAGGCGCAGCTGGCCCAGGTCACGGCCGCGGTGCAGTTGTACAAGGCGTTGGGAGGAAGCTGGGTCGGAGCGGTACCGGGGCATTGATGCCCTTCATCCTGGCGCTGCTGCTGGCCGTGGCGCCCCTCCCTCCGGACAGCGCGCGCCGCGCCCCGCCTCGCAGCATCGCCGAGCTCGAGGCGCGGATCAACGAGATCCTCCACCAAACCCACACGCCGGGCGCCGGAATCGCGATCGTCACGCGAAACCATCCGCTCTGGATCGCCGGGCTCGGCAAGGCCGACGTCGCGAGCGGGCGCGATGCGACGGCGGAAACGCTGTTCCGCATCGGCTCGGTCTCGAAGGCGTTCACGTCGCTCATGGTGCTGCTGCTCGAGCAGGAAGGGAAGCTCACGCTCGACGATCCGATCCACCGCTACATCCCCGAGATCGCGTTCCAGAATCGCTGGGAAACGACGGATCCCATCCGCATCGTCCACCTGCTCGAGCACACGACCGGGTGGGACGACTGGGCGCTCAAGGACTACGCCGTGAACGACTCGACGCTCACGCTCGCCCAGGGCTTGGCGTTCGATCCCGCGACACGCACGTCGCGCTGGCGTCCCGGGACGCGGGTCGCGTACTGCAATTCGGGTCCGCCCGTGGCGGCGTACCTCGTGCAGCGGGTGGCGGGCCGGCCGTTCGAGCAGCTCGTGCGCGAGCGACTCTTCCTCCCGATCGGCATGCGGACGGCGACCTACCTCCGGCCCGATCCCGGCCTGCCCGCCGCCACCCTGTACCATCTGGACGGCCGCACGCCGTTCCCCTACTGGCACGTGCTCGAGCGGCCCGCGGGATCGATCAACGCCTCCGCGCGCGACATGGCGGCATACCTGCACTTCCTTCTCAATCGCGGGTCCGTGCACGGCCGCGTGATCGTGCCGGGCGACCTGATCGAGCGCATGGAGCACCCCGCGAGCTCACTCGGCGCGCGGGCGGGGCTCGCGACCGGCTACGGTTTGAGCCTCGCGACGTCGGTGCGTGACAGCGGGCTCGTGTGGGTCGGGCACACGGGAGGCGTCCCGGGCGGGCTCACGGTCCTGTCCTACCGCCCGGACCAGGGGGTGGGATACGCGTTGATGATCAACAGCGGCAATCCGGGCGCCGTGTGGAAGATCGACCGGCTGGTGCGCGCCTTCGTCGCGAAAGATGCCGAGCGGCCCGCGCCCCCGGCCGCGGCGCCGCTCTCGCGCAGGGCGCGTCGCTGGGCCGGCTGGTACATCGCCGACAACCCAAGGGTGGAGGGCATGTATTTCCTCGAGCGGTTGGGGAGCGTGGCCCGGCTGGGGGTGGGCGACAGCGGCCTCGCCTTCACCCCGCTCCTGGGCCGGCGGACGCGCTACGTCCCGGTGAGCGCCACCCTGTTTCGCACGCCCCGCTCGGCGCTCGCGACGCTCGCGCTCGTGAGCGACTCGGCGGACGGCCGTCCCGTCGCGGTCGAGCGCGTGACGGGTTCGATGCCGCGGTCCTACCGGCGGACGCCCGCGCCCGTTGCCCTCTTTCAGGTGGGCACCGCCGGTTTGTTTCTCATGGTCACGCTCGCGACCCTCTTGTTCGCGCTCGTGTGGGTGCCGCGCCGGCTGTGGGGCGGGCTGCGGGATGCACCACACATCGGTGTTCGCGCCTGGCCGCTCGTGGCGGCGCTCGCGTTCGCCGCGATCCTCTTCCTGGCGGGCGCGTCGCGGGACGACGCGATCGCGCGCTTCGGAAACCCGACCTTCTGGTCGGTGGGCGTGATGCTCGCGACGTGCGTCTTCCCGCTCGCTGCCGTGCTGGGGTTTGTGACGGCGCTCCGCGCGCCGGTCTCCGCGGTGGGGCCCCGCGTGCGGTGCTACGCGATTGCCGCCGGCGTGCTGAACGTCGTCGTGGCGGCGTATTTCGCAGCGTGGGGAGTAATCGCCTGGCGCACCTGGGCGTGACGAACCCTTAGCACTCGAGCGGTTCTCCTTGGTGGGAGAGCTGGTGCACGCGCCGGTCGAACGCCGTACACGCGGCGACGTCCACCATGATGAGCCGAACGAGCGGACCCGACCAGCGGAATGGCTCCGTCCAGCCTCTCGTCTGCTGAATGAGCAGGTATCCCCGATAGTGCGGCGACAGCCACGAATCGAGGCTCGAGCCCGCCACCGATGGGCGCCCCCAAGCGCGGCGGACGAGCGCCCGCACCGTGTCGACGTTCACGGTCGAGCTCGAGTCCTTGGGGATGAAGAGAGACGTGGCGCCCACCACGATGCGGTCGATCGCCACCGCCGTCGCGACGGCGCGGCCGTCGACAATGGGCAGGGCACACACGGTTGCGTTCCCAAGTGCGGCCCGCACCGCGATCGTGTCGGTGTGCCGGTCGGGCAGCGAGAGTCCGAACGCGTACTGCGCGACCGCCTCCACTGGATACTTTGCCCCCACGGTCGCCTCAACATTCGCCCGCGCCGTTCCGACGGGTACGCAGACGGCGCCGAGGGCGAGCAGGTCGTCGATGCGATCGCCCAGCCGGACACCGGCAAAGCTGCGCCAGCTCGGATCGTGCTGTTGGGCCGCCGCTGGCGCGCAGAGGGCGCAGGCGGCGGCGAGGCCCAGCATCGGGCCAGCCCCTCTCACGGCGCGTGCTCGAGCACGATGAAGCGGACGTCGTCCTGCCCGACCGCCTTGAGCCACGCGATCAGCTCCTGCACGGCCTCGGGCGGTGCGGTCCCGCGGTATCCCGACATCGTTCGCACGATCCGCAGCGTTCGCCCGGTCTGGGTGTACGTCGCGCGGTAGCGGCCGAACCGGCTGTCCGTCGAGACGGCGGGCGGGAGGCGCGCGTGCCAGCCCTCGGGCAGCTGCACTTGGAGCTCGGAAACCCGCGTGGACGGACCCACAACGCTCGTGACGCTGATCGAATACTTGCGCGGCAGGTGCGCTTCGAGAGCCGCGACAAGGCTCCCCATCGCGTAGGCGGTGATCGGAACGGTCATGACGTCCGCCCCGCCGGAGGGCGACGTCATGCGCGGGTCCGTGATCGAGAAGGCGACGCGCGCCTCTGCGGACAGATCGCGTCCGTCGAACGCCTGGAGCGCGGATCCGGTCGCGCCGTTGATCACCTGGCTCGCGAGCTTGGCCGCGAAGTCCCGCTGCTCCGCGGGGCTGTAGTGCCGGTAGAACATCTCGCGCAGGGCCTGTTGCCGAAACCCGGTGGCCGTCGCCGTATAGGTGCCCGTGAATTCTCCCCCGGGGGCGAGCGTGCCCGCGAGCCGCTCGTTCATGATGCTCGCCGGCGCCGAGTCGGCCGGGAGCGAGACCACGCGGCCCGTGCCGTCGGAGTGAACCACGAGGGCGAACGAGCCCTGCTCCGCGTACGGCAGCTCGCCGAAGGGCACCAGCTCGGCCGTGAGATCGAAGTAGCGGTAGCCGCCCGAGCCGCCGGTGACGGCCGCGATTGCGTGATCGAACTGCGCGAGCGAGGGCATCGTGCTGTCGGCAGCGCCGCGTGACGATAGGAGCACCGGATCAGCCTCGAATCCCATGCGGCGCGCGAGCGCGATGAACAGGGTCGCCTTGTCCTTGCAGTCCCCGTACTTCGTCGCGAGGACGTCGCCCGCGGCCCGCGGCTGATAGCCCCCCATGCCCAGCTCGAGCGCGACGTAGCGAAACTCCTGCGCCACCCAGCGGTACAGCGCGCGCAACGAGTCCTCCCGCGTGCGCGCCCCGGCGACCTGCGCGCCGAACTGCTGTGCCAGCTCGGGTGTCACAGTGTAGCGGTCGCGCGCCAGCGCGCCATACCACGCGGCGACGTCGTCCCACGTGATGGGGGCGGCGACGTTCACTCCCGCGAGCACGGAATCGTCCTCCGGCATGAACGGCTCGACCTCGATGCGTGGCAGATCGTTGGCGGTCCACGTGTACACCCGGCGGCGGCCCACGTCCGTCACGCGGGCGGCGGGCACATTGTGCTCGCGAATGCGGATCGGGAGCCCGGCCGGGATGTCGAGCAGGTAGCGCGAGCGCCGGATCAGCTGGCGTCCGCTACTCACCCACGAGGTGTAGAATTCGCCGCTGAACATCGGCTGCTGCCGCTCGATCGTGTAGCTCACGTCTACGATCGTGCCGGGCGCGACGCCACCGAGCGTGATGCGCCGCACCCGCGCCGACGAATAGACGGGTGCCTGGAGCGCCACGTCGGGCGGCCCTTCCTGCTCTTGCGCTGGTTGCGGCGTGATGGTCGTCCCATCCGGGCGGATCACCCGCACCCAGTTGATCGCGAACCGCTCCCGCGCCTGCACATAGGAGAACGCGCGCTCGCCCCACGGTTCGGCCCCGTCCTGCGTCAGGATCTGGACGACCTGCCGGTACGTGGTCCGGGCCCGCCCATCCATTTCGAGGCTCACGATGCCGTCGTCCAGCAGCACGACGAACGGCTGGTCGGGGTAGTCCCTCGGATCAACGGCGAGCTTGTAGATCGTATCGTCATCGATCGAGGGATCGCCCCGTACGCTGATGCGCGGCGCCTGCGCTGACGCGGCGCCGGCCACGGCCATGAGGAAGAGGATTGCGAGCGGACGGCGGCTCATGGGGGCAATCTACCCGGGCCTGCGCGAACCCGCCCGTGCGTCTAGTTTGATCGTCCGTACCACAATTGCTCCTGGAGGTTCACGTGCCCGGTTTACTCGCCGTGCCCCTGCTGTGGTTCACCTGTCTCACCGCGCCCATTGCGCCGCCCTCGCCGCCGACCTTTGCGGCGTTCGTGGACGCGTACTTCGACTCGCTGTTCGCCTTCGCGCCGTCCCTGGGGACCGCGGCGGGCCTGCATCAGTACGACGCTCGTCTCGAGGACCGCACCGCGACCGCGATCGGACGCCGGATCGGCACGCTGCACGGGCAGCTGGCCCAGCTCGACGCACTGCGCCGCGGCCCGCTCGCGGGCGACGACTCGATCGACGCCGCGATGCTGGACGGCGCGCTCCGCGCCGAGTTGCTCGATGCGGAGGTGATCGGCAACTGGCGCCGGAACCCGATCACCTACGTGAGCCTGGGCGGCAACGCGGTGGATCTCCTGATGAAGCGCGACTTCGCGCCCCCGCTCGAGCGGCTCCAGTCGGTCACCGCCCGTCTCGCGAGCATCCCTGCGGTCCTCCTGGCGATGCGGGCGAACGTGGCCAAGCCCCCGAAGGAGTTCACCGACCTGGCGATCCAGGTCGCGCGCGGCTCGGTGGGGTTCTTCCGCGATGACGTGGCGCGCTGGGCCAAGGGCGCCGCGGCCGGCGACACGGCGGCGCTCAACGCGTTCACCGAGACCAATAACTACGTCGTGCAGGCCATGCAGGACGCGGCCGACTGGCTCGCGCGCGACCTGTCCAAGCGGTCGACCGGATCGTTCGCGATCGGCGCCACGGCGTTCGCCGACAAGCTGCGCTACGAGGAGATGGTGGATATTCCGCTCGACCGGCTGCTGGCGCTGGGCGAAGCGAATCTCGCGAAGGATCGCGCGGCGTTTCTGGAAACGGCCGCCCTCGTAGCGCCCGGGAAGACCCCCGCCCAGGCGATGGCGACGCTCGAAGCCGACCATCCCACCAAGGCGACCCTGCTCGAGGCCACGCGGGCGACCCTCGAAGGTACGCGGCAGTTCCTGATCGACCATCAGATCGTCGACATCCCGTCCGAGGTCCGTCCCATCGTCGCCGAGACGCCGCCGTACGCGCGCGTGGGGACATTCGCATCGATGGACACGCCGGGCGCGTTCGAGACGAAGGCCACCGAGGCCTTCTACTACGTCACGCCGGTCGAGGCCGACTGGGACTCGGCGCACGCCGAGGAGCATCTGCGGCTGTACAACCGCGCCGTGATGAGCATCATCACGATCCACGAGGCCTTCCCGGGCCATTACCTCCAGTTTCTGTACGTGAAGCAGTTTCCCACCAAGACCCGGAAGCTCCTGTACGCGAACACCAACGTGGAGGGGTGGGCGCACTACGGCGAGCAGATGATCGTGGACGAGGGATTCGGCGGGAACGATCCCAGGACGCGCCTCGCCCAGCTGCAGGAGGCGTTGCTGCGGGATTGCCGCTGGGTGGCGGGGATCAAGGAGCACACGCAGGGGTTGTCCGTCGCGGATGCGGCAAAGCAGTACTTCACGGATCAATGCTTCCAGCAGCCGGCGAACGCGTTCGAGGAGGCTCGGCGCGGCACCTACGATCCTATCTATCTCTACTATTCGTTCGGGAAGCTCGCGATCTACAAGCTCCGCGCGGACTATCAGAAGTTGAAGGGCAGTGCTTTCACGTTACGCGATTTCCACGACAAGTTCGCGCAGCAGGGCGGGGTGCCGATCAAGTTGATGAGACGGATACTGATGCCGGGCGATACGGCGGCAGTATTGGAGTAGGGATTAGGGATTAGGGGTTGGGGGCTAGGGCCACCCCAACCCCCAACCCCTAGCCCCTAGCCCCTAGCCCCTAGCCCCTACTTGTGGCTCGGCGCAGCCGGCGCCATCGGCGGTACCGGCATGTACGCCTCGTCGCTGTTCCAGATGTCCTGCACCATCAGCCATTTGCCGTTCTCATCCACCCACCGCGCCATGTACTTCCCCGAGTCCTCCGGGAACGCGCCCGGCGGCAGTTTGGCGCCGGCCGGCCACTTGAAGCTCCAGCGCCCCTGCTCGACCGCCCACGCTCCCGCGCTCCACACTGAGTCCGAGCGGATCGCGAGCACGGGTGGCGGGCTCGACATGCTGTTCATCGCCAGGAAGAAGGTGCGGATTGCGGTCATACCGCTGACCGGCGTCATGTTGGGCGGGAGGAGTACGGCGTTCGGATGATAGAGGTCGGCGAGCGAGTCCGAGTGTCCCGCGGCGGAGAGCCGCGACCAATTGGCATTCGCGGCATCGATCGCGGCGCGCACCGCAGCCGTGTTATCCGGCGGCGGGCTCGGTTTGCAGGCAAGAGCAACGGCGAGCAGGATCGCGGCGGCGCGGCGCATGGCAGGCTCCAGGAGGTAAGTGGCGGAGACGATACGCGGCGTCCCGCGTCCGTCAAGGTTGCTCACTTCTGCCCCTGCGGCCGGGGCGGCAGATCGCTGCTCCACGTGTCCTGCATGATCAGCCACTTGCCTTTGTCCTGGACCCAGCGGGCCATGTACTTCCCCGAGTCGGCCGACTCGCCGGGGGGCACCTTGGCGCCCGCGGGCCAGACCCAGGTCCAGCGGCCCAGCTCGACCGCCCAGGTGCCGGCGTACCAGACCGAGTCGGCGCGCAACGTGATCACGGGCGGCGGTGAGGACATCGTGCTGATTCCGGCCATGAACTCCCGAATCGCCACCTTGCCCTCGACCGCCGTCATGTTGGGCGGGAGCACGAGCGCGTCCGGGTGATACAGCTCGGCGAGCGAATCGGAGTGGCCCGCGGCGGTGAGCCGCGCCCAGTTGGCGTTGGCGGCATCGATCGCCTTACGCGCGGCGGCCGCGTTATCCGGCTTGGTCTGCGCGGCAGCGGTCAGCGGGACCGCGAGGGCGAACAGGAGAACGACTGTACGGTGCATGTGCGGGCTCCGGGGGAAGGGAAGGGCCGGAGGTTATCAGAAGTACCGCGCCACCGCCATTGCCCCAACGGCCAATAGCAGCAGGACGACCGCCGCAAGTCCCACCGTGGCCCCGCGGGCGCGCAGCCGCTGGATCTCTTCCTTGTTCTTCACCGGGTCCTGCGCCAGCATGCCCATCCGCATCATCGCCGGCCGCATCACCGTGATGCCAATCACGAACGCCACGATGGCCAGCGCCGCACCGAGTGCGAACGTCTGGCCCGCGCGGGATGCCATGAATCCGGCCATGGTGCCGTACACGGCGAAGATGAGCCCCGCGCCCGAGACGATCGTCAAGACCGCGAAGATGGGAATGACGGTCATCAGCTTGCGGCGTTGCAACGCGGCCATGACCTTGCCGCCCTCGGGACCCACGTCCGCAATGGCCGGTGCGAGGAACAGCTGGGCGAGGACCATCATGCCGACCCAGGAGGCGCCGAGGACGATGTGCACCAGGCGCAGGACAACGATGAGCATGTTCGCGACTCCTCGTGAGGGTGGGCTGTGGGTTCGCGCCAGCCAATGTACGCCCCCAATCGGCCCCTCGGAAAGGAAGTCACAGCGCCCAGGAGGTGCCGAGTACCAGGATCACCGGCGGGCCGCCCACCCAGTTCGTTCCCGTCACCTGAAGCCCTCGCGTCACGAGGGAGGCTTCGAGCTGCAGGGTTGTGACCGGGCCGACGGGGAAGGAGATCCCCGCGTGCACGGCATCCCAGAACCGGAGCGGCTCGGAGCCATCGCCCGAGAGCGCGCGTTGCGACGCGACGGCGATCAGGCTGCCGCCGACCTTGTAGCGAAATCCCCGCGGCGTCATCCACTCGAAATTGATGTTCGGCCGCGTCAGCCACCACGATCCGTGACCCGAGATGTGGGCGTTGGGATAGTAGAAGACCGGGGTGCAAACGTAGACGCGATACCCCGGCGTGGATTGGTGGAGCACGGTGCGGACGCGGAGGCCGTAGCCTTCGACGCTCGGTGTTACGCCCGCCATGACTCCGAGCGTGACGCGATCGGACAGGCCGTAGGCGTATTCGCCGATGCCGAGGTAGGGGATCCCCGTGGCCAGCGTGAACCGGCTCGCCCCCTTGTAGTTCAGGACGTGGTCATAGGTGTGCGTGATGCCTTGCCCGCGCAGGTTCGCGGCGCTCGCCACGAGCAGCGCGGCAGCCAGTGTCAGCATGCCTCTGATCATGACCCACCTCCCGAGTGATGCGTTGCGCGAGATCGACTGCGGTGTGCCGCCGATTCGCGTGGGTACGCTGGGGTAGGGGGCTCAAGCGGGGGTCAAGCAGGGCGGAAGCGAGCCCGTTACATTTCGCGCTCCTTAGGAGCAGCGCCCACGAGCTCGGCGGTATACTTCCTTGATCGGCATCTGGGGAAGGAAGCGGAGGAGAAGGCGTAGGATCGGGGGTCAGGCGGGTTACCAACAACTAACCGTCTAACCGTCTAGGAACTGTCTTTTCGGGACGTAGCGCAGCCCGGTAGCGCACCTGAATGGGGTTCAGGGGGTCGCGGGTTCAAATCCCGCCGTCCCGACTGAGTGAAGATCAAGCTCTGCAGCGACTTCTGCTGTAGGGCTTTTTCTTCGACTGCACCCCGTGTTGTGAGTCTTGTTGTGAGTCCGACTCAGCAGCTCACAAGGCAGCTCTGATCTGGCCGTCGAATTCGTAAAGTATGACGAGACGAAGCCACAGGAGATGGATCACTACCAACGCGTCCTAGCCTTGATCAAGGAACGCCAGA
>DATIXG010000071.1:0-2960 GCA_035518815.1 Gemmatimonadales bacterium | reverse complement strand
CCCGCCAACGCCACGCAGATCTACGCGACGTACGCGTACGACCTCGGCATGTCGGCGGGCAAGCTCGGGATGGGCGCGGCGGTGGCACTCACCATGCTGCCCGCGCTCGCGCTCCTCATCGTCGGGCTCACGATCTACCTGCGGCGGGACTAGATGACCGCGGGCGGGCGGGACTGATGGTCGGGGCGCGCGGGCTCGGGACGCGGGCGATTCGCGTGTATCTCCCGCTCTCCATCCTGCTGATCCTGATGCTGTTCCCCTTCTACTGGATGCTCATCACGTCGATCAAGCCGAACCGCGAGCTGTACAACGCGCGGATCATGCCGCTGATCGTGTACCAGCCGACGCTCAAGCACTACGTCGACCTGATCTCCCAGACCAACTTCCTCACGTGGACGTACAACACCTTCCTCGTCGCCGCGGTGTCGACGGGCGTCTCGCTCGTCCTCGGGGCGACCACCGCGTACCCGCTCGCGCGCATGAACTTCCCGGGCGCCGCCGTGGTCGCGATCGGCGTCGCCGCGACGTACCTCGTGCCCCAGCCGCTCCTGTTCATTCCGATGTCGGACATCATCAACCGGCTCGGGCTCGGCAACACGCTGGAAGCGGTGATGCTCACCTATCCGACGCTCCTCATCCCGTTCTGCACGTGGCTCCTGATGGGCTACTTCAAGACGGTGCCCCGCGAGCTGGAGGAGGCGGCGCGCATCGACGGCGCGAGCCGCCTGCAGGCGATGGTGCGCGTGGTCCTCCCGCTCTGCACGCCGGGGCTCCTCTCGGCGGGGATCTTCGCGTTCACGCTCGCGCAGAACGAGTTCCTCTACGCGCTGATCTTCCTCACCAAGAGCGACGTGCGCACGGTGCCAGTGGGCGCGATCACCGAGCTGATCCGCGGCGACGTGTTCTACTGGGGCCAGCTGATGGCGGCGGCGCTCCTCGGCTCGATCCCCGTCGCCCTGATCTACTCGTTCTTCGTGGACTACTACGTCGCCGGCCTCACCTCGGGCGCGGTGAAGAGCTGAGGAGGGGAACTCCCGAAGGGCCCGACCTCGCCCCAATCCGAAAAATGACTTTGCGAGAAAGCGTTGATCATCGAGAAACAGACAGGCCCCCTGTGGCTCTTGAGGCGCATCTTCGAACAAGGCGACACCCACGAGTCGCGATCAAGGGCCATCACGGCGAGCGGCGCCTGATGCACCGCATCACCCTGGAAGGCGTGCCGCTCAGCTAATGACTCTCGCAGAATAGATTAACGACTCTCATGGGCCAGGGTGAGGCCGGTGTGGCGCAGGAAGTGATAGGCGAGGGTGGGGTGGCGGCGTACCCGCGCACAGCCACGCCGCAGTGGTGGGCGGAGCGCGTCAACGTCGGCCGCGCACACATTGGCGAGTTCGCAGTGTTTGATGTTGCCCCACACAAGCTCGACGGGATTCAACTCGGGGGCGTAGCCAGGGAGGCGCTCCACTGTGAGCCACGCGCGCTGGCCAGCCAGATAGTGGCGCATGGCCCGACTTCGGTGGGCGTGCAGACCGTCCCAGATGAGGATCACGGCCTGGCCGCGGAAGTGGCGTTTCAGCGCGCGCAAGAACGCAATCAACGGCTGCTCCGTGAAGGTACCCGGACGCGTGTGAAAGTACAGGCGCGTCCGACGCCCATCCCACCGAAAGGCCAACGCGCCCGCGATCGACAGGCGCTTCCAATTGCGGCCGACGGGGGTCAGGACCGGGGTGTGCCCCCGCGGCGCCCACGTGCGCCGGACAACCGGCTGTTGCGAGAGCCCACTTTCATCCTCGAAGACGAGCCACGCGTGGCGGCGTCTGGCGTTTTTTTTAGCTGCACCCACCGGCGCCGCTTCCACGCCTCGATCGCGCGCTCGTCCCGCTCGCGGGCCTGCTGGGTCGGGCGTTGCACCGACCAGCCCAGGCGGCGCAGCACGCGCCAGACATGCCCCGGATGGTGCCGCACGCCGGTGAGCCGCTCGATGACGGTGGCCACCCGGGGCAACGTCCAGACATCGGTCGTGAAGCCGTGCGCGGCCGGTCCCGCGCGGATCGCCTGCTCGACCTCGCTCAGCTGCGCGGGACTCAGTCGCGGCTTGCGGCCCACGCGTCCGGCGCCTTTGAGCCCCGCCCGCCCCTTGGCCTTCCACGCGTGGAACCAGCCATGCGCGCTGACTCGGGTCACCCCCAACGCTTTGGCCACTGCCACCTGCGATACGCCACGCGCGAACAGCCGCGCGGCCTGCAGCCGACGCGCCTCCATCGCGGCAACATCCCGAGTGGTCGTGGACATGCTTCAGCATGCGATCCTACCTGTGAAATCCGTTAGTTTATTCTGCGAGAGTCATTAGCGCGGCGGCCCCGCGCGCGGGGCGGTGGTTGCGTCCCGCGCGAAGGACCGAGGGCTCGGCGTGCGCTACCCGAGGATTGCCAGCTCCTGGCTGGACTGGGTCAGCTTCCTGACGCCGGTGGCGGTGATCTCCACCGCGTCCTCGACCTGGACGCCGCCCCAGCCGTGCTCGTAGTAGGGCGTCTCCACGCAGAAGACCATGCCGGGTTCGAGCGGCATGGCGGCCGCGGCGTTGATGGTCGGCGGGTCGTAGGGCTCGAGGCCGATGCCGTGGCCGACGTGGTGCCGCTCGTAGTGCGGCATGCCGTTGGCCCGGGTGACGCGCATCGCGGTCTCGAAGATCTGGTTCACGGCCACGCCGGGCTTCATGGCGGCGATGGCGGCCTTCTCGCCGTCGCGGGCGGCGTTGTAGTAGCGGAGCTGCTTCTCCGTCGGCGTGCCGAGCACGGCGGTGCGCGAGATGTCCGAGCGATAGCCCTGGTAGACGCAGCCCAGGTCGAAGCGGATCAGATCGCCGGGCTTGAGCGCGGCATCCGACGCGTAGACGTCGGCGAGCGCGGCCCGATGCCCCATCGTGACCACGGTGAAGAACGGCTGGGCGCCGCGGCGGA
>DATIXG010000070.1:0-11955 GCA_035518815.1 Gemmatimonadales bacterium | reverse complement strand
CGACCGTTTGGCCGCGTTCAATTGCATGGCGTGGTTAACCTCCGCTCAGTGCACAACGGAACCTAGCCTCCGCCAACGGATATCGGTCAGCCACGGGAGCGCGTCGTGCGCTTCCCGGTCGTAGCTGAAATACACCAGCATCGGGCGGCCCTTGACGGCCGCCGCGTCCACGAATCCCCAGTACCGCGAATCGAGGGAGTTGTCGCGGTTATCGCCCAACGTGAAGTAGGACCCATCCGGCACGACGAGCGGTCCCCAATTGTCGCGAGTCGGGTGATAGCGCCGACGGTCGTCGCGCGATGAGTCCAGAAGAAAGTCCCGCTGCCAGCCAAACGCAGGATCCGTGACGTCGCGGGTCGGATCGAGACGTTGGATGTAGGGCTCGGCCACCAGGCGGCCGTTCAAGCGCAGCCGGCCTGACTGCATCTCGACCGTGTCGCCGGGACCCGCAATGACGCGTTTGACGAAGTTCACGGCGGGGTCCTTGGGATACGCGAAGACGATCACGTCCCCGCGCCGCGGCGCTTCGAAACCCGGCAGCCGCGCGTGTGTCCCAGGAATCTGCGCGCCGTAGACGGCCTTATTGACGAACAAAAAATCCCCGACGAGCAGGGTCCGCTCCATGCTGCCGCTCGGGATCTGAAAGGCTTCGACGAGGAATGTCTTGATGACGACGAAGAGGACGAACGCGATGCCGACGGACCGCATCCAGCTGTCGAACCATCGCCCGAAACGCGACTGCCGCGTTTCTTGGGGGTGATCGGCCACCGGCGTCTCGTGTGCGCCGGAGCCGGTCAGCGGGCCCCCCAATCCATGCATGCCATTCACTTTAGCCAAGCTGTCGTGAAGGCGCAACAGTCACCGCCCACCCCCGCGCCTTCACCCACCCCCTGACCCGACGGGCAAACTCGTCGGGGGAGTCGTCGTGTTCGATCCGGGCCGCGACGCACGCAGCGTTTTCTTCATACTCAACGCGTTGCCACCGGATGACGGCCCGCGGCAGCTCGGCCAAGGACCCACGCCCAGGCGGCGGGCCGCCACATGAGAGGATGATCACAAGCGACTGGTGATTCACGCCGCGATTCTACGCGCGCGCGCGGCGTGCGCGTCATCAATTCATCGCGGAGGCTACCCCATCCTCCCCCGCTCTTCCGTGTCGATCTGGGCACGCTGCAACCGGCCGGAGTAGTCCACGTAGATCACCTTGGTCTCGGTGAAAAAGTCGTAGACCTCCCACCCGCCTTCACGATGGCCGTTGCCGGTCTGCTTGACGCCGCCGAACGGCAGGTGCGCTTCGGCCCCGATCGTCGGCGCGTTGACATAGGTGATGCCCGTCGCCAGGTCGGTCATGGCGCGGAATGCCGCGTTCACGTCCCGGGTATACAGAGCGCTCGAGAGGCCATAGGCCACGTCGTTGTTCACCTCGATCGCCTCGTCGAGCGAACCGACGCGGATCACCGACAAGACCGGGCCGAAGATCTCTTCCTGCTCGACGCGCATTCCCGGCTTCACGCCGGCGAGCACCGTGGGCTCGAAGAACCAGCCTGACTCGAGCGCCGGGGCCGACGGCCGCTGGCCGCCGGCCACGACCGACCCCCCCTCCCGTGCGGCGATCTCGATGTAGGCCTCGGCCTTCTGCCGCGCCTCCTCATGAATGAGGGGGCCCACCTGGGTAGCGTCGTCGAGGCCCGGTCCGAGCCGGAGGCGCCCCGCGCCCTCGCACACCATGCCCAAGAACCGGTCGTGGACGCGGTCGTGGAGGATCAGGCGACTCGTGGCCGTGCAGCGTTGCCCGGTGGTGCCGAACGCGCCCCACAGGACGCCATCGAGTGCCAGGTCCAGGTCGGCATCGTCCATCACGATGGCGGCATTTTTGCCACCCATCTCGAGCGCCAGGCGCTTGTGCAGCCGGCCGCACGTCGCGCCGATCGTGGAGCCGGTCGCGGTCGAGCCGGTGAACGACATCACGGTCACATCAGGATGCTCGACCAGCGCCCGCCCCGCTTCTTCTCCCGTTCCGTGCACCAGCTGGATCGCCTCGGGCGGGAGGCCCGCCTCGAGCAACAGCTCGACGAGCAGGGTAGCGGTGTGCGGGACGTCCTCCGACGGTTTCCAGACGACCGCGTTCCCCGCCAGGAGAGCCGGAAGGATCTTCCACGTCGGCACGGCAAGGGGGAAGTTGAATGGCGTGATGATCCCGGCCACCCCGATCGGGCGCCGGTAGGTCATCGCCCACTTGTTGCGCAGCTCCGATGGCACCGTGCGACCGAACAGGCGGCGGCCCTCCGTGTGCGCGTAGTAGGCCGTGTCGATGCCTTCCTGCACGTCGCCCCGCGTCTCGAGCAGCACTTTGCCCATCTCGCGAGTCATCGCGTGCGCGAGCCGCTCCTTGTCGCGGACCAGGAGGTCGCCGATCCGCTGGAGGACTTGCCCGCGCACCGGCGGAGGGGTCCGCGACCATTTGGCGAACCCCCGGAGAGCGGACGCCGCCGCGCGGGCGACGTCCTCGGCGCCCGACCTGGGAAATCGTCCGATCAGGTCGCGCTGCCAGTCCGCCGGATTGCGGTCCTCGAAGTAAGCGCCGGTGGCGGGCTCGACCCACTGGCCCGCGATGAAGTTCTTGAAGGTGGCGGGCATCAGCGTCGGACGCGGGGGGTCGGCGCCACATCCGGGCAGAACCAGGGCGCCTCCATGGACGCATACCCGACCCGGGGCAACACCTCCCGCGCCGCGAGCGCGAGCCCCCACATGATGACGAGCACCGAGAGCACGTGCGCGAAGGCGAGCCGCGCCTTCCAGGACGCCACGCTGCTCCACACGCCCGCGGCGATGATGGCGCAGACGCCTCCCAGATACGTGAAGAGCCAGATCCCGCAGCCGTGGGTGTAGGGCCACTGCGTCATGCCGGCCCCGGCCAACAGGCCCAGGAGGACCCGCACCCAGGTACCCAGCGCGCCCGGCGGGGCGGGCGAACGATGGCCGGGCGCGACGGTCGGGCGCGGCACCGTGGGGTCGGAGCGCCTGCCCCCCGGCTTGACCTCGGCGGCGGGCAGCTTGGCGAGGAGGCGATCGACCTCCCGCATCTCGCGATCCCAGTCGCGTTCCTTCGACTTGTCGTCGGGCGTCACGATGGCTCCCGGGCCAACTGGTACCGCTCGATCTTCTTATAGAGGTTGCTGCGGGGCATCTCCAAGGTGCGTGCGGTCTCGGACACGTTCCAGTTGTGCTCCTTCAGTTTCGCCAGCAGGAACGTCCGCTCCGCCACGGCTTTGAACTCCTCGAACGTCGTGACGTGCATCCACGGCGCGGGACCGCTATGGCTGAGCCCGCCCGCTCCCTGCGCGGGGACCCCGGCGACGCGCTCCAGGTCCGCCGCCGTGACGGTCGGCCCCGGAGCGAGGATCAGCAGGCGTTCGACGGCGTTTCGCAGCTCTCGCACGTTGCCGGGCCAATCGTACGCCGCGAGGCGCTCGAGCGCATCGGGCTCGAAGGGTTTGGGCTGCAGCCCGCCGACGCCGGTGAGCTGGCGCATGAAGTGCTCGACCAGCTGTGGCACGTCGCCCCGCCGGGCGCGGAGCGGCGGAACCTCGATCGGCACCACGTTGAGCCGGTAGAGCAGGTCTTCACGGAAGCGGCCGCCCGCGATCTCGGTGGTGAGGTCCTTGTTCGTCGCGGCGATGACCCGCACGTCGACGGCGAAGGGCTTCTCCGATCCCACGCGCGCCACCACGCCGTCCTCGAGCGCCCGCAGCACCTTGGCCTGCGCGGCGAGGCTCATGTCGCCGATCTCATCCAGGAACAACGTCCCGCCATCGGCGGCCTCGAACTTGCCTGCGCGGTCGGCGAAGGCGCCGGTGAAGCTGCCTTTGACGTGGCCGAACAGCTCGCTTTCGATCAGTTCGGTCGGGATCGCCGCACAGTTCACCTCGACGAAGGGTCCCGCCGAGCGGGGTGACAGGGCATGGATCGCGCGCGCGACCAGCTCTTTCCCGCTCCCGTTTTCGCCGGTGATCAGCACCCGGGCCGGCGTTGGTCCCACTTTCTCCAGGCGCGACAGCATCTGCTGTACGGCCTTGCTCGAGCCGACGATCTCGTGATGCGTGTGAATCTCGCCGCGCAACCGCAGATTCTCGTTGGCAAGGTTCAAGTGCTCGAGGGCGTTGCGAAGGGTCAAGAGCACGCGGTCGGTGTCGAGCGGCTTCTCGAGAAAATCGTAGGCGCCCAGCTGGGTGGCCTCGACGGCGGTTTGAATCGACCCGTGACCGGAGATCATCACGATCTGGGCCGCGCGGTCGAGCGTGCGCAGCTCGCGCAGGGTCGCGAGCCCGTCCATGCCCTGCATCTTCACGTCGAGGAATACGAGGTGCGGCCGGAACTCGGGGTAGATGCGCAGCGCCTCGTAGCCCGAGGCGGACACCTGGACCTCGATCTCCTCATACTCGAGGAGCTGCTTCAGCGCTTCGCGGATTCCCTTCTCGTCGTCGACGACGAGGACACGACGTTTCATCGCGTCGGTCGGCGAGTCCGAAACAACACGACGCCCGTGGGGTGGATGGCGACATCCTGGAAGTTGGGGGAGACGCGGAGCGCCACGGCACCGTCGGCGTCGGCGCCCGCGACGCGCTGGGCGATCTGCTTCGCCATCAGCGAGGGGAACGCCATGCCGCGCAGGCTCAGCTCCTGTATGGTCCAGAGGGCCACGCCCGGGCGCTGGATGCGGACCGGGCCGGCGATGCGGAGCGGCTCCATGGGCTGGAGCATGGCGCTGAAGGGTCCGAGGGCGTCGGGCGGGATGGTCCGCGTGTCGAGGCGGCAGTGCACCGCGAGGCTCCCCTCGAACAGCTCCACTCGGAGAGAGTCGAAACTCTTGCGGACCGACCAGTCGAGTCCGCTGCCGATCATGGAGGCGATCTCGTTGGCCGACAGCACCACCGAATCGGGGGGGCTCGGGCTGTGCAGCCGGTCGAGCTTCGTCTGGGTGTTGTGGAGCGCGCGGGGTGACGGCGCACCGACGCCCGTATCGGTAACGGCGGGAAGCGGGGGCCGGGGCCCGAGCCAGCGGGACGCCGCATGGAGAATCGGGTCCCGATAGAACCACGCGACCGCCCCTGCCAGGAGCAGGACGACGACCGCGACGAGCCGGACGACGAACTTAAGACAGCCGTTCACTGTGCCTGACCTGATACACCGATCCACCCGATTGGAGTGTGCTCCGCATCAGGTCGACCGTCTCGACGAGCGCGGTCTCCTGGTAGCGGAGCTGGACCAGCGCCGGTCCGAGCGAGGCGAAGGCCCGAGGCCCCGCGTCGCGCTCGGCGCGTCCCAATGTGAGATGCGGGCGAAAAGGCCGGCCTTCAGGAGCGAACCCCAGAGGCTCGAACTCACGCTCCACATGATGCTGCAGCAGCTCGACGCCGGGCGCCGGGTCAATCCCGGCCCAGATGACCTTGGGACGCTCGACCGCTGGGAACGCCCCGAACCCTTCCACTGTCAGCGGAAGCGGGGTTCCCCCGCGGGCCGCGCGCGCGAGCGCGGCCCGCATGTCCGGCTCGGTGGCGTCCGGCACTTCGCCCAGAAACTTGAGGGTCAGGTGAATCCCGTCGGGCCCCACCCAGCGCACGGGGAGGCCCAGGTTCCGGATGGGAGCCGCCACGTCCCACAGGGATCGGCGCAGTGCTGCAGGGAGGTTCAAGGCGATGAACAACCTCACCGCTCTCCGGCAGGCTCGAGGAGGAGACTGCCGCGGCGGTAGCCGCGGGGGTCGACCTCGACGGACGCGAACCCCAAAGCGGCCAGGCGTTCGCAGATCGGCCCCAGCCGCTCGGCGAGCCACGGGACCCAGTCGCCCTCCGCCTCGATCCGGGCATGCCGGTCATGGTGCCGCACCCGCAGATCACCCGTGACGCCCAGCTCGCGCAGGTAGGCTTCGGCGCGCTCGACCTGGCGCAGGCGGGAGGGGGTAACCGAGATGCCGTAGGCAATCCGGCTCGACAGGCATGGCGCGGCCGGCGCATCCCACACCGGGATGCCGAGAGCGCGGGCCGCGGCGCGCACGTCGGCCTTGGTCATGCCGCTTTCCGCCAGGGGCGAGCGGATGCCGCGCTCCACGCCGGCGGCGCGGCCCGGGCGATGCTCGCGCAGATCGTCGGCAATCGTGCCATCGCAGACCACGGCCAACCCCCGGGTGTCCGCTTCCGCCACAAGGCGCGTCCACAGCTCGCGTTTGCAGAAGAAGCAGCGGTTGGTGGGGTTGGCGACGTAGTCGGGGTCGCTCAACTCGTGCGTTTCGATTTCAAGGAGGGGGATGTCGAAGCGGGCGGCGATGTCACGCGCGGCGTGCCACTGGGCCTCGGGATAGGACGCGCTGCGTCCGATCACCGCGAGCATGCGGTCACGCCCCAGCTCCTGGCGAAGCAGGACCGCGAGACACGCGGAGTCGACGCCGCCCGAGTAGCCGAGGAGCGCGGATGGGAACGTGCGCAGCAGCCGGCGCAGCGTCGCCAGGTCACCCGGAGCACCCGACATGGCGGAATAGTAATGACTTAGCCCGCCCCGATAAAGGAGGCGCACGGAATTCGCCATTTCGTCCGCGCGAAACACCCCGGGCCGATGATACGTTGTGCATAGTGTCGCAGCACCTCCGGTCGTTAGGCGAGAAGCCCACACGGAGATTCCAATTGACAGCGAACACGCAGCTGGACGGCATCGACCGCAAGATCCTGCGGATCCTGTGCGGCAACGGGCGGACCAGCTATCAGGCGATCGCGGATGAGATCGGGCTGTCGCGGCCTGCCGTCATGGAGCGCGTGAAGCGCCTCGAGGAAACGGGCTACATCACGGGCTACACGGCGAGACTCGATCGCAAGCGGATGGGCGCGCCGGTCACGGCGTTCGTCGCCGTCCGCCACGCCAGCGCGCACGCGCTGGGGGACGAGCCTCGCATGCGGGAGCTCGAGCGCCACCCGAATGTGCTCGAGTGCCACCAGGTGGCGGGCGACGACTGCTACATTCTCAAGGTGGCAACCCCGAGTCTCGAGCGCCTCCAGGAGCTGCTGCGCGATGTGCGCGGTACCACGGACCCGGGACCGCTCAGTACGCGCACGACGATCGTACTCGGCACCCTGTTCGAAAAACCCAGCCTCCTCCCCGCGGAGCCCTGATGGCCGGCCTGCGCGGTCGTGCCCTGGTCGCCTACCTCATTGTATGCGTCTTCTGGGGATCGACCTATCTCGCCATCAAGATCGGCGTCGGCGAGCTGCCGCCGTTTCTCTTCGCGGGGCTGCGGTTCGTCACGGCCGGCGTACTGCTGATCGGGGGAGCGCTCGCGCTGGGCGACCGGCTGCCGCGGCGCGCCTCCGATTGGCGGACCCAGTCCATCGTGGGGCTGTTCCTGCTCGCCGGCGGCAATGCCTTTGTCGTGTGGGCGGAGCAGTACACCTCCTCGGGGGTCGCGAGCATCTTCGTCGTCACCGTGGCCCTGTGGATGGCGTTCTTCGACGCCATCATCCCGGGCGGCTCGGGCGACCTGAACTGGCGTGTGGTGACGGGTCTCGCCATCGGATTCCTGGGAACGGCCCTGCTCGTCGGCGCGACTCCCGCCGAGATCATGCACGCCGACCTGCGGGGGCCGATCGCGCTCACGTGCGCCAGCGCGTCCTGGTCGCTGGGCTCGGTGTACGGGAAGCGGCACCCCACGGAGACCAGCCCGTACATCGGCGCGGGGATCCAGATGCTCGCGGGCGGCTCGGCGATCGTGGTCGTAGGCTCACTTCTCGGCGAATGGAGCCACTGGCACTTGACGGCCCGAGGCGCCGAGGCCGCCGGCTATCTGGTCGTGTTCGGATCGCTCCTCGGGTATACCGCGTACACCTACGCGCTCCGCCACGCTTCTCCGACCGTCGTGGGGACGTATGCCTACGTCAATCCGGTGATCGCCGTGCTCCTGGGTTGGATGCTGCTGCGCGAGCCGATCACGGCGCGCACGATCGTTGCCATGGCGCTCACGCTTGGCGCCGTGATGTGGATTCAGGTGTCGCATCGCCTCGCGATCGCGCGGCCGCGCGATCGGGCCGTCGAGGCGGCGGAGCAAACCGCCTCCTAGTCAGTCGTCCGTGGGTGCAGTCGAGTGCGTCTTGGAGGCTTTGCGCCGCGCGGGCGCGGCCCCTTTTCCCTCCTCGATGAGCTTGACGCTGCGAACCGTGTTGTACGCAAGATCCACGTCCGGGTGCTTCGCGAATTCGGTGAGGATGTCCTCCCAGATCGCGTGCTCGGTCCCCCGCCGCCGGCGCGGCTCGATCAGGTAGCGGATCGTGAGTTGCACGCCGCTCTCCACGCCCTTGGTATAGACGATCGGCGTGAGCTTCGTGTAGTTGATCAGGTACTGGCGCGACGCCGCGAGCAGGTCCTGCTCCGCCTTCCCCGTGAGATGCTCGGCGTGCTTCAAGGCGATGCCCGTGAGAACTTCCTTCGCCTTCCGCCAGTCGCTTTCGAAGGTCACGAGCACCGGCACTTCATTCCAGATGTACCTGAACCCCTTGTCGTAGTTGGCGACAGGCTGGGTGAACACCTGACCGTTGGGAATGTGAATGATCCGCCCTGTCGACTGGTCCGCATCCACCCAGTTGCCGATCTCGTTCAGAGTGAACTGAAACAGGCGCAGGTCAATCACGTCCCCGGCGTGCGCGCCGATCTGGATCCGCTCGCCGACCTCGAACGGCCGCCGCCACATGATGTAGGCCCAGGCGGCGAGGTCGGCGATGGGGTCTTTCAACGCGATCGCGAGGCCGGCGGAGAGGAGGCCGAAGAACGTGGCGAGCGCCTGCATCCCGGCGAACCAGGTGCGGCCGACGAGCACGATCCCGATGCCGAGCGTGGTATAGGTGACGACCTTGCGCCAGCGGTAGCGGGCCCAGGGGTCGGTCACGCGACGGTAGGCCACTCCCAGCACCATCCGGTGCGCGGCCCACAGCACGCCGATGATGAGGCCGGTGAGCAGGAGCTTGTTCTCGAGCTCCGGGCTCAGGCCGTGCGCTTGTAGCCAGTCGGTCATTGGAGGGCCGGTGGTGGGCGCCCCCAACCTATGGAACCCTGCCCGAAAGGTCTATAGCCCTTCTCCCACCTCCCTTGGATCATTGCTCCCTGGACCCATTCGCCGATCGGCGTCGTGGTTCGTTCGCCTGAACCCGGAGATCATCACCTGACATGACCAATCCTGTCGCAGTGCGCCCTCCCGCCAACGATTTGACCCGCACTACGCTCGCCGTGCTCACGATTCTGCTGCTCATCGTGGCGTGCCTCTGGGTGCTGCGGCCCTTCGCCGGGGGAATCGTGTGGGCGACGATGATCGTCGTGACCACCTGGCCGGTCATGCTGCGGGTGCAGCGCTGGCTCGGCGGCCGGCGTTGGGCCGCCGTGACGGTTATGACGCTGATCATGCTGGCCGTGTTCGTGGTGCCGCTCCTCGTGGCCATAGGAACGTTCGTCGGCAACCTCGACCGCATGACGGCCTGGGTGCAGGCGACGATCGCCGCCGGTATCCCGGGACCGCCGGCATGGGCGGAACGGGTACCGCTGGTAGGCGCCAAGATCGCGTCTTCATGGGCAGCGTTCGCGGCGACGCCACCCGAAGAGTTGCGGGCGCGTCTCGCTCCATACACCGCGGCGATTGTGCGCTGGCTCGCTTCGACCGCGGGCAGCGTGGGGGGAATGCTGATCTACCTGTTGCTCACGGTCATTTTGTCCGCCGTGCTGTACGGCACGGGTGAGTCCGCGGCGGCCGGCGTCATCCGGATGGCGCGACGCCTGGGCGGCGATGCCGGTGCAGGAGCCGTGCGCCTGGCCGGCCAGGCGGTGCGCGGCGTCGCGATCGGGGTGGTGGGGACGGCCCTCGTGCAGGCCGTGCTCGCCGCGATCGGGCTCTTCGTGGCGGGAGTGCCATTCGCGGGTGTGCTTGCGGTCGTCGCCTTTGTCACGTGTGTCGCGCAGCTCGGGCCGATCCCGATCCTGCTGCCGTGCGTGATCTGGCTGTACTGGTCGGGAAGCCCGGGATGGGGTACGGCGCTCGCCGTCTGGACGGTGTTCGACGGCACGATCGACAATGTCATCCGCCCATTCCTCATCAAGCGGGGCGCCGACCTGCCGCTGTTGCTGATCTTCGGCGGTGTGATCGGCGGCCTGATCGCCTTCGGGGTCGTGGGACTGTTCGTGGGACCGGTGCTGCTGGCGGTGACCCAGACGCTCGCTGTCGCATGGCTGCGGTCGGGCGAGGCGGCACCCTCGACCTAGAGTCCACCCGAGGCTCCGATCGTCGGGCGGGGACCGGTGACTGGCCGGTCCCCGTGTCGTATGTACCTTCACTCCGCTCTATGATCGCACCCTCATGAGCTGGATCGATATCGCGTGGCCGATGCTGGCTGCCGCCTGCCTCACGGTGGCATTCATCCACTTGCGCCTCGGCCTCGCCCGTCCCCGGCGCCCGGCTTCGCTGCTGTTTTCCCTCAGCGCCTTCACCGCTGCTGCGTTCGCGGGGATCGAGTTGGCGCTCATGCGCGCCGACACGACGGCGCGCTACTGGGAGGTGTTGCCCTGGTTCGACGTCGCGGCCGTCGTGATGGTCGCATCGATCACGGGCTTCATCTGGGTGTTTTTCGGCACCGGCAACAAGTGGCTGGCGCTGGCGGGTCCCGTCACGAGCACCGTAGCCCTCGTGTTCGACGCTCTTCCGGGGTCCCGCCTGGTCTACCGAGAGATCACGGGTCTTCGAACGCTGCACGCGTTCGGCGCGACCTACCACGTGGCCGAGGGCGTGCCCAACCCGTGGAATGCGCTCGGCTATCTCGGGGTCTTGTTGGCGCTCGTGTTCGTCGCGGACGCGTCGTGGCGCCTGTGGCGCCGCGGCGCACGCCGCCGCGCGGTGGTCGTCGGGGGCAGCGTGCTGTTCTTCGTTGTGGCCTCCGGTGCCCATTCGGCGCTGGTGGATGCCGGGATCGTGCAGACGCCGTACCTCATCAGCTGGTCGTACCTGGCCGTCCTGATCGCAATGGCGCGGGAGCTGACGGACGACGTCTTCTCGTCCATGCGGTTCGAGGGCCAGCTACAAGAGAGCGAGCAGCGGTTTGGCGCGATGGCCGACGCGGCGCCGGTGATGATCTGGATGGCGGGCATCGATAAGCTGTGCACGTTCTTCAATCACAGCTGGCTCGCGTTCACCGGACGCACCATGGAGCAGGAGCTGGGCAACGGATGGACGGAGGGGGTCCATCCCGCCGACCTCGACGGGTGCGTCCGGTCGTACATCGAGGCCTTTGATGCCCGCCGGAACTTCACGATCGAGTACCGCCTGCGCCGCTGGGACGGCGAGCACCGTTGGATTCTCGACAGCGGCACGCCGCGCGTCGCGGCGGACGGCACGTTCCTCGGCTACATCGGTTCGTGCGTCGATGTGACCGAGCTGAAGCGTGCCCAGGAGCACATCCGTCTCGCCGTGGAGGCGGCCCCCAACGCGATGGTGATGGTGAATCGCGAGGGACGGATCATTCTCCTCAACGCCCAGGCCGAGCAAGTGTTCGGCTACGCACGCGACGAGCTGCTGGGCCGTTCTGTTGAGCTCCTGATTCCCGAAGCCATTCGCTCCACCCATGCCGTCGATCGTCACGCCTACACCCTGACGCCCTCCACACGGCCGATGGGCGCGGGCCGCGATCTGTACGGCCGTCGCAAGGACGGCCGCGAGGTGCCTGTCGAAGTCGGGCTCAACCCGATCCAGACGTCCGAGGGCATGGCCATCCTCGCCTCGATCGTCGACATCACCGCGCGTCGGGCGATGGAAGCGGAAGCGGCGCAGCAGCGGGACCAGCTGGCGCACCTGGCGCGGGTGGCGATGCTGGGAGAGCTGTCGGGCTCCATCGCGCACGAGCTGCATCAGCCGCTCGCCGCGATCCTCTCGAACGCCGAGGC
>DATIXG010000069.1:0-61422 GCA_035518815.1 Gemmatimonadales bacterium | reverse complement strand
GCGCGCGTTTCGCATTCGAGCCGGTGTGATCAACATGATGCAGAAACGCGAGTTACGACAACAATCCGCGACTGGATTAGTATGGCCTAATCATATGATATTGTCAAGCGAATTTATGGTTTCTTCTCGGCTATATCGGTGCCAATGGCCTCAAAAAACGACGTCACGATGCGCTCGGTCATGCCCCAGATCGTGTCGTCGCCGACGACATAGGCCGGCCCGGTGCGACTGCCGCCCTGGAGAGGCAAGGTGATGTCGCACCGCACCCCTGGTGCGCGCAGCGCGGCGAGGGAAACCCAGAAGGCCGATTGCACTTCGACGCTGGGCACGAGGCTGGGTCGTGCCGTGAGCGCGAAAACGAAGGGACGCACAACGATGGGCGGGAGCACTGGCGTGCGCGGGGGCAGATCGGCGAGGGTGCCGAGCCGCTCCGCATGCTGCAGATTAACAGCCACCTCCTCTTGCGTTTCGCGAACCGCAGTCACCACGAGGTCGCGATCCGCGGCCGCGCGGCGACCACCGGGCAGCCCCACCTGGCCGGACCAGGGATCCCCCGCTCGCACGGCGCGCCGGATGAACAATACGTCCAGCCCGGCGGCGCTCCCGGGGACGAGGATGAGCGCCACCGCGGCCGATTGCCCGTCCGGCTCAGGCGGCGGCCCGGCGGCGCCGACGGCGAGCGCGTGGCGAATCATGTGCAGCGTGAGCATGCTCGACCCAAGGAGGCTGCGCCCGAAGTATAGCGCGTGCGCCGCTCGCCTCAGGTGTAGTACAAGGCGATGACCTACCTCGACATGCTCTGGCTCGTACCGCTCGCCTATTTCCTATTCCTTGTGACCGTCGTGCAGCGCTACTCGCACCGGCGGCCGCACCTCAAGCACTACGTCCCCCGTACCACGGGCCCGCTCGTCACGGTCATCATCCCTGCCCGAGACGAGGCCGCGAATATCGAGGCGTGTGTGCGCTCCGTTCTCGCGACCACGTATCAGCCGATCGAGGTCCTGGTGGTAGACGACCGCTCGAGCGACGCAACGGCGGCCATCGTCGAGCGGTTCGCCGCGAGCGCGGAGGCGCGTGGGCGGCTCCAGCTCGTGCCCGGGGCGGAGCTGCCAACAGGATGGTTCGGCAAGCCGTGGGCGCTGGTCCAAGGGTTCCGCGAAGCGCGCGGCGAGCTGATCCTGTTCGCGGACGCGGACACGCGTCACACCCCCGACCTGCTCCCGCGCGCGATCGCGGCACTCGAGACCGAAGACGTGGACCTGGTGAGCGTCATCCCGCGACAGGGAATGGAGACGTTCTGGGAGCGCCTCGTGCAGCCGCATGTGTTCCTCGCGCTGGCCTCGCGCGTCGGGGGCCTCGAGCGCATCAACCGGACCCGCATCGAGTGGGATGCGATCGCCAACGGCCAGTTCATTCTCGTCGCCCGCCAGTCCTACGTGGCCGTCGGGACACACCACGCGGTGAAGGACAAGGTGGCCGAGGACATGGCGCTCGCGCAGGCGTACGTCCGCCACGGCCTGGACATCTTCCTCGTCCACGCGCCGGAGTACATGACGACGCGCATGTATCGCTCGCTGAGCGGCATCATCGAGGGGTGGTCCAAAAACCTGGCGCGGGGCGTCCCGCTCACGTTGCCCCCGATTCGGTGGCTGCGGCGCGCGGCGCCCTACCTGATGTGGCTCCCTTCCCTCGTGTGGGTCGCGCCGCCGGTGCTGTGGGCGCTCACGGGCGGGACCTGGGCGGCGATGACGGTGACGATCTCGCTCGCGGTCTGGGTGGCGGTCTATCGTGCCGAGCGGGCGCCGCTGCGGTATGCGCTGCTCTATCCCCTCGGCGCCGCGATGGTGGCGTACATCATGTTGCGGTCAACGTGGCGAGGGGGCCGGAAAATCGAGTGGCGCGGACGACTCTACTCCGAGCCGCGCGCCTAGCGGGTTAGAGGTCTCCCGCCATCCGGCGAGCGAGCACGATACCGACCACGATGCTCGTCGCCGCCGCACCGAGATGCAAAGCCGTCGCTACGCGAGCGCCGCGCCCCGAGGCCAGCCGCACGATCCCGGCGAGCGAGAACGACACGACGAGCATTCCCACAATGGTGCCGAGAGCAAAGGCGAAGAAGTAGGCGAGCTGCGCGGTTCGCGTAGGCGCCGCGGCGACGAGCAACACCAGAATCGCGGCGCTGCCGGCGAGCCCGTGCAGCAGCCCGAATCCCAGCGAGCGACGCAGATCGCCGGTGGCGTGGGTGTGCTGGTGAGCCGCACCGCTCGCGTGACTGTGCAAGTGCAGATGCGCGTTCCCGCCGTGGGCGTGGAGATGCATGTGCCACCGGCCGCGCGCATAGCGCCACAAGACCGAGCCCCCCAGCACGACGAGCAGGAGCCCGACCAGGAAATCCGCGGCCGGCCACAAGCGCGCGGGGAGATGCAGCCCGCCCGCGATGATCGCGAAAACCACGATGCCGACACTCGCGCTGTGGCCCACCGCCCAGGCAAGGCCCAGCCGGCAGGCGGCAAACAAGCTCCCCTGCCTCGTCGCGAGTGTCGAAACCGCCGCGAGGTGGTCGGGCTCGAAGGCATGGCGGAAGCCAAGCAGCAAGCCGATACCTGAAAGCGCGAGGATGCCGGGGGTCATGTCGCCGGGAATCTTGCCAAGCTGCCAGGCCTCGTGCAACCCTTCGGGTGGGTGACCTATCCAAGCCAGCGCATGATCGAATCGGCCCCGGGGGTGGGCGTGGCGACCGAGCGGGGAGACCGAGCGGCGGCGGACGCGGAAACGGCCGACGTGGCCCTGGCAGCGAGCGGCGACGGCCGGGCGTTCGAACGGCTGTACCGGGTCCACGTCGGCAGGATTCATTCGCTTGCGCGGCGCATGGCCGGCCCCGAGGTCGCGGACGATCTGACGCAGGATGTGTTCGTCCGCGCCTGGCACAAACTCGGCACCTTCCGCGGTGAGGCTGCGTTCGGGAGCTGGTTGTACCGGCTCGCCGTGAACCTCATCCTGGCTCAACGCCAGACGCGTAACGCCGAGCCCGTTCGCTACGACGCGGGTGCGGCGCTCGAGACGGCGCAGGCGGGCGCGGTCGAGCCCGAGCTCGCGCTCGACTTCGAAGAAGCGATCGGCCGCCTGCCCGACGGGGCACGGCAGGTATTCGTGCTGCACGATCTGGCTGGCTACAAGCACGAGGAGATCGCAGCGCTGTTGGGGATCGTGCCGGGAACATCGAAATCGCAGCTGCACCATGCGCGGATGGCGCTGCGCGGGTATCTCGACCGCTAGAAGGGAGGCGGTACGATGCGTGACCAGTGGACTGACCAGCTCTCGGACTACGTCGACGAGGAGCTCGCGGACGCCGAGCGCCGGGCACTCGACGCACACCTTACCGGGTGCGTGTCCTGCCGCGTCCTCTTGGAAGAGTTGCGGCGGGTGCGCGCGAACGCGCGCGTGCTGCCCGACCAGGCACCGGACCGCGACCTTTGGCCGGGCATCGCGCGGGCGATCGCACCGGGGCGCTCGGCACGCCGAGCGTTGGCCTTCTCGGTCCCCCAACTGCTTGCCGCCGGCGTGGCGCTGATACTCGTCTCGGGCGGCGCGGCATGGATCGCCGCCCGGCGCCCGATCCAGGCACGGGCAACCGCGGGCCCGGCAGGCGCGCCCACCTGGGGCTCGTCGCCCGTGTGGAGGAGCGAGGCGCCGTATGCGGCGGCCATCGCTCAGCTCGAGGCGGCCCTGGACGAGGGGCGGAAGAGCGGCACGCTCGACAGCGCCACAGTACTGGCGCTCGTGCACAGCCTCGCCACGATCGACACTGCAATCCTCGACGCGCGGCACGCGCTTGCCGCGGACCCTGCGTCCGCGTACTTGAACCACCACCTGGCCGATACGATGCGACGGAAGCTCGACCTGCTGCGGCAAGCCACCGCGATCGCGACCCCCAGGACCTAGGGAAGGACAGCCTGATGCTCGCCGCCGTAGTACTCATCGCTCTCGGACAGCAAACCGACACCACCGTGACAGTACCTCCAGGAGCGCGGCTCGACGTGAGTAACCCGAGCGGGAGTATCGTCGTGAAGGCCTGGAGTCAGAAGAGCGTGCGCGTGCATGCGGACCACGAGAATGCGGACCTCGTCCAAGTAACCCTTGAGGGATCGGTGCTGCGCGTGAAGACCGCTTCGCGACGCTCGACCCCTCGCGAGGTCAGCTACATCATCTCGGTGCCCGCCGTGATGCCGCTCGCCCTGTCGGGCGTAAAGACCGACATCGACGTCGACGGCGCCCAGGCGCCGGTGACAGTCGAGACCGTCAATGGCCAGGTCAATTGCCGCGGCGGCAGCGGTTTGGTGTCGCTCAAGTCGGTGGACGGGCGGATCGCCGTCCAGCAGGCCAAGGGTCGGATCGAGATCAACACGGTCAACGACGACATCTCGGCGAGCGACGTTGCCGGGGAGATTTCGGCTTCGACCGTGAGCGGCGACATCGAGCTACGCAACGTAGAGTCGTCGAGCGTCGAGGCGGCAACGGTGAGCGGGGAGGTGCTGTACGCCGGCAGCATCACGGACGGAGGGCGCTACCACTTCGCGACTCACAATGGCGACGTCACGTTCGCGGTCCCCGAAAAGGCGAACGCGACGATCTCCGTGTCCACGTTCAACGGCGACCTCGACGCGAGCTTCCCGGTGAACCTGGCGGGCGCGAACAAGCACCGCTTCAGCTTCTCCATCGGTGTAGCCAGCGGGCGAGCGGCCCGAATCGAGATCGAGACCTTCAACGGCGATATCAAGCTGCGCCGTCCCGCCGAGATGGACGAGCAGAGCGAGCACAACGAGTAAATCCGTACCGTCGTGCAGCACCCCGATACGTAGATCCTCCGCTGAGCCCCGCACCTTCGGTCGTTCACCACCGGAGGGGACGGGCCCGTCGTGCTGGAAGAGCTTCTTGCCCGCACCGAGCGCATCGAGGACATCGGGGCCCTGTTCCACGCACTCGGGTTCCAGCTGGCGTGGGAAACCATTCCTCCCGCCTCATGGTTGGGCGACGAGACGGCCGGGGTGCGCCGCGCTGCCCTCGTGGCTCGCCACGAAGCGTTCCGGGTTTTCGGGCTCGACGCCTTGGACCCGGAGCGAGCGGCCCGGCTCGGCGCGCAACGCCTAGCCGCTGGAGGTGAGCGCGGCCTGGTCTGCGCGGTCGCGCCCGGGCCCCGGCGCCTGGTGTGCGCCACGTGGCGCCTGGGACGCGGGGGCGCGCGCCTCGCCGTGCGCTCGACGGCTCTCCCGCTCGAGCGGGTGTCCGGCACGGCGCTCGCCATCCTCGAGCGCTGCGCACCCCGTCCTGGCGAGACCGCACTCTCCCTGTGGATCCGCGTCGGCGACGCGTTAGCGAGTGAAGCGGTCACCGCGCGCTTCTTCAAAGCGTTCCGATCCACTCTCGAGCGCCTCACCGACCGGCTCCCGGCGCCACACAGTCGCACGGAGCGGCACGCGCTCGCGCTTACGGCTCTCACGCGTGTGCTGTTCCTGTACTTCATCCAGGCGCGAGGGTGGTTGGACGAAGACCGTCACTACCTCATTCATCGTTTCGAGCACGCGCTCGCCGAGCGGCGCGGATTTCAGCGCCACGTATTCGACCCGCTTTGCTTCGGGGCGTTGAACCATGCGCCCGATCAGCGCTCGCGCGCAGCGCGTGTCTTGGGGCGCGTCCCTTTTCTCAACGGCGGGCTGTTCGAGCCCACTGCGCTCGAACGCCGCCACGGACCGGCCCGGTGGAGCAACAGCGACTGGCGCGATGCGTTCGACGAGTTGTTCGAGCGATTCCACTTTTCAGCTCGCGAGGAGGAGGGGGCGGAGCGGGTCGCGCCCGACATGCTGGGGCGCGTGTTCGAGGGTGTGATGGACCCCGACGAGCGCAAGCGCAGCGGCAGTTATTACACGCCGTCGGCCCTGGTACGCGAGGTGGTGCGCGCGGGGCTCGAAGCCGTTCTGGAGAGCCGTTACGGACTATCGCAGACGGCGGTGGAGCGGTGGGTTAGACACGGGGAGCCACCTGCCAGCGTCCCTGATCTGCGCGACATCGCGGTTCTCGATCCCGCGGTCGGATCGGGGGCCTTTCTGCTGGGCGCGCTCGAGGAGCTAGCGGCGTTGCGCGCCACGACGGGCGAGCGGCCGCAGGGGGCGATTCGCCGCGACGTGCTGGCGCATTCACTGTACGGGGTGGACGTCAAACTGACGGCGGTTCGCCTCACCGAGTTGAGGCTCTGGCTCGCGCTTGTCGTCGACGATGAGCCGACCGATCTCGCCGCGCTCGCCCCTCTGCCGAATCTTGACGGGCACGTCCGCCAGGGTGATGCGTTGCTCGATCCTCTTGCGATCGCCGTCGCGCTCGCCGCCGAGCCCTCGCCCCTCTTTGGCCCTCCCGCCCTCGTCGAGCGGCTCGGAGCATCGCGGCGCGCACTCTTCAACGAGACCGGCCCGGCGAAGCGTGCCGGGCTCGTCGAGCTGGATCGGGCGGCCGCGGTGCTTGCACGCGACCTGCTCGAGCGTGCCGCCGCGCGTCTCGATGCGCGGATCGGGCGGCTCATTGCCCAGGCTCGAGATTCCGACCTCTTTGGCCGTCGGCGCAGGCTCGACCGGCATGGGCGCGCCTTGCTTGCGCGATTGCGGACCGCACGGCGTGACCTGCGCGGGGAACGGCGCAGGCTCGAGCGCGACGGCGAGACGCCGTCCTTTGCATTCGAGACCCAGTTCGGGGACATCATGGCTCGCGGCGGCTTTGATCTCGTCGCCGGCAACCCGCCGTGGGTACGAGGCGAGCGCGTCCCCGCCCGGGTGCGCGAGGCGCTCGCGACGCGGTACCCGTCGTGGCACGCGACGAGTGTCCGGGGGTTCGCGCACCTGCCTGATCTCGCGGTGGCATTCGTCGATCGCGCACTCGAGCTCGCGGCGCCGCGGGGCGCGGTTGCGCTGCTCGTGCCGGCCAAGCTCGCCTCGAGCGGCTATGCGAGCCCGCTCCGGGAGCGCCTGGCGCGGACCACCCGTTTGGATCGCGTGGTGCCGCTCGACTCCGCCAGCGGCGCCTTCGGCGGCGCCGTGTATCCCATGGCTCTGGTCACGGTGCGCGCCGTTGCGGAGGACCCCGGTGACGTGGCGCTCGCATTGGGACCGCGCTCGGCGGCCACGCGCGTGGCGCAGCGCGAGCTCGGGGGCGGCCCCTGGATCCTCGCGCCCGATGGCGAAAGGGTCGCCCGCCATCTGGCGAGCGTACTACCAACACTCGGTGAGCGGTGGCGCCCGCAACTCGGCGTGAAGACGGGCGCCGACGACGTATTTCTCCGGCGCACGCCCGCTCCGTGGACCCGGCCGGCGCTGCGCGGACGCGATCTTGCTCCGTGGCGAGCAACGTCCGCCGTCCACCTTGCGTGGACCCACGGCGCGGAGGGGCGCGTGCTGCCGCGACTGCCCCCGGACCTCGATCTGCTGCTCGCACCGCACGCCGCACGATTGAGGCGACGCAGCGACTACCGCGATGGGCCGTTCTGGCAGGTGTTTCGCGTGGCGCTCGCCTGCGCGCCCCATCGTGTGATCTGGCCGGACCTCGCGCGCGGACTCCATGCCTCCGTTCCGCCGCGCGCGGCCGTCCCCCTGAACACCGTGTACGGTATTGCGACCCGCACCCTCGATGACGCGTACGCTCTCGCGGCCCTCCTCAATTCCCGTTGGCTCCGCACCCTGGCGTGGTGGCGCGCCGACCCCGCCCGCGGCGGCTTCCGACGCTTCAACGCTCGCGTGGTTGGGCAGCTGCCCGTCCCGCCGCCCGCATCCCCAGCGTGGGATGCCCTCGCAGCGTGCGGGCGACGCGAGATCGTCGAAGACGAAGCCGTGGCGGATTTTCTCAAGCTCGATGGATCTGACCGCCGTGCGCTCGCGCGCCTGGCCCCACATCCTCTCTGAGGATCTCCAGGCCGTCCCGGAGCCGCTCGTGCTCTTGGTGCGCCCGGGGCCGGTCGCCGTACCGGACGCGGTGGCGAGGCTCGCGGCCAGGGCGCTGGTACACAGCGCCGGGGATGATGACAGGTCCCCACCCGGGCTACCAGCGTGGCTCGCGGCGCATCAGATCCCCGCCGCCCGTCGGATCCTGTCGACGCTCGAGCGTTACGGCGGCGCGCTGCTCGCGGACGCGGTGGGACTCGGGAAGTCCTACGTTGCGCTCGCCGTCGCCCTGGCGCGGCGCGAGCCCTTCGCGCTCGTGGTGCCGGCCGTGCTCGAAGATCAGTGGCGCGCCCTTCTCGCGCTCAAGCACGCCGATGCCCCGCTGATCACCCACGAGGCCCTGAGCGCCCACACCATTCCGCCGGGCGCCCTACCGCAAGTCCGCCTGTTCATCGTCGACGAAGCCCATCGGTTTCGCAACCGCGAAACCCGCCGCTATCGCGAGCTGGCGAAACTCGTGACTCGCGCCCGCGTTCTCCTCGTCACCGCGACCCCGGTGCACAACCGGATGGCGGACCTGTTTCGACTGTTTCATCTCTTCCTGCGTGACGATGCGCTGACGGGCCTGGGCGTGCGCTCGCTTCACTGCGCCGCACGAGGGCTGGCGCCGCTCGACGGTCTACCCGCGGCAGCAGCGCGGCTCGCCGTTGCCCGCACCCGGAGATGGGTGCAGGCACACTACGCGAGGGAGGAACGAACAGCGGCGCCGGCGCTCGTCTTCCCCGCACGGGGCCCCGGTTCCACGCTGCGAGCCGGCCCGCTGCCCGACGCACAGCTTGGCCGTCTGTGCGCGCGCGTTGGCCGGCTGCATGGCCCGGGATCCGCTGGAGCCCTGTTTCGCCTGCTCCTCCTCACGCGGCTGGGCTCGAGCGTCCCGGCCTTCCGGGAGAGCCTATCTCGCTACGAAGCGTTCCTCGAGCTCGCGGGAGCAGCGGCGCGAGATGGGCGCGCGCTCGGGGCGAGAGAATTCGGGCGCCTGTTTCCCGACCGGGACGCAGCCGTGGAGCAACTCCCGCTCTTCCCAATGCTGCTCGAGCCGGGAGCGATCGACGTTCATGCCGGCGACCTGGCAATTATCGCCGAGCTGCGGGACGGGCTGGCCGACTTCGCCGACCCCAAGGCCGTGCTGCTCGAGCGGCTGCTCAGCGAGGGGTGTGGCAAGACCATCGTGTTCACGACAGCCCGGGCCACAGCGCGGTATCTCGCGCGGCGATTGTCCAGCGTACGCGTGGCCACGGTGCTCGGCGATCGCGGCCTGCTCGGATGGGCACGCGTTGCCCGCGCCGAGGTGTTGCGGGCGTTCGCGCCCCGGGCACAACAGGCGCCGTCACCACCCCCCGCGCTCGAGACGGACGTGCTGATCGCGACGGACCTGCTGAGCGAGGGCGTGAATCTTCAGGACGCGGCGCGCGTCATCCACTACGATCTGCCGTGGAGTCCCGCCCGCCTGGCGCAGCGCGTAGGACGTATAGATCGCCTGGGGTCGTTGCACGGAAGCGTTGAGACCGTCAGTTTCCTGCCGCCCCGCGCGATCGCCGACGCTCTGCACCTCGAGGAGCGCCTCGCGCGCAAGGGTCGTGAGCAAGCCGTGGCGGCAGCGGAGCTCGAGTCGGTGCGGGGGCGCGAGGCCGCTGACGGCCTCGACTGGTGTGACCGGCTCGACGTGATCGGCTGTGCTCGGGGGCCGAGTGCCGCAGCCGGCGCATGGGCAACGATTCCCGCAGAGGCGCGCGAGTCCGCGGTGCTGCTCGTCGTCCGACTCGGTGCGCTCGTCGAAGCGATCGTAGTCGACGAGAAAGGCGCCCGCCCGGATCCGATCGCGGCGACCAGGTGGCTCGAGCGCGCCACGACAGCGAGCCTTCTGCCCGCGAATGCTTCGATGCTCGAACGGGCAATCGAGCGCGCGGCGCCGCTCGTGCGGGGCAGGCTCGCGGCAATCGCCGACGCGCGTTGGCGGGCGGCCGACCGCGACCGCCTGGGCCGCCGGTTGATTCCGTGGGTACTCGCTGCGGCGCGAAAGGCGGCGCGGCGCGGCGACTCCACCGGGCTCGCACGGTTGGACGCGCTCGTTTCCCGCCTCGCCGCCGGCATGACCGCGGGGGAAGAGTTCCTGCTTGACGAACTGGTGGAGCGCCGCGCGCCGCTCACCGTCGAGGATCTGCTGGCCTGGGACGCGCGGCTCTCGCCCGTGGGCCATGGGGTGGAACGTCCGGAGGCGGAACTCGTCGCAGCGCTAGTCGTCGTTGAGCAGTAGCTCTTCCAGGTCGAGCTCTCGCTGCACCCGACGCATCACCGCATCGCTGATCGCGCCTTCGTCGCGCGTGCGCATGAGCTCCGTGCGCTGAACGGCGATGAGATCGCGGAGCAGCCGCCGGTCAGCGGCCGAAATAGTCTCTTCGCTACCGTCGACCGAGCCGTCCGACCGGCCGCGCACCCGGCGGGCGACGTGATCGTAGCGATCACGCGTGTGCGCGAGTGTCTCGGGATGCATCCACTCGGCGCCCGCCAGCTCCTCGAGGCGGGCCAGGGCGGCCTGCGATACGCGCAGGCGCGCGGCGACTTCCTCTCGCCGCTCCTCCTCGCCGGTCTCGCGGTTGCCGAGCAGTGTGAGGAGCGGCCCTAGCGTGAAGCCCTGACCGAGGAGGGTTACCAGAATCACAGCGTATGTGATCGCGATGATCGCCTCACGGCCGGGGAACGGAGTCCCCGCGTCCGTCATGGCGGGCACGGCCAGTGCGAGCACGAGCGAGTCGCCACCGCGCAGACCGGCCCATGACGAGAGCGCGAGCGACCGCCACCGAGGCACGGGCTCGCGCGCGCGCACCCACCCGGCGATCCAGCGGAGGTAGCCCGCAGGGTACACCCACGCGATGCGCGCGAGGATGACCGCGAGGCTGACCCACGCAGCGCCGCGCGCCAGCACCAATGCCTCGGTGCCGGTCAGGCCTTCGAGAATGGGTCGCAGCTCGAGCCCGGTAATGATGAAGATCAAGCCCTCGAGTGCGAACACTACCACGTCCCACATACCGAAGCCCTGCACGCGCGTGTCGGCAGCGAGGAACCGCGGCCCCACACGCCCCAGGTAGAGGCCGGTAGCGACGACGGCCAGAATCCCCGACACACCCAGGTGCTCGGCCGGGAGATAGGCCGCGTATCCCGTGAGCACCGAAATCGTGTTCTCGATCTCCGGCGCGTGTATGCGGCGACGTACTAGGCCGAGTAACCAGCCCACCGCGAGCCCGACCGCCACCCCACCGGTCGCGACCACCACGAAGCGCGCGCTCGCCCCGGCGAGTGAGAACGTGCCGGTGACGGCCGCCGCCACGGCGACGCGGTACGCGACGATCGCCGCTGCGTCGTTCAGCATGCTCTCCCCCTCGAGGATCGTTGCCACCCGACGGGGGAACGGGAGACGGCGGATGAACGCGATCGCCGCGGCGACGTCTGGCGGCGAGACGACGGCTCCGAGCGCAAACGCGGCAGCCCAGGGCATGCCGGGCACCACCCGGTGAGCGACCCAGCCCACCACGATGGTGACGAACAACACGTGACCGATGCCGAGCGACAGAATGGGTCGCAGGTTGGCGCGAAAGTCGCGATACGACGCCAGGAGACAGGCCCGGTACAAGAGGGGCGGAACGAAGACCAGGAAGACGAGCTGCGGATCGAAATGGATAGTCGGCAGACCGGGCACGAGCGCGACCGTCAGCCCGCCGACCACGAGCAGCGCAGGCGCCGGAACACCGAGGCGGCGTGCCAGCAGCGCGAGAAAGCAGACCCCAACGAGGAGGGCGAGAACGGTTTCGAATCCGTGAACCACGGCAAAAAATCTAGCCGCCGACCGGGGCTTCGCACCCCGTGTAACTTCGTATCGTGCGACTCTCCACGTTCCTGTTCGACCTCGACGGCACGTTGATCGACTCGGTCGAGCTGATCCTCCGATCCTACCGGCACACGCTACGCGCTCACCGGGGGTATGAGCCCCCCGACGAGCTGTGGCTCAAGGGACTGGGCACGCCGATCCGGGTGCAGCTACGGCAATGGACCGAGGACCCGGCCGAGATCGAGGCGATGGCCAAGACCTATAGCGTCTACAACCTCGCGCACCACGATGCGCTCGTTCGGCCCTACGACGGCATCGTGGACGCGGTCGAGAAACTCAAGGCGGCGGGCAAGCGACTCGCTCTGGTTACGAGCAAGGTGCGCGGGGGGGCCGAGCGGGGGCTGCGCGTGGCCGGGCTCGACGCGGCGTTCGACGTGATCGTCGGCGCCGACGACGTGCGCAATCCCAAACCGCACCCCGAGCCGGTGCTCAAAGCGCTCGCGGAGCTCGGCGCGAGCCCCGTGGAAGCGGTTTTCATCGGCGACTCGCGCCATGACCTGGAGAGCGGCCGTGCCGCCGGCGTGAAGACGGCTGCCGCGCTCTGGGGACCGTTCGATCGCGAGGACCTGGACGACCTCGAGCCCGACTATTGGCTCGATCACCCGGCCGAGATCAGTCTCCTGACACCTGACACCTGACACCTGCCTCTTGCCCTTCATTCCCTTCGAGCTGGAGCGCTGGCAGAGCACGTGGGAAAACCGCGTGCGGTTCAACCTGTCCGAGTCGGGAGTGCATCCCCTCAGCGTCCAGGAGCTGCTCGACCTTGCCCGTGCCCCCGCCGCTCCCCTGCTCGACGTTCGGCTCGGGTACAGCCAGGCGAATGGCACAGAGCTGCTCAGGGCGCGGATCGCCGCGCTCTATCCTGGCGCTACACCCGAGCAGGTCCTGGTCACCACCGGGAGCGCCGAGGCGAATTTCGTCACCTGCTGGCGGCTGCTTGCGCCGGGGGACAACGTCGCGATTCTCCTGCCGAACTACATGCAAACGTGGGGGCTGGCGCAGAATTTGGGCGCCACGGTGCGGGGCTTCGCGCACCCGGCCGACCGCGGAGGGGACGCGTTCCGTGACGAACTGCATCAGGCAATCGCGCCGGGCACGAAGCTCGTGGTGGTCACGAACCCGCATAACCCCACCGGCCAGGTGCTCGCTCCCGAGGCGCGTCGCGCGATCGTCGAGCGTGCCGCGGCCGTTGGCGCGTGGCTGCTCGCCGATGAGGTGTACCAGGGCGCCGAGCTCGACGGTCCGATCACGCCATCGTTCTGGGGCAGCTACGAACGCGTGATCGCGGTGAACGGGTTATCGAAGGCGTACGGACTGCCGGGCCTGCGTATCGGATGGCTGGTCGCGCCCACGGCATTCACCGCCGAGGCGTGGGCGCGGCACGACTACACGACGATCGGGCCGGCCGGCGCGTCCGATCACCTCGCGACACTCGCGCTCGACCCGCCGGTACGCGCGCGGTTGCTCGGGCGGACTCGCGGCATCCTGCGAGAGAACTACCCCGTGTTGGAGACGTGGCTGCGTGGTTTCGGGGACACGTTCACCTGGCAGCCGCCGCGCGCGGGAGCGATCTGCTGGGTCCGCTACCGTCACGCCGTGAAAGCCCTGGACCTGGTCGAGAGGATGCGCGCCGAGCACAGCGTGCTGCTCGTGCCGGGGGACCATTTCGGCGTGCCCGGGCACTTGCGGCTCGGATACGGTGAAGCGTCACAATACTTTCAGGGCGCTCTCGCGGAGACCGGGCGCGGATTGCGGCGAATCCTCAGCGACTGAGCGTTCAGCGCAGCACGAAGTGCAGGACCACGTAGCTCAGGCCCCCGATCCCGGCGGCCGCCGGGATGGTGAGAATCCACGCCCAGACGATCTGTCCCGCGACTCCCCATCGGACCGCCGACCAGCGGTGCGCGGCGCCCACGCCCGAGATCGCGCCCGTGATCGTGTGGGTCGTGCTCACCGGGATCCCGAAATGCGACGCCACGAACAGCGTAATGGCGCCGCTCGTCTCCGCGCAGAACCCACCGAACGGCGTCAGCTTGGTGAGCCGCTGTCCCATCGTGCGCACGATCCGCCAGCCCCCGGACATCGTCCCCAGCCCCATGGCGGCGCCGCACGCCCCGATCACCCACAGCGGAATCGTGTCCGCCGACGATACGTGCAGAAACCCCAGCTCGGAGGTCGCGAGGACGGGCTGCATCGCCGGCGCTGCGAGGAGACCCACGATGATGCCCATCGTCTTCTGCGCGTCGTTGGTGCCGTGTCCCAGGGAGTACGCAGCGGCTGACAACAGCTGGAGTGCCCGGAAGCCGCGATCCACCTTGCGCGGCAGCGAGCGGCGCAGCGCCCACGCGAAGATCACCGTGAGCAGGAGGGCGATCGCGAGGCCCATCACCGGGGCGACGACGATGAACGCCAGGGTCTTCACCCAGCCCGCCGCGATGATGGCGCCGAGTCCGGCCTTGGCGACGGCGGCGCCCGCATAGCCGCCGATCAACGCATGCGACGACGAGGTCGGCAAGCCGCCCCACCATGTGATCAAGTCCCACGTGATCGCGCCGGTAAGACCGGCCAAGGTCACGATCGTATCGACGACGCTGATGTCGATCATGCCTTTGCCGATAGTCTTCGCCACCGCGGTTCCGAACAAGAACACCGCGATGAAGTTGAACGCCGCCGCCCACACCACGGCGAACCCCGGCGAGAGAACACGCGTCGACACGACCGTCGCGATCGAATTGGCGGCGTCGTGGAACCCATTGATGAAATCGAAAACGAGTGCGATCGCGATGATCCCGATGACCGCGGCAACCGAAGCGGGCATCAGGCGTGTTTCAGCGTGATGGACTCGAGCACGTTCGCGACGTCTTCCCCCTGGTCCAGAGTCAGCTCGAGCGTGTCATAGATCTCCTTCCACTTGATCACCTCGAGCGCGTTCTTCTCGGTGTCGAACATGCGACCCAGGGCCTCGTGGTAGATCGCGTCGCCCTCTTCTTCAAGCTGTTTCGCCTCGATGCAGAACCGCATGACATCGTCGCCCTTCTTGAGGCGGCCGACCCCCTCAGCGAGGACCGCGACCATTCTCTGGATCACTGCCGCCAGCTGTTTCACCCCGGACGGCGCCAAGCCCACGCGGAATATCTGGGAACGCCGCGCGGTGCCGTCCATGGCATCCATTACATCATCCAGGTCGGACGCGAGCGCGTGAATGTCCTCGCGGTCGAGCGGCGTGATGAACGTGCGGTCGAGGCGGTTCACGACCTCGTGGGTGACCTGGTCCGCCTCGTGCTCGAGTCGCTTGATGGCCTCGACGTGCGGGGTACGGCGGTCGGGCGGTGCCTCGAACAGGTCGCGCAAATGCTGCGCGGCCTCCTTGTTGCGCTGAGCCACGGCGACGAACAGATCGAAGAATTCTTCTTCACGCGGGAGCAGGCGCACAACCGGTCCTCGGGAACGGGGAAGTTTTGGCGGCTGAACATAGCGGCACCGGTGGGGAGCGACTAGGTTACCCCGGCGCGATCGGAGGATCCGAGGCATGGCGACCACCGAGCAGCCCCGCACCGACTTCGTCCGGGCCATTTCCCGGCTGGACGCCACGGCGCTCGTCGTGGGCTCGATGATCGGCTCGGGGATCTTCATCGTGTCGGCCCAGACGTTGCGAGACGTCCACGCTCCGGGCGTGATGCTCCTGGTGTGGGCGCTTGCGGGTGCTGTCACGCTGATGGGCGCCCTCACCTACGGCGAGCTGGCGGCGATGTTCCCCAACGCCGGCGGCCAATACCTCTATCTCCGGGAGAGCATCAACCCGCTCTTCGGCTACCTCTACGGCTGGACGCTGTTCGTGGTCATCCAGACCGGGACGATCGCCGCTGTCGCGGTCGCGTTCGCGCGATTCACCGGCGTCCTGTTCCCCTCACTCACCCCGGATGTCTTTCTGGGGGGAACGATCAACTTTCCGCAACCGATCGGCCCGATCACCGTCGGGTTGTCGCCGCAGCGGGTTCTCGCCGTCGCCTCGATCGCGGTCCTCACATGGATCAACGTCCGCGGGGTCCGCACGGCCGCCCTGATCCAGACGTCTCTCACGGCAATCAAGACCGGGGCGCTCGCGGCGCTGATCGTCCTCGGTCTCACGATCGGACGTGACGCCGCGGCGCTCGCCGACAACTTCGGTTCGCGGTTCTGGCCGGCCGAGGGCCTCTCGCTCGGCTGGCTGCCCGTGATGGGCGCGGCGATGGTGGGCGCGCTGTTTTCGATGGACGCCTGGAATAACGTGGGATTCGCGGGGTCCGAGCTCAAGGATCCGAAGCGAGACCTGCCGTTCGCGATGGGGACCGGCGTGCTCACGGTCACCGTCCTCTACCTGCTCGCGAACGTCGCTTATCTGTCCGTGCTGCCGGCCGACGCGATCGCCAACGCGCCCCAGGACCGGGTAGCCACCGCCGTGCTCAAGGTCATCCTCGGCAACGCAGGGCTGTATGTGATGGCAGTCGCGATCATGATCTCGACGTTCGGATGCAACAATGGACTGATCCTGTCGGGGGCGCGCGTCTACTACGCTATGGCGCGCGACAACCTGTTCTTCAAGTCGGCAGGCAATCTGCATCCCCGCTATAAGACGCCGACGGTCGCGCTCGTGGTCCAGGCCGTGTGGACCAGCGTCCTGTGCCTCTCCGGGACCTACGGCCAGCTGCTCGAGTTCGTCATCTTCGCCGCGCTCGTCTTCTACATGCTCGCGGCGATCGGGTTGTTTGCGCTGCGGGCAAGGCGGCCCGACGCCGAGCGACCCGTGCGCGTGGCAGGCTACCCCTGGTTGCCGGCGCTGTACCTCGTGTCGACCGGTCTGATCGCGGTGGCGATGCTGCTCGAGAAGACCACCTACAGCGGGCTCGGTCTCGCGTGCGTGCTGCTCGGCGTCCCGGTGTACTTCGTCTGGCGGGCCGTGGTCAAGCCTTCGGAACGAAGCGGGGGTATTCCCCAAGCACGGTGATTTCCGCGCCCTGCGCCCGCAGGGCGTCGAGCGCTCCCACCATCGCGGGCTCCTCGAGCCGCGTTTCGACATCGACATAGAAGAGGTATTGCCACGGCGTAGTTCGATCGGGCCGGCTCTCGAGCTTTGTGAGATTGAGCCCCGCATCGGCGAACGGCGCGAGCGCGCGCGCCAGCGTTCCCGGACGATGCGGCAGGCGCAGGCGGAGGGTCGTCTTCGCCGGCACGTCCGGACGCGGGGTCGCGCGCTCGCGCGTCACCAGCAGAAAACGCGTCTGATTGTGCGGTTCGTCTTCGATGCGCTCGACCAGGATGTCGAGCCCGTAGCGGCCGGCGGCGAGGGCGCTTGCGACCGCGCCCACCGTGGCATCGCCACGGCGCGCGACTTCCGCAGCCGCTCCCGCCGTATCGTAGAACGCCACGATCTCGACGCCCGTGAGGCTCGAGAGCAGCCGCTGGCATTGAGCGAGCGCTACGGGGTGCGACAGCACCCGACGCAGCGAGCCGCGCGTCGCGCCTCGCACGCCGAGCAGGCAGTGATGAACTGGGCTCACCACCTCGGCCACGATCGCGACCGCCGACTCCGCGATGAGGTCGAAATTCGTCGCGATCGATCCCACGAGCGAGTTCTCGATAGGAAGCAGGCCAGCATCCGCCCGCCCCTCGCGGACCGCCGCGATGACGTCTGCGAACTCGCGCGAGGGGACTGAGACGGCCTTCGGCTCGAGGAGGTAGAGCGCTTCCTCGCTGTAGGCGCCCGGCTCGCCCTGGAATGCTATCCGATTGGTCGGCACAGGGTTACAGTAACCGCGCGCCGACCTTGTCGCCAATGGGCTTCGGTATATATTCGGGGTCCCATGACCCCACCGCCCGAGGCCGCTCCGCCGAACCCATTGTTTCACCCGCCGTCGCGCGGCGCAGCGTGCCCGGACTGCGGCGCGCGGCTCGTGCGCCGCTCGTCGTGCGTCGAGTGCGTACGGTGCGGGTGGGCGCGCTGCGGATGAAAGCCGGGCTCGAAATCCTCGACCAACGCCTGCGCGGCACGAAGTTCGTCGCACTCGCCGCGCGGTCGGTCATGAACTCACCCGAGCAGACCGGCATGGATTTCTGGTCCATCAACCCGTACGTCGGGTGCGAGTTCGGGTGCACCTACTGCTACGCCCGGTACGCGCACCGCTACGTGGTGGAGCGCGCGCGCGACGGCGGCCGGCTTTCCTCCGAGGAGTTCACCGAGTTCCGGGGGCCGCACGGGTGGGAAGCATTCGAGCACCGGATTTTCGTGAAGCGCAACGTGCTGGCGGCGCTCGATGCCGACCTGGCGCGCTATTTCCGCTCGGGAAACAATGCACCGATCGTGATCGGCACGGCCACCGATCCGTATCAACCGGCCGAGCGTCGCTTCCGGCTGACGCGCGAGATGCTGGAGCGGCTTACCCGCTACGAAGCGCTGTCGATCGGCATCATCACGAAGAGCCCGCTCGTCACGCGCGACATCGACCTGCTCGAACGCCTCGGCGCGCGCTCCGACCTCGAGGTCTACATCTCGCTGATCTCGGCCGACGCGGCGCTGGTCCGACGGATGGAGGCTCGCTCGCCGGGGCCGACCGCCCGCCTCCGCGCGCTCCGCAAGCTGACGGCTGCGGGGATCAACGCGGGACTGATCGTGGCTCCGGTCCTCCCGGGGATCAGCGACGATGTCGCCCACCTGGAAGCGCTCTTCCAGGCGGCCCGGGAGGCCGGCGCCAGGTTCATTCATGCGGGCCCGCTGCGCATGTACCCGGGAATGCGCGCCCGCTTTCTCCCGGTGCTCGCTGCGCAGTTCCCCCACCTCTCGGACCGCTACGCGCGGGCGTACACACGCCATGCGAGCGCGCCGCCCGAGTACGCCGCGGCGCTCAAGCGACGGATTCAGCGCCTGCAGGAGAAATTCGGCTTTCCGGTGAATCGGGGAATGGAAGACCGCTACCGCCAGCGGCGGCCGGCGCCGCAGGCCGAGCTCGAGCTCTAGGGCTCGCCGGCGATCGCGGCCGCGAGCGCGCGAATCGTGCCCGGAGCATTCCCTTCCGCCCGGTTGTTCGCCAGCACGAGCGCTTCGATGCGGCGACGCGTGGCCTCGGCGATCAACCGCAGCAGATCGTTGCGCAGCTCCGGGTTCGGCTCGCGCACCCGATCATAGGGCTCGAACAGTTTCACCGCGTCGGCATACGGACGTCCGGGACGGAGCAGCGCGCGCGCGACCGTGAAGTCCGCCGAAAACACCCACGGCAGCTCGAGCTGCGCGCCGATCGGCGGCATCTCGGTCCATGAATTGAACACGTGGGCCACGCCATGCCGCGCAAGCACGGCGCCGTGGAGCGGGCTGAGCAGCTCGGGATTGCGCAGCTCCACGGCATAGCGAAAGTCGCGCGGCAACGCGCTCAGAAATTCCCCCAGCTGCTCCACCCACTCCGCGACCTCCGGCAGGTCCTTGCCGCGCATCGCCTGGAATTCGAACACCAAGCAACCCACGTGATCGCGAAAGGCGCGGGCGTGCGGGCCGAGCACCGCTTCTTTGAACAAGTCCGCGTTCAAGAAATCGGGGTTCCGGAGGCCGGCGAGATTGCCCCAGCGGCGATCCTGATTGAATCGCTTGGCGGTGATACGATCCCATACTTTGCTGACGCATGGGAATCGCGGCGGGAGGGCGGCCGCGTATTGCGCCAGCACGGCTTCCGACGGCGGGTCGTAGAACGCGCTGTCGATACCGACGGTACGAAACAGGGGATACCGGGCGTACTCCTCGAGCCGCCGCGCCGGCTCGGCACCGCGGTACGATCGCTGGTAGACGTCGCCCATCCATCCGTCGTAGGTCCACGTCGAAGTCCCGAATCGGATGTTGGCTGGAATGCGGCTCGCGAGCCGGATCAGTTCCGGCCGCGCCGACGCGGGCTCGCTATCGAACAGGCCGGTTTGGGTGGACAATGGGCTCCCTGAAACATGGCCACGTGGTGCTCGCCTCATTGCAGTGTAGATGCGTAACAGTATTTGTGACAGTACCTTAAGTGCTCTCAGCGGGGTGCTTGCGGCTCCTTCGATCTTCGGGATATATTCGGGTCCCCTGCAAACCCGATATGACCTCCTCTCGCGTGACGAGTTCGCTCGCAGCCTGTTGTTGGATCCCGCTCTTCGCACTCCGCTGCGAGAAGCTGCGACGTCCCGAGCTCGCCGGCCAGCCGTGCGCGCTCCTCTCCCCTGATGACATCCGCCGCGTGTGGCAGGTATCGCGTGCGGCCAGGCAGGCGGGCGTGAGGCCCGGCCTCACCGTAAGCCAGGCGATCGGTTTGTGTCCGACGCTGCGGTTGTGCGAACCCGATCCCGTGCATTACGACCGGCAATTCGCCCAGCTGATCGAAGCACTCGTCTCCGTGAGCCCGGTGATCGAGCCGGCCGAGATGGGGCGGGTGTTCGTGGGGACGGACGGGTTGGGGAGACTCTACGGTGCGCCCGAGAGAATCGTGGAGGCGATCGAACAACTTCCGACTTCCGGTTTGCGGCTGGGTTGGGGGAAAGGAAAGTTCGTCTCCTGGGTTGCTGCCAGTCGAGCGAAACCGGGGAGCGCAGTGATCGTTCCTCCCGGGGAGGAAGGAAAGTTTCTCGCCGGTCAACCGCTCGCCGTGTTGCCGCTCGATCCCGACACGCATCGCCGATTGCGGCGCTTCGGGCTGCGCACGCTGGGCGATCTCGCCGCGCTTCCGGAGGAAGCGGTTGTTTCTCAGTTCGGGAGCAGCGGTCGCCGGTTGTGGCGACTCGCAGCAGGAACGCTCGCCGAACCGGTCATCGGCCACGAAGTCCCCGAGCCGATCGTCGCGACGCTCGCGTTCTACTCGCCGGTCGCCGATCGGGCGATGCTGACACAGGCACTGGTGCAGCTGCTCAACCGAGCGCTCGCCCACCCGCGTCGCGCGGGTTGGCGCGTGCGACAGATTCGCATGCGCGCGGAGCTCGAGCGCGGCTCTTCCTGGCTGACGGATGTTCTGCTCAAAGAGCCATCCGCCGATCCCGGGGAAATCGCTGCGCCCCTGTGCATACGGCTCGAGCAGGCTCCGCCGCCGAAGCCGGTCGAGCGGCTCACGGTCGAGCTCTCATCATTCGCTCCGGGGACCACAGAGCTGCAGATCTTCGCCCGGAATGCCGACGCTGCCGCGCGCGCGAACCAGCGACGTGCGCTGCGCAGCGCGGCTCGCGAGATCGCGCTCCGTCTCCGGCGCCCCATGCTCCAGAACATCATCGAGGTGCAGCCGTGGTCACGGCTTCCGGAACGACGCTATGCCCTCATCGACTATGAACCGTGAACAGCAGAAGTCGGAACGCGGAACGCGGAACAGAGTGGACAGACTTCGGGCACTCAATCTCCCCGAAGAAGTTCGGGTCGTAATCGATGACAAGTCGGAGCCAAGGGCGGTCGAGTGGTCGGGCGGCAAAGTGACGGCGGTCGAATCCGTTCAAGAATCCTGGCGCATCGATGATGAATGGTGGAGGCAACAGGTTTCGAGACGCTACTTCGAGGTTGTTCTCCAAGGTGGAAAGAGAGTCGTGTTGTACGAAGACCTGATCACCAGAGAGTGGTGGATGCAGAAACCTTAGTGAACATGTACGTCGAACTTCACTGCCACTCCTCCTTCTCGTTCCTCGACGGCGCCTCCCTCCCCGAGCAGCTCGCGCTCACCGCCGCGAACCTGGGGCTGCCGGCGCTCGCGCTCACCGACCACAACGGTCTCTACGGCTCGATGGCGTTCGCGCAGGAAGCAAAACAGCTCGGCCTCCAGGCGATCACGGGCGCCGAGGTCACGCTGCTCGACGGGTCGCACGTCACGCTGCTCGCCGAAACGCCGCAGGGATACGCGAACCTCTGCCGCCTCATCACCGAAGCGCATCTCGGCCGTAGCGACCGTCTCGATCCGCGGCTCGACTTCGGGTCGCTCGAGGCTCGTCACGAGGGGCTCATCTTCCTGTCGGGATGCCGCAGCGGCATGCTGGCGGGTGTGCTGCAACACGAGGGGACGAGGGCCGCCCGCCGGCTGGCGGAGCGGTGCCGAGCGATCTTCGGACCGGAACGGTTCTACGTCGAGCTGCAGCGCAATCTCGTGCGTGGCGACGTCGCGTTGACCCGCGCCCTGATCGCAATCGCTGCCGACTTACGACTTAGCGTCGTAGCGACTGGGAACGTCCACTACCACAGCCGCGAGCGGCACCGGCTGCAGGACGTGCTCGTATCCATCCGGAACCGCGCGACGCTCGACGGCTCGCACTCGGCGCGGCGCCCCAACAGCGAATTTGCCCTGCGGCCGCCTGCTGATGTCGCGGAGCTGTTCCGTGACTGTCCCGAAGCTGTCGCTATTACGGGAGACCTCGCAAAGCGCTGTGCGAGCTTCGATTTGACCCGCGATCTGGGCTACCGGTTTCCCGACTTCCGCGGCGCTGCCGGCCGCACCGCGCCCCGCGCACTCGCCGAGCTGTGTGGCGCCCGGCTGGATGAGCGCTACCCCGAGGGCTCCGCACACCGCAGTGAAGCCGTCCGGCGGCTCGAGGAAGAGCTGCGCATCATCGCGCACCACGGGTTGTGCGGATTCTTTCTCGTCTATCACGACCTGTTCGACCTGGCGCGCGAGGTGGCGGCGGACGTGCGGCGCGGCTCGCGCCGCGCCTCGGGCAACCTGCTGCCGGGACGGGGGCGCGGCTCATCGGTCTCGTCGATCGTCTGCTACCTCCTTGGCCTCTCGCACGTCGATCCCGTCGCCACGCGGTTGTTCTTCGGCCGCTTTCTGAACGAGACCCTCGCCTCGGTCCCGGACATCGACCTCGATTTCCCACGCGAAATTCGCGAGGAGCTGATCCGTCGCGTGTACCAGCGCTACGGTACCGAGCACGTCGGCCTCGTCTGCTCCTTCCCCACCTACCGGCTTCGCTCGGCGGTGCGCGAGATCGGCAAAGCACTCGATCTGCCGCCGGGAGAGATCGAGCAAGTCGCAAAGCTGGCGGACCGGCGGTCGGGAAGCCTGGCGGAGGAGCTCGAGCATCTCCCGGGGTTCGCTGACCGAAGGAACGCGCCGCTCTGGAAAGAGCTGTGCGAGCTGGCGGAGGAGATCGCCGGGCTGCCGCGCCACGTCTCCCAGCACGTCGGCGGGATGGTGATCTCGAGCCGGCCGCTCGTCGAGCTGGTCCCGCTCGAGCGCGCCGCGATGGAAGACCGCGTCGTCTGCCAGTGGGACAAGGATTCGTGCGACGATGCGCGTTTCATCAAGATCGACTTTCTCGCACTCGGCATGCTGTCGCTGGTCGAGGAATGCGTCGAGCTCGTCGCGGCACGCACCGGAGCGCCACCCGATCTCTCTCGCATCGATTTCAACGACCAGGCCGTCTACGACCGCATCTGCCGCGGCGACACTGTGGGGTTGTTCCAGATCGAGAGCCGGGCCCAGATCCAGATGATCCGTCGCTCGCGGCCGCGCAATCTCGAAGACCTGGCCGTCGAAGTCGCGATCGTCCGCCCCGGACCGATCGTGGGGGGTGCCGTGAACCCTTACGTGCGTCGCCGCGAGGAGCAGCGCCGCGCGCACGCGGCGGGCAAGAGCTATGAGCCGCCGCTCGATCACCCGCTGCTGCGCGAAGCGCTCGGGGAAACGCTTGGGGTGATCCTGTATCAGGACCAGGTGCTTCAGGTCTGCCAGGCGCTCGCCGGATTCACGCCGGGACAGGCCGAGGCGCTGCGGCGCGCGATGAGTCGCCGCAGGAGCCGCGAGCTGATGGCGGGCTTCTGGGAGGACTTCAGGAACGGCGCCGCCGCCCGCGGCGTCTCCGAGCCCGTCGCCGAGCGCGTCTTCTCGCAAGTGATCGCGTTCTCCGAGTTCGGATTTCCCAAGTCGCACGCGGCGGCGTTCGGCCTCCTGGCATACCAGTCAGCCTGGCTGCGTCACTACCACCCAGCCGAGTACTACACGGGACTGTTCAACAACCAGCCGATGGGGTTCTACTCGCTCGACGCGCTGGGACGGGATGCCAAGCGCGCGGGAGTCGATCTCCGACTTCCCGACGTCAACCGGAGCGACGTCTGGTGCACCGTTGAAGGTGATGCGGTTCGGGTCGGGCTCGGCTTCATCCGTGACTGGAGCGAGGAGACCGCACAGGCGAGCGTGCTCGAGCGCGAGCGCCGCGGCGATTTCCGGAGCATTGGCGACTTCGTGCGGCGCGCCCCCCCGGACGTGAAGCGCACGGCGATCGAGAACCTGGTCTGGGTCGGAGGGTGCGACGAGTTCGGTCTCACCCGCAGGGAGCTGCTGTGGCAGGTGGGACTCTGGCTCCCTCCCAAGGCCGATCGCGGCAATGCGGCGCGCGGCCGGCGCCAGCTCGAGCTGCCGCTCGATCACCCGCACGAGCACTTGCGATTCGGAGGCTTGGCGGCGGACGAGCGGATGCTCTCCGAGTACGCCGTCCTCGGCTTCGCGGCGAGCGGCCATCCCCTTTCCCTGCTGCGAGCCGTGCTGCCACCTGCCGTGGTGCAGAGCGATCGCCTCCCGACCCTCGAGCACGGCGGGATCGTCGAGGTCGCGGGGCTCGTCGTCGCGCGCCAGCGGCCGGAGACGGCGAAGGGGGTGGTCTTCGTGCTGCTCGAGGACATAGCGGGGATGGTGAACGTCATCGTGCGACCGGACGTGTACGCGCGCTACCGGGTAGCGGTGAGGGGAGAGCCGTTCCTGCTGGTTAAGGGGAAGCTCGTGAAAGACGACGGGGCGTTGAATGTGATAGCCGAAGAGATACATGGACTTCCGTGCGGACCCCTCCGCTCCGTCGCCCCCGACTCGAAGGATTGGGGCTAATTCCCTATCTTCTCGCCATGTGGCGCCCCTCCGTCGTCGTCCTCCTCGTCGCCGCGGCGTGCGGCAAGTCCGAGGCGCCGCCTCCCCCACCCGCACCCGCCCCTCCCCGGGCGGCCCCTCCTCCTGTCACCGTCTCGCCGCTCCGGGCAATCCGCGTGAACGAGACCGTGCTCAACTTCCGTATCGCGGGCGACACCGGCTCTGCCGTCGTCTTCGTGCACGGCAGCTTCGGCACCCTCGACGATTGGAACGCGCAGGTGGCGACCTTCGCGAGGTCGCACCGCGTCCTGGTGTACAGCCGCCGCTACCATCCACCCAATCCGCCCCAGAACGACCGCGAGGTCTACGCGCCCGACCTGCACGCGGCTGACCTCGCCGCCCTGCTCCAGGCGCTGGGCTTCGGCCCAACCAACATCGTCGCTGCGGGCTACGGCGGATACGTGGCGCTCGCGCTCGCCGCCGAGCACCGCGAGATGGTGCGCACACTCGTGCTGGTGGAACCGCCGGTGATCCCATTTCTGTGGCGCACGCCGGCGGGGGACTCCCTGCGCCGGTCCTTCCTCGCCAACGTGCTCGATCCGGCGCGCGCCGCCCTGGCACGCGGCGATTCGATCGGGGCGCTGCGGACCTTCCTGGACGGGTCCGGTTCGGCCGTGACCTTCGACCGCCTCACGCCGCCGGCTCGCGCCCGTATCCTCGGCAACCTCTACGAAATCCGGCGGGAGCTGACCGCCGACCGGCAGCAATACTTCCCGCCGTTGGACTGCAGGGGTCTCGCGGGGCTGCCCATGCCGGTGCTCCTGCTTCAAGGCGAGCGCAGCCCCCGCATGTATCACATCATCACGACTGAGCTGGCGAACTGCCTCCAGAGCGACACCACGATCACGATTCCCGACGCCGGACACGACATCCACGTCACCAACCCTGCGGCCTACAACGCCACGATCCTGCGTTTCCTCGCGACGCACTGATCGGTCCCTCCCGCCTCGCACCGCCTTCTACCGCCTCTTACCGCCCCCTACCCTCTCCTCCCACTCATCCAGCGACCTCGGCCAATCGTCTTTCAGTAGTCGCGACAGCGAGCGGTCCGCGAGCACCCGCCCGCCGGTCTGACAAGTGGCGCAGTAGTTGACCTCGTTTTCCGCATAGCGGATCCGCTGCACCGGCGACCCACACACGGGACACGGCTCCCGGTAACGGCCATGGACCGCCATCCCTTCGCGAAACGCGGTGACCTTGTCGGGAAACCCGTCACCCGCATCCCGGCGCAGCCGTTCGAGCCAGAGGTCGAGCGTCGCGCGCGTCGCCGCGTAGAGCCTGTCGAGTTCGGCGTCGGAGAGGGACGACGTCAGCGCGAACGGAGACAGGCGGGCCGAATGCAGGATTTCGTCGGAGTAGGCGTTCCCGATGCCTGAAACGATATGCGGGTCCGTCAGGGCCCTCTTGATCGTGTGGCTCTCGCGCCGCAGCGCGGCTCGAAACGAAGCTGCGTCGCTCTCCAACACCTCGAGGCCCCCCGGGTCGTGCTCCGCGAGGGCGGCCGCTCCCCGCAGGAGGTGAAGCCCGGCCCGCCGCCGCGTCCCCGCTTCGGTGAGAACGAGGGATCCGTTCTCGAAGTCGAACGCTGCGAGACCGATCCGGCCGGGCATCTTGGCCCGAGGGGCTCGCCATCTGAGCCGCCCCGCGATCATGAGATGGATGACGAGAAACAGGTCGGGCTCGAGCGCGATCACGATGCGCTTGCCGAGCCGGCTCACGCCCGCTACCCGGCGCCCCACCGCCGCCTCGAGCGGCGGCTCCACGCTCCGCAGCACGAACGGGCTCGCGATCCGTATCGCCTGAACGGTCCGGCCCACGATGCGAGGCCGCAGCGCCTCGAGATACACGACGACATCCGGCAGCTCGGGCATGGGCGTAAAGTACCCTTCACTCCCGTCCCTGCCGTCTGCAACTTGCAACCGGGAACCTGCCGTCATGTCCCGGCATTCAGGTGGTGCCATCGGATTGGGGAGGATCAGCATGAGCCAGCATGAAGTTGCGACGCTCGCCGGAGGATGCTTCTGGTGCCTCGAGGCCGCGTTCTCGGACTTGAAGGGCGTGGAGCGGGTCGAGTCCGGGTACGCGGGCGGCCACGTTCCGAATCCCACGTACGAGCGCGTCTGCAGTGGCGACACGGGACATGCGGAGGTCGTCCGGGTCACCTACGACCCCGCCGTCATCTCGTTCGCCGACCTGTTGCACGTGTTTTTCACGATTCACGACCCGACGACGATGAATCGACAGGGAAACGACGTGGGGACTCAGTACCGCTCCGCGATCTACTATCACACCGCCGCGCAGAAGGCGGAGGCTGAGCGCGTGATCGCGCAGTTCACGGCCGATAAGGTGTACGACGACCCGATTGTAACAGAGCTGAAACCCCTCGACCACTTCTACGCCGCGGAGGAGTATCACCGCGATTACTATCGCCGCAACCCGAACCAGGCGTATTGTCGGGCGGTGATCGCGCCCAAGGTCGCGAAGGTGCGCAAACTCTATCTCGACCGCCTGAAGCAGCCCGTCGCGTGACTGTCACAGTCGAGCGCTGGGACGAGCGGCTGGACGGGCCGCTCAGCGAGGCGGCGCTCCGGAGCAAGCTCGAGGCGCGGGGCTATCGCGTGTCGCGCTACGTGTACCCGCCCGGCACCGTGTTTCCCGACCACACCCACGGCATCGACAAGATTGACGCCGTCGTGTCCGGTCGGTTCCAGATGACTGTGCGTGGCGCTTCAGCCGTGCTCGAGGCGGGAGATTGTCTCGTGGTACCGCGCGGGGCGATACACTCGGCCGAGGTGGTGGGCGTCGAACCTGTCGTGAGTCTCGACGCGACGCGAGGCTAGCTACACGCTCGCGCGGCGCGCGCCCAGATAAGCGCGCACGAGCGGCGCGGCCCTGCGCCGCACGAGCGCATCGCGCAGGACCTGTGCTTCGTCGGCTGAGACGTCGACCAGGAAACGCTCCCTTCCGCCCTCACCTTCCTTGACCGCCACCGGTATGCCATTGCGGTAGAGGACGCGATTGCCGGCCACCGCGGGGATCAGGTCGCCCGGCGTGATGATGCCGGCGAGGTTGAGAGGATCCGCGCCGCCCACGGCGACAAGCTCGCCCGCCTCCGGTGCAGTCTGGTCGCGCCGCACGGCCCGCAGCGATCCCACGGCTTCCGGCAGCGCATACTGCTCGCCGGAGAACCCCGCCACGAACCTGCCGCCTCGTATTTCCCCCCGCGCCTCGAGCCGGCGGTAGGCGCGCAACACATCCCGCCAGGGCGCGAGCAGCGATTCGCGCGCGACCAGCCGGCGGAACACAACGCCGTAGCGACGCAACAGCTGCCAGGCGACCATTTCGGCCACCTGCTCCTGCGACGCCGGCGCGCCCACGGCGACTCTCGACCAGCGGCCGGCTGTTTCCACGCCGAACGCCGCCGTGCGGCCGCGGCGGCGAAATCCCCCGGCGCCGAGCGGGCGCCGCCGGTCGGAGGGCACGAGCAGCGCGCGCAGGCCCGCAAAGCTGTCGGCCGTCACGAGCCCCCACGCGACGACCTCCGCAAGGCCCTTCTCCACCTCGCTGCGCAACAAGCCTGTGGCGTTGACCAAGTCTCCGAAGAACGACGCGCCCCGGCCATCCAGGGCCTCGAACACGGCACGTGCCGAGTGCGACAGGGTGAGTGAGGCCGGGTCCGGAGCAGGCGCGAGCGATCGCCACAGCGCGCCCCGTTCCCGTCTGAACAACGCGATGGGGGTCGTGCGAATCGGTCCTGACTTGTGGCCGCTCGACGGGCCGGCCGGCGAGAGTCTCCCCCACGCGATTTCACCCGAGAGACAGAGGCCGTCGAGCCACAGCGGATCGTAGTCCTCGAGTCGGGCGGGCAGTACGTCCGTTTCCCATGCGCCCGCGGCGATCTCGTACCCGTCGAGCAGCTCGAGCACGGCTGCCAGGCCCTCGGGCCCTTGAGCGCGGGCGTCCGGCGCGAGCCGCTGCCAGCGGAACAGAAACCGCATGAAGTCCGCGGCAGCAACGGGCTCGATCTCTTTGCGCAGGCGGTCGAGCGTGTAGCGATGAATGCGCGCCAGGAGACGGCGCTCGCACCATTCGAGAGCGGATACGCCGGGAGTGAAATGGCCGCGCAGCGCGAAGCCTTCATGCTCGAGCGCGGCGAGCGCGATATCGACGTCCCCGGCAGTCACGCCCAGGGTACGCCCGACTTCGGGCGCCGTCGTCGGACCGACGACCTCGAGGCGCCCCCGCACCAGCTCGCGCAGGCCGTCCTCGCGCGTCCACGCCCTGGCGCGCTCTCGCTCCGGCGCCACCAGCGACGGCTCGCACGTGACGCCGGGGAATACCGCCTCCAGCATCGGCAACCGCTCCGTGGCGACCCAGAGGCTCGGCTCGGTTGCGATCACGCCTGCGCGCCCAGCCCGTACCAGCTCCTCGAACCACACCCGGCACTTCGCGTTTCGCATTTCGCATTCCGCACTCCCCATCGCCCCCATGACGAGCAACGCATCATGCAGCTCGTCCGCGCTCGAGACCTCCGGCCACGCCTCTCCCTTGACGCGATCGATCGCGGCCTGGTCGAGCTTCCCGAACTCATCTACGGCTTTGGCATCGAGCCCCCGGCGCGTGATCACGGCCTGGGTGCGGCGCTCCTCGAGCGGTGCGTCGTCCAGGAAGGCATAGGGTTTGGCGTTCACCACCTCGTGCGCTAGCGGCGACGGCTCGGGCGTGTCACGCGCCACCAGCTGAAATTCGCCCGCCTCCATCGCCTCCAGCACTCGCTTCAAGCCCGGAAAATCCATGGCCTCGAGCAGGCAATCCTCAATGGTCTGCTTGACCAGCGGATGGTCCGGAATCTCGCGGTCCCCGACCAGGTTTTCGGGACAGGCGAGCTGGTCGGGGAAGACGGCCGCCACCAGGTCTTCGGCTTCCATGCGTTGCAGGGGGGTCGGGACCTTTTTGCCGCCGCGCGCCCGCAACACCGCCAGCGCGCGCGTGGCGTTCCAGCGCCAGCGGGTGCCGAACATGGGAGCGTCAAGCATCGCCTGGACGAGCAAGTGCTCGGCGGTCGCGGGCTTCAGGTACTGAAACACATCCGCCAGCGGGAAGCTGTGCTGCGGTCCGAGCGAGAGGATGATCGCGTCCTCTGTGGCTGCCGCCTGGAGCTCGAAGTTGAAGCTGCGGCAGAATCGCTTTCGGAGCGCCAGCCCCCACGCCCGGTTGATGCGGCTGCCGAACGGGGCGTGCAGCACGAGCTGCATCCCGCCCGCTTCGTCGAAGAACCGCTCCAGCACGAGCGTGCGTTGCGTCGGGATCACGCCGAGCACCTGCTTCGCCGCGGCAAGGTACTCCACGAGCTGCCGGGCGGCGGCTTCGGCGATCCCCACCTCGGTGGTGAGCCAGGCGATTGCGGCCGATGGGTCGCCAAGTCGATCGGCGATGTCCTGCCGCAGCCGCGAGACCTCGACCGAGAGCTCCGCGGTGCGCGCAGGAGCCTCGCCCAGCCAGAACGGGATGGACGGCGGCTGTCCCTGCGCGTCCACCACGCGCACCTGCCCCGACTCGACTTTGCGGATCAGATACGAGGCGTTGCCGAGCTGGAAGATGTCCCCCGGCGTGCTCTCGATCGCGAAGTCTTCGTTGAGCGTCCCGACGAACGTGTCGGTCGGCTCGAGGATCACCCGGTAGTCGCCGATGTCGGGAATTGCGCCACCGGACGTGATCGCCGCGAGCCGCGCGCCGCGGCGCCCCCGCAGCCGGTGATTCACGCCGTCGTAGTGCACGTAGGCGCCACGCCGCCCGCGCCGCGTCGTGAAACCTTCAGCGAGCATCTGAACGACGTCGTCGAAATCCTTGCGCGTGAGGTCGCGGTACGGTGCCGCGCCCCGGACGAGGGCGTACAGCGCGTCCTCGCCCCAGTCCTCGCACGCGGCCGTCGCGACGACCTGCTGCGCCAGAATGTCCAGCGGATGCTCCGGAATGATCAGCCGGTCGAGCTGGCCCTCCCGCGCGGCGCGCACCAACGCGACACACTCGACCAGCTCGTCGCGCGAGAGCGGGAACAGGCGTCCCTTGGGGACGACGCCGAGCCGGTGACCCGAGCGGCCCACGCGTTGCAGCAGCGTCGCGATCGAACGGGTCGACCCGATCTGGCACACCAGGTCCACGGTCCCGATGTCGATCCCGAGCTCGAGCGATGCCGTCGCGACCAGCGCCCGAAGGTTGCCCTCCTTGAGCCGCGTCTCCGCATCGAGCCGCTTCTCTTTCGAAAGGCTACCGTGGTGCGACGTCACGTGCTCCGCGCCGATCCGTTCGGACAGGTGCATCGCGACCCGCTCGGCAAGCCGCCGCGTGTTGACGAACACCAGTGTGGTGCGATGCTCCGAGATCAGCTGGGCCAGCCGGTCGTACAGCTCGTCCCACACCTCTGCCGCCATCACCGCCTCGAGCGGGGGCGACGGTATCTCGATGGCAAGTTCGAGTTGCCGCGCGTGGCCGGAGTCGATGATCCGCACGTCCTCCCACCGGCGACGCGTGCCCGCGAGGAAGGCGGCGATCGCTTCGATCGGTTTCTGCGTGGCCGACAGGCCGATGCGCTGCAGCGGGCGTCCGGCCAGCCGCTCCAGCCGCTCGAGCGAGAGCGCGAGGTGACTCCCTCGCTTGTCCCGAGCCACGGCGTGGATCTCGTCCACGATCACCGTTCGCACGCTCCGCAGCATGTCGCGCGCGCGCTCGGAGGTGAGGATAAGGAACAATGACTCGGGCGTGGTGACGAGGATGTGTGGCGGTCGCTTGAGCATCGCCTGCCGCGCGGACGCGGGCGTGTCCCCGGTGCGGACCAGGGTCCGGATCTCGACATCCGGGAGACACAGGCCTTCGAGGGTCGAACGGATCTGCGCGAGCGGCTCGGACAGGTTCTTCTGGACGTCGTTCGACAGCGCCTTGAGCGGGGAGACGTACACAACCTGGATCTCATCGCGGAGCGTGCCTTCGAGGCCCTGGCGAAGCAGCGAGTCGATCGCCGCGAGGAACGCGGCGAAGGTCTTGCCTGACCCGGTGGGGGCGGCGATCAGCGCATCCCGGCCTTCCTGAATGACGGGCCAAGCGCGTTGCTGCGGCTCAGTGGGGTCGCGAAAGCGGGACTCGAACCACCGCTCAACGGCTGGATGAAACCCGGACAGCGGCATGCGTTCAAATATGGCGAAGATTTCCCGAAGCTGTCACCCCAGGGCGGCTGCCAGGGACGCGCCCCGCGTCGCGGCGATTCGCTCGAGTGTTTCGCCGACCTTGTTGTTCGGGGTCGACGCGCCGGCCGTCACTCCCACCGTGACCGGGCCTGGGGGGAGCCAGGCATCCTTCCGTGCCTCTTCATGGGTGCCCACGGGTCGAAACAGGATGGAGCCGGACGCGGGATCGATGCACGCGGCGTCCTCGATGTGATACGTCGTGACCCGCTCCTGGCACAGCGCCGCGAGGTGCGTCGTGTTGCTCGAGTTGTAGCCTCCGATGACGACCATGACGTGGAGCGGCTCGGCGATCAGCTTCGTGACCGCGTCCTGCCGGTCCTGGGTTGCCGAGCAAATCGTGTCGAAGTTGCGGAAGTGCTCGCCGAGTGCGCCCTCGCCGTAGCGCCGTGCCATGCTCGAGCGCACCTCCGCGGCAATGGCGAGCGATTCGTTCGACAGCATCGTGGTCTGATTCGCCACCCCCACGCGCGCCAGGTCCCGTTCGGGGGTGAACGCGTCGGATGCCTTGCCCTCGAGCAGGCGACCCACTTCCGTGCTGTCACCGCCGGCTTCGATGTACCGGCACACGATGCGCGCTTCCGCCATGTCGCGCACGACCAGGTACTTGCCGCCAGGGTATTTGGTCACTTGGCTCGCGGTGGCCTTGGTCTCCTCGTGGTAATACTTGCCGTGGATCAGCGCCGTGAAGCCGTCGCGCGCGTAGGACTCGACCCGCTTCCAGACGTTGAGCACGGAGCCGCAGGTCGTGTCCACGAGGACGCAGCCGATGGCCCGCAGGCGCGCCAGGTCCTGCGCGGTGACACCAAAGGCCGGCAGGATCACTACATCGTCTGGCATCACCCGTCCGAAGTCGAACTCGCCCCTATCGGGCCGGTGCAGGCACTCCACCCCCATGTCCCGGAGCTTGGCGTTCACGTGCGGGTTGTGAATGATCTCGCCGACCAGGAACAGCCGGCGGCCGGGGAACTTCGCGTGCGTCTCGTAGGCGTATTCGACCGCCCGATCGACCCCGTAACAAAACCCGAACTCACGGGCGAGCTTGAACGTCAGGTCGTCGACGGTGAGCACGTATCCCCGCGCCTTGACGGCGTCCACAACGCGGCTGTGATAGTCGGTCGCTAACGCGCCCTCGATCGCGCTCTTGAGGCCGAAACCACGCCGGAAGTAGGTCTGCTCCACGACGGGCAATCTAACGGCGCGCCGGTGTCACAGGGCGACCCTGCATTCCACCGTATCGGTGGGGGCAGGCACGCTGTCGAATGTGACCTCCACCGCAACGCGCGTAGCCGTCGCGAGATCCACCCCGCGGCCCTCGATGCGCGCCCCGATCATCCCGCCGGCCGACGACACGACGACTGCTCCGCTGTCTAGGAGCACCCCCCGCGAGGGCTCGCGCGGCCCGAGCCGGGCCGTCACCACGGCGCCACGCGGCGTGAGACTGTCGCCGCGGGGAAGGGGTACGTAGCTGCCCTCCACCGTACGGCCGCCGCGTAACCAGGCCAGGACGCCGCTCCCACCCGAGATTCCCTCCAACAGCACCCCGCGACCCCCTGCGCACGTCGTGGCATGCGCATCGGCGCTGAATCGCGTGGTGTCGCTCGGGGGGTTGGTGAAACGGGCGTGGAGGCGACCGGCGGGCGCAGACCCGCGACCGCAGGCGGCAACAAAAAACGCGGCGAGGAGCAGCCTCACCGCGGGGAAACTAGAGAGCCTCGAGAGGAGCCGCTAGCGCGGCGTTAGCCCCGAGCCGCCCGTCCGTTGCCGTTCGCTGCGCGGATCCCATAGGCGCGCAACCTGCGCCACAGGGTGGTGCGGCTGATTCCGAGGCGCCGCGCCGTCTCCGCGAGGCGGCCACGCGCGCTGTTCAGCGTATCGACAATCGCCTGGCGCTCACGTTCGGCTAGCGTCCGGGCCGGCTGGCTCCGCGGCAGGAAGATCGCCTCACCCAGGGTTACCCCCCCGGAGCGAAGGGGGGCGCTCCAGCCGCCGAGGCCGAGCAACCGCACACGCACCGCATCACCGCGCTGCCCAGTGAGGTCCCGCCCTGCCAACCCCCGCGCGTGCTCATTCGCGTACACCACCCGGCCACTTGCATCGAACACGACAATCCCGTCGTTGAGCGATTCCATCACGGCCTGGCTCAACGGCGCGAGAGCTGGTGGGGGTGGTACCTGCCCGGCCCTACTTCTCGGCGCCATGCGCGTGGAATCGAGCCTGGTCGGAGTGAAGTCCAATGCTTCGGAGCGCTGCATGTAGAGTAGACCCGCCAAACGCGCAGAGGTCACAGGGGGGAGGCCGGGTTAGCGTCGTCGGTGCCGCCGGTGGCCCGAGCGCGCTAGCCGGTCCCGCTCCCCCCGCGACAGGCCGCTGAGCTGACGGCGCAGGTCGTCCAGCGTATCGGCCCGGACCGCCTCCCGTCTTCCCCGGAGGACAATGAAGCGAATCGGGCGGTCCAAGGAGGGCACGTCCCGAGGCTGAAGGCGGCGGGCCTGCCCCTCCTTCAGCCGCAAGCGGATCACCCCGGTCACCCTACCCGCCCTGCCCTCACCCCCTCCTCCGTCCCCGCCCGCCGCCGGCTCCACTTCGTAGTCGATGGCCACCCGGTCTCCCAGCAGATGAAGAGACGAGGGCAACCCGTCGAGGTGATGCCGGGTGTCCGCAGGGACATCCCCGTCGACGTCCAGAACGATCCGAGCGGCGAGAAAGTCATCCCAGGATCGCACCTCCTGAAGTTGATCCGCGATCCTCGCTTGCACCGCGCCCGGCGCGGCCGGGGGCAGCTGCCCGCCGGACCTTCGCCAGTAGATCGCGAGCCGCTCGGCGGCCCGACGGACGCGCGTCTGGTCCGGGTGGGGAGTGGCGCCCGCGAGCAGAGCGTGAGCGAGGGCCCCTCGCGCCGCCGTCGCCAGATCGGGAGGGAAAGGCTCAGGGAGCGGTTCGACCACGCGCTCCAGGGGGAATCCGGAATACGTCAGGCGGCGCACGACCACGAGACCCCCGCTGCCGCGGCGGCGCTGTCGCTCGAAGACGACTTCCGGCGGCCCGCGCCGGGCGTAGCGGCGAATCGCCCGGTCGGGCAGCTGCGTGCCCTCGATGCTGGCGCGCGGGTTGCCGAACCGGTCCGCGAAGTAGCGCATGTTCCCTGCGACCGCGCCCCAACTGCCGCATACAGACCCACGGCTGACGCGCGCCTCATGCCCGTCTGCCGTCTCCTCGTCGATCACGAGATCGAATGGCATCACACGCGCGACGAGGTCGGCGAAAGCGCCGCGAATGCGATCGTCGGCGTACGGCAGCCGCTCCGGCAGCACCGTTTCGAGCTGCCGGTACACCGACGCCACTCCGAGCGCCACGTCTTCGATCACCTTCACCAGAACGCCGCGGTGCTCCGCCCAGCCGTCGATGCTCTCTCGGAACAGGTGGCGCGGCAGGCCGTAGACCTCACCCAGATATCCGTGCTTGTTCACCGCCTCGGCGTACACGTTGTACGCCGTGAGGTGATCGCTCCCCTGCACGATCAGGCCCTGTAGGTCGCGCTCTTCCCGGGTCATGCGGTGCAGGGATTCGATATTCGCCGCGACGCTCACAATCGGGAGGAGATCGGGGTCGGCGTGGAATAGCAGCTCACCCCACGGGCGCTCGACCGGCATCGCGTCCACATCGCGGCCATACGACGTGAGCCGCCCGCGATCGATCAGTCCCCGATCCGTGAGGAGCTCGACGGCCTCGCTGTAACCGCGCCGGTCGAGCGGGACCGGCAGATCGAGGTCCCGAGCGTCCACGCCTAGGGCGGCGCAGGTGATCGCCACACGCTCCGCGTCCCCAGCGAGCTGGAACTCGGGAGGCCCTGGCTTGAGCTGCTGGAACGTGAGATCCCGGTCGCTCAGAATCGTGACCTCTCCGCCCGCGACGCGGCCATGCACCCGCCCGGCCATCTGGAGAATCTCGTTCGGGCCGAGATAGAGACGAGTGAGGACGTTGCGCCCGCGCTCCACGACGTTCGTGTAACGCGCGTCGTAGATCACGACCGTATCCAGCCCCCGGATATTGAGCGCCGACTGACCGGCGGCGGTCATAGCGAGCAGGAAGGGGCGGCGCACCGTCCCGTCGAGGAACGGGCGAATGACCCGGATCGGCTCCCCACCGTGATAGAACGCGGTGCTGAGTGCGGGCCAGCGATCCCCCAACTCCCGGGCGATCTGCTCGACCTCCGCCCGGGTGGGCACAAACACCGCAACCCCGCGACGCTCGCGCACCGCGCGTTTTATGAAGCGTTCGTTCAGGAACTCGAGCGGCCGTTGGGCGATAACCTGGACCGCCGCCGCCTTGGCGGGGTCGAATGCGCGTGTCTCCAACACCTCCCCGGAATCGAGGTAGTGTGCGTAGAACGTTGGATCCACGGTCGCGGACAGCCAGATGAACCGGCACCGCGCCCGCTTCCCGAGCGCGAGGCACAGCTCGAGCTCTGCCGAGGTCTGATGGATCTCGTCGACGACCAGCGTATCGCGCGCGGTGATCAGGTCGTCTTCGAACCAGCGACGGGCGATCCCGGTGGTGATGATCACCACGTTCCAGGTGGGGGTCTCGGGCGTGGCCTCGCGCTCGCGGTTCACCACCCCGACTTTGAGCGGCGCCCGCAGGATGGTCTCGGCCATCGCGCGGACGGCTAGAGTCTTGCCCGTCCCGGTGCCCGCCACGATCCCAAAGCCGCTCCCCGACCCGGCGAGTCGGCGAATGTCGTCACCGTGCTCCCGCTCGAGCAGCGTGTCGATCTTCAGTCCCATGGCGAGCTCGATCGTCTCGCACGCGGCTCGCGTCGGGGCGATCACGATGACCCGGCCGGTGGCGGGGTCAGCCGCCCGAAAGGCCTGGGGATCTGGAGGGAGAGAGTGGTTGCGCGGGACGTGCACGGCTAGCGAGCAGGAGAGAGCGTCACGCTCGCCGGTGCGGCTGCCCCATGAGGCGAAGGATCTCGCCGGGCTCGGCATGCCGGCCGAGCGCCTTCTTGGAAAAGACGGTGCGCCCGTCCACCTCGACCTCGAACACGCCGCCGGAAGACTCGATCAGCTTCACTTCGGCCTGCGGGTACGCCTTGCGGATGTCTGCCGCCAGACCGGCGGCTCTGGGCTCGTAGTTTCAAACGACACAGTATTCGATCATCACACGCATGGTTAGTAGAATAGTGGCGCTTGACACCCCGCGCCACACGTCCGAGTTTGCGGCCCATCGGTAAGACCGGCATGAGCCCCTTTGTCCGTCCGACCGGCGCAGTGGTCGTGCGGGCCCTCGTGTTTGTCGGCGCCCTCGCGGCGCTGGCGGGCGCGGGCGTGATGCTCGCGACCGGTCGCGCCACCACGGGCCCGGCGATCCAGGGGTTGGCGCTCATCGGCGTCGGTGCGTTGACGCGCCGCTACGGCATCGGGCTGCCGGGCTATGGCTTCTCCTCGTACGTCCTCGGCGTCATCATCTTCGCGCTGCTGAGTGGCGGTTGGGTGCTCGCCGTGATCGTCGCCGCGCTGAGCGTGCTCGTCGGCGATGTGATGTTGCGCAAGACTTCCTTCCGCGTCGCGATCAGCAACGCTGCTCACGCGACGTTTTGGACCGCCGTGACCGGACTCCTGTACACCCGGCTCGGCGGCCACACCCGGGGGGATGCCCTGACATCCGCCAACCTGGTGCCGCTCGCGATCTGCATCGTGGCCCTCCCAATTTTCACGAACGGCACGTTCTACCTCGAGCTCAGCCTGAAGCGGACGCTGGCGCGCGCGCATGCGGCCCTCACGGCCCGATGGGAAGCGCTGGTGAACGGGTCGGCAGTCCTGCTCGCCCTCGCGTGGATCCGGCTGGCTTACGGTAGCTCGGATCCGTCAGTGACCGTGGCCCTCGGCGCGGTGCTTGCGGTGCTCACGGCCGTGTCGATGTACGTCGTACGCCGGGCGATTCGCGCCGACGAGCTGGACCTCGTGCAGGAGCTCTCCCATGCCATCACCCACGGCCTGGGACTCGCGCACAGCTTCGAGCGGATTCAGCAACTCACGCGGCGCCTGGTTCCTTGCGACCACATGGGCTTCGCCCGCTATGACGCACGCACGAGCCAGATGGAGCTGCTCGCAGACACCGGGCTGGGCAAAGAGGGAGCGGGCGTGCGGTACGACGCCGGTGCGGGGTTGACCGCCGAGGTGGTGCGCCGGGGCCGGCCGCTCGTCGCTCACAACCTCAAACCGGAACAGGTGGCGGTACCCGGGGCCGAGGTCCCCGGCTCCGAGGTCCTGGTGCCGCTGCACCACGCCGGTGAGCTGGTGGGGCTGTGGAGCGTCCGACATGCCGACCCCGCGATGTACCGGGACTCCGATGCCGAGCTGCTCGCCCTGCTCGCGCCGCAGCTCGCGCTGATGCTGGCGTTCGAGTCGTCGGTCCAGCCGGTCGTGGGCGCCTCGGACCGCACGGCGGCGTACGTCCGGAGCCTCACTGCGGCGATGCGGCAAATCCATGGATCGAGCGAGGAGGTGGCTGCCGCCGCGCAGCGCGCCAGTCAGGATGCGGCGCAGGCCACCCGCCTCGTGGGCGTGGCGGCGCGCGAGTCGGCGACCTTGAAGCAGGATGCGGCGGAAGTTGCCGCCGCCGGGGAGGGCACTCACAGCGCCGGCGCCCAGATGGAGCAGACGGCGAATAAGGTTCGAGGCGAGACACAGGGAGCGGTGCGGCAGCTGACGGCGCTCGGCGCGACCGCCGAAGAGAGCGCGAGTGAAGTGCGACGCCTTCAGGAGGTCGCCGAGCAGGTCGAGCGGTTCTCGGAAACGATCGGGCTGATAGCGAACCAGACGAATTTGCTGGCGCTGAACGCCACGATCGAAGCCGCCAGGGCAGGCGTGCATGGGCGCGGCTTCGCCGTCGTGGCGGACGAAGTGCACAAGCTCGCCGAACAGAGCGGACGCGAAGCCCGCAACGTCGGGAAATCGGCGCAGGACACTCGGCGCGCCCTCGATCGCGCGGTCCACCTCCTGGAGCGCATCCGGGCCGACCTCGCGGAGGTCGTGCATGGGTCCACCGCCTGGGTCCGCGACCTCGACCAGATCGCCGAATCCGCCTCGGGGACTGCCCGGGCGGGCAAACGCGTGGGGGACGTCGCCCGCGCCATCGCCGACCTTTCAGCGCGGATCGGTCAGTCGCTCGATGAGGCCAAGCAGGGGGCGGAAGCGTCCACCCGGGAGAGTGAAGGAGTAGCCACCGCCGCAAGCAAGCAGCTCAAGGCAATCGACAATCTGGCCCACGGCGCCGGCGAGCTCGCCGAACTCGCCCAGCACCTGGCCCAGGCGGTGCGGCTGGTAAGGGAGCGGGACGGCCGCTCCTAGGCAGGAGGTGTGACGGGGCGCACGGACGGGCCGCGTGCAGTGGAGCAGAGTGGGGCGCGCGCGGACGGGGCAGGTTGGGTAGGGGTGGGGGGTAGGCCGCGCGGAGCTGCGCCCTTGGGGAGGAAAGATGCGCCGCTTCATGCTGGGCGGGCTGCTGCTGCTTGCGGGTACCGCACCCCTCGCAGCGCAGCACGGGAATTCCTACGAGTTCGGCGTATTCGGTGGCTACACCCGCTACGACCCGACCTTTGGCCTCGCAAACCGCATGGGCGGCGGCGCCCGCCTCGGGTACATGTTCGGCAACCTGCTGGGCGTCGAGGTGGATGTGCTCTTTCCGTCCGAGTACACGGTGGGCGCCACGAGCACGCAGATCGACCCGCTCATCGGCTCGGCGAGCCTCGTCCTCAATGTGCTCCACGCCGAGCGCAACATCCTGTACATCCTGGGCGGCTATTCCCTGCTCGACTTCAGCACCACGGCGCCCTACGACTTCACCGACAACGGAGTACACGCCGCGATCGGCGACCGGATCTTCCTGAGCCATAATCTCGCGCTTCGGCTCGAGGCCAGGGGGATCTACACGCCGAGCACGAAGTCGACGTTCAGCACGAGCAGCGTCACGCACCTCGCAGCGACGGTCGGGTTCACGATCCTTGCCCCGTCGAAGAAGAAGACGCGGCCCGCCCCGGAGCCCGCGGCTGCCGCCGCGCCCGCGGCCGATCCTGACCCTGCCCCCGCCCCGGCGACCGTTCTCGCCGCTGCTCCGTTGCTCGCCCAGGACGCGGACGGCGACAGGGTGCCCGATCGCGAAGACGTCTGCCCCAACACACCTTCTGGTGTCACGGTCGACGCGCGCGGGTGTCCGCTCGATGGCGACCACGATGGCGTTCCGGACGGGCTCGACAAGTGTCCCAACACGCCAGTCGGCGCCGCGGTAGACGCGATGGGTTGCTCGGCCGATGCTGATAAGGACGGCGTGCCTGACGGGGTCGACAAGTGCGCCAACACGCCGTTCGGCGCCATGGTCGATGCAACAGGCTGCCCGGTCGACTCCGACAAGGACGCCGTCCCCGACGGCCTCGACCGCTGCCCTGGCACGCCCGCCGGCGCGGTCGTGGACGCAACGGGCTGCGTCGCCGATGCGGACCGCGACGGCGTGGGAGACGGCGTGGACAAGTGTCCCAACACGCCCCGGGGCGCGCTGGTCGACGCCACCGGATGCCCGGTTGCCGCCGATGCGGACGCCGATGGCGTGCCCAACGACGTAGATAAGTGTCCGAATACGCCCAAGGGCGTCCCAGTGGACGCGACCGGGTGCATGATCCTCTTCCAGCCGCAGCCCACCGCTGCGCCTGCAGCGGTCGGAGCCGCAGCCGGGGCAGCCACGCTTCGTGCCGTGGCAGCCCGCCCCACGCTCATCCTGCGAGGGGTGAACTTCGAGACCGGCAGGTCCGCTCTGACACCGGACTCGTACGCGGCCCTGGACCAGGTTGCGGGTTCGTTGGTCGCGAATCCAGGGATCCGGATCGAAATCGCCGGTTACACGGACAATGTCGGCACGGTTGCCAGCAACATTACGTTGTCGCAAGGCCGGGCCGCAGCTGTGCGCGCGTACCTTGCGCGCAAGGGCGTGGGTCCGAACCGCATGTTGGCGCGGGGCTACGGAGCGCGCGGCGCGATCGCGTCGAACGCCACCGCCTCCGGGCGGGCGCAGAACCGGCGGGTCGAGCTTCACAAGCTGCCGTAACCGAAAGCCGGTGTTAGCAACGGGGTCCGCGGTCGCTCGGCGATCGTCGGACCCCGTTATGTTTCCCCGTCCCCGCGCACGGGCGTATTCCATGATCAGCGGCTCCACCCAGTGAAGGCACGGCGCCCGCCGTTCCGTCTGCTCGCGTTGCTGCTCGCGGGCGCTGTGATCACACCGCTCGCGGCGCAGCGCCCGTCCAAGAAGGCAGCGCCGCCTCCACGCAAGCACGCGCCGCCGGCCGTCCCCACGCCTCGTTCCGTGTTGGGGTTCGAGCCAGGTGACGATCGGAAGCTCGCCGACTGGCCGACGCTGCTCGGCTACTACCAGGCGTTGGGCCGGACGAGCGATCGGGTGGCGTACCGCGAGCTCGGACGTTCGACGCTGGGCGCGCCCTTCATCGCGCTCATCATCTCGAGCCCGCAGAACATCAAGAAGCTCGACGTCTATCGCCGTCTCAACGCGTCGCTCGCCGACCCGCGCACGTTCCACACGGCGAAGGAGGAAGCAGCGGCGCTGCGCGACGGCCGCGCCATCGTGTTCATTACGTCAGGATTGCATTCCAACGAGGTGGGCGGGCACCTGGCCCCGGTGGTCCTTGCTTACCGACTTGCGACGGACACGAGTGCGGCGACGCGGGCGATCCTGGACAATGTGATCGTCGTCCTCGTACCGTCGCTCAATCCCGACGGGGTCACGATCGTTTCCCGCTGGTACCAACGGACGCTCGGGACGCCCGCGGAAGGGACGAAGCCGCCGGAGCTGTACCATCACTACGCAGGCCACGACAACAACCGCGACTGGTACGCCTTCACGCAGGTGGAGACCCAGCTCGTGGTCGACTCACTGCACCAGGTGTGGCACCCCCAGATGGTCATGGACCTGCACCAGCAGCAGAGCGACGGATCGCGGTTGTTCCTGCCTCCTTACCTCGATCCGATCGAGCCGAATGTCGATCCCCTGCTGGTGGACGGGTCGAACGCGCTCGGCACCGCGATTGCCTGGGAGCTCGCTGGAGAAGGCAAGACAGGGATCACGGTAAACTCCACGTTCGACGCGTGGACGCCGGCGCGCGCGTTCGAGCACTATCACGCCGGCGTGCGCATCCTCGCCGAGGTCGCGAGCGCCAATCTGGCCTCCCCGGTCGACGTGCCGTTCGACGAGCTGGCGGCGCGCGGCCGGGGCTTCAATCCACGCCAGCGTTCGTGGAACTTCACCGCCCCCTGGCCCGGCGGCCGGTGGACTTTGCGGGACATCCTCACGTATCAGACCGACGCGGCCTACGCCCTCCTGCGTAACGCCGAGCGGTATCGGGATCGCTGGCTTGCGAACTTCGTGGCCGTAGGGGAGCGGGCCGTGCGGGGTTGGCGCGGGTGGCCGTACGCCTACGTGATTCCCCGCGCACGCCAGGACACCGTTGCGCTCGCCACCTTGCTCGGCATCCTGCGGCGGGGCGGAGTCGAGCTCCGCACCGCGCTCCAGCCGTTCGCGGTTGGTAGTCAACGGTTCGGCCCGGGGACGTTCGTGGTCACCCTGCGACAGCCGTACGCGGCGTTTGCCAAGGCGCTGCTCGAGCCGCAACGGTACCCCGACGCTCGCCTCTACCCCGGCGGCCCGCCCCAGCCGCCGTATGACGTCACAGCGCACACGCTGCCGCTCCTCATGGGTATCACCGCGGTCGCGGCCGCCGAGTCGCTACGCGTGCCCTTGTCCGGCCCCGTGGACGCACCGCGGGCCACGCCGGGCTATCCCGGGCTCGGCGCCGCTGACAGCGTCCGGATCGGGCTGTATCGCTCGTATGCCGCGTCGATCGACGAGGGCTGGACTCGCTGGGTGTTCGACACCTGGAAAGTGCCGTACGTGTCGCTCGTGGACTCGGTGATTCAGGCCGGGAAGTTGCGCGAGAAGTTCGACGCGATCGTGCTGCCGGATCAGTCGCCGATTGAGCTGCTTCAGGGGGTGCCCGCCCATGTCTATCCACCACCGTACCCGGGGGGCCTCGGCCGCGACGGGGTGCGGGAGCTGCGCCAATTCGTCGAGGACGGCGGCACGCTCGTCACGCTCAACGACGCGAGCCGGTTCGCGGTCGAGCAGCTGCTCCTCCCGCTGCGCAACGTGCTCGAGGGTGTTCCGGACGACGAGTTCTACGCGCCTGGCGCAATCTTCCGGCTCGAACTCGACCCGCAGCATCCGGTCGCCCGCGGTATGCCGCAACAAACCATCGCGTGGTTCGAGGACGGCCCCGCGTTCGCGGTGCTCGACTCGAGCGTGGTGCGCGTCATCGGCCGCTATCCCACCGACCCTGCGCAGTTGCTCCGGTCGGGATGGGTGTTGCATCCCGAGCGGGTGGCCGGCCGCGCGGCGCTGGTGGAAGTTCGCCTCGGCAAGGGCAGGGTCATCCTGTTCGGCTTCCGCCCCCAGTACCGCGGCCAGAGCCTCGCCACCTACCCCTTATTGTTCAACGCGTTACAGAAGCAGAAGACGATGTGATCCAGGTCTCTTGTCCGATCGCGGGGGCCGACCTATCGTGTACGCCCCTATGCGGTTCGCCCGGCAGGCAAGCGCCCTCTTGTCCTGGGCCGCGCTCCTTACGAGTCGCGGCCTTTTTGCGCAGTCTGCCGTCGACACCATTCCGGCGGCGCAGGCCGACCAGGCGCGCGTCGTGCTGCGCACGTTCGACGTGCGCTACGTACAGCCCGCGTTGCCGATCCTGCTCCCCACTCCGCGCTCCGTCAAAGCGCTCTACGTCAACGCCTGGGCGTTCGGGTCGCCGAAGTTCTGGCAGCTGGTCCGGCTCGCGGACGAGACCGAGATCAACGCCTTTGTCGTCGATGTGAAGGACGACACGGGATGTCTCCTGTATGTGTCGACGGTTCCGACCGCGCAGGACATCGGCGCGAACAACTGCACGCGGGCAAAGGATGCGCGGGCGCGGATCGATACGATGCTCGCGCACGGCATTTACCCCATCGCGCGTATCGTCGTGGCCAAGGACCCGCGCCTGGCCGAGCGGAAGCCCCAGTGGTCGGTCCATCTCGCGTCCGGTGACCTCTGGCGAGACCGGATCGGCAGCGCGTGGGTGGACGCGTACAACGACTCGGTGTGGATTTACTCGGCCCAGCTCGCCCGCGAAGCGGTCCACATGGGATTCGCCGAGCTGCAGTTCGACTACGTGCGATTCCCCGACGAGCCCCGCGAGCGACTGGCGACCGCGATCTTCTCCGCGCGCCGGCCGGGCGACTCGCCGCGTCGCGCGGTGGCGCGTCACGTCCAGCTCGTCAAGTCGCTGGTGGCGCCGCTCGGCGCCCCGGTCACATTCGATATCTTCGGTCTCACCGCTTCCGCCACCGACGACATGGGAATCGGGCAGGTGTGGGGAGACTTCAGCTCCGTTGCCGACATCGTCTTGCCGATGGTGTACCCCAGCCACTATCAGCGGGGCGCATACGGATTCAAGTGGCCCAACGGCGAGCCCTACAAGATCGTGCGACGCGCCCTCGAGGAGGCCCTTGCCCGCTCACAAGCGCCCGATGCTGCCGCTATCCGCCCCTACCTTCAGGCGTTCACGCTGGGGCGCCGGCTGCCCCGGTACGGCCCGCGCGAGATCCGTGCGCAGATTCGCGCCACCGAGGACGTCGGGATCAACTCCTGGGTTCTGTGGAATCCGCGCAGTGTGTACCAGCGCGACGCGCTGCGGCCCTACCGCACCGTCATCGATCTCGCCACCGACTTGACGCCCGGCGGCGACTGACGCATCACCGCGGCGTCCACGCCGTCACGTAGCCCGCAATTGCCGATGCAGCCACCGTAAAGGGATTCCCGAGATACAGCTGACCGGGGCCTGAGCGGCCCGGAAAGTTGCGATTGATCGCGCTGATCGTGATCTCGTCGCGTGTCTGCGAGACGCCGGGGCCGGCGTTGATGCAGGCGCCGCATGACGGCTCGAGGAAGGTGGCGCCGACCTGCTGAAACAGCGCCAGGTAGCCGCGCTCCTCGCAGTAGCGTTTGACGTCTTGCGAGCCGCACTGGATGTAGAAGCGCACCCACGGCGCCACGCGTTCGCCACGCTCCACCGCCTCGCGCAGTACCGTCGCGTACATATCCATGTCTTCCCTTTTCCCCGCCGTGCAGGACCCCGCATAGGCAATGTCCACTCGAATGCCCTCGCCCGCCTCCTCGATCGTCACGCCGTTCCCCGGGTCGCCGGGCAGCGCTACCATCGGACGCACCGCTCCGGCGTCGATCTCGATCACCTCGCAGTAGGTCGCGTCGGGGTCGCTCGCGAGGTCGGCGCAGCACGCCTCGGCCCGCTCGCGCGCCATGCCGCGCGCCGCGACGAGGTATTCCACGGTCTGTGCATCGGGGGCGACGTAGCCCGTAAACCCACCAACTTCGGCCGTCATGTTGGTCATTGTGGCTCGTTCGTCTACAGACAGTCTCTCGACAGCATCACCACAGTATTCCACCAGTTTCCCTATGGCGCGGCCACTTTTCACGTAGGGATGGCGGAGGATTTCGAGCATGAAGTCCTTGGCCGTCACGTTGCCGGCCGCACGGCCACGGACGACCACGCGGACCGTCTCGGGAACGGTGAGCCGGACGTCCCGAGTTATCCACGAGTTGAAGATGGCGGTCGTGCCGACGCCGAACGCGATGCAACCGACGGCGCCCGCGTGCGGCGTGTGAGAGTCGCTGCCGATGATCACCTGCCCGGGCTCCGCATGGGCCTCGAGGATCTTCGAGTGGCAAATCGCTTCGGCTCCGTGGCGCCCGCGCCGCAGCTCCCCGTACAACCTGATCCCCTGTCGCTCGGCGAACTCGCGTTGCTTCTTCTCGAGCTCGAGCGCGACATCGAGGAGGCCGGCCTTCACTCGCTCCGGTGTCATGGCCTCAGGGAGGAAGGTGAGGTGGTCGCGAAACATGAGCACGGAGGCCGGATCGGCGACTTGCGCATCCGGCCCGACCAGCCGCTCGAAGAAGATCGCGGCCATGGGGGTCACATATTCGTGACTAAACCGGATGTCCGTGCGCACGAAGCCTTCGTCCCCGGGGCGCACGGCCGGTACGCCCACGGCTCCGGACTGCGGGTCGATCACCCAGTGGCGGGCGAGAATCTTTTCGCCCAGCGTCATGGGCCGCGAAGGAGTGTGGGGAGGCGTCACCGCGATCCGCCCCTGAAGCCGGGCCACGTTGTAGTTGAACAGACCGCCGAACTCGATGACCCCGCGTGTGATGTCGCCTTCGCCGTCGGTGAAGGCGGAGAGCGGGATGTCCTCGCCCCGCCGAAAGCGCTCCACGATGGAGAAGTCTGTAGTCGTGAGGATGCCGAGATTCTGGCAGTTCTCGCGGTAGATGCGCTCGATGTTCTCGGCGACGACGAGCTTCACGCCAGCGCACAGCTCGGCGTAGGGCGACTGCTCGCGCGAGGAGCCCTTGCCCCGACGCTTGCCGCTCACCGATGCGACGAACCCGCCGCCCCGGACGCTGTCGCGCGTCACCGGGAACTCGTCACCACACTTCAACCCCAGGTACGGGAATTGGCCCAGGGTCTCGTCGTAGTAGTAGCAGATGTACGCGGGAGTGATCTCGTCGGTCGAGATGTCGTCGCGCAGTTTGATCTGCGGCGTCCACGCGAGGTCCTGTCCCTCAAGCTGCTGCCGCAGAAGAACGGGGTCTTCGGTGAGGAAGAGGACTCGACCCTGCAACCGCACGCGACCCGGCAGCTTCCGAACGGGTCGGGAGCGTAGCGCGTCGAGCATGACGGAAAGATCACCCCTTGCTCTGGAGCGAGCAAGCGGATTTCGTTGTTGCTCGATGCAGCGACTCTCGAAGCCCCCGACCTCGCGCGCGGCGCGCATCGTCGCGTGTTGCATGACCGCGATCTTCGGCGCCGCGTGTCCGACCGGCGTCTACACTCCCCCAGCCCCACCGGCGGCGCCCGCCGCCGCCCCCCCGTTGGTGGTAGACACGGCCGCGATGGATGCACACCTCAAGTACCTCGCCGACGACTTGCTGGAGGGGCGCGCCCCCGCCACCCGCGGCGGCGAGCTAGCAGCGCGCTACATCGCGACCACATTCCAGGCGCTCGGACTGACGGGCGCGGGATCCGACGGCTCCTATTACCAGCCCGTGAGTCTCGTTGGCCTCACCCCCCGGCCGACGTTCGTGTGGGGTGGGCGCGGCGCCACGGCCTTGCGCTACCTCGACGACTTCGTCGCGTGGGCACAGCGTCCCGACTCCAACATCGTCGCGGACGGCGACGTGGTGTTCGTGGGGTACGGCATCGCCGCGCCCGAATGGCAGTGGGACGATTACAAGGACATGGATGTCCGGGGCAAGGTGCTGTTGATGCTCGTCAACGACCCCGGGTTGCAGGACTCGACGGTCTTCAACGGCAAGGCGCTCGCGTACTACGGTCGCTGGACGTACAAGCTCGAGGAGGCGACGCGACGCGGCGCCGTCGGCGTCGTGATGATTCACACCGCGGCGAGCGCGACCTACCCCTGGGAGGTCGTGCGCAGCTCATGGTCGGTGGAGCAGTTCATGATCGAGGGCGATGCCGCGGGCGACCTCGCGTTCGGCTCCTGGGTTACCGAGGACGCGGCACGCCGCGCGTTGGGTGCGCGTCGCCTGAACCTGGACTCGCTCACGGCTGCCGCCGCGCGCCGTGATTTCAAACCGGTGGCGACCGGGATCCACGTGGCGGTCACCGTCTCGAGCGCGCTGCGTCACGTGCGATCGTCCAATGTCGTGGCGAAGCTCACGGGCAGCGACACCGCGCTTGCGCGCGAGGTGGTCGTCCTCACGGCTCACTACGACCACAAGGGGATCGGTCCCGCCGTGAACGGAGACTCGATCTACAACGGCGCCGAGGACAATGCGTCCGGCGTCGCCGCGCTGCTGGGAGCCGCGGAGGCGCTCGTGCGCGCGCCTCGCCCCAAACGCTCTCTCCTGTTCATCGCCACCACCGCCGAGGAATCCGGGTTGCTCGGAAGCCAGGCGTATGTCTCGGCTCCGCTCGTGCCGCTCGCGCGCACCGCCGCCGCGCTGAACATCGACGTCGCCAACGTGCACGGCGCGACCCGCGATATCGCATCCCTCGGGATGGAGCGCTCATCGCTGGGCCAGGCGTTTGCAGCCGCCGCCCGCGCCGAGTCCCTTACCGCCACGGGCGACCCGGACCCGACCAAGGGATCGTTCTTTCGATCCGATCATTTCCCATTTGCGCGCGCCGGCGTGCCATCGTTGTCGATTGAGACCGGCGTGAATTTCGTCGGGCGGCCGGCGTCGTGGGGCCGCGAAGAAGCCGATCGATACACCGAGCAGCGCTATCATCAACCTTCGGACGAGTATTCTGCCGCGTTCACTTATCAGGGAATGGCGCAGCAGGTCCGCGTCATGGTGCGGTTAGCCGTGGCCGTGGCCAATGCTCCTGCTCTCCCGAGTTGGTTGCCGAGCTCGGAATTCCAGCGAGGTCGCACGGCCCCGTAGACACCTGTAGTGCAAGGTATTGCACTAGGAGTGCTCTTTCGTAAGTCCCTTCGCCATAAGGTGATGTCTTGATGTGCCGTGGCGCCGATTGCCTAGCCGAGCGGAGTCGGATAGGTTTGCGCCGCTTTTGGCTAGCCGTGGGTGGCATTACTCCATTGGGAGCCAGCACCTGGAACTTCCGACATCCCACCGGCTTCCGCTCAGTTGGCTCATGGAAGCCGCCAGCTCACCCCTGCAATACCGAGCGTACTCGGAGGTCGTGCCCGAACCTGAGCGCGACCCTGTGCAGCTCGAGGCGTTGCGCGCGGCCGTGCTCGACTACAAGCCGGCCTTGGCTGTGGCGCGCAAACAGAAGGACAGCGGCTTGTGGGGCAACAACCTGCTGGCGCCGGCGCCACTCAAGGCCATGGGGGCCGCCGAAACGGGTACCGTCGCCCAATACCGGCGCCTGCTCGAGCTCGGCTGGCCGGCGGATCAGCGGGTCTTCCGGCTGGCGGATCGGGTCCTCTTCCGTTTGTTGTCGCGCGACGAGGACCCCGCCCTCTTATACGAGTTCCAGCGCGCAGCCAAGGACGACCCAGGATTGGCCTTGTGGGCCCGCGGCATGGGGCGCCAGGCCGCCACGGCCGCCCTCGCGCGGGCAGGGGTGCACATGGAGGACCCCCGGCTGCGGGGTGCAGGGCATCGCATCGCGAGCGACATCTCACAATTCCTGCGCAGCGACCTGGCCGCGAAGCCCTTCAAGAAGGCGCAGGGCAAGACGGTGCTCGAGCCTGCGGCCTACCCGCCCACAATCTTCGCCATGGAGATGCTCGCGTTCCTGCCGGCGATTCAGCGCGAGCGGGCGGGGTTTCTCGATCGCCTTGCCCAGTTCTTTGCCGTCCCGGCACCGCGCCGAGCCTTTTCGATCATGGCAGGCACCAAGGTGTTCAAGCCGATGTTCGAGCTGCTGGGCGATCCGCTGCACGCGGACGCGCAGGGGCGGGTGACCGACGTTCCCTTCGCGGTTTACTGGCTCGAGCTCCTCGCCCGGCTTGGCCTGGTGCGGCAATTGACGAGCGCGAGCCGCGTCCTCGCCCGGCTCTACAGTGAATGCGACGACCGTGGGATCTGGACGCCCCGTAACTTGAGAGCGATGCCGCGTTCAACGAATCCCGTCACTTTGCACTATTTCCCGCTCGAGGGGCCCGGCAAGAGTCCAGCGCAGCGGCAGACTGACGTGACCTTCCGGCTCGCGTTGATCGCCCGGCTCCTCGGGCTCCCAATCGAAGTGGTATAGCAGGGGGCTTGCGCACAGGAGTTACATGGCGTAGTAGTCTTAGCAACTACTCCGTGCTCACACCCATCGGATTGGACCTGACTCCGTTCGGATTCACGCCGACGGAGTCGCGCGTCTACGAAACCCTGCTCAGCCTGGGGCCCGCCAGCGGCTACGCTGTCGCACGGGCCGCCCGTCTTGCGCGGGCGAACACCTACGGGGCGCTTGACGGTCTGGTGAGTCGCGGCGCCGCGACGAAGACCCCTGGCCGGCCCGCGCGCTATCGCCCGGCCGATCCAGAAGCGCTGCTGGCGCGGCTCGCCGCCGAGCAGGGTGAAGCGCTCGAGCGCTTGAGCCGGGCGCTCAGCGGCGTGCAACGCAGCGGCGACCAGGAAACGCGAGCGCTGGACGGATCCCGCGCCATTGCGACGGTGATCCTTCAAGCGGTCGCGCGCGCGGAGCAGGGCGTGGACGGAGTGATCGGACCGGACTTGCTGCGGGCGACGCTGCCTGCCTGGCGCCGGGCCGCCGAACGTGCGGCGGTCCGCATCGCGGTCACGGGCGAGCCACCAGCTGAGGCTCAGCCATTCCACGCGACGGCGGCGCCTGAGGAGTTGCCCACGGTACTCGTCATCGATGGCTGGCAGACAGTGGTTGCCATTGGTTCCGCCGGGCAACTCTCGGGCATCTGGAGCTCGCATGCCGCCATTGCTGCAATTGCGCAGCTCGCGCTGAGGAATGTCAGGTGAGGATGGGCATGCTGGCAGCGCTTGTGGCGCTGAGCGCGTGCCGCGCGACCCCGCTGCCGCGGGCGCGGGTGTACCCCGCCGGCACCGCGCTCGAAACACACTACGTCCGTGTCGACGGAACGAATGTCCGCTACGTCGACACGGGCCGCGGGACTCCCGTGATCTTCCTGCATGGGTTCGGCGCTTCGATCTACGTCTGGCGCGATATCCTCGAGCCGGTGGCGGCAGCGGGATTCCGCGCGCTCGCGTTCGACAATCGCGGGTTTGGCCTCTCCGACAAGCCCGCGAACGGCTACGGGAACGCCGACTATGCCCACCTGCTAGGCGCGTTCATGGATTCGCTCGGGATCCCCGATGCGGTGATCGTGGGACACTCAATGGGCGGTGCGATCGCCGCTGAATTCGCGCTCGCGCATCCCAGTCGCGTCCGGGGATTAGTGCTCATGGATGCCGCCGGATTTGGAGTACGGATACCTTTCGCGCTCCGCGTCGTCGGGTGGCCTGGCGTGGGACGCATCGCGTCCGCGCTGCGTGGCCGCTGGATCACGGCGCGCCTGCTGCGGTCGACATACGCGCTCCCAGCCAGGGTGAGCGAGGCGGACGTGGATCAGTACTACGCGCCCGTCGCCGACCCCGACTTTGGACGAGCCTTGCGGGGCGTGCTGGCCGATTTTCGCTTCGATGCCCTGCGGGGACGCCTCTCGGCAGTCGCCGAGCCCACGCTCGTGCTATGGGGCGAGCAGGACCGTTTGATTCCCCTCTGGGTCGGGCGCGCGGTGGCGCTAGAGCTGCCGCGCGCCGCCCTCGTGCCTGTGCCCAAGACGGGGCACGCACTGCCGGAGGAGGCGCCGGCCGAGGTGGCCCGCCTCCTGATCGCGTTCCTGCAAAAGGGAGTGCCCGGCCCCCCGCCGGACCTGGCGATCGCTACAACTGGCAGGTAGATTTCCTCAACCATACGGTTGAGGAAATCGCTCGTGGCACGTAAGCTAAGTAATGATAGAGCATTACGAATACTAGCGTCTGCTAGTTCGGAGTTCGCTCGCCGTGGCTTTGAGGGTGCCCGAGTGGATCAGATCGCGCGGCGTGCCGGTGTGAATAAGCAGCTCATTTTCTACTACTATCACTCGAAGCGGGGGTTGTTTCAGGCGGTATTGTCGCGCGGCGCCCGCCACCTCGAGGGCGCGCTTGCCCTGGTGGACACCCGCACAGGGCGGCCTCTCGCGCGCCTCCGGGCCACGCTCGAGGCGCAATTCGACTTCCTGACCCGCAACCGTGAGCTGGTCAACGTGCTCACCCAAGCGGGCCGCTCGGACGCGCGGCCGTTCGGAGCGGCGATCGATCGTCTGGTGGTGCTATTGGCTGAGGGACAGGGTCTCGGGGAGGTGCGGGACGACGTGGATCCCCACGTCGCCGCCGCACAGGCCTTGGTGCTCATGGTCGCCTACCTGGGCCTTGAACCACTGATCGCCGCGAGTGCGGCGCCTCTAGGTGGTGACGAGGCGGCGCTCCCCGACCGGTGGAAAGACGCGACCGTTCGCCTCGTGCTCGAGGGAGTCGCCGCGCGCTAGGCTAGTTCGGCGAGACCATACGCGGCTCGACCGGCGCGTCGCCTTCCTCGAACAGGAGGTGGCCCGCCTCGAAGCGGGCGCCGCGCAGCGCCAGAGACAACACGTCCCCCAGCTCCTCGACCAGATGGACTTCCAGCGAGCGGCGTACGTCCTCGGGCAGATCCTCCAGATCGGACGCGTTGTCCTTGGGCAGGATCACGCGGTGAATACCCGCGCGCACGGCGCCAAGGATCTTCTCCTTCACTCCGCCGATCGGCAGGACACGGCCACGCAGCGTGACCTCGCCGGTCATCGCGATGTCGTGCCGCGCGGCGCGCTTGGAGAGCGCCGAAACGAGCGCAGTGGCCATCGTGACGCCGGCCGAGGGACCATCCTTCGGAATAGCGCCAGCCGGCACGTGGATGTGCACGTCGGTGTTGCGCAGGGTATCCTGGGGAATACCCAGGGACTCGGCGTGAGACTTGGCGTACGTCAACGCGGCGCGCGCGGACTCCTTCATCACGTCTCCGAGCTGGCCGGTGAGCACCAGCTCCCCGCGGCCGCGCATCACGCTCGCCTCGACGAACATGATGTCTCCCCCGACGGGCGTGTAATACATGCCGGTGGCGACACCCACGGCGTCCTCGCCGGCCTTCCGCTCGGGGTGGACCTTGGGCCGCCCCACGAGCTCCTGCACGTTGCTGGCGGTGGCGGTCACCTCGGTCGCCTCACCGCCCGCGATCTTGCGAGCGACCTTGCGCCCGAGCTTCCCAATTTCCCGTTCCAACTGGCGCACTCCGGCCTCGCGGGTGTAGCTCGTGATGAGTGTGCTCAACGCGTCATCACCCAGCACCAGCTGCTTGTCCGTCAGGCCATTTTCGCGCAACTGGCGTGGCACGAGGTAGCGCTTCGCGATCTCGAGCTTCTCACGCTCCGTGTACCCCGCGAAGTTGACCGTCTCCAACCGATCGAGCAGGGGTGCGGGGATCAGCTGCACGAAGTTGGCGGTCGCGATGAACAGGACTTCCGAGAGGTCGAACGGGACCCCGAGGTAGTGGTCCGTGAACGAGTCGTTCTGCGCGGGGTCCAGCACCTCGAGCAGCGCGGCCGCAGGATCACCCTGGAACGAGACGCCGAGCTTGTCTAGCTCGTCGAGCAGGAATACCGGGTTCTTGGCCCCGGCCTGTTTCATGCCCTGAATGATCCGGCCCGGCATCGCGCCGACGTAGGTTCGCCGATGTCCGCGGATGTCCGCCTCGTCACGGGCACCCCCCAGGGAGATCCGCACATATGGGCGACCCATGGCGCGCGCGATCGACCGGGCGATCGAAGTCTTGCCCACCCCAGGCGGGCCGACGAACAGCAGGATGTGGCCTTTGACCTGCTTATCGTCCTCGTTGCCCGGCGCTGTCGCAGCCGGTTCGCGTTGCCGCAGCTCCCGGACAGCCAAGAACTCCAGCACCTCGTCCTTGACGTCGTTCAGACCGAAGTGATCCTCCTCGAGGATCTCGGCCGCCCGCTTCAAGTCGAGCGATTCCTCCGTCCGCTTGTCCCAGGGCAGCTCGGCCATGGTCTCGAGGTAAGTCCGAATGACCTGCGCTTCCATGGAGTCGCGGTTGGCGCGCTCCAGGCGTGACAGCTCGCGATTGACCTCGGCACGCGCTGCGTCGGGGAGTTTGATGGCCTCGAGCCGCTTGCGGAGCTCCTCGACGTCGCTCGCCTCGTCCTCCTCGCCCAGCTCCTTCCGAATCGCCTTCAGCTGCTCGCGGAGCAGCATCTCGCGTTGCCGCTCGCCCAGCTCCTCCTGCACCTGGGACTTGATGTCCTCCTGGGCGTCGACCACGCTGATTTGCCGCTGGACCTGGACGAGCACGCGACGCAACCGGTCCTCGACCGACAGCGTCTCGAGCAGCGCCTGCCGCTCGGCGGGCTTGACGTCCAAATGGGCAGCCACGAGGTCGGCGAAGCGCCCCGGATCAGTCACGCCCTCGAGCACCTCCTTGACGACGTCCTTCGGGAGGCCCGACTTCTCACCCAGCTCGGCGGCTCGCTGCCGCGTCTCCCGGTACAGCCCCACGAATGCCGCATCCTCGGCATTCAAAGGCGGGAGCTCCGTGGCTTCCTGCACGTCGGCTTCGAAGTAGCCATCGGTTTCGCGGTAGTGCATGGCTGTGGCGCGCAGGTCGCCGTGAAGCGCGATCTGCACGCCTCCCGGACCCCGCTGCACCTGGCCGATGCGCGCCACCGTGCCGAGCCGATGCAACCCGACGGGGGTCACGATATCGACGTTCTCCCGTTGCATGACGGCGAAGATGCGGCGGCTCGGACTCTTGAGCGCAGCCTCAATCGCCCGCAGCGTCGACGGACGGCCCGCCCCAATGGTTGTACTAACGCTGGGGAAGAGCACCATGTCTCGGAGCGGCAACACCGGGAGAGTCAGATTCTCACTCATGAACTCGCTCGCATTCTTTTTGGGAGTACAGTTCCCATCCAGGCGCGACCATAGCATCAGCCATGCCACCACGAAACACCCAAAGAGCGCACGCTGTTCCTCGCGAACACCGCCAATTGGGCAGCGCCTGCCGTTCGGACCGGGACCACGAGCCGTTAGGCAGTTGCTCGGTACTTTGCGAGCGGCTAAATCTAGGCGCCGACGCCACCGCAGAGGTCCATGAACGACGCCGACCGGGCGCTCACGTCGCGCCTCACCCAAGCGCTTGGGAGCTCCTACACCGTCGAGGGGGAGATCGGCCGTGGTGGAATGGGGGTGGTGTTCAACGCGCGCGACGAGCGCCTCAAGCGCCAAGTGGCGGTCAAGGTGCTCCCTCCAGAGCTCGCCTTCCGTGAAGAGATCCGCATTCGCTTTCTCCGCGAAGCGGAGACCGCGGCCCGACTCTCCCATCCGCACATCGTGCCGATCTACTCCGTGGGCGACGCGCCCGATGGGTTGGTCTACTTCGTGATGGCCTTTGTGGACGGAGAGCCGCTGTCGGCCCGTCTCAAGCGGCGTGGCCGACTGCCAGCCGAGGAAGCTAGGCGTATCACGAGCGAGACCGCCGATGCGCTGAGTGCGGCGCACGCCGTCGGGATCATCCACCGAGACGTGAAACCGGACAACATCCTGCTCGAGGGGAGTCGTGGGCGGGTGGTGGTGACCGACTTCGGGATCGCGAAGGCGCTCTCCTCCACCACCGGCGGCGCCACCCTGACGGCCACCGGAGCGGCGATCGGCACCCCGCACTACATGAGCCCGGAGCAGGCTGCCGGCGAGCGCGAGGTCGACGGGCGATCGGACATTTACAGCCTCGGCGTGGTCGCCTATCAGATGCTGGCGGGCTCCTTGCCCTTCCATGCGCCGACCGTGCCCGGGGTCCTGATGAAACAGATCACCGAGCGCGCGCCGCTCATCACCGACAAACGCCCCGATTGCCCGGAGGACCTGGCGGCGGCGGTGATGCGTTGTCTCGAAAAGGACCCAGACGATCGGTGGCCGACGGCCGACGCGCTGCGCCGTGCGCTCGAGGCGCGCACCGCCACCTTCCAGCGGGCCCGAACGTCGGGCCCGTCAGCCGCCCGGGCGGCGGTGCCGCGCGCGCCGGACCGGCCGGCTCCCGCCAAGCCCGAGCCAATCGACACTGGGGGCGAGCCGGCTATCGTCCGCCGCACGCGCGCCGGGTTCGTACGGTGGGTATCCGTGAGCGCGCCGCTCGTCCTGCTCGACACCCTGACGGGGAACCACATCCCCAGCTGGTCCTTGCTCGTGTCAGGGCTGTGGGGACTCCGCCTGGTCCCCCGATACGTGAGCCTCTGGCAAGCGGGCTATTCGTGGCGGGATCTGCTCGCGCGGCCGCCCGCCTCGGACGCCCTGAGCGCGGGGGGCGTCGCCGCGGTGGGGCGCGCGGCGGCGGCGGCCGAGTTCGGGTCACACGAGGGCATCGTGCAGCAGGCGCGAGGGGACCGCCAGGCGATCCTCAAGATCGTGGAGAAGCTGCCTGCGTCGGAGCGGAGGCTCCTCCCTGACGTGACTGCGACGGTCGACACGCTCATGCGCCGCGCCGAGGAGCTGGGCCGGATGCTCCATTCGATCAGCACCGAAGTCGACACCGGAGCGGTGCGCCGGCTCGAGGCGAAGATCGCGGACACCGAGCGCGAGCCGCCCAGCACCGAACGCGACCGGCAGCTGGGTCTCCTGAGCCGGCAGCGGCACGCGTTGGGAGCCCTGCTCGACCGGCGGCAGGTGGTCGAGGCTCAGCTCGAGTCGTGCGGGCTGGCGATGCAGAACGTGCGGTTCGACCTGCTGCGCCTCAAGTCCGCCGGCGTGGCGGCCGCGCTGGGCGACCTGACGCACGCGACCGAAGAAGCCCGTGCGTTGTCGCGCGACGTGGACAACGCGATCGCGGCAGCGGGAGAGATCCGGGAGACGTTGGGCGGGCCAGCTTCCTAGAACGCGTGAAGCTCGCGCATGGCCCGGGTCAAGTCATCGACCTGGGGGAGAATGAAGTCCTCGAGGTCCGGCGCGTAGGCGACGAAGGTGTCGGTGGATGCCACGCGCTTCACGGGCGCGTCCAGCCATTGGAAGCACTCGTCGGCAATCCGCGCAGCGATTTCCGCGCCATACCCCCACGACAGGGCGTCTTCGTACGCGACGATCACCCGGCTCGTTTTGCGCACCGACGTCGCGACCGTCTCCCAATCGACCGGTGACAGGGACCGCAGGTCTATTACTTCGACGCTCACCCCATCCTTGTGCTCGAGCTCGCGCGCCGCGAACAGCGCGCGTTGCACCACGGCCCCGTAGCTGACAACGGTGAGCGCGGTCCCCGACCGGACCACCTTCGCTTTGCCCAACGGAATCATGAAATTCGGACCGGGATTGGGCGACTTGTTGTAGGTCTGGCGGTAGAGGTGTTTGTGCTCGAGAAACAGGACCGGGTCGTCGCTGCGGATCGCGGTTCGGAGCAGGCCGTTGGCATCGAGCGCGGTCGAGGGGCACACCACGCGCAGGCCGGGAATGGCCGTGAAGGTCACGGCGCCGGTCTGCGAATGATAGATGGACCCGCCCTTGAGGTATCCCCCATAGGTCGTCCGCACCACCACCGGGCAGGAGAAGGCGTTGTTCGAGCGCCAGCGCAGGGTGGCCAGCTCGCTGCGAATCTGATGGAACGCGGGCCAGATGTAATCGAAGAACTGGATCTCGACCACCGGCTTCAAGCCCCGCACCGCGAGGCCGATCGCTCTCCCGACAATGCTCGCCTCGGCTAGGGGCGAGTTGTAGACCCGCCCGCTCCCGAATTGGCGCTGCAGGCCCCAGGTGACCTTGAATACGCCGCCCTTCCCCTTCACGTCGTCCAGGTAACGCTCGCGGCTCACGTCCGCGACATCTTCGCCGAACACGACGATGCGCGGGTTGCGGGCCATTTCCTCCCGCAGGCACGCGTTCAGGAGGTCGACCATCGTGGTCGGGTCGCCGCTTAGCTGGGGGGACTCTTCCGTGTCGAACGCGGGTGACGTCGGGTCTACGTCGGGAGAGTACACATATGACAGGGCGGTTTCCGGCTTGGGCTGAGGCGACGCGAGCGCCATGTCGGCGGCGACGAGGATCTCTTCGTCCACCTGCTCCTTGAGTCCCGCGAGCTCCGCTTCCGTGGCGACGCCGTCGGCGATCAACCAGCGCGCGAAGGAGGTCAAGCAGTCGCGCTTCGCTTCCTCCTCGCGCTCCCGCGGAGGCTTGTAGAGGACCTCATCGTCCGACAGGGAATGCGAGTAGGGGCGGGTGACGTGGGCGTGCACGAGTGCCGGCCCCTTGCGGTGGCGGCAGTGGGCGGTGGCGCGCGTCAACACGTCGTAGGACGCCAGCGGATCGCACCCATCTACTTCCGCGACGAACAGGCCCGGGAAGTTCGCGACCAGTTTGGAGATCGAACCCCCCGCAGTCTGCACCTCGACCGGGACCGAGATGGCGTACCCATTGTCCTCAATGAGGATCAGGAGCGGGAGCTTGAGGTTGCAGGCGGCGTTCAGGGACTCCCAGAACTCCCCTTCGCTCGTCGCGCCCTCGCCCGCCGAGCAGTAGACGATCTCGTCATCGTGGGCCTCAGAACCGGGGCCGAGGCGCAACCCCGCTTCGGCGCAGCCCACAGCCTGCAGGAACTGTGTCCCGGTGGGGCTCGACTGGCTAACGATGTGGAGCGCCTTGTTGCCCCAATGGGACGGCATCTGCCGGCCCCCCGAACTCGGATCGTCGGCGGCAGCGACGGCGGACAGCAGCATTTCGGTGGGCGTGACGCCAAGACCGAGGCAGAGCGCCCGGTCCCGATAGTACGGATAGAACCAGTCGTAAGAGGGCCGCAGCACGCGCGCCGCGGCTACCAGGACCGCTTCATGGCCCGCACCCGAGATCTGGAAGAAGATCTTGTTCTGGCGCTTGAGCTGGATCTCGCGGTCGTCGATGCGGCGCGACAGCAGCATCTGCCGGTACATGTCGAGCAGATCGGCCTTGGGGAGCGCCGCGGCCTTCGATTGCGCACGCGCGCGGGTCGAGCTGGGAGTGGAATGGGCCATGTCCGCGAGGTAAGATAGCCTACCGGCCTGCCACGCCACCATTACGAGAGGACCAGCGATGAATGAAGCAGCGAAGGAGAGCGTGTTGCGGCGCTTCGCCTATGGCCTCCATGCCGTCACGGTCAGAGACGGCGCGGAAGCCCACGGCATGACCGCGAACTGGGTCACGCAAGCTTCGTTCGATCCGCCGATGGTGGCGGTCGCCGTAGAGAACGAGTCCCGGACCATCGGGCTGATCCGGGACGCCCGGTACTTTGCGCTGAATGTGTTCCAGCAGGGGCAGCGCGAGTTGGCCGCGAAACTGGGTCGGACGTCGGGAAAGGCTCCACATAAGCTCAAGGGCGTAACGACCAAGCCGGGGCCGGCCTCGAAAGCGCCGGTCCTTGCCGACGCATTGGGCTGGCTCGAGTGCCGCCTGGTCGCCACCCTGCCCGCGGGTGACCACACTCTGGTGCTCGGTGAGGTTGTGGAAGCCGGCATCGAACATGCTGACACGGCTGCGCTGACACTGCAGGAAACGGGATTCCAGTACGCCGGGTAGGGTCAGCGCAGCTTCGTGATGCGCCGAATGGTCTCGAGAGTGGCGAGCGGGTCGCGCGGTTCGCCCGCCCCAGCCTCCGCAGCGGGAGGCGCCGTCAGCGCGTCGCGGATGTCGAGGAGCACCTCGAGCAGGAGCTGCTCGCGCTGGTAGGCCGCGTCCAGGTCCACCATGCGCTTGTCGTCGCCGAGCGTCTTGGCGCGCTCGTAGGCATCGCGATAGATCGCGTCCAGGTTGTCGAGAATCCGTTGCCGCGGGCGCGGAGACATGGGCGGGAAACTTACAGGGGGAGTCGTGACACTCAAGGGAAAGAGCATCCTGTTCTTCGCCGGACCGGCGTACGAGGATCTCGAGCTGTGGTATCCCAAGATCCGGCTCGAGGAAGAAGGCGCGAGCACCACCGTCGCGGGGCTGGGCGACAAGACCTACCAGGGCAAGCGCGGGTACCCGGTGACGGTGGACACGAGCGTGAACGAGATCGACGCTCGGAGGTTTGATGCGCTCGTGATTCCCGGCGGGTTTGCCCCCGACCAGCTCCGCCGCTACGCCAAGGTGCTCGAGATCACGCGCGACATCTACCGGGCGGGCAAGCCGGTGGCTTTCATCTGTCACGCCGGCTGGGTCCCGATTTCGGCCAAAATCCTCAAGGGAAAACGCGCCACGAGCGTGGGGGCGATTCGCGACGATATGGAGAACGCCGGCGTGATCTGGGAAGACAGCCCCGTGGTGGTAGACGGCAATCTGATTTCGTCGCGCACCCCGGCGGATCTTCCGGATTTCTGCCGGGCCCTGCTCGCCGCCTTACGGCGAGGGCCGCAGGACTAAGCCGCTCGGCACCTTCGGTATGAAGTAGGTCGACTTCGGGGGCATGACGTCTCCCGCGTCGGCGACGGCGAATACCTCTTCCACGCGGGTCGGATTGAGCAACACGGCGGCCGCGGCTCCCCCGCTGTGCACTGCGCCGAACGCCGCACGGGCATCGGGCGTGAAAACAAGGGACGGCGTCGCGGTGCTCGTGAGGAGAATCATCTTGACGACGAGCGTCTCGATCCGCGCGACGTCGAGAGCGCGCACCGCTGCGCTCTTGCCCAGGCCGGGCACGTCGTCGAGGACGGCATCGCGCTTGAGCACCAGGGTGACGTCGAAACCGTCCGGAAACGCGACAATGCAAGCCGTTCGGCCGCGTCCGATCTCCGCGAGCCGCTCCACCCGGTCCATGCAGGGCGCCACGCGGCCCACTTCAAACCAACGACTCCATTCGGCAAGCAGCTTCTTCGAGTCCCGGCCCGCCCCGAAAATGATGCGATGCGTGGGGAGAATTGTGAGCCCCGAGTCCGTCGCCGGGACGATGAGCCCGAGCACCCGGCCGTCGCCACCCCGGCTGCTCGCGTCGGCGACAGCCGTTTCGTAGCGATGGTGGCCGTCGGCGATGTAGAGCGGCCCACGGCCGGCGAGCGTTGCCAGCTCCTGGCCCGCGGAACCGGTCACGACCCACATCCGCAGGTCCACTTCGTCGAGCTCCCCGCGGACATCCGGCGCACTCGCGGTGACGCGCGCGAGCGCTTCCGCCAGAGCGCGATCCGCGTCCGGGGCGAGGAGGAAGATCGACTCGAGGTTCGTGCGAGTCGCCCGCAACAGCGCCAGGCGGTCGGCCTTGGGCTCGGCATGCGTGCGCTCGTGCGGCCGGACCCTCCGCGTGCTGAAGGATTCTGCCGCCACGGCGGCGAACATGCCGACGCGAGTGCGGCGCTCACCGGAGGGAAGCGCATATGTCTGCGCGAGTACGTAGACCGCATCCGCGGGATCCGGTACGATGACGCCGGCCTCGCGCCAATGGGCGAGCCGTTCCGCGGCGAGCGTGTAGCGATCCCTTCCCGCGGGCGCTTCCGGCAGGATGAGGTGCACGATATTGTGGGGGTCCCGCGCGGCGTACGCGATACGCTCGTCGCGTCCGATCACGTCGTACGGCGGTGCCCACAACGCGCTTTGCCGTGGCGCGGCATACCGCTCACCGCGAAAGGGCGCTACGAGCGGCGACAGTTGGACGTTCAAGGAGACTCCCTGTGGCCTTCCGCGAAGCGCAGCAGACAGTCGAACAATGGATCGGGCAATATAAAGAAGGATACTTCTCGCCGCTGAGCAATCTCGCGCGCCTCACTGAAGAGGTGGGAGAGCTCGCGCGCGAGATCAATCACCGTTTCGGA